>NZ_CP052757.1:3308282-3969938 GCF_009708005.2 Cellulosimicrobium protaetiae | reverse complement strand
CGAGAAGACGGGCGGCGGGACCCCGGTGCCGCAGCCCGAGGAGGTCCCCGGCCCGCGCTCCGGCGACCTGGTGACCGGGGCGGGTGCACCCCGCACGCTCGAGGTCGTCGAGGTGCGCGAGGGCATGTTCGGCGTCCACGGCTCGGGCGACACGTCGGGGTACGGCGGGCTCGTCCAGCCCGTCGCGATGCCCGGCGCGAGCCCGCGCCCCTACGGCGGGTGGTTCGACGAGGTCGTCGACGTCCTGGCCGAGGTGCTGGCGGAGCAGGGCACGCGGTTCGAGGCCGCGGTGGAACGCGTCGTCGTCGACCCGCCCGGCGCGCACGCCGAGCTGACGATCCACGTGCACCGCGACCACCTCGTCGACGTGTGCCGCGCGCTGCGCGACGACCAGGACCTGCGGTTCGAGCTGAGCCTGGGCGTCAGCGGCGTGCACTTCCCGCACGACGTCGGCCGCGAGCTGCACGCCGTGTACCACCTCACGTCGATCACGCACGGGCGTCGCCTGCGCCTCGAGGTGTCGGTGCCCGACGCCGACCCGCACGTACCGACCACGACGTCCGTCTACCCGACTAACGACTGGCACGAGCGCGAGACCTGGGACTTCTTCGGCATCGTCTTCGACGGCCACCCGTCGCTCGCGCGCATCGAGATGCCCGACGACTGGCCCGGCCACCCGCAGCGCAAGGACTACCCGCTCGGCGGGATCCCCGTCGAGTACAAGGGCGCGACCGTGCCCCCGCCCGACACGAGGAGGTCGTACTCGTGAGCACGCACACCACCGGCGCGCCCGGCGCCGCCCCGCACTCCGCACCGCGGTCGACCCGGCCGCCCGTCGGCGACTTCGACGAGGGCGTCCCGAGCTTCGAGGCGTCGGGCGGCGACTGGGCCGACATCACCGAGAGCGCCGTCGCCGCGGCCGCGCTCGGCGAGGAGCGCATCGTCGTCAACATGGGCCCGCAGCACCCGTCGACGCACGGCGTGCTCCGCCTCATGCTCGAGATCGACGGCGAGACGGTCACCGAGGCGCGCTGCGGCATCGGCTACCTGCACACCGGCATCGAGAAGAACATGGAGTTCCGGACGTGGACGCAGGGCGTCACGTTCTGCACCCGCATGGACTACCTCGCGCCGCTGTTCCAGGAGACGGCGTACTGCCTCGCGGTCGAGAAGCTGCTCGGCATCACGGACGACGTCCCGGAGCGCGCGAGCGTCATCCGGGTGCTCATGATGGAGCTCAACCGCATCGCGTCCCACCTCGTGTGCCTGGGCACGGGCGGCAACGAGATGGGCGCGACGACCGTCATGACCATCGCGTTCACCGCGCGCGAGGAGATCCTGCGCATCTTCGAGGCCGTCACGGGACTGCGCATGAACAACGCGTACGTCCGCCCGGGCGGCGTCGCGCAGGACGTGCCGCCCGACCTCGTCGCGCAGGTGCGCGCGGCCGACCCGCTCATCCGCCGCTACCTCGGCCAGCTCGGCGACCTCATGCTCGCCAACCCGATCTTCAAGGGCCGCCTCGTCGGCGTCGGGCACCTCAACCTCGCGGGCTGCATGGCGCTCGGGATCACCGGGCCGGTGCTCCGCTCGACCGGCCACCCGTACGACGTGCGCAAGTCGGACCCGTACTGCGGCTACGAGACGTACGACTTCGACGTCCCGACCGCGACGGGTGCCGACTGCTACGACCGCGTCGTGCTGCGGATCGAGGAGTGCTACCAGTCGCTGCACATCGTCGAGCAGTGCCTCGAGCGCCTCGAGCGGACGGCCGGGCAGCCCGTCATGGTGGGCGACCGCAAGATCGCGTGGCCCGCGCAGCTCGCGATCGGCGGCGACGGCCAGGGCAACTCGCTCGAGCACATCAAGGAGATCATGGGCACCTCCATGGAGGCCCTGATCCACCACTTCAAGCTCGTCACCGAGGGCTTCCGCGTCCCGGTCGGGCAGGCGTGGCAGACCGTGGAGCACCCGCGCGGCGAGCTCGGGGTGCACGTCGTGTCCGACGGCGGCACGCGCCCCTACCGGGCGCACTTCCGCGACCCGTCGTTCAACAACCTCCAGGCCGTGGCGGCGATGTGCGAGGGCGGCCAGGTGGCCGACGTCGTGGTCGCCGTCGCCTCCCTGGACCCCGTGCTGGGAGGGGTGGACCGATGACCATCGACGCCGGACCTGCGACGAACGGCACGCCCGCCGGCGCGCCGCGACCCGGGTACGACGCGGAGACGACGGCGCGGCTCGCCGCCGACGCCGCGCAGATCGTCGCCCGGTACCCCGAGTCCCGCTCGGCCCTGCTGCCGATGCTGCACCTCGTGCAGTCCGAGGACGGCTACGTCTCGCGCGACGGCATCCTGTTCTGCGCGGAGCAGCTCGGCCTTACGGCGGCCGAGGTCTCGGCCGTCGCGACGTTCTACACCCAGTACAAGCGCCACCCCAACGGGACGTACACCGTGGGCGTCTGCACCAACACGCTGTGCGCGATCATGGGCGGTGACGCGATCTTCGACGAGCTCTCGGACCACCTCGGCGTCGGGCACGACGAGACGACCGACGACGGCGCGATCACGCTCGAGCGCGTCGAGTGCAACGCGGCCTGCGACTACGCGCCGGTCATGATGGTCAACTGGGAGTTCTTCGACAACCAGACGCCCGGCTCGGCGACCGACGTCGTCGACCGCCTCCGCGCGGGCGAGGCCGTCGCCCCGACGCGCGGTGCCGCGAGCGTGTGCACCTTCAAGCAGATGAGCCGCGTCCTCGCGGGCTTCCCCGACGGCCGCGCCGACGAGGGCGTCGGCGCCGGCGAGCCCACCCTCGCCGGCCTGCGCCTCGCCCGCGAGCACGGCTGGACCGCCCCCACCGGGTCGGCGGGCGTGCCGGACGCCGAGGCGGGCGCGGGCGCACCGGAGAAGCCCGTCACCGGCGGCGAGCAGTCGAGCGCCGAGCGGAAGCCCACGACCGACGCCGACGTCGACCCCGGCGGCAAGGCCGAGTCTCCCGGCACCAAGCCCGACCCGTCGAAGGGAGCGGACGCATGAGCGAGCAGCAGGGCACCGTGGCCCGGCCGACCCCGGACCCGCTGACCCCCGTCCTGTCGGACACGTGGGACGCGGACCGGTCCTGGTCGCTGGCGTCGTACGTGGACCGCGGCGGCTACGCAGGCCTGCGTGCGGCGCTCGCCCAGGACCCCGCGGACGTCGTCGCGACGGTCAAGGCGTCGGGCCTGCGTGGCCGCGGCGGCGCGGGCTTCCCGACGGGCATGAAGTGGGGCTTCCTGCCCGCGCCCGACGGCGGCCCCCGGTACCTCGTCGTCAACGCGGACGAGTCCGAGCCGGGCACGTGCAAGGACATCCCGCTCATGCTCGCGAGCCCGCAGGCGCTCGTGGAGGGCGTGGCGATCACGTCGTACGCGATCGGGTGCGACCACGCGTTCATCTACGTGCGCGGCGAGGTGCTGCACGTGTACCGCCGCCTGCTGCGCGCGGTCGAGGAGGCGTACGAGGCCGGGTACCTGGGCAAGGACGTCCAGGGCTCGGGCTTCGACCTCGACGTCACGGTGCACGCCGGGGCGGGCGCGTACATCTGCGGCGAGGAGACGGCGCTGCTGGACTCGCTCGAGGGGCGTCGCGGGCAGCCGCGGCTCAAGCCGCCGTTCCCGGCGGTCGCGGGCCTGTACGCGCGCCCGACCGTCGTCAACAACGTGGAGTCCATCGCGAGCGTGCCGTCGATCGTCGAACGTGGCGCCAACTGGTTCACGTCGATGGGTACGGAGCGCTCGGCCGGGTTCGGTCTGTTCTCGCTCTCGGGCCACGTGACGCGGCCCGGGCAGTACGAGGCGCCGCTCGGCACGACGCTGCGCGAGCTGCTCGACCTCGCGGGCGGGATGCGCGGCGGCAAGGCGCTGAAGTTCTGGACGCCGGGCGGGTCGTCGACCCCGCTGTTCACCGACGCCCACCTCGACACGCCCCTCGACTACGAGTCGGTCGCGGCGGCGGGGTCGATGCTCGGCACGCGCGCGCTGCAGCTGTTCGACGAGACGACGTGCGTCGTGCGGGCCGTGAGCCGGTGGACGGACTTCTACGCGCACGAGTCGTGCGGCAAGTGCACGCCGTGCCGCGAGGGCACGTACTGGATGAAGCAGGTGCTGGCGCGCATCGAGGCGGGCCAGGGCACGGAGGCCGACCTCGACCTGCTGCTCGACACGTGCGACAACATCCTGGGCCGCGCGTTCTGCGCGCTCGGCGACGGCGCGACGTCGCCCGTGACGAGCAGCATCGAGCTGTTCCGCGACGAGTACGAGGCGCACATCACCGGGCACGGGTGCCCGTTCGACCCGGCGGCCTCGGCGCTCTTCGACCACACGCCCCGCCCGGCCCGCGTCCTGACGGCAGGAGTGCACTGATGACGACCACGACCCCCGCCCCGGGCACCGGCTCAGCGGCCGCACCCGCGGGCGGCGCGGCCAAGCCCCCGGTCCCCGCGGACCACGTGACGTTCACGATCGACGACGTCGAGATGTCCGTGCCGAAGGGCACGCTCGTGATCCGCGCGGCCGAGCAGATCGGGATCCAGATCCCGCGGTTCTGCGACCACCCGCTGCTGGAGCCGGCGGGTGCGTGCCGTCAGTGCCTCGTCGAGGTGGCGACGCCGGACCGTGAGGGCAACGTCCGGCCCATGCCGAAGCCCCAGGCGTCGTGCACGCTCGAGGCGACGCCCGGCATGGTGGTCAAGACGCAGCGCACGAGCCCGGTCGCCGACAAGGCGCAGCACGGGATCATGGAGCTGCTGCTCATCAACCACCCGCTCGACTGCCCGGTGTGCGACAAGGGCGGCGAGTGCCCGCTGCAGAACCAGGCGATGAGCAACGGCCGCGCGACGAGCCGTTTCGTGGACGTCAAGCGCACGTTCCCCAAGCCGATCGCCGTCTCGACGACGATCCTGCTCGACCGCGAGCGCTGCGTCCTGTGCCAGCGGTGCACGCGCTTCTCCGCCGAGATCGCGGGCGACGCGTTCATCGACCTGCAGAAGCGCGGGGCCGCGCAGCAGATCGGGCGCTTCGACGAGGCGGTGCTGGACTTCGCGCCACCCGCGGGCCAGGCGCCGGGCGACCGTCCGGTCGGGCTGGCGCTCGAGGACGAGTCGGGGCTGCCGTTCGCGTCGTACTTCTCGGGCAACACGGTGCAGATCTGCCCGGTGGGCGCGCTCACGGGCGCGGCGTACCGGTTCCGGTCGCGCCCGTTCGACCTGGTCTCGACGCCGTCGGTCGCGGAGCACGACTCGTCCGGGTCGGCGATCCGCGTCGACCACCGCCGCGGTGTCGTGCTGCGCCGCCTCGCGGGCGAGGACCCGCTGGTCAACGAGGAGTGGATCACCGACCGGGACCGCTTCGCGTTCACGTGGCAGTCGGCTCCGGACCGGCTCACGCACCCGCTCGTACGCGACCGCGAGGTCGCCCCCGACGGCACGGTGACTCGGGGCGAGCTGCGCCCCGCCTCCTGGGCCGAGGCGCTCGAGGTCGCGGCGGACGCCCTGACGCGGGCGCGCGACGCCGGGGGTGTCGCCGTCCTGCCGGGCGGACGCCTCACCGTCGAGGACGCGTACGCGTACGCGAAGCTCGCGCGCACCTGGCTGCGTACGAACGACGTCGACCACCGCGCCCGCTCCCACAGCGCGGAGGAGGCGGACTTCCTCGCGCACGCCGTCGCCGGATACCCGGTGGGGGTGACGTTCCCCGACCTCGAGAAGGCGCCCGCGGTCCTGCTCGTCGGCCTGGAGGCCGAGGAGGAGGCGGGCGTGACGTTCCTGCGCCTGCGCAAGGGCGCGGTGAGGCACGGGGTGCGGGTGTTCTCGGTCGCGCCGTTCGCGTCGCGCGGCGTGCAGCGCATGCACGGCACGCTGCTCCCGGCCGCGCCGGGCACCGAGGCGGAGTGGCTCGACGGCATCGCGGCGGGCGACCAGGTCCGTACGCTCGACGAGGCCGAGGGCACCGACCTCCTCGCCGAGGTCAGCGACGCGCTCCGGGCGCCGGGCGCCGTGATCCTCGTCGGCGAGCGCCTCGCGGCGACACGCGGCGGGTACAGCGCGCTGCTGCGCGCGGTCGCCGCGACGGGCGCACGCCTCGCGTGGGTCCCGCGCCGCGCCGGCGAGCGCGGCGGCGTCGAGGCCGGCACCCTGCCGAACCTCCTGCCGGGCGGACGCCCGGTCGCGGACGCCGCGGCCCGGGTCGACGTCGCGACCGTCTGGGGCGTTCCCGCCACGGACGACCAGCCGACCGGTCTCCCCGCGACGGCGGGCCGCGACGTGGGGGAGATGCTCGACGCCCTGTCCGTCGGCCAGCTCGCGGGTGCGCTCGTCGGCGGGCTCGAGCTCGACGACCTGCCCGACCCCGCGCACGCCCGCCGCGCGCTCGAGGCCGCGGACGTCGTCGTCTCGCTCGAGGTGCGGCGTTCGGCGGCGACCGAGCTGGCCGACGTCGTGCTCCCGGTCGCGCCGCCCGTGGAGCGCGAGGGCGCGTTCGTGAGCTGGGAGGGGCGCGTGCGCCCGTTCCCGGCGGCGCTCGCGTCCACGGCGATGACGGACCACCGCGTGCTCGACGCGCTCGCCGACGCGGCGGGCGTCAGCCTCGGCCTCGGCACCGTGGACGCGGTGCGCGCCGAGCTCGACCAGCTCGTGGGCGACGGCGCGTGGGACGGCGAGCGCGCCGCCGCGCCGGACGTCGAGACCACGGAGCCTCCCGCCGTCGCGCCGGGGACCGCGGTCCTCGCGAGCTGGCGCCTCCTGCTCGACGACGCGCGCGGCCAGGACGGCGAGCGCTACCTCGCGGGGACGGCCAAGCGCCCGGTGGCGCGGCTGTCCGCGACGACGGCCGCCGCGGTCGACGTGTTCGACGGCGAGCTCGTGCGCGTCTCGACCGACCGGGGATCGGTCACGCTCCCCGTCGTCGTCACGGACATGGTCGACCACGTGGTGTGGTTGCCGCTGCGGTCGCCGGGGTCGTCCGTGCACGCGGCGCTCGGCGCCGTCCCGGGCGACGTCGTCCGGCTCGAGCCCGGCAGCACCGACGGAGGGGAGGACGCATGAGCGGCGTCCACGCGATCCACGCGCTCGCCGCCGAGACGCCCGGCGTGCCCGGGATCACGGCGAACTTCTCGCAGGACAACGGCTGGACGTACCTCGTCAAGGCCGTCCTCATCCTCGTCTTCCTGCTGACGAGCGTGCTGATCGCGATCTGGTTCGAGCGCAAGGTCGTGGCGCGCATGCAGGTGCGCCCCGGCCCCAACTGGCACGGGCCGTTCGGCCTGCTCCAGTCGCTCGCCGACGCGATGAAGCTCCTGCTCAAGGAGGACATCACGGTCAAGGCGGCGGACAAGTTCGTCTACCTGCTCGCGCCGATGATCTCCGTCTTCTGCGCGCTGCTCGTGTTCGCGGTCATCCCGTTCGGGCCCGAGGTGCAGATCCCGTTCACGGACTACGTGACGCCCGCCCAGCTCACCGACTTCCCGGTCGCGACGCTGTACATCCTCGCGTGCGCGTCGCTCGGCGTGTACGGGATCGTGCTCGGCGGCTGGTCGTCCGGCTCGACGTACCCGCTGCTCGGGTCGGTCCGCTCGACGGCCCAGGTCATCAGCTACGAGCTCGCGATGGGCCTGTCGCTGGTCTCCGTCTTCCTCATGGCGGGGTCGATGTCGACCTCGCGCATCGTCGACTCGCAGACGCAGCTCTGGTGGTTCCTGCCGCTCCTGCCGGCGTTCGTCATCTACGTCATCTCGATGGTCGGCGAGACGAACCGCCTCCCGTTCGACCTCCCCGAGGCCGAGGGCGAGCTCGTGTCGGGGTACATGACCGAGTACTCGTCGATGAAGTTCGCGTGGTTCTTCCTCGCGGAGTACATCAACATGCTCAACGTCTCCGCGGTCGCGACGACGCTGTTCCTCGGCGGCTGGCGGGCCCCGTGGCCGCTCTCGGCGATCAACGACGGGATGTTCAACGAGGGCTGGTGGCCCATCCTCTGGTTCCTCGTCAAGGTCTGGGCCGTCATGTTCTTCTTCGTGTGGGTCCGCGGCACGCTGCTGCGCCTGCGCTACGACCAGTTCATGAAGTTCGGCTGGAAGGTCCTCATCCCGTTCGCGCTCGCGTGGCTCGTGCTCCTCGCGGTCGCCCAGGCCGTGCGCCAGTTCCTCGACGTCGACCTGCGCGTCTTCGTCGGCATCGCCGTCGCGCTGGCCCTGGTGGTCGTGGTGGTCGTCTGGTTCTGGCCCGAGAAGAAGGCCCCGCCCGGCACCCGCGCGCCCGCGGGCGCGGGTCCCGAGCCGTTCGACGCGTTCGCGGGCGGGTTCCCCGTCCCGCCGCTGCCGGGCCAGTCGCTCCCGCCCTCGCCCCGCCGTCGCGCCCTCGTGCCCGACGACGCGCGCTCGCCCGGGGCGTCCGCCTCGCCGGGCGCCGGTGCCCCTCGAGACACACCGCACGACAAGGAGGTCGACCGTGGCTGACGAGCAGAAGCCGTCCCGGCCCGGCGAGTACGAGGTCCGGCGACCCCAGGCGAAGGGGCTGCGCGAGGCGCTCGCGCCCGTCGCCGGGTTCGGCGTGACCTTCTCCTCGATGTTCCGCCCGACGGTCACGGAGCAGTACCCGCGCCAGAAGGTGCCGACGAAGCCGCGGTACCACGGGCGGCACCAGCTCAACCGGTACCCCGACGGGCTCGAGAAGTGCATCGGGTGCGAGCTGTGCGCGTGGGCGTGCCCCGCGGACGCGATCTACGTCGAGGGCGCGGACAACGCGGACCTGCCGGACGGCGGCCACATGTCGCCGGGCGAGCGGTACGGCCGCGTCTACCAGATCAACTACCTGCGCTGCATCTTCTGCGGGCTGTGCATCGAGGCGTGCCCCACGCGCGCGCTGACGATGACCAACGAGTACGAGCTCGCCGGCCCGACGCGCGAGGGCATGATCTGGGAGAAGCAGGACCTGCTCGCGCCGCTCCAGGAGCGGATGCTCGCCGCGCCGCACCCGATGGTGCCCGGGACCTCGGACACCGAGTACTACCGCGGAGAGGTGAGCGGCCCGGTGGCCGAGCAGGTGGACTGGGTGCGCGAGCACCGGCCGGACGACCCGACCCTCCCGCCCGAGCCCACGGGGCCGCCGCCGGAGGTCCGGCGGGTCGCTCCCTCGGGTCGGGCCCGAAAGGCCGCCCGGTGACCGCGAGCGGCGGCGAGGCGGTCCTGTTCTGGGTCCTCGCCCCCCTCATGGTGCTCGCGGCGCTCTCGCTGCTCTTCGCGCGCAAGGCGGTGCACGCCGCCATCGCGGTCATGTTCGTCATGGTCGACCTCGCGATCCTCTACATCGCGCAGGAGGCGTCGTTCCTCGGCGTCGTCCAGGTCGTCGTCTACACGGGCGCCGTGATGATGCTGTTCCTCTTCGTGCTCATGCTCGTCGGGGTCGACGCGTCGGACTCGCTCGTGGAGACGATCCGCGGGCAGCGGTGGGTCGGCGTGCTCCTCGGGATCGGGCTCGGGGCGGTGCTGGTCGGCGTGGTCGCGCAGGCCACGTTCCCGCCGTCGGTCGGGCTCGCGCTCGCGAACGAGGCGACCAACCCGGTCGCGCTCGCGCGCGTGCTCTTCGCGGACTACGTGTTCGCGATGGAGGTCGTGGGCATCCTGCTCATCACCGCCGCGGTCTCGGCGCTCGTGCTCACGCACCGGCGCAGGCTCACCCCGAAGGTGGGTCAGCGCGAGCAGGCGGACGCGAAGGTCGCGGCGCTGCCCGCGGGCGGTCGGCTCACGCCGCTCGCCGCCCCTGGCGTGTACGCGCAGAACAACGCCATGGACACCCCGGCGCTCGACCCGCAGGGCCGGCCCATCGAGGAGTCGGTCTCGCGCATCCTGCGGATCCGCGGCCAGGAGCGGTCGGCGGGGACGATCCTCGAGGCCGAGCGCGAGGTGCTCGTCGAGCACGAGCCGCTGCGGGCGCTGCCCGCGCTGCGGGCCCAGGACGCGAACGAGCGCACGGTGCAGACCGCGACCGCCGACCAGCCCGAGGGCGAGGCGCCCGCGGGAGAGGTCGCCGGTCCCGACGACCCGGGCCGGTCCCGGGTCCCCGGTGACGCTCGCGGGACCGAGCGAGGAGAGGACTGATGGAGCTCACCAACTACCTCGTGCTCGCGGCGATCCTGTTCTCGATCGGCGCCGCGACCGTGCTGCTGCGACGCAACGCGATCATCGTGTTCATGGGCATCGAGCTCATGCTCAACGCGACCAACCTCGCGTTCGTGACCTTCGCCCGGATGCACGGCGACGTGACCGGGCAGGTGCTCGCGTTCTTCGTCATGGTCGTCGCGGCGGCGGAGGTCGTCGTCGGCCTCGCGATCATCGTGTCCATCTTCCGCACCCGTCGGTCCGCCTCGGTCGACGACGTCAACCTGCTCAAGAGCTGAGGGGCCGGCACCGATGACGACGCTCCTTCCCGCCCTGCCCACGGCGAGCGGACTGCTGGCCGCGACCGACGTCGTGCCCGCGTCCGAGACCGTGCCGGGCGCGTTCCTCGCGGCACCGTTCCTGGTGCTGCTCCCGCTCCTCGGGGCGGCCGTCCTCCTGCTCGCCGGGCGCCGCAGCGACCGCTGGGGCGCGTGGTTCGGCGTCCTCATGTCGGGCGCCGCGTTCGTGGTGGGCCTGGTCCTCTTCCTCGCGATGCTGGGCCTGCCCGTCGACGAGCGGGTCGTGGACTACCGACTTTTCGACTGGATCGTGTCCGGCGGTCTCGACCTCGCCGTCGGGCTGCGGATCGACCCGCTGTCCCTGACGTTCGTGCTCCTCGTGACGTTCGTCGGCACGCTCATCCACGTCTACGCGGTCGCCTACATGGCGCACGACCGCGACCGACGCCGGTTCTTCGCCTACCTGAACCTGTTCATCGCGGCGATGCTCGTGCTCGTCCTCGCCGACTCGTTCCTCCTGCTGTTCGTCGGCTGGGAGGGCGTGGGCCTGGCGTCGTACCTGCTCATCGGGTTCTGGAACCACCACCGCGCGTACGCGGTCGCGGCCAAGAAGGCGTTCGTCATGAACCGCGTGGGCGACATCGGCCTGATCGTCGCGCTCATGCTCATGTTCGCGACGTTCGGCGCGGTCGACTTCACCACGGTGTTCGCGCAGGCGCCCGAGGCGTCGACCGCGCTCCTCACCGCCACGAGCATCGCGCTGCTGCTCGCCGCGTGCGGCAAGTCGGCGCAGTTCCCGCTCCAGGCCTGGCTCGGGGACGCGATGGCTGGCCCGACGCCGGTCTCCGCCCTCATCCACGCGGCCACCATGGTCACGGCGGGCGTCTACCTCGTCGTCCGGTCGGCACCGATCTTCGAAGGCGCGCCCACCGCGCAGCTCGTCGTCGTGATCGTCGGCGCGGTGACCCTGCTCTTCGGGGCGATCGTCGGCTGCGCGAAGGACGACATCAAGAAGGCGCTGGCAGCGTCGACCATGTCCCAGATCGGGTACATGATCCTCGCGGCGGGCCTCGGCCCGATCGGGTACGCGTTCGCGATCTTCCACCTCGTGACCCACGGCTTCTTCAAGGCCGGGATGTTCCTCGGCGCGGGGTCGGTCATGCACGGCATGGAGGACCAGGTCGACATGCGCCGGTTCGGCGGCCTCGCGCGGTACATGAAGGTCACGTGGATCACGTTCATGATGGGTTGGCTCGCGATCCTCGGTATCCCGCCGTTCTCCGGCTTCTGGAGCAAGGACAAGATCATCGAGGCCGCGTTCGTCCCCGTCGACGGCGAGCCGTGGCGCGCCTGGGTGTTCGGGGGCGTCGCGCTGCTCGGCGCGGGGATCACCGCGTTCTACATGTCGCGCCTGTTCTTCATGACGTTCTCCGGGCGCCGCCGCTGGAACGACGGCAGCGGCTCCGCCGACGGGCTCGGCCCGCAGGACGGCCCGGTCCAGCACCCGCACGAGTCCCCACGCCTCATGACGTGGCCGATGATCGTCCTCGCGGTCGGCTCGGTCGCGCTGGGCGGCATCCTCGCCGCGGGCTCGCGGTTCGTCACCTGGCTCGAGCCGGTCACCGGGCACGCGGAGCACCACGAGCCGGTCCTCCCGGTGTGGTCGCTCATCACCTTGACGCTCCTGCTCGTCCTCGCCGGCGCAGCGCTCGCGTGGCGCCAGTACGCGATGTCGAGCGTCCCGGTCCGTGCGCCGCGAGGCACCGCGCTCACACGCGCCGCCCGGCGCGACCTGTACCAGGACGACGTCAACGAGGCCGTGTTCATGCGGCCCGGCCAGTACCTCACGCGCTCGCTCGTCTACGCCGACAAGGAGATGGTCGACGGCGGCTGGATGGGCCTCGCCGGCATGGTCGGTCGGATCGGGGAGTGGCTGCGCGGGTGGCAGAACGGCTACGTGCGCTCGTACGGCGCGACGATGCTCGGCGGCCTCGTGGTGATCGTCGCCGTCGTCCTCGCCCTGACCACCGGCTCCGCGAGCTGAGAGGGAGACACCCATGACAACCTCCGTCCCCTGGCTGTCCCTGCTCGTCGCCTGGCCCCTCGTGGGTGCCGCGGCGGTGTGGCTCACGGCCGCGGCCCGCACGCGCGGCGTCGGCGCGGGAGCGCTGCGCACCGTGCGCGGCATCGCCCTCGGCGCCGCGCTCGTCGAGCTGGGTCTGCTCGTCGGCGCCTTCACCGCGTTCGACACGTCCGCCGCCGGCACGCACCAGCTCGCCGAGACGTACCGCTGGATCCCGCAGATCGGCGCGAGCTACGCGGTGGGCGCCGACGGCGTCGCGCTCGCCCTCGTCGCGCTCTCGGTCCTGCTCGTCCCGCTCGTCGTGCTCGCCGCGTGGAAGGAGCAGGACGGCGACGTGCGCCGCCTGCGCCACTACCTCGCGCTCGTGCTGCTGCTCGAGGCGTTCATGGTCGCGGTGTTCGTCGCGCGCGACGTGTTCCTCTTCTACGTGCTGTTCGAGGCGATGCTCATCCCGGTCTACTTCATGATCGGCGGGTTCGGCGTCGGGGCGCGGCGGCGCTACGCCGCGGTGAAGTTCCTGCTGTTCTCGCTCGCGGGCGGTCTGATCATGCTCGCGGCGGTCATCGCGCTCTACGTGCAGGTGCCGATCGACCCGACGACGGGCGCGCGCCCCGAGGACGCGTTCCTCACCGCGAACCTCGTGGGGTACTTCGCCGAGAACCCGATGCCGGTCACGACCGAACGCCTGCTCTTCCTCGGCTTCTTCCTCGCCTTCGCCATCAAGGCGCCGCTCTTCCCCGTGCACACGTGGCTGCCCGACGCGGCGCAGCACGCGCCCGCGGGGACGTCGACGCTGCTGGTCGGTGTGCTGGACAAGGTCGGCACGTTCGGGATGCTCACGCTGTGCCTGCCGCTGTTCCCCCACGCGAGCAGGTGGGCGGCGCCGGTGGTCGTCGTGCTCGCCGTCGTCTCGATCCTCTACGGCGCGCTCATGGCGATCGGGCAGACCGACCTCATGCGGCTCATCGCCTACACGTCCGTGTCGCACTTCGGGTTCATCGTGCTCGGCATCTTCGCGTTCACGTCGCTCAGCGTGTCCGGCTCGTCGCTGTACATGGTCAACCACGGCATCTCGACCGGCGCGCTGTTCCTCCTCGCGGGCTTCCTCGTGGCCCGGCACCCGGAGCGCTCGCAGCGCATCGCGGACTACGGCGGCCTCCAGAAGGTCGTCCCCGTGCTCGCGGGGACGTTCCTGGTGGCCGGTCTCTCCGCGCTGTCGCTGCCCGGCCTGTCGACGTTCGTCAGCGAGATCATGGTGCTCGTGGGCACGTTCGCCCGCAGCCCGTGGGCGGCGCTCGTGGCGGTGCTCGGCGTCGTGCTCGCCGCGCTCTACGTGCTGCTGACCTACCAGCGGATCTTCACGGGCGGCACGCGGGAGGGGCTCGACCAGCTCCCCGACCTCGACGCTCGCGAGAAGTGGGTCGTCGCGCCGCTGATCGTCGTCCTCCTGGTCCTCGGGTTCTACCCGGCGCCCGCGCTCGACCTCGTGCGCGAGCCCGCGGAGGTCACCCTGTCCGACCTCGCGGTCGCCGGCGTCGAGGACCCGCCGCGCTCCGACCCGTTCGCCGAGGGGACCGAGCGGGTCGCCTTCGAGAGCCAGGGGTCGTCCGTCACTCGTAGCACCGACGAAGGGAGCGAGTCGTGAACGACTCCTTCGTGGCCCCCACGGTCGACTGGCTCTACCTCGCCCCGATCCTCGTCGTGCTGGGTGCCGGCGTCGTCGGCGTGCTCATCGAGGCGTTCGTCCCGGCGCGCGTGCGGCGCACGACGCAGGTCGTCCTGGCGCTGCTCGCGACCGCGGCGGCGTTCGCGCTCGTCGTCGTGCTCTGGCGCGACCCTGCCGTCCAGGGCAGCGAGGGCGGGGCCTACGGGGTGCGGGTGCTCGGCGGGTCGATGGTCATCGATCCGTTCGGCCTCGCGATCCAGGGGATCGTCGTCCTGCTCGCGTTCCTCGCGATCCTCGTGATCGCCGACAAGACGTCGACCGGGCAGGACGCGTTCGCGCCGTCGGCCGCGGCCGTCCCGGGCTCGCCGTACGAGGACCTCACGCGGCGCAAGGGCCTCGAGCAGACCGAGGTCTACCCGCTCGTGCTGTTCGCCGTCGGCGGCATGATGATCTTCCCCGCGACGGGCAACCTCCTCGTGATGTTCGTCGCGCTCGAGGTGCTCTCGCTCCCGCTGTACGTGCTGTCGGCGATGTCCCGCCGCCGTCGCCTGCTGTCGCAGGAGGCGTCGTTCAAGTACTTCCTGCTCGGCGCGTTCGCGTCCGCCCTCTTCGTGTTCGGCGTCGCGCTCGTGTACGGCTTCGCGGGGTCGGTCGACCTCGTCGAGGTCTACCAGTCGCTCGCGAACCCCGCCGGTCCGCTCGCGACCATGCCGGGCCTCGTCGTCGTCGGCGTCCTGCTCATCCTCGCAGGGCTGCTCTTCAAGATCGGTGCCGCCCCGTTCCACGCGTGGACCCCGGACGTGTACCAGGGCGCCCCGACGCCGATCACCGGGTTCATGGCGGCGTGCACCAAGGCGGCCGCGTTCGGCGCGCTCCTGCGCGTGCTGTACGTCGTGAGCCTCGGGCTCGCGCAGTCGTCGCCCGCCACGCGCGAGGACCTGTTCGTCGCGCTGTGGATCGTCACGCTGCTCACGATGGTCGTCGGCACCGTCGTCGGTGCCGTGCAGACCGACGTCAAGCGCCTGCTCGCCTACTCGTCGATCGCGCACGCGGGCTTCATCCTCGTCGGCGTCGTCGGGTTCTCCCAGCTCTCGCTGCGCGCGACGGTCTTCTACCTGCTCGTCTACGGCCTCGCCACGGTGGGCGCCTTCGCGGTCGTGACCCTCGTCCGCGAGACCGCCCCGGTGCGCGAGCGCGTGCCGGCCACGGTGGGTGCGGGGACGTCGGACGGCGCGGACGCCGACAACGCCACGGACGGCGCGGCCGAGCAGCCGGTCGCCGTGCTCGGCGAGGCGACGCACCTCGCGCAGTGGGCGGGCCTCGGGCGCCGCAGCCCGTGGCTCGCGGGCGTGTTCTCGCTGTTCCTCCTCTCCATGGCGGGCATCCCGCTGACGGCCGGGTTCGTCGCGAAGTTCACGGCGTTCGGCGCCGCCGTCGCCGGGCCCGACGGGCAGGGCGGCGGGTCCACGTGGGTGCTCGCGGTGGTCGGTGTGATCGCCTCCGCGGTCGCGGTCTTCTTCTACGTCCGCATCATCGTCCTGATGTTCTTCACCGCCCCGACCGGGGGCCCCGCGGACGGGGCGGGCGACGACGACCGTCCGCTCGACGGACCGGGCGTGACCGTCGTCCGGTCGACCGGGCCGACGACGATCGCGATCGCCGTGTGCGCGCTGGGGGTGCTCCTCCTCGGTGTGTTCCCGTCCCCGGTTCTCGATCTGGCGGCCGAGGCGGTTAAGTTCGTCCCGTGACCTCCGTTCCTCCCACGCCGCGCGACCGGACCGCGCCCGTGACGACCACCGCGATCCCGATCTCGGACCCCGAGCTCTCCGCCGCGCTCACCGAGCGGCTGGGGGAGGTGGAGACCCGGCTCCGTGCCGCCGTCGCGCACGCGGACCCGCTCGCCGACACCGCGTCCCGGCACCTCGTCAACGCGGGCGGCAAGCGCCTGCGCCCGCTGCTCACCCTGCTCGCCGCCGAGCTCGGGGACGGGACGCGGCCCGAGGTCGTCGAGGCTGCGGTCGTGGTCGAGCTCACGCACCTCGCGTCGCTGTACCACGACGACGTCATGGACTCCGCGCCGGTGCGCCGCGGCGCACCGTCCGCGCACGCGGTGTGGGGGAACTCGGTCGCGATCATGGTCGGCGACCTGCTCTTCGCGCGGGCTGCGTCGACCGTCGCCGCGCTCGGTCCCGAGGCCGTGCTCATCCAGGCGCGCACGTTCGAGCGGCTGTGCCTCGGGCAGCTCCACGAGACGATCGGACCCGGTGAGGGCGACGACCCCGTCGAGCACTACCTCGAGGTGCTGGCCGACAAGACGGCGTCGCTCCTGTCCACGTCCGCCCGGCTCGGCGCGATGTTCGCCGGGTGCCCGGCGGAGGTCGTCGGCACGGTCGCGGCCTACGGCGAGAAGCTCGGCGTCGCGTTCCAGCTCGCCGACGACGTCCTCGACCTCGCGTCCTCCGGCGACGAGTCCGGCAAGACCCCCGGGACGGACCTCCGCGAGAAGGTGCCGACCATGCCCGTCCTCCTGCTCCGCGCGCGGATCGCGAACGGCACGGCGAGCGAGGGCGACGTCGAGCTCGTCGACCTGCTCGACGCGGACCTGACCGACGACGCGGCGCTCGCGGCGGCGGTGGGGGCGCTGCGGCGGCACGAGGTGCTCGCCGAGACGCGGGCGCTCGCCGTCCGGTGGGCGCGCTCCGCCGTGGACGAGCTCGACGCGCTCCCGGCGGGGCCGGTGAGCGACGCGCTGCGGTCGTTCGCGGAGGCGCTGGCCGACCGGGCCGCGTGAGTCCTGGCCGGGGTGAATTCTCCCCGGCCGGGCCTGGCGGCCGCCGCCGGGCCGGTCCTCGCGGACCGGTTGCCCCGGACATCCACCTGACCTGGAGCGACGGCCGTCGCGCGAGGTCGTGCACACCCGACGGCGCGGGCGCGGTGCTCGCCCCCTGGGGAGTGCTCCCCATGGGACGCGTGTCGGAATTCACCCGCTCTCCCGTTATCCTCGGTGACGCGATCGGTGGGGCCGCCTGGTGAGTGCGAGATCGAGGGGGCTGTCGTAGGGGACCGGTCGACTCCCGACCCGGCTTCTCGGAGGACCTGTGGGTTTCCTGGCGCGCCTGCGCGAGCATCGTCGTACCGTCGCGTCGGTGAGCACCGTGTCGGTGTTCTCGACCGCGTTGGTGGGGCTGGCGTTCCTGTACGAGGGCGAGGCCACGGCGGACGTGGACCTGAACGACTCGGGTGTGTGGGTGACGAAGTCGTCGGCCGGGTTGCTGGGTCGGTTCAACTCGGAGTCGCAGGCCCTGGACGGGACGTTGAACGCGGGCAGCGCGTCGTTCGACGTGCAGCAGGACGCCGGCCGGGTGCTGCTGGACGACGCGGGGACGGGGACGGCGTCCCCGGTGAGCGTGGCGCACCTCAAGCTGGACGGGCAGATCCGTCTCCCGGCGGGGGCGCAGGTGGTCTCGGGTGGTGCGACGACGGCGATCCTCGATGGCGAGGAGGGCCTGTTGTGGGTGCTGCCGTTCGACGGCGCCACCTCGTTCGACGCGGAGAAGACGGAGCCCACCGCCGAGGTCGAGGGTGGCGGCGACCTCACGGTGTCCCGCGACGGGACGGTGTTCGCGGCGATCCCGTCGACGGGGACGTTGTGGACCGTGGCGACGACGTCGAAGGGCACGGCGGAGGGTGACCCCACGTCGTCCGCCCTGCCCGTCGGCATGGGCGCCGAGGTCGAGGTGACGGCGGTGGGCGAGAAGCCGGTCGTGCTCGACCGGTCGGCGTCGCAGCTGGTGCTTCCTGGTGGCGAGACGGTGGCCCTGGTCGACGGCGCCGAGGCACGGCTCCAGCAGCCGTCGGCGGGCTCCGACGACGTCGTCGTGGCGACCACCGGGGGACTGGTGACGCAGCCGCTCGGAGGCGGCGACGCCCTGCTGCGCCCGGCCGAGGGGCGCCCGGGGGCTCCGGTCCAGCTGGGCGGCTGCACGTACGGGGCGTGGGCCTCGACGGGTCAGGTCATCCGTGACTGCGACGGTACCGGCCACGACCTCGACACCCGACTGGAAGGGATCGACCCGCAGGCGCGCCTGGAGTATCGGGTGAACCGGCAGGTGATCGTGCTGAACGACCTGTCGGCGGGGACGTTGTGGATGGCGGCGGACGAGTACCAGAAGGTCGACGACTGGGACGTGCAGATGCCGGAGGAGGCCGAGGGCGAGGAGTCGGACGCGGAGCTGACGAACCCGGAGCAGGTGGACCAGTTCATCGCGGACCGGACCCAGCCGAACAAGCCGCCGCAGCCGAAGGACGACTCGTTCGGGGTGCGCCCGGGGCGCACGACGATCCTGCCGGTGCTGGGTAACGACGTGGACCCGGACGGGGACGTGATGACGGCGTCGCTGGCGGGGGACTCCCCGGCGAACGCGACGGTGCAGGCGATCATGGGTGGTGCGGCGTTGCAGGCCGTGGTGCCCGAGGACGCGCAGGGCACCGGCACGTTCCGGTATGCGGTGGCGGACGGGCGCGGGGGCGTGGCCGAGGCCGGGGTGGCGTTGAAGGTCTCGCCGTGGGGGGAGAACGCGGCGCCGGAGCAGACGGGTGACCCGGTGCTGCGGGTGGCTCAGGGTGGTCGGGCCTCGATCAAGGTGCTGCCGTACTTCAAGGACCCGGACGGCGACGACCTCTACCTCGCCTCGGCGGCGGCGACCGTCGCGGGTGACGACGTGCGCTCGCGCCCGGACGGCACGGTCGAGTTCCGCGACGGTGGCGGCTCCACCGGCCGCAAGACCGCCACGGTCACCGTGGCGGACGGTCAGGGCGGCGTGTTCGAGGGCAAGCTCCTCGTGGACGTGGTGCCCGGGCCGCAGCCGCCGGTCGCGGTGAACGACCACGTGGTGGTGCCGGCGGGGCAGCCGGTGACGGTGGAGCCGTTGCGCAACGACACCGACCCGAACGACGACGAGCTGCGTCTGGCGTCGGTGTCGGAGTCGGCGCCGGCGGAGATCACGCCGAACTACGACGCGGGCACGTTCACGTTCTTGTCGATGGAGCCGCGGTCGTACGACCTGACGTACCAGGTCACGGACGGTCCGAACGCGACGACGGGTCTGGTGCGGGTGGACGTGCTGCCGCCGTCGGAGGCCGCGGGTGCCCCGATCGTGGTGACCGACACGGCGCTGCTCCCCGCGGGCGGGTCCACGCTCGTGGACGTGCTGGCCAACGACACCGACCCCGCCGGTGGGGTGCTCGTCGTGCAGTCCGTGCGCGTCCCCGACGACGCCGGGGTGTCCGTCGCCGTGCTCGCGCACCAGATGCTCCGCATCACGGAGCTGCGTCAGCTCGACGGTCCCGTCACCATCACCTACACCGTGTCGAACGGTACGGAGTCGTCGACGGGTGAGGTGCGGGTGATCCCCGTGCCGGCGCCGACGCGGTTGCAGCCGCCGCAGGCGGCGGCGGACGAGGTCACGGTGCACGCCGGGGACGTGGTGACGGTCCCGGTGCTGAAGAACGACACGCACCCCGACGGGCTGGAGCTGTTCCTGCAGCCCGAGCTCGAGCAGGACGTCGACCCGGCGCTGGGCGAGGCGTTCGTCTCGGAGGACACGCTGCGGTTCAAGGCCGGTCCCGAGGCCGGGACGGCGTACGCGATCTACCGGGTGCGCGACGTCAACGGGCAGGAGGACTCCGCCCAGGTCACGATCCGCATCCGCGACGGCGAGGACAACGCGCCCCCGCAACCCCGCGAGATCGAGGCCAGGGTGCTGTCCGGCGCCACCGTGCGGGTGGACGTGCCGGTCGACGGCATCGATCCGGACGGCGACTCGGTGCAGGTGACCGGGGTGGCGTCGCCACCCTCGAAGGGCACCGCGAAGGTGGAGGACGGGTTCCTGGAGTACGCGGCGTCCAAGAACGCGACCGGACTCGACACGTTCACGTACACCGTGCTGGATGCGCGGGGCGCGACGGCGACCGGCACCGTGCACGTGGGGATCGCGCGCCCGGGGGAGAGCAACCAGCCGCCCGTGGCGGTGGACGACGAGATCACGGTGCGCCCCGGGCGCACGGTCTCGGTCGCGGCCGTGGCCAACGACACCGACCCCGACGGCGACCAGGTCGGCCTGGTCCCCGGCGGCATCGAGGACACCCACGACCTGGACGCCGAGGTCGTGACCGACCGCATCGTCCTGACCAGCCCCGATCAGGACGGCGCCTACACCTTCTACTACCAGGTCCAGGACACCTACGGCGCCCGCGCCACCGGCGCCGTCACCGTCAACGTCGCCGCCGACGCCCCCCTGCTGCCCCCCGTCGCGCGCGACGACACCGTGCCCGTCGAGGACATCCTCGGCAAGACCGAGGTCACCGTCCCCGTCCTGGACAACGACGAGGACCCCGACGGCGCCGCGACCGAGCTCACCGTCACCACCGACGCGACCACCACCACCGTCACCGACACCGGCGAGCTCGTCGTCACCCTCACCGAGAACCGCCAGGTCGTGACCTACACCGTCACCGACGTCGACGGCCTCACCGCCAAGGCCTTCGTCAAGGTCCCCGGCCTCACCGACCAGAAGCCGACGCTCCGGCCGGGAACCCGCCTCGAGGTGCTGGCGGGCGAGTCGCTGCCGATCGACATCACCGAGCACGTGCTCGTGGTCGAGGGGAAGACCCCGCGCCTCACGACGGAGGAGACCGTCAAGGTCACGGAGGGCTCGCGCGAGATCCCGTCCGTCACCGAGATCGTCTACACGCCGGACCCCGCGTACACCGGCCCGGCGTCGGTGTCGTTTGAGGTGACCGACGGCTCCGGCCCCGACGACCCCGAGGGTCGGACCAACGTCCTGACCATCCCCGTCCAGGTCCTGCCGCCGGAGAACCTCGCGCCCGAGCTCGTCGGGTCCCCGACGCTCGACGTCGCGGCGGGCGAGGAGGCCTCGGTCGACCTCGCGCGGTTCGCCACGGACGCCGACGGCGACCCCCTGACGTTCGGGACGTCCGGTGCTGCCGAGGGCGTCACCGTGAGCCTCGAGGGCACCACGCTGCACGCCCAGGCCACCCCGGACGTCCCCAAGGGCTCGGTCGTCCAGGTCCCGATCACCGTCACCGACGGCGAGCACCCCCCGGTCGAGGGCACCGCGACCCTCACCGTCGTGGCCTCCACGCGCCCGCTCGTCCGCGCCAACCAGGACACCGTCGACGACGCCCACCAGGGCAAGGCCACCACGGTCGACGTGCTCGCCAACGACTCCAACCCCTTCCCCGACACCCCGCTCCGGCTCGTGGACGCGATCGTCGAGACCGGGCAGGGGTCGGCCGACGTGGCGGGCGACCAGGTCTCGGTCACGCCCCAGGACGACTTCGTGGGCGTCATGGTGGTCCGCTACCGGGTGCAGGACGCGACCCAGGACCCCGATCGTGAGGTCGAGGGTCGTGTGCAGCTCAAGGTGCTCGGCAAGCCCGAGGCGCCCGCCACCCCGCAGGTCGACGAGGTCCGCTCGAAGACCGTCGTGCTGTCCTGGGACCCGCCGAACAACAACGGCGCCGACATCACCGGCTACACCGTCCGCTCCCAGAACGGCTACACCAAGGAGTGCGGCACCACCACCTGCACCCTCGACGGCCTGACCAACAACGTGAAGTACACCTTCACCGTGTTCGCGACCAACGCGGTCGGCGACGGACCCGCCTCCCCGCCCTCGGCCGAGGCACGCCCCGACGAGAAGCCCGACCCGCCCGCCGCACCCACCCTCGAGTTCGGCGACCAGTCCCTCATCGTCACCTGGGAGAACAAGACCTACACCGACCGGTCCGCGATCGAGACCGTCGACCTGGAGATCTCTCCTGCGCCCCCGGGCGGAGCGGTCCAGAAGACCGCGCTCGTCGGGACGTCCGTGACGTGGGACGGGCTGAAGAACGGCGTCGCGTACAAGGTGCGTGCCCGAGCGAACAACCTCGCCCCCGACCCCTCGGAGTGGGGCGAGTACTCGACGGCGGAGACGCCCGCGGGCAAGCCCGCCGCGCCGGCGAAGCCGACCGTCAAGCGCACGTCGATCGGCAGCACGTCGCAGATGCAGGTCGCGTGGGGCGCCCCGTCCGACAACGGCGCGGCGATCTCGAAGTACACGATCGAGGCGGTCCAGGGTGGTTCCGTCGTGAAGACCGCGACGGCGGGCGGCGGCGCGACGTCGACGACCCTCGGAGTCCCCGCAGACACGACGGGCTACACGTTCCGCGTGCGGGCCCACAACAAGGCGACCGACAAGTTCGGCGACGCCGAGTTCTCGCCCGCTTCCGACCCGGTCCGCGCCTTCGCCGCACCCGGGACGGTGTCGAACCTCCGGGCGACGGCGACCGGGACGAACAGGCAGGTGAAGCTGTCGTTCGGCGCGGCCTCCGGCAACGGGGTCAAGGCGAGCGAGATCTTCTACCAGTACGACGCCGGGGGTGGCTGGCAGCGCCTGGCCGACGACAAGGTCGTCGGCGGGCTCACCAACGGAAAGGCCTACTCGATCAAGGTGCGTGCCGTCGCGGGCGTCGACGGGGCCAACGAGGCCGGCGGTGCGTCGTCGGCCAACTCGGCGACGCCGTACGGACCGCCTCCGCGCCCCACGGTCTCGGCGAGCGGGGGCAAGGGGCAGGTGACGTTCACCGTCAAGGGCTCGACCAACGGGCGCAACGTGACCATCAGCGTGAGCGGGGCGAAGTCCGGCTCGTTCACCGTCACCGAGTCCGCGGGCTCGGGCTCCAAGACGTACACCGCGACCGGGCTCGGCTACAGCGAGACGGCCAGGCTGTGCGCCGTCGCGAAGGACAGCGAGGGCAACGCGTCCGCCGAGGCGTGCGACTCCGCCAAGACCGACGCCCGCCCGGTGCCGACCGTCTACAAGCACTCGAACGCCCAGGGGCTCGAGGGGTGCAGCCACAGCTCCTGCCAGTGGCTGGGGATCGACCCCAACGGGGCGACCGGCACGGTGCAGTACCAGTGCTGGGGCTCCGACGGGGGCTGGCACGACTTCTCGCCCAGCGCCAGCTTCCAGGCGCAGGGGACCTACTGGTGGACGATCAACCTGAGCAACGGACGCCAACGTGTCCAGTGCTACTACGGCGCACCGGGCGACCAGGTCAAGATCGTCTTCAAGGACGGCACCGAGACACCCGCGTTCACCTGGTAGCGGCCCCCACGCCCCGAGACGCACGACCGACCACGCGCACGAGAAACGGAACACCATGAGCACGATGACCCCCGAGCAGGCCACCTGGTTCGCTCAGACCTTCGACCGCCTCGTCGGCAACGTCGGCCAGGCCGTCCTCGGCAAGGCGCACGTGGTGCGCCTGACCCTGACGTGCATGCTCTCCGAGGGCCACATCCTCCTCGAGGACGCGCCGGGCACCGGCAAGACGTCGCTCGCGCGGGCCCTCGCGGCGAGCGTCCAGGGCACGAACAACCGCATCCAGTTCACGCCCGACCTCCTCCCGTCCGACGTCACGGGCGTGACGATCTACGACCAGAAGACCGGGAAGTTCGAGTTCCACCAGGGCCCGATCTTCGCGTCGATCGTCCTGGCGGACGAGATCAACCGCGCGTCCCCGAAGACGCAGTCGGCGCTCCTCGAGGTCATGGAGGAGGGCCGGGTCACGGTCGACGGCGTGGGCCACGAGGTCGGCCGCCCGTTCATGGTCATCGCGACGCAGAACCCGATCGAGCAGGCCGGCACCTACCGCCTCCCCGAGGCCCAGCTCGACCGCTTCCTCATGAAGGCGTCGATCGGGTACCCCGACCACGCGTCGACGGTCGAGATCCTGTCCGGCGCCGCCGTGCGCGACCGCAGCAAGACGCTCCAGCCGCTCATCACCACGCAGGCCGTGACCGAGATGGCCGAGCTCGCCGCGCGGGTCCACGTCGACGGTGCCGTCCTCGAGTACGTCTCCCGCCTCGCCGAGGAGACGCGCAACGCGCCGGAGGTGCGCGTCGGCGTCTCGGTCCGCGGTGCGCTCGCTCTCGTGCGCTGCGCGAAGGTCTGGGCCGCCGCCCACGGGCGCAACTACGTGCTGCCCGACGACGTCAAGGAGCTCGCGCAGCCGGCGTGGGCGCACCGTCTCGTCCTCGACCCGGAGGCCGAGTTCGCCGGCGCCACGAACGAGGCGGTGCTCGGCCGTCTCCTCGCCGACGTCGCGGCGCCGCAGGAGCGACGCTCCGCCTGACCGGACGCGCGGCGCTCCCCACGCCGCCCGCCCCGTGCCGCCCCTCGTCCTACCGACCGGCGGACCGTCCTCCCCCGTACCGATCGAGAGCTCATCGCATGAACGCCTCACACGGCCCCTCGACCGGCCGCCCGAGCGTCCGCTCCGGCAGCCCGAGCGGCAGGAGCCCCGGCGGACCACCGCCGTCGTCGGCCCTCGCCGGTCTGCTCCGATCTCTCGCGGCGCCCCTCGCCCGGGTCGCCGCGCCGATCGGTCGCGCGCTCGCGCCGGTGACCCGGACCGTCGAGCCGGTCACCTCGGCGGTCAGCCCCTTCGGCTGGGCGGCGCTCGTGGCGACCGTCGGCGCGTGGTGGGCCGGCCTGGCCTTCTCGTGGCTCGAGCTGCTGGTGGTGGCGGTCCTGCTCACGGTCTCTCTGCTCGCCGCCGTCGCGTTCGTCCTCGGGCGGTTCCGCTACGCGGTCGTGCTCGACCTCGCGCAGCAGCGCGTGACGGTCGGCGACCGCGCGGTGGGCCGGCTCGACGTGCGCAACGACTCGGCCCGTGCGCTCCTCCCGTCGGTCATGGAGCTGCCGGTCGGGCAGGGCATGGCGACCTTCCCGGTCCCGCGCCTGCGCCCGCAGGCGAGCCACGAGGAGATCTTCACGGTCCCGACGCACCGCCGCTCGGTGATCTCGGTCGGGCCGGTCCGCTCGGTGCGGGCCGACCCGCTCGGGCTGCTGCGCCGCGAGGTCGTCTGGACCGAGCCCGAGGAGCTCTTCGTCCACCCGCGCGTGAAGAACCTCTCCGGCTCGTCCACCGGGTTCCTCAAGGACCTCGAGGGCCGCGTCACGACGGACATCTCCAACTCGGACGTGTCGTTCCACGCGCTGCGCGACTATGTCCCGGGCGACGACCGCCGGCACATCCACTGGAAGACGACGGCCCGCACCGGGCAGCTCATGGTCCGCCAGTTCGAGGAGACGCGCCGGTCGCACCTCGCCGTCCTCCTCTCCACGCGCGCGGAGGACTACGCGCACGACGACGAGTTCGAGCTCGCGGTGAGCGCGTGCGGGTCGCTCGGCCTCCAGGCGATCAAGGAGGACCGCGGCGTCACGGTCCTCGTCAACGACGGGAACCTGCGCG
This sequence comes from Cellulosimicrobium protaetiae, assembly GCF_009708005.2. Lineage (NCBI taxonomy): Bacteria > Bacillati > Actinomycetota > Actinomycetes > Micrococcales > Promicromonosporaceae > Cellulosimicrobium > Cellulosimicrobium protaetiae. The sequence goes on along the minus strand of NZ_CP052757.1, from coordinate 3,944,438 downwards.
GCGACCACCGCACGCGCCTCCTCGACGACCTCGCACGGGTCGAGACGAGCGCGCAGCGCACGTCGCTCGTCGACGTCGCGCGCGTGGCCGGGCTGACGATCTCCGACGCGTCCGTGGTGGCGTTCATCGTCGGCAGCCGGGTCACGCCGACCGAGCTCCGCGCGGCGTCGGCCCGCCTGCCGCAGGACGTGCGGGTCATGGCGATCCAGTGCGTCCCCGGTGCGTCCCTCAGCCGGCACGCCATCGCGGAGCTCGTCGTCCTCACCATCGGCGAGCTCGGCGAGCTCCCCCTCGCCCTGCGGAGGCTGAACGACTGATGAGCGCCCCCTCCACCACGACCCGCGGCTCGCGCCGCGCCACCCCGGTCGGCACCCCGCCGCCGGCTTCCGGGACGTCCCAGCGCAACACGACCCGGCTGCGCGGGGCCGACACCCCGCGCGCCCTCACGGCGCTCGGCGCCGTCGACGCGCTCGCCCTCGTCCTCCTCCTGGGCGCCACGGCCGTCGGCTTCGCCCCGGTCTGGGGATCGAACGGCTACTTCGTCCCCGCCGTGGGCGGCGCCGTCGTCGGCCTCGTCGTCGCCTGGCTCGGTGCCTGGCGCCGCTGGCCCGCCTTCGTCGTGCTCCCCGTCGCCGTCGTCGCGTACCTGCTCCTCGGCGGCGTGCTCGCGCTGCCCGCCGACGCGATCGGCGGGGTCGTCCCGTCCCTGCAGACGCTCGCCGACCTGCTCGACGGGGCCGTCACGGGCTGGAAGGAGTTCGTCACGACGGTCCCGCCGCTGCACTCCTTCCCGGAGCTCGCGGTCGTGCCGTACCTGCTCATGCTCGTGACGGCGCTGCTCGCGGGCACGATCGCCTGGCGCGCACGCAGCGCCGCCTGGGCGCTCGTCCCGGTGGCGGCCGCGTTCGTCGGCGTCATCCTCCTCGGCACCGTCATCGCGGCGGTCCCCGTCGTGCAGGGCCTCGTCGTCGGCTGCGTCGGCCTGCTGTGGGCCGGCTGGCGGGTCACCGCCGCCCGGCTCGGGGCGCACCAGATCACGACGGAGGCGAGCCGGGCGGCGACCCGACGCCTCTGGTGGCACCGGGTGCGCACCGGTGCGGCGATGCTCGTCGTGGGCGCGGTCGCCGCGGTCTTCGCGGCCCCGGCGCTCCTGCCGGACGCGCCGCGCACGGTGCTGCGCGAGACCGTCGTCCCGCCGCTCGACCTGCACCAGTACGTCAGCCCCCTGACGGCCTTCCGCAAGTACGCGAAGGACATGCGCGAGGACGAGCTCTTCACGGTGCGCGGGCTCCCGGCGGGCGCGAAGGTCCGCCTCGCGGCGCTCGACACGTACAACGGCGTCGTCTACGACGTCTCGAGCGGGCTGCCCGGCTCGGGCGTCTACACGCGTGCCGGTGAGGAGATCGCGACCGTCGCGCCCGGGACGCCGACCCGGGTCGACGTCCAGGTCGGGGACTACACGGGCGTGTGGGTGCCCGACGTCGGCCACCTCTCGGGCATCACCTACGGGGGGGAGCGGGCCCGCGAGCTCGGCGAGACGACCTACTACAACTCGACGACGGGCACGGCCCTCACGACCGCCGGGCTGCGCCCGGGCGACTCGTACACGCTCGACACGCTCGTCACCGTCGAGCCCAGCGAGGAGGACCTGCTCGCCGGGGCCGTCGACCAGTCGGTGGAGGTCCCGACGCCGCCCAAGGGCGTGCTGCCGGCGGCCCTCGCCGGGAAGGCGGCGCAGTTCATGGGCGAGGAGACGGAGCCCGTCGACCAGCTCTTCGCGCTGCGTGACGGCCTCGTCGCGAGCGGCGTCTTCTCGAGCGGTCTCGACACGCAGCCGCCGTCGCGACCCGGTCACTCGGCCGAGCGCATCGACACGCTGCTCGCCGACGAGGAGATGGTCGGCGACGACGAGCAGTTCGCGGTCGCCCTCGCCCTCATGGCCAACCAGGCCGGCATCCCGGCGCGGGTCGTCATGGGGTTCTACCCCGACGAGGAGAAGAACCCGCTCGAGCCGGGCGAGCCGTACACGGCGACCGGGACCGACGTGCACGCGTGGGCCGAGGTGCCCTTCGTCGGGTACGGCTGGGTGCCGATCACGGCGATCCCGGACGAGGACAACAAGATCCAGCCCGAGCCCAAGAGCCTGCAGGTGCCGAAGCCCCCGATCCTCGAGGACCCGGAGCCGCCGGAGGAGCCCGCGGAGGCGGAGGCCGGGAAGATCGACGACGAGGAGAAGGACGAGGCCGAGAGCGACGGCTTCGACTGGGGCCAGGCGGTCCTCATCGGTGTCGCCGTCGTGGTGCCGCTCGCGCTCCTCGCGCTCCCCGTCGTGCTGGTGCTCGCCTACAAGGCCCGCCGCCGTGCCCGGCGTCGTGCGGCCGCGCGCCCCGTCGACCGGGTGAGCGGCGGCTGGCGCGAGGTGCTCGACGCCGCCACGGACCTCGGCACCCCCGTCCCGGCGGGGTCGACCCGGCGCGAGGGGGCCGGGCTCCTGTCCCAGGCGTACGGCGCGACGGCCACGATCCCGCTCGCGCACCGCGCCGACGCGACCGTGTTCGGCGCCGGGGAGCCGACCGAGCAGGAGATCGAGGCCTTCTGGGCGGACGTCGACACCGTGGTCGGGGGGCTACGCTCCTCCGTGAACCGTCGCGCTCGCGTGCGTGCCGCACTCTCGTTGCGGTCCGTCCGCGCGGCCTCCGGTTCCTCGGGCCTGCGCCGGTGGCTGCCCGGCCGCCGCGCCGGCACGAAGGGTGGCGCCGTGCCCCCGGCGGCAGGGTCGTCGTCGGGGCCGAGGAGAGTACAGGGAGACCAGTCATGAGCGACGTGACGTGCGCCGCCTGCGGGTCCGCGCAGTCCGCGGGCTCCGCGTTCTGCGCGGTGTGCGGGCAGCCCTTCCCCCGGACGGGGCGCCCGGTCGCTGCTCCGCCGACGGGTCCGCTCGGCGGGGTCCAGGCCGTCGCCGCGCGCGCGGGCTCCGACCTGCCCTACGCGGCTCCCGCGCACACGGCACCGGACACCACGACGGAGCCCGAGGTCTACGCGGCCACGCAGAAGGCGTTCGGCCAGCCCGCGTCCCCGCCGTCGTCCTCGCTCGCGTCCGCCCCGTTCGCCGGGCGAGGCCGACGTTTCCTCGCGTACGTGATCGACGCCGCCGTGCCGGGCCTCCTCGCGCTCGTCGTCGTCGTCGCGGGCCTCGCGATCGTCGGCGCGCCGCTCGGCGACGTCCAGGTCGTGACGCAGGACGAGGCCGCTGCGCTGATCGGCAAGATGCTCGTCGTCTACGTGGTGGCGGGCGTGCTGGCCCTCGCGTGGTGGGTCGGCGTGTGGTTCTGGGAGGGTTCGACGGGCAAGACGCTCGGCAACCTCGCCACCGGGATCCGCACGGTCGACGCGGCGACCCGCGGACCGGTCGGCTTCGGCCGGGCCGCGCTCCGGTGGATCATCGTGGGCGTCGTGCCCGCCGGGGGGATCCTCGTGGTGCTCCTCAGCCCCGGCTTCGACTCGTCGGGTCGGTCGCAGGGCTGGCACGACAAGGCGGGCCGCTCGCTCGTCGTCGACGTCCGCGGCATCACCGCGGCACCGTCCGCCGACGCGGGCGTCGCGTCGCTCCTGCCGGGCGCCCCAGCGCCCACCGGTCACGCCGGCAGGTACCCCGCGGCGCCGTCGCAGCCCGGCTACGCACCAGCCCAGCCCGGCTACGCGCCCGCAGCGGCCCAGGCCGGGTACGCGCCGTACCCGCCCGCGGGCCCGGTCGCGCCCGGACCGGCCGCACCGCCCGTCCCGGGCGCCCCGGCCTCGTTCGCCCCGCCCACGCCCGTCCCGACGTCGGCACCGTCCGTCCCGGACCCCTGGGCGTTCCCGTCCTCGCCCGCCCCCGCGGGTGACGGGCTCATCACCGGCGTCCCCGGCGCCGGGGGAGCCCCCGCGCCGGCGGTGGCCCCCGCGGCCCCGGCACCCGCAGCCCCGGCGCCAGCCCCGGCCCCGGCGCCCGTCCCTGCGACCGCGCCGCCCGCAGCCGAGCCCGCCGAGCCGGAGTGGGACAGCACGCGGATGACGGCGCGCGACGTCCGCGCGATGGACCCCGCGCCCGACGTGGCGGTCGTCCTGGAGCTCGAGTCGGGAGAGCGTCGCGCCGTCGACCGGCCCACGCTGCTCGGCCGCAACCCTCAGGCGCCCGACGACGGTCCGTGGATCCTCGTCGCGGTGGACGACCCCACGCGGTCCGTCTCCAAGACCCACGCCGAGCTCCGGGTCGACCCGAGCGGGCTGTGGCTCACCGACCGCGGCTCGACGAACGGCACGGTCGTGTCCGTGCCGGGCGCCCCGCCGCGCGTCGCCGAGGCGGGAGCGCGCGTGCGCGTCCCCGTCGGGGCGACGATCCACGTCGGCGACCGCCGCATCGTCGTCCACCCGGGGGCCTCGTGACGAGCGACCCGACCGCCGAGGTGCACCTGGCCTGGGGCGCGGCGTCGCACCGGGGCGCGCGCCGGCTGCTCAACGAGGACCGTTTCCTCGTCTCCCGGTCCGTCTTCTTCGTCGCCGACGGCATGGGCGGGCACGAGGCCGGGGAGGTCGCGAGCTCCACCGCCGTGGACGCGCTCCGCCCGCTCGCCGAGCTCGACGTGATCACTCCGGAGGAGGTGCGGGCGCGGATCGCGGTCGCGCAGGAGAACGTCCAGGCGATCGTCACGGAGCCCGGCCGCGGTGCGGGGACGACCGTGACCGGGGTCGTCGTCTCCGAGCAGGACGGCAACCCGTACTGGCTCGTCGTCAACGTGGGCGACTCGCGCACCTACCACCTCGCCGGTGGGCGGCTGGAGCAGGTGAGCGTGGACCACTCGGAGGTCCAGGAGATGGTCGACGCCGGGCTTCTCACGCCCGCGGAGGCCCTCACCCACCCGCGTCGGCACGTCGTGACGCGCGCGCTCGGCTCGCGCAACGCCCCCCAGGTGGACTTCTGGTACCTGCCGATCGAGCGGCACGACCGCGTCCTCGTCTGCTCCGACGGGTTGACCGGCGAGCTCGCGGACGAGCGCATCGCCGAGCTCTTGCTCGCGACGCCGGACCCGCAGGCGGCCGCCGAGCGGCTGGTCCACGAGGCCATCGCGGCCGGTGGCCGGGATAACATCACAGTCGTCGTCGTCGACGCGACGGGCGTGTCCGACGACACGAGCGGCGGGAGCACGACGCCGCGCGACCAGGCCGGGGCCACGCGCCCGGTCGCCGAGGTCGACGAGGACACGCTGCCCAGGGATGTTCGTCTGCAGATCGGGGGTCTGACGTGACGCTGCGCTACGTCACGGGAACCGCACGCGCCGTCGTGCGAGGCGGCACGGTCGTCGTGCTGCCGGGGCCGGTGGACGCCTCGCTCGTCGAGCAGGTGTGGGACCAGCTCGGCACCGACGCGGGGGTCGTCGAGGTCCTCCAGGTGCTGACCGGTGCCTTCGGCTCGAGCCTGCGGACCGTCCCGCCGTTCGTGGTCGCCGTCGTCGTGGACCGTCGGGTCCACGTCGCCGCGCGCGGTCGCGTCACGGTGACGCTCGAGCTCGACGGGGGCGAGCGCGTCCGGGTCGAGGGCGAAGGCGTCACGACGTGGTCGGAGCGCGTCCTGGACGACGTCGTCGAGCTGCTCGTGAGTGCTGACAGCGCCGTCGCGGGTCCGCTCGACGAACCGCCCGCGGGCGAGCCCCTGCTCGGGGGCGTCACGACCCTCCCGCTGGTCACCGGCGTCGTCCTCGCGGGCGCCGTCTCGTGGCCGCTCGTCGAGCGGCCCGCGCGTGCGGCGGAAGACCACCCTGCCGAGACCGCCGCCGAGGGCGGCGCCGCGCCATCGGCGGAGGAGCGCCCCGCCTGGGCCCTCGCCGCCGGACCCGCCCTCGCGGTGCCCGCACCGGACGGGGCGGACGGGCCGGCGGCGACGACGGTCGGCGAGCCGGGGTCCGCGCCGCTCGGCGCGACGCTCCGCCTCCCCGAGGAGACCATCGCGCCGGAGCCTGAGGCCGACGGACCTCAGGCGCCGGCGCCCACGGCCGCCCCGGAGCCGGTGGACGACGCGCCGGTCGTCGAGGAGCCGGACGACGACTACGCCCACCTGTGGGGGTCGACGATCCTGCGGACCGTCGAGGACGCCGCGGTGCGGACGGAGGAGGACGAGGAGCACGGGGAGCCCGACGTGCCCGGGGCCCCCGTCCCGGTCCTGCCGCCGGTCCCTGCCGTGCCACCGACCCCGGACGAGCCTGCGGCACCGCCCCCGTCCGCCGACGGGCTCATCGCCGGGGTCCCGCGCGAGTGGACCGGTGCCACGCCCGCGGCGGCGCACCGGGCGGCGACGGTCGTCGACCCCGAGGGCGAGCAGGACGCGCCCTCGGCGGGTCAGGCGTCCGGCCTCGACCACGACGGCCACACCGTGCTGTCTTCCGCGATCGCGGACCTGCGCGCGGCCGCCCAGGACGCGGAGCCCGAGGCAGCACCCGTGCCGCCGCCCCCGGTCCCGTCGTTCAGCGCGCCGCCGGGGCCGGGACAGCAGCAGATCCTCGCGCGGACGTGCGCCCAGGGGCACGCGAACCCGCCGTCGCGCGACGTGTGCGCGGTCTGCGACGGTCCGCTGGACGGTGACGCCGAGCTCGCGGTCCGCCCGCCGCTCGGACGGCTCGTCGTCTCGACGGGGCAGACCGTCGAGCTCGACCGCCCGGTCGTCGTGGGTCGGCGTCCGCGCTCGCCCCGGACGCAGGCGACCGAGCTGCCGCGCCTGGTCACCGTGCCCAGCCCGCAGCAGGACATCTCGCGCTCGCACGTCGAGATCACGCTCGAGGGCTGGCACGTGCTCGTGAGCGACATGGCGACGACGAACGGCACGACGCTGCTGCGCGCGGGCCAGCCGCCGCGGCGCCTGCACCCGTCGGAGCCGGTGCTCGTCGTCGACGGCGACGTCGCCGACCTCGGCGACGGCGTGACCCTCGTCTTCGAGGGGATCCGGTGAGCACCAAGCGCGCACCGTCCCCACCGCCCGAGATCACGGGCTTCGAGTACGTCTCCCTGGTCGGCTCGGGCGGGTTCTCGGACGTCTTCCTCTACCAGCAGCAGCGGCCCCGCCGCCGCGTCGCGGTCAAGGTGCTGCTGCACGAGTGGTCCAGCCACTCGCAGCGCGCCGCGTTCGACGCCGAGGCCGACCTCATGGCGACGCTCTCGACGCACCCGTCGATCGTCACGATGTACGAGGCGGACATCGCCGACGACGGCCGCCCGTACCTCGCCATGGAGTACTGCTCGCGGCCCAACCTGGGCGCGCGGTACCGCACCGAGCGGCTGTCGGTCGCCGAGGCGCTGCGCACGGCGGTGCAGATCGCCGGCGCCGTCGAGACGGCGCACCGCGCGGGCATCCTGCACCGCGACATCAAGCCGGCGAACATCCTCGTGACCGAGTACGGCCACCCGGCGCTCACGGACTTCGGCATCTCCTCCACGGTCGACGACGCCGCGCGCGCCGAGGGCATGTCGATCCCGTGGTCGCCGCCAGAGTCGTTCGCCGAGCCGCCGCGCAGCGGCATCGCGACCGACGTGTGGGCCCTCGCCGCGACGACGTACACGCTGCTCGCGGGGCGGACCCCGTTCGAGGTCCCCGGCGGGTCGAACTCGAGCGCCAACCTCATCTCGCGCATCGAGACCTCGCCGCTGCCCCCGACGGGTCGCACCGACGTCCCCGCGTCGCTCGAACGCGTGCTCGCGACGGCGATGGCGAAGAACCCGGGGTCGCGCTACCCGACGGTCCTCGCGTTCGCCCGGGCGCTCCAGCAGGTGCAGAACGAGCTGTCGTACGCGGTCACGCCGATCGACCTGCTCGACGACTCCGGGCACGTACAGGAGGAGGAGCCGGACGATGACGCCGGCACCCGCCTGCGCCAGGTCGTCTCGATCGACCCGTCGGGGCCGGGCGGGACGTCGTCGGGTCCCGTCGCGCCGAGCCGGCCGACCCAGCCCACGACGCCGCTGCGGCCGGGCCAGCCAGGCGCCCCGTGGCCGGGCCAGAGCGTCGCGCCCGGACCGGCCGCCCCGCCGCAGCAGCAGCCGGGGCCGCGCGCCCCGCAGCAGCCCTACGCGCCCGCGGCCTGGCACCAGGGCGCGCCCGCGCACACCGCGGGTACCGCGCCGACGTCCGCCGTCGGCCCGGGCGGGCACGCGCCCGTCGCGGAGCTCACGGACCCGTCCCGGATGTACCCGGGCGCCGGGCGCCCGGGCGTCTGGGCTCAGCCGCCGGTCGAGGACACGGTCCACCGGCCCGCCGGGCCGGACGACGGCGAGCCGGCAGCCGCGCCGTCGGAGGAACGGTCGGGCCGTGGCGCGCTGTGGGCGACGCTCGCCGGCGTCGTCGGGGTGGCGGTCGCCGTCGGCGGGTTCTTCCTGCTGCGCCCGGACGCCACCGTGGACGACACGGACACCGGCGGGGGCGGCGAGGCGACGGCCGCCACGGACGACGACTTCGTGCCGTCGGACAACCTGGGCGACCTGGTCCCGCCGGTCAACGACCTCGTGGGGACGTACGACCCCGCGCGCGAGGTCGCGACCTTCACGTGGTCGTACGACTCGGACAAGGCGCAGGAGGGCGACATGTTCGCCTGGAAGAAGCTCGACGTGATCGAGAACACCCCGTACAAGGACAACTTCGACGAGACCACCGTCGAGCTCCGCGCCAAGCCGGGCGAGCAGGTCTGCATCGAGGTGATCGTGGACCGCGACGGCAAGTTCTCCGCGGCGCCGCAGAAGGCCTGCGTGACGGGGGAGGCCGCGTGAGCGAGCTCGCGGTCGAGTTCTGCGGCGAGTGGTTCCGCCCGTCCACCGACGGCGACCCGTTCGACATCGGGCGGGACGGCGACCTCGCGATCGAGGACAACCCGTACCTGCACCGCCGCTTCCTGCGCATCTCCCACGAGGGCGGCATCTGGTGGCTCGCCAACGTCGGGACGCTCATCTCCGCGACGGTGTGCGACTCGGGCGGCGGCGTGCAGTCGTGGCTCTCCCCGGGCAACCGCCTTCCGATCGTCTTCCCGACGACGTCCATCGTGTTCACCGCCGGCCCGACGACGTACGAGATCACGGCGCAGCTCCACGGTGCGCCGTACCAGGAGATCCGCTCCGAGGACACGGACTCGGGCGGTGCGACGACGATCGGCATGATCACCTTCACGACGAGCCAGAAGCAGCTCATCGTGGCCCTCGCCGAGCCGATGCTGCGTCGCGACGGCACGGGGCTGTCGGAGATCCCGTCGTCGGCCGCGGCGGCCGCGCGGCTGGGCTGGGCGACGACGCGCTTCAACCGCAAGCTCGACAACGTGTGCGACAAGCTCGACCGGATCGGGGTCAAGGGACTGCGCGGCGGTCCCGGCGCGCTCGCGACGAACCGGCGCGCGCGCCTCGTCGAGTACGCCGTGGCGTCCCGGCTCGTCACCACGGCCGACCTGCCCCTGCTCGACCTCACCGACGACGGCTGACGACGCCGGGTCCCTCGGGCGCGCCCCTCGACGCGCCCGGGTCGACCGTGCCGTCCGGCCCGTGCCGCCACCGCCCTGCCCGTCCCCCTCCCCGGACCTGAACAGGAACCTTCGTGCGAATCAAGCTCACGCTGCACCGACCCGACGCGAGCACGACCAACGTCGCCGTCACGGCCGACGCGACGGCCACCGTGCGCGACGTCGCCGAGGCGCTGTTCGCGGGCGACCCGACGCGCTCCGGGACGGCCGTCCCCGACCGTCTGACGCTCCAGGTCGGCACGTCGCCGGCCGGGAGCGGGCAGGGGCGCGTGCTCTCCCCGACGAGCGACCTCGTCGAGGCGGGTCTCCGGTCGGGGTCGACCGTCTCGATCGTCCGCGTCTCGGAGCAGTTCGACGCCCCGGGCCAGGACCGCGGCGCGGCAGTCGCCGTGCTGCGCGTGCTCGAGGGCCCGGACGCGGGCCGGGAGTTCCCGCTGCCCGTGGGCACGAGCTACCTCGGCCGCGACCGCAACATGGACATCCGGCTGAGCGACCCGCAGATCTCCAAGCGGCACGCGCGCCTCACGGTCGGCGAGACGATCGAGATCACGGACACGAACTCGGCGAACGGTCTCGTCATGGGCGGCCAGCGCATGATGCGCTCGACGCTCACGTCCTCGGACACGGTGACGATCGGGAGCTCCGTCGTGTCCGTGGTGGCGCTGCACCGCACGACGAGCCTCGCGCCGACGAGCCCCGTGGTGGAGTTCAACAGGTCGCCGCGGGTCGTCGCGCGCTTCCCGGAGCGCAAGCTCAAGGCCCCCAAGCCGCCGCAGCCGCCGGAGCCGCAGCGCTTCCCGTACCTCGCGATGGTCGCGCCGCTGCTCATGGGCGTGATCCTCTACTCGGTCACGAAGAACGTCCTGTCGATCGTCTTCATCGGGCTCAGCCCGATCCTCATGCTCGGCAACTACCTCGACCAGAAGGTGCAGGCCAAGCGCAAGCTCAAGGCGCAGCGCGAGCAGTTCGAGGCAGCGGTCGCGGCGATGCGCGAGACGATCGACCGCACGCACGCGGTCGAGCGCGCGGTGCGCCTCTCGGAGGCGCCGTCGGTGGCCGACACGGTCGACGCCGTCCGGCGCCTCGGCGGGCTCATGTGGACGCACCGCCCCGAGCACGAGGCGTTCCTCTCGGTCCGGATCGGCCTCGGGTCGGTGCCGTCGCGCACCCAGCTCGAGCAACCGGGCGAGAACAACACCCAGCCGGAGTACTGGAACGAGCTGGAGAAGCTGCACGCGCAGTGCACGACGATCTCCGGCGTGCCGGTCGTGGCCCGGCTGCGCACCGACGGCGCGGTCGGGGTCGCCGGCGCGGGGGCCGCCGTCGACGCCGTCGCGCGGGGGATCCTCGTCCAGCTCGCGGGCCTGCACTCGCCGTCGGAGCTCGTGCTCGCGGCGGTGACGTCGCAGCGCTCGCGCGCCGACTGGGAGTGGCTCGAGTGGCTCCCGCACACGGGTTCGCCGCACAGCCCCCTGGGCGGCGACCACCTCGCCGACAACCCGGGCGCCGCGCAGGCGCTCCTGTCGCAGCTCGAGGACCTCGTCGAGCTGCGGGGGGCGGACCTCGACACGCACGCCGAGCTGCGCGGGCCGATCGACCCCGAGGAGGGCGAGGACACGCCCAAGCCGGTGCTGCCGACCGTCGTCGTGCTCGTGGAGGACGACGCCCCGGTGGACCGTTCGCGCCTCACGCGCCTCGTGGAGCGCGGCGCGGACGCCGGCGTGCACGTCGTGTGGGTCGCGCCCTCGGTCGAGCAGCTCCCGGCCGCGTGCCGCACGTTCGTCCTCGTGGACGCGGCCGACGCCGCGCCGGGCGGGACCGCGGGCGCGACGAGCGGGGAGGTCCGCGTGGGCCGCCTGACGTTCCCGGTCGCGTGCGAGACGGTGGACCTCGCGACGGCGCACGAGGTCGCGCGGATCCTCGCGCCCGTGGTCGACGTCGGCGCCCCGGTCGACGACGACTCCGACCTCCCCCGGTCGGTCTCCTACCTCACGCTCGCCGGGACGGCGCTCGCGGAGGACCCGGGCCGACTCATCGACGCGTGGCGCGAGAACGGCTCCCTCACCCCGCGCGACGGGTCCCCGCCCGTGCGCCGCAAGGCGCCGACGAACCTGCGCGGTCTCGTCGGGCACTCGGGCACCGAGCCTCTCTACCTCGACCTGCGCACCCAGGGGCCGCACGCGCTCGTCGGCGGGACGACGGGTGCCGGCAAGTCGGAGTTCCTCCAGTCGTGGGTGCTCGGCATGGCGGCCGCGCACAGCCCGGACCGCGTGACGTTCCTCTTCGTCGACTACAAGGGCGGCGCGGCGTTCGCCGACTGCGTCAACCTGCCGCACACCGTCGGCCTCGTCACGGACCTCTCGCCGCACCTCGTCCGTCGCGCCCTGACGTCGCTGCGCGCCGAGCTGCGCTACCGCGAGCACCTGCTCAACCGGAAGAAGGCCAAGGACCTGGCCTCGCTGGAGCGCACCGGGGACCCGGACGCCCCGCCGAGCCTGCTCATCGTCGTCGACGAGTTCGCGGCCCTGGTCAACGAGGTCCCCGAGTTCGTCGACGGCGTCGTGGACGTCGCCCAGCGCGGCCGGTCGCTCGGCCTGCACCTCATCCTCGCGACCCAGCGGCCCGCGGGCGTCATCAAGGACAACCTGCGCGCCAACACGAACCTGCGCGTCGCGCTGCGCATGGCGGACGAGGACGACTCGACCGACATCCTCGGCATCCCGATGGCCGCGCACTTCGACCCGTCGATCCCGGGCCGCGGTGCGGTCAAGACCGGGCCGGGCCGGATCACCCCGTTCCAGACCGGCTACGCGGGCGGCTGGACGACGGCGGAGCCCGAGCGGTCGCGCATCGACATCCAGGAGATGGCGTTCGGCTCCGACATCCGCTGGGAGCTGCCCGAGCCCGAGGTCGCGGAGGTCACCGACCCCGGCCCCAACGACATCGCGCGCGTCGTCGCGACGATCTCGCGGGCCGCGACGGAGGCCGCGGTCCCGGTGCCGCGCAAGCCGTGGCTGGCCGAGCTCGCCCCGACGTACGACCTCGCGCGTCTGCCCAACCCGCGCACGGACACGATGCTGCTCCTCGGCGTCGAGGACGACCCGACGTCGCAGGCGCAGCCCACGGTCTTCTACGAGCCCGACCGCGACGGCAACATGGCGATCTACGGCACGGGAGGCTCGGGCAAGAGCGCGACCCTGCGCACGATCGCGGTGTCCGCGGCGATCACCGCGCGCGGCGGCCCCGTCCAGGTCTACGCGATCGACGCCGGGGCGAGCGGTCTGCGCATGCTCGAGGACCTGCCGCACGTCGGCGCCGTCATCTCGGGCGACGACGAGGAGCGGGTGCAGCGCATCCTGCGCACGCTCCGCGACCTCGTCGACGAGCGGTCCGCCCGGTACGCCGCGGTCCGCGCGGGCAGCCTCGACGAGTACCGCCGCCTCGCGAACGCGCCCGACGAGCCCCGCATCCTGCTGCTCGTCGACGGGATCGGCGCGTTCCGCGAGTCCTACGAGTTCCGCCCGGCGCACGCGTTCCCGGTCTGGGGCGCGTTCACCGCGATCGCGACGGACGGCCGCCAGGTCGGCGTCCACGTCGTCGTCGCGGGCGACCGCGCGGCGTCGGTCCCGACGTCGCTGGGCTCGACGATCCAGAAGCGGCTCGTCCTGCGCCTCGCGAGCGAGGACGACTACCTGACGCTCGGCGTGCCGAAAGACGTCCTGTCGCTCACGTCCCCGCCGGGCCGCGGCGTGCTCGACAAGAACGAGGTCCAGATCGCGGTCCTGGGCGGCGACCCGAACGTCGCGCTCCAGGCCCGCGAGCTCGGCAAGCTGCGCGACGCGATGACGCGCCTCGGCATCCCGCAGGCGCCCGGCGTCGACCGGCTCCCCGACGGCTTCGCGCTCGACACGCTGCCCGAGGTCACGGGCGGGCGGCCGACGATCGGCCTGGACGACCTCGACATCGCCCCCGTGGCGCTGCCGGCGCGCGGGACGTTCATGCTCTCGGGCCCGCCCGGGGGCGGTCGCACGACGGCGCTCGTCACGATCGCCCAGGCGGTGCGGCGGGCGCGCGCGGGTCGGGTCGTGTACCTGTCGCCGCGGCGCACGAGCATCTCGGCGCTCGACGCCTGGGACACCGCGGCGACGTCGCCGGAGGAGGTCGTGACGCTCCTCGAGTCGCTCACGCAGGCGCTCGACGGCGGGTCGCTGCGTCCGGGCGCGCTCACGGTGCTCGTCGAGTCGGTCACGGAGTTCACGGGGACGCCCGCCGAGCAGCCGCTGGTGGCGTTCGTGCGGGCCGCGACGCGCGCGGAGCAGCTCGTCGTGGGCGAGGCCGAGTCGTCGACCTGGGGCCAGGCGTGGGCGCTCGCGCAGCCGTTCAAGGCCGGCCGCTCGGGTCTGCTCCTCACCCCGGGCGACCTCGACGGCGACACGCTGCTCGGGACCGGTCTCGGCCGGATCCGGCGGGCGGACTTCCCGCCCGGACGAGGCTTCCTCGTGGTCTCGGGGAGGGCACGCAAGCTGCACGTCGCGCTCCCGCGGTAGCGACGTGACGCCCGCGGGGACGTCATGGGGACACCTCCCCATCGACGGGCCTCGCGGGCCGATGGTTGAGTAGGGCCATCGACAACGGGACGACGTCCACGCAGGGTGGGGGTCGAGACACAGAAGGAGAACACCATGGCTGGTGGCATGTGGGGCGCGAACGTCGAGGAGCTGCGTGGGCTCGGTCAGACGCTGCAGCAGAAGGCGGACGAGATCCGCACGACCATGCAGAACCTGAACTCGCAGATCCAGGGCGTGCCGTGGGAGGGCCCCGACGCCCAGCAGTTCAAGGGCAGCGACTGGCCGGCCGCGCAGACGCAGCTCAACAACGTCGCGCAGACGCTGACGGACGCGGGCCAGAAGGCCACGCAGAACGCGCAGCAGCAGGAGCAGGCCTCGAACGGCTGATCCGCTGAGCTCCACCGAGGGCGCGGGACCCGGGACGGGTCCCGCGCCCTCGGTGTGTCCGGGTCCGGGCCGCGGCACGGCCGGGCGGTCTCGGGCCTGCCGGTCTGCGAGACTGCTGGCGCGCCCCGTGCTGCCGGAGCGCCCCCCCGAGAGCGACCGAGAGGACCTGACGGATGACCGAGCTGCGCTACCCGAGCGACGACTTCCCCGCGCCGGTGGGGGTGCGGGTGGAGGCGCCGGACCGCTGGGTCCCGCTGCCGCACGTCGCCCTGCCGCTCGCGCTCGGGCGCGAGGTCGAGGAGGGGGAGTTCAACCCGAACGTCATCGTCGTCGTCTCGCGCATCCGCGCCGAGCAGACGCTGGACGACGCGCACGCGGAGGTGCTGCGCAAGCTCAAGCCGCTGCCGCGGATGCGCCGGCTCGACGAGGGAGACGTCGACGTGGACGGGCTACCGGGCCGCTGGGTCGAGGCGTCGTTCAAGGGCGGGGGCGGTGCCGTCCTGGTCCAGTCGGTGCGGACGGTCGTCGTCCCGCGCGGGCCGGTGGCGGACCTCGTCCAGACGACCGGGACGTGCACCCTCCTCCAGCACCCGTGGGCCGCGGCGGAGATCCGCGCGGTCCAGGAGAGCCTGCGGCTCGACCGCTGACGCGGCGTTACATTCGCCCGGATCACAAGACGGGGTATCCACCAGGCGAGACCGGTGAGACCCTGGTCATGGAGGAGAGGGTCCGAGTGAGGCAACCCTCACCCCAGTCGTACAATCGAGAGGTCTCCTGCGACCGGTACCCACCGGTCGACGCGGAACGGCCCGTCGGCCGCGCGGGAGAGACCCCCGTCCTCGACCGGAAGGCGCCCTGTCCTGTGAGCAGCATCCGTCCACTGCGCGTCGCGATCGTCGGCGCTGGTCCCGCCGGGATCTACGCCGCGGACATCCTGTCCAAGACCGACCTCGACGTGAGCATCGACCTGTTCGAGCGCCTGCCCGCGCCGTTCGGCCTCGTGCGCTACGGCGTCGCGCCGGACCACCCGCGCATCAAGCAGATCATCGTCGCGCTCCACAAGGTGCTGAGCCGCGGCGACATCCGCCTCCTCGCGAACGTGGACTACGGCGTCGACCTCAAGCTGGACGACCTGCGCCAGTACTACGACGCGGTGATCTTCTCGACCGGCTCGATCCGGGACGCGGCGCTGCCGATCGAGGGCATCGACCTGCCGGGCTCGTACGGCGCCGCGGACTTCGTGTCCTGGTACGACGGCCACCCCGACGTCCCGCGCACGTGGCCGCTCGAGGCGCAGCAGGTCGCGGTCCTCGGCGCGGGCAACGTCGCGCTCGACGTGGCTCGCGTGCTCGCGAAGCACGCGGACGACCTGCTGCCGACCGAGGTCCCGCAGAACGTCTACGAGGGCCTCAAGGCCTCGCCCGTCACGGACGTGCACGTCTTCGCCCGCCGTGGCCCGGCGCAGGCCAAGTTCTCGCCCCTCGAGCTGCGCGAGCTGGGTCACGTGCCGGACGTGGACGTCATCGTGTACCCCGAGGACTTCGAGTTCGACGAGGGCTCCATGGCGGCCATCAACTCCTCGAACCAGACGAAGCAGGTCGTCAAGACCCTCACGGACTGGACGCTCAAGGACCCGGGCGAGAACACGGCGTCGCGCCGCCTCCACCTGCACTTCCTGCACGCCCCGGCCGCGGTCCTCGGCGACGGCAAGGTCGAGGCGCTGCGCACCGAGCGCACGCGGCTCAACGGCGACGGCACGGTCTCCGGCACGGGCGAGTTCCAGGAGTGGCCCGTCCAGGCCGTCTACCGCGCGGTGGGCTACTTCGGCTCGCCGCTGCCGGAGATCCCGTTCGACGAGCTCAAGGGCGTCATCCCGAACCGCGAGGGTCGCGTCATCGACATCGACGGCGAGCACATCCCCGGCGTGTACGCGACCGGCTGGATCAAGCGCGGCCCGGTCGGGCTCATCGGCCACACCAAGTCGGACGCATCCGAGACGATCCGCCACCTCGTGGAGGACGTGACGGGCGCGGGCGACGGCGGCGACGTCGCGGCCGCCGACCTCACGGCCGGCCGCGTCGCCCCGCTCGGCGACCCCGAGGCTGTCGTGGAGTTCCTCCGCGAGCGCGGCGTCGACCACGTCGAGTGGTCCGGCTGGGAGCTGCTCGACGCGTACGAGCGCTCGCTCGGCGAGCCGCACGGTCGTGAGCGCGTCAAGGTCGTTCCGCGCGAGGACATGATCCGCGTCGCGCGCGGCGAGTCGCAGGTCGGCTGACCTCGCGGGCCGTCGCGCCCGCCCGAGCACGCACGAGCACCGAACGACGACGGCGCCCCTCCTCCGGGTGGGGCGCCGTCGTCGTCCGCGGGCGCGCCTGCGGGTCGTCGTGGCGCCCGCCCGACGGCGGGGCGCGCGCGGGAACGGGACGGTCGCCTCGGGCGTTCACGAGGTGGGCGTCGGCGGGGCCGACGCTCGTCGGGCGCCCGCCGCACCACGCGGACGTCCGTGGCGCGGAAGGGAGCACAGCGTGGGGCGACAGCACTTCAACGGTCTCAAGACGGCCGGCCTGTTCGGCGTCATGTGGGCCATCGTCCTCGGGCTCTGGGCGCTGTTCGGCGCCCGCGCGAACCT
The DNA here is from genome assembly GCF_009708005.2 of Cellulosimicrobium protaetiae. NCBI lineage: Bacteria > Bacillati > Actinomycetota > Actinomycetes > Micrococcales > Promicromonosporaceae > Cellulosimicrobium > Cellulosimicrobium protaetiae. Next base: position 3,927,330 of record NZ_CP052757.1, on the reverse strand, counting down.
GCTGTGGCTGTTCGTGGGCCTCGGGCTCGTGACGACGGCCTACGGGTACTGGAACTCCGACAAGATCGCGATCCGCGCGATGCACGCGCGTCCCGTGAGCGAGCTCGAGCAGCCCGCCATGTACCGGATCGTGCGCGAGCTCTCGACCGAGGCGCGCCAGCCGATGCCCCGCCTCTACGTCTCGCCCACGCAGGCGCCCAACGCGTTCGCGACGGGCCGCAACCCCAAGAACGCGGCCGTGTGCTGCACGGAGGGCATCCTGCGCCTCCTCGACGAGCGCGAGCTGCGCGGCGTCCTCGGGCACGAGCTCATGCACGTGTACAACCGCGACATCCTCACGTCGTCGGTCGCGGGAGCCCTGGCGGGCGTGATCACGTCGCTCGCGCAGTTCCTGCTGATCTTCGGCGGCGACCGTGACCGCGGCGGCAACCCGCTCGCCGCGATCGCCATGGTGATCCTCGCGCCGGTCGCGGCGATGCTGATCCAGCTCGCGATCTCCCGCACCCGGGAGTACGACGCCGACGAGGACGGCGCGAAGCTCACGGGCGACCCGCTCGCCCTCGCGTCCGCGCTGCGCAAGCTCGACGCGGGGACCCAGCGGGCCCCGCTCCCGCAGAACCGCGACCTCGTGGACGTTTCGCACCTCATGATCGCCAACCCGTTCCGGGGGGCGGGGGTCGCCAAGATGTTCGCGACGCACCCGCCCATGGCGGACCGCATCGAGCGCCTCGAGTCGATGGCCGGCCACGGGCCGGGGTACGGCGGCATCACGTACCACTGAGCCGCCGTCCGACCCACCCGTGCGACCCACCCGTGCGGCCCGTCGGTGTGACCCAGCGGTGTGACCCGCCAGCGTGACCCGCCAGCGTGACCCAGGGGCGTGACCGAGGAGCGTGACGTACCGGCCGCGTGAGCCACCTCACGACCCGGTCCGGAGACGGTCCCGCCGTCCTAGCGTGAGAGGTGGGTCCGACCCGCTCGGACCCGTCTCCGCGGTCGGAGCACCGCGGGGACCCGCGGTGCTCCGACGGAGGTCTCCCCATGCAGTCGAGTCATCGACGTCTCGCGACGAACGTCCTGGTCATCGGAACGGGGGGCGCGGGGCTGCGCGCCTCGATCGAGCTCGCGGAGCGGGGCGTGGACGTCCTCGCGGTCGGCAAGCGCCGCCGCCACGACGCCCACACGAGCCTCGCCGCGGGCGGCATCAACGCGGCGCTCGCGACGATGGACCCGCAGGACTCGTGGCAGCAGCACGCGGCCGACACGATCACGGAGTCGTACCTCCTGGCCGACCCGGAGGTCGTGCAGGTCGTCACGCAGAACGCGGCGCGCGGCATCGAGGACCTCGCGCGGTGGGGCATGCCGTTCGCGCGCGAGGCGGACGGGCGCATCAGCCAGCGCTTCTTCGGCGCGCACACGTACCGCCGCACCGCCTTCGCGGGGGACTACACGGGCCTCGAGATCCAGCGCACGCTCGTGCGACGCGCGAGCGAGCTGCACGTGCCGGTGCTCGACACGGTCTACGTGACGCGGCTGCTCACGGCGGGCGGGCGCGTGTTCGGCGCGTACGGGTTCGACGTCACCGACGGCACGCGCGTGACGATCCACGCCGACGCGGTGATCCTCGCCGCGGGCGGGCACACCCGGATCTGGCGCCGGACGTCGTCCCGCCGGGACGAGAACACGGGCGACTCGTGGCGCCTCGCCGTCGACGCGGGCGCGAGCCTGCGCGACGCGGAGCTCGTCCAGTTCCACCCCTCGGGCATCCTCGAGCCCGACGACGCGGCGGGGACCCTGGTCTCCGAGGCGGCGCGCGGCGAGGGCGGCGTCCTGCGCAACGCGCTCGGCGAGCGCTTCATGGAGCGCTACGACCCGGAGCGGCTCGAGCTCTCGACGCGCGACCGCGTCGCGCTCGCGAACTTCACCGAGATCGCCGAGGGCCGGGGGACCGCGAAGGGCGGCGTGTACCTGGACGTCTCCCACCTGCCGCGCGAGCAGGTGCTGGAGCGGCTCCCGCGCGTCTACCGCATGATGCTCGACCTCCAGATGCTCGACATCACGACGACGCCGATGGAGGTCGCCCCGACCGCCCACTACTCGATGGGCGGGGTGCGGGTCGCCGCGGCCGACCACGCGACTGACGTCGAGGGCCTCTACGTCATCGGCGAGGCCGCCAGCGGGCTGCACGGGGCCAACCGTCTCGGTGGCAACTCGCTCATCGAGCTGCTCGTGTACGGGCGCCTGACGGGCGCGGCCGCCGCGGACTTCGCCGTCGGGTCGGACGCGCCCCGGCGCGACCGTGACGCCGTCGCCGAGGCCGCGCACGAGGTGGACCTCGCGCTCGGGCTGGGCACCGCCGTCGGCTCGGAACCGGCGGCGCAGGAGAACGCCCGGCGCCTGCAGCGCGCCGTGCGCGACGTGATGACCGAGCACGCGGGCGTGGTCCGGTCCGCCGAGGGCCTCACGGAGGGTCTGCGGCGCCTGGGGGAGGTCGAGGAGCGGGCGCGGGCCGTCGTCGCGCACCCGGACATCGCCGGGTACGACGACCTCGCGCACGTGTTCGACCTCAAGGGCTCGCTGCTCGCCGCGCGTGCGACGCTCGACTCGGCGCTCGCGCGCCGCGAGACGCGCGGGTGCCACAACCGCTCCGACTTCCCGGAGACCGACCCGGCGCTGCAGGCGAACCTCGTGTGGTCGCCCGGCACCGGGGTCACGACCGAGGAGATCCCGCCCGTGCCCGCCGAGATCGCGTCACTCGTGCGCCACGACGACTCCGTGGTGGGCAAGCTCGTCGAGTAGGGCGCGCGCGACGCCGTCGTCGTCGTTCGCCGCGGTGACGTCCGTCGCCGCGGCGAGCACGTCGGGGTGGGCGTTGGCGACGGCGAACGAGCGGCCCGCCCAGCGCAGCATCGGCACGTCGTTGGGCATGTCGCCGAACGCCCAGACGTCGCGCGGCCCCACGCCGAGTCGCGCGCACCAGCGCGCGAGCGCGGCGTCCTTGGTCACCGCGGGCGCCAGCAGCTCGGCGAGGCCCGCCGCGCCGGAGTACGCGAGGTGAGCCCGGTCGCCGACGGTCTCGCGGACGCGGGCGAAGAACGTCTCCTGCGCCCTCGTCTGCCCGTCCGCGACGACGACGGGCTGCGTCGCGGGAGCGTCCTCGACCGGCACCCCGGGGTCGCGCGCGAGGATCTTGCCGACGGGCTGCCGGGGGTCGGTCCCGGGGGCGGCGCCGGGCGCGGCGAGGGTCGACTCGACCACGGCGACGACGTCCGCGTCGTCGTCCGGCGTCGAGCGGAAGCCTGGGTCGAACGTCGGCCCGTCGACTCTCTCGAACGCGAGCGCGACGCCCGGCACCGCGGCGCGCAGGTCGGCGACCAGCGAGGCCGCCTCGTCCGCGGTGAAGCCGCACACGTCGAGCGGGCTCGCGGTGGCGAGGTCCCACACCGCCGCGCCGCCGAGGCAGATGACGTGCCCGTGCCCGCCCACGACGTCCGCGAGCTGGTCGAGCCAGCGCGGCGGCCGCGCGGTGACGAACACCACCTCGATGCCGGCACGCTCTGCCGCGCGCAGGGCGGAGCGGGTGCGTTCCGAGACGGTCCCGTCGGAGCGCAGGAGCGTGCCGTCGAGGTCGGTCGCGACGACGCGCGGGAGCCCGCTCGACGGCGCGGCTGGACGACCCGGCGCGACCGGGCGCGGGCCGCCGTCGGGCAGGGTCATGGCGAGGGCTACCGGTAGTTCGTGAACTGCAGCGCGACGTCGAGGTCGGCGCCCTTGAGCAGCGCGATGACGGTCTGGAGGTCGTCGCGGGACTTGCTCGTCACGCGGACCTCGTCGCCCGTGATCTGCGTCTTGACGGCCTTGGGCGCCTCGTCACGGATGATCTTGGTGATCTTCTTCGCGTTCTCGCTCGACAGGCCCTCCTTGAGGGTGGCCGCGAGGCGGTACTCCTTGCCCGACGCCTTGGGCTCCTTGTCACCCGTGTCGAGCGACTTCAGGGAGATGCCGCGCTTGACGAGCTTGGTCTCGAGGACGTCGAGGATGGCGAGCACGCGCTCGGCCGAGTTCGCGACCATGAGGATGCTCTCGCCGCTCCAGCCGATCGAGGCGCCGACGTTGCGGAAGTCGTAGCGCTGCGAGACCTCCTTGGCGGCCTGGTTCAGCGCGTTGTCGACCTCCTGGCGGTCGACCTTGCTGACGATGTCGAACGAGGAGTCGGCCATGGGTGGGTCCTCTCGGGGCCGGGAACGGGTGCCGGGTCTTACCGTAGTCGAGCAGGGTCAGGCACGGGTCGCCAGGCGCGTCGCACGGGCCGCCTGCAGGCCGTCGACCGAGAGCACGACGAGCGCGAGCCACACGAGCCCGAAGCCCGCCCAGCGGGTCGGTGACATGGGCTCGTGGAAGACGAGGAGTCCGAAGAGGAACTGGAGCGCGGGGCCCAGGTACTGCAGGAGGCCGACGACGCTCAGCGGGAGCCGGCGCGCGGCGGCGCTGAACAGGAGCAGCGGCAGGGCCGTCACAATCCCGGCGGACGCGAGCAGGAGCGCGTGGCCGACGCCCTCGGCGCCGAACGTGCCCACCCCCGTGGCGGAGAGCCACACCAGGTACCCGAGGGCCAGCGGCGTGAGCACGGCGGTCTCCACGGCGAGGCCGGGGAGGGCCTCGACGGTGCGTCCCACGCGGTTCTTCACGAGGCCGTAGAGGCCGAACGACGCTGCGAGCACGAGCGCGATCCACGGCAGCCCGCCCGCGCCCGTGCTGATGACGACGACGGCGGCGACGCCGATGCCGACGGCCACCCACTGCGCGGGGCGCAGCCGCTCGCGCAGCACCGCGACGGCGAGCAGGACCGTGACGAGCGGGTTGATGAAGTACCCCAGCGCGGCGTCGAGCACGTGCCCGCTGAGGACCCCGTACACGTAGACGGTCCAGTTGGTGACGATGAGGACGGCCGCGACGGCGAGGACGCCGAGCGTGCGGGGGGTGCGCAGCGCGGTGACGAACCCGCCGAGCTGGCGCGTCGCGGCGAGGAGCACGAGGCAGAAGAGCAGGCTCCAGACGACGCGGTGCGCGATGATCTCGAGCGGCTCGGCGGGTTCGAGGAGCGGGAAGTACAGGGGCATCGCGCCCCAGAGGAAGAACGCTCCGGCGCCGAGCAGGAGCCCCCAGCGGTCGGTCGGGGCGGGTGCGCCGCGCGGGCTGCCCGACGGCGCGGCCGGGGCGGGCGAGGACGGTGCGCCGGTGGGCGCGGGGCCGGGGTTCCCGGTGCCGGGGAGGTGGTCCGGCGCGGGGGAGGGGTGGGTCACCGCACCACTGTACGGACGGTCGCCGGGACCCGGATTTCGCACCTGGTCCGGCGGGGCTGTATCGTTGGCTCGCCCGCACGGCAGGGGCTGCACCACGTGCAGTCCGTCCCGGCGAGCGACAACTCCACACGGCAGGTTGCCCGAGCGGCCAAAGGGATCTGACTGTAAATCAGACGGCTCAGCCTTCGGGGGTTCGAATCCCTCACCTGCCACCGGAGCGACGGGGCGTCACCTGCGGGTGGCGCCCCGTCGTCGTCTGCTCGGGTCCGTCGTCACCACGCCTCTCCGCGTCGCGCGCAACCCCCGACGTCGTCGGACGGGTGCGCGACGCCGGCGCGGAGCGGTGATGGAAGGCCCAGGAACGGCGGAACGGCGCCGATTTCGTTCGGCGCCGTGTTCCGTGTAAAGTTTTCCGCGCTGCCCCGATAGCTCAGTCGGCAGAGCGTCTCCATGGTAAGGAGAAGGTCAAGGGTTCGATTCCCTTTCGGGGCTCTGTGGTGACGCGGGGTCGTCTTGCTGGAATACTGGCGAGACGGCCTCGCGTTCAGTCACGCGGCGGGGTAGCTCAGATGGTTAGAGCGCACGACTCATAATCGTGAGGTCGCGGGTTCGATCCCCGCCTCCGCTACCACTTTCGACAACTCGCACGGCGGCCGGCGTCGTGCGACCTGCACAGCACATGCGCCCTCCGGAGGCGCGAGAGGTGGCTCACAACCGTGGCAAGCAAGAGCGCTGACGTTCGCCCCAAGATCACGCTGGCCTGCGTGGACTGCAAGGAGCGCAACTACATCACGAAGAAGAACCGTCGCAACGACCCGGACCGCCTGGAGCTCGCGAAGTTCTGCCCGCGCTGCGGCAAGCACACCGCGCACCGCGAGACCCGCTGAGCCTCCGGCTCCGCGCCCGCGCCCCGCAGTGAGCGTCAACCTGGCCTACGTCGGCCGCGAGTACCCCGCCAACGCGCCGTACTCGGTGGGACGCGAGAAGCTGCGGGAGTTCTCCGGCGCCGTCGGCGCCACCCACCCCGTGCACCACGACCTCGTGGCGGCGCGGGGTGCGGGCTATCCGGACCTCGTCGCACCTCCGACCTTCGCGGTCGTCGTCGCCCAGCGGGCGGAGGGGCAGCTCATCGAGGACCCGGAGGCGGGCATCGACTTCTCGCGCGTCGTCCACGCGGACGAGCGCTTCACGCACCACCGGCCGATCGTCGCGGGCGACGAGCTCGTGACCGTGCTGCACGTGGACTCGATCGTCGAGCGGGCCGGCCTCGCGATGGTCACCACGCGCTGCGAGATCGCCGCGGCCCTGCCCGACGGCGGCACCGAGCCGGTCTCGACCGTCACCTCCACCCTCGCCGTCCGCGGGGAGGGCGCATGAGCACCGACGCGACCCCGACGCCCACGCGCCCGGCTCTCACCGATCTGACCGTCGGCGACGTGATCGGTACGCGCACGGTCGAGGTCGACCGCGCCCGCCTCGTGCGATACGCCGGCGCGAGCGGCGACTTCAACCCCATCCACTGGAACGACGCCTTCGCGGCCGAGGTCGGCCTGCCGGGCGTCATCGCGCACGGCATGTTCACCATGGGCGCCGCCGTGGCGCTGGTCGAGGACTGGGCCGGCGACCCGGGCGCCGTCGTCGACTACCAGACGCGCTTCACGCGCCCCGTGCCGGTGCCGAACCCCGGCGTCGCGACGCTCGAGGTCACCGGGACCGTCGGTACGATCGACGCCGACGCCGGCACCGTCCGCGTCGACCTCACGGTCACCTTCGAGGGCGCGCGCGTGCTCGGCAAGACGCAGGCGGTCGTCCGCCTCTGAACCGCGGTCGCCCTGGGTGACCACGCACTTCTGACGTCACGAGGGCGCCGCACCCCCGGGTGCGGCGCCCTCGTCGTCCCGGTCGAGACGTGCGGCACGCACGCGCGGCGGGAGATTCGGCACGGTTCAGCTCGGCATGCCCCCTTCCGTCGTGGGAACGCTCCCACTAGCGTGCGTCGTGCCGCACTGACGACGTCGAAGGAGACGCTCATGACCCAGCACGCCGGCCCACCCGCACCCCATGCACCCGGCCGTCGCGAGAACGCCCCCGCGCTCGCTCGCGGCGTCGACCGGCGCACGGTCCTCGCGCTCGGCGGGGCGCTCGCGCTCGCCGGGCTCACGGCGAGCCCGGCGGCAGCACGACCGGGCGCGACCTTGCCCGCGGTGAGGGGCGCCGTCGGGCAGACGGCCGGCGGCCCTGCGCGGGGCCGCGCGGCGTCGGTCCAGCGCGCCCACGGCTTCCTCGCCGCGGCGACCGACGCCTACCCCGACGTCAACCCCGGCCCGCGCCTCGCCCAGTCGTACGCCGACCAGCTCGGCCTGTTCTCGACGGCGTTCGTCTACGACAACGCCCTCGCGGTGCTCGCGACGCTCACCGCGGGCCGGCGCCACCTCGATCGCGCGCGGGCGCTCGGCGACGGGCTCGTGTTCGCCCTCGAGAACGACCCCGACCACGACGACGGCCGGCTGCGCCAGGCGTACAACGTCGGGCCGTACACCTTCTACGACGGCACGCCGCAGGAGCACGGTCTCGTCCTGCCCGACGGCACGGCGAACGTCGGGTGGCAGTTCGGCTTCCTCGGGACGGCGGTGGGAGACATGGCCTGGCCGGGCATCGCCCTGCTGCACCTCCACGCGGTGACGCGCGAGCGGCGCTACCTGGCCGCCGCGCGGCGGATCGGCGAGTGGATCGTCGCGAACACGTGGTCGCAGGCGCCCCTCGGCGGGTTCTCGTTCGGGGTGGACGGCGCGAACGCCCCGATACCCAACGGCTCGACCGAGCACAACGTCGACTGCGTCGCGTTCTTCCGCCAGCTCGGGTCCGCGACGCGCGACCGACGCTGGAGCCGTGCCGCCGAGCACGCGCGCGCGTTCGTCGACCGCATGTGGGAGCCCGACGGCGGCTACCTGTACACCGGCACGAACGACGGCACCGAGATCAACCGGGACCCGCTCCCGCTGGACCCGCAGACGTGGGGGTGGCTCGCGCTGCGCGAGCGGCGCTACGCCCGCGCGCTCGACTGGGCGGACGACGCGCTGGCCGCGCGCGACGTCGCAGGTGAGGGGCTGTCGCAGCTCCCCGCGGGCACGGTCGTCGAGGGCGTGACGTTCTCGAGCGCGAGCCTCACGTCGACCGCGTCGTACAACGGGCTGCCGGTGCACCAGCAGGGGGTGTGGCTCGAGGGGACGGCGCAGCTCGCGTCGGCGCTCGCGGACCGCGGGGCACGAGGGCGCGGGAACCGCGACGACCGGCGGCGCGGGCGCCGGGGCTGCGAGCGGGACGACGACCGGGTCCGCGCCGAGGGCCTGCTGCGCGAGGTGCAGGGCGCGCAAGAAGGGGTCGGCGCAGGTCAGACGATCGGTGGCGCCGTGCTGCCGGAGCGGTCGGGCGTCGTCGCGGCGTCGAGCCTGATCGACTCGGGCTTCGGGTTCGGGTACTTCCAGGTGCAGCACGTCGGCGCGACGTCGTGGTACCTCATGGCCGCGGCGGGGGCGAACCCGTTGCAGCCCGGCCGGCTGGGCTGACCCGGGTCCTGGGTGTCCGGGGTCAGGTGGTGGGGGCGGGGCCGGTCGTCGTCCCCACCACCAGCTCCACGTCGAGCTCGACCGTCGTCGGCGCCTCGCCCGCGAGCTGGCGGATCACGGCGAGGCCCAGCTCGGAGCCCTTGCGGGCGAGCGGCTGGTGGACGCTCGTGAGGACGTCGGGAGCGAGCCACGGGAGGTCGAGCCCGTCGAACCCGGCGACCGAGACGTCGTCGGGCACGCGCAGGCCGAGCTCGCGCGCGGCGAGCAGCGCGCCCGCGGCGAGCAGGTCGGAGTGGGCGATCACGGCGGTCGGGCGCGTCGCGGGGTCGGCGGCCTCGGTCGTCCCGTCCGCGGCGGTGCTGCCCAGCAGGGCGAGCGTGGCGGAGCGGCCGTGCTCGACGAGCGACGCCTCGGTCTCCCAGCTCGCGACGGGCTCGACGACGTCGCGCACGCCCGCGAGCCGGTTGGCCGTCGGCGTGCGGTCCACCTGGGCGAGCCGCTGCGCGTCGATCGGGCCGCTGCGGTCGGAGTTGTCGAGGGGGAGCGAGACCTCCGCGACGCGCGTGTGGCCGAGGTCGACGAGGTGCCGCACGACGTCGGCCGTCCCGGCGCGGTCGCGGATCGCGACGAGCGGGGTGCCCTCGACGGCGCGCCCCTCCCCGATGACGACCGGCACGCCGCGGCGCTGGAGGGCGGCGAGCGTCGCGTCGTCCGAACCCACGCCCCAGACGAGCACGGCGACGTCCATCGCGGCGCTCTCGACGAGGGGGTCGACGGCGCGGGCCGGGTCGTCGGACGGGATGCCGGGGATGAGGAGCACCCCGAGCCCGTTCTCGCCGAGGGTCGAGACGAGGCCGTCGAGCACCTGGACGGCGACGGGGTCCCGGAACGCGCGGCGGAGCTGGTCGCCGACGACGACGCCGACGACGCCAGACCGGCCGGACCGGAGCTGGCGGCCGAGCGGGTTGGGGCCGGTGTACCCGAGCTCCTTCGCGGCGTCGAGCACGCGCGCCCGCGTCTCCGGGGTGATCGGCCCCGCGCCGGAGAAGGCGAGCGACGCGGTCGAGACGGAGACGCCCGCGAGCTCGGCGACCTTCGCGAGCGTGGGGCGGTGGGCCGGCTGTCCCGCCGCGGGCTCCCGGTTCCCGGGGGTGTCGCTCATCACGCTCCCTGCCTCCCGCGCGCGCGGGATTCTCGATTGACGCGCGGCCAGCGTACCCGCACACTGGTGACCATGCCTCGAATCGATTCGAAGCGCACCCTCGTCCGTCGGATCGAATCGATTCGAGGAGGTGCTGCGCCGTCACCGACCGACCTCCTGTCCGACCCCCGCGCCCTGACCCGGGCCCGCTGGGTCCTGCTGGGCGTCTTCGCGCTCAACGGCGTGATGATGTCGAGCTGGCTCGCGCGCATCCCCTCGGTGCGCGACGCCCTCGGGCTCACCCCCGCCGACCTCGGCGTCGTGCTCCTCGCCGGGGCCGTCGGCGCGCTCGCGACGGTCACCGCCGCGGGGCCCTTCGTCACGCGCTTCGGCGGTCGGGTCGCGTTCGGCGTGTCCGCGGTGCTGTTCGGGGTGGCGTTCCTGCTGCTCGGCCTCGGCCCCGCCACCGGATCCGTGGCCCTGCTCGCGGCGGGCATCTTCGTCAACGGCATGGCGTTCTCCCTCGGCAACGTCCCGATGAACGTCGAGAGCGCGGGCATCGAACGGCGCGTCGGGCGCACGATCCTGCCCCAGTTCCACGCCGCGTTCTCCATCGGCGCCGTCGTCGGCTCGCTCGTCGGAGCCGCGTGCGCCCACGCGCAGGTCCCGGTCCTCGTCCAGTTCGTCGCGACCGGCACGATCGCGACCGTCTGGCGACTCGCCGCGATCCCCGCCACGGTCCACGACACCCTTCCCGCCCGGACCCCTGCGCCGGGTGCCGTCTCGCCGGCCCCGGTCGAGGCGCTCGGCGACGCGGTCGTCGACGTCGAGACGGCCGGGCTCCGTGCCCGGCTCGCGCGCCGCGGAGCCCGGCTCGGGGCTGCGCTCTCGGCGTGGCGCGAGCCGCGCACGCTGCTCATCGGCCTCGTCATCCTGTCCGCCGCGCTGTCCGAGGGTTCTGCCAACGACTGGCTCTCGCTCGCCGTCGTCGACGGGTTCGCGCAGACCGAGGCCGTCGGCGCGGTCGTGTTCGGCACGTTCGTCGCGGCCATGACCGTCATGCGCCTCGCGGGCACCCGCCTCATCGACCGCTTCGGGCGCGTCACCGTGCTCCGCGCCTCGGGCGTCGCCTCGATCGCCGGGCTGCTGCTCTTCGGGTTCGCGCCCACGCTCCCGCTCGCCGGGGTCGGGGTCGTGCTCTGGGGCTTCGGCGCGGCGCTCGCGGTGCCCGTCGGCATCGCCGCCGCGTCCGACGAGCCGCTGCGCGCCGCGAGCCGCGTGTCCGTCGTCTCGGCGTTCGCGTCGATGGCGTCGCTCGCCGCCCCGCCGCTGCTCGGTCTCGCCGCCGAGGCGATGGGCGCGCGCCACGCGCTCGTGCTCATCGTGGTCGCGATGGTCGTCAGCGTCCTCCTCGCGCGCCAGGTCGCGCCCCTGCGCACCCCGGCCGCGCCCGGGGCACGGGCGCCCCGCCCGGCGTCGGGTCCGGCCGACGAGGGCGCGCCCGGGGTGCAGGATGGACCGGTGGGCGCCCCGACCGCCGTCGACCACCCGGCCGACGCCCCGTCCGACGACCCGAGCGAGGCCTCGGACGGAGCGGGCCCGGACGGTCGTGACGACGCACGTCGCGCGCGCGGCCCGCTCCGGCGGCGGACCTCGGCCCGCACCTCGGCGGCCGTCGGCACCCACCGCGGCGCCGCACGCCGTGCCCGTACCCGCCCGTCGCACCGTCGCGAGGAGACCTCCGCATGACCCCCGCCCGCACCGACCAGCGCGTCGTCGCCCTCGCCACCTGGTCGGTCTTCGCCGTCTTCTTCCTCAACGGGTTCAACTTCGCGACCTGGGCGTCCCGCCTGCCCGCGGTCCGCGACTCGCTCGGCTTCACCGAGGCGCAGATGGGCCTCCTGCTGCTCTTCATGGCCGTCGGGTCGCTGCTCGCGCTCCCGCTCTCCGGCATGGTCGTCCAGCGGCTCGGCGCGTCGAGGGCCGTCACGCTGTTCGCGGTCGCGAACGTCGTCGGGCTCGTCACCGCCGTCACCGGGGTGGCGACGGGGGAGGACGTCGTCGTGCGCGTCGGCCTCTTCCTCGCCGGGATCGGCACCGGCGTGTGGGACGCCGCGATGAACCTCGAGGGGGCCGCGGTCGAGCAACGGCTCGGCAAGGCGATCATGCCGCGCTTCCACGCCGGCTTCTCCTTCGGCACGATGGCCGGCGCGGGCGTCGGCGCCCTCATGGCCGCGCTGCACGTCCCGGTCCAGGCGCACCTCACGGCCGCCGTGGTCCTGAGCCTCCTCGGCGTCCTGTGGTGCGTCCGGTTCTTCCTCCCCGCCGGTCAGGTGGACCACGTCGCCGTCGACGCGTCCCAGGACGCCGCGGGCGCGGACCCCGCCGCCGCGGCCGGCAGCGGGGCTCCGCTCACGGCGTCGCAGAACGCGCGCGGCGCCCTGAGCGCGTGGACGGAGCCGCGGACGCTGCTCATCGGGCTCGTCGTGCTCGCCGCCGCGCTCACCGAGGGCGCCGCGAACGACTGGGTCGGCCTCGCCGTCGTCGACGGGTTCGAGACGTCCGACGCGATGGGCGCCGTCGGTCTCGCCGTGTTCCTCACGGCCATGACCGGGATGCGCCTGCTCGGCACGGGGCTGCTGGACCGGTACGGGCGCGTCGTGGTTCTGCGGGCATCAGGGGCGCTCGCGCTCGTGGGGCTGCTGCTGTTCACGCTCTCGCCGAACATCTGGCTCGCGCTGGTCGGCGTCGTCGCGTGGGGCATGGGTGCCGCGCTCGGCTTCCCCGTCGGGATGAGCGCGGCCTCCGACGACCCGGCGCGCGCGGCCGCGCGCGTGAGCGTCGTCGCGACGATCGGGTACTCCGCGTTCTTCATGGGCCCGCCGCTCATCGGGTTCCTCGCCGAGCACGTCGGCTACCGCGCCGCGCTCCTCGTGATCGCGGCCCCGGTGGTCGTCGGGCTGCTCGTGGTCGGTGTGACGCGCCCCCTGCCGACCGCCGCCGGCTCGGCCGGCCAGCAGGCGGCCCAGCGCCCCCAGGAGACGCCCGACCACTGACCCCGGGTCGGCGGCGAACTACGCTGGGGCGGTGACCTGCGAACCCACCGCCCCCGTCGAGCGCGACCTGCCCGAGATCGTCCGGACCGCGCCGGGGCTGCGCCCCGAGGCCGTCGGCACGCCGTCCCTCGCCGAGCTGACGACGCTGCGCGTGGGCGGCGCGGCGGACCGGTACGTCGAGGCGCACAGCGAGGCCGAGCTGATCGACACGGTGCGCGCCGCGGACGACGCCGGGGAACCGCTCCTCGTGATCGGCGGCGGGTCGAACCTGCTCGTCGGCGACGAGGGGTTCGGCGGCGTCGTCGTGCGCGACCTGCGGCGCGGGATCACGGTGGACGCGGAGGACTCGTGCGGTGGCGCGAGCTTCCACGCCCCGGCGGGTCAGGACTGGGACGAGCTCGTCGCGCGGGCCGTCGCCGAGGAGTGGGTGGGCGTCGAGGCGCTCTCGGGCATCCCAGGCACGGTCGGCGCCGCCCCCGTCCAGAACATCGGCGCGTACGGCCAGGAGGTCGCGGGCGTGGTCTCGACCGTGCGCGTCTGGGACCGCCTGCGGTCCCGCGTGCGCACGCTCGCGCTGGGCGAGCTCGCGTTCGGCTACCGCACGTCGCTGCTCAAGCGCACCATGCACGCGACGGCGGCGGTTCAAGCCGGGGACGACGACGAGGGGGGCGGACCGTGGTACCCGTCGCCGCGGTACGTGGTGCTCGACGTGGGCTTCCAGGCGCGTCTCGGGTCGCTCTCCGCGCCGGTGGGCTACCCGGAGCTCGCGCGCACGCTCGGCGTCCAGGTCGGCGACCGCGCCCCGAGCGCCGACGTGCGCGACGCGGTCCTCACGCTCCGCGCGCGCAAGGGCATGCTGCTCGACGGCGTGGGCCCGGACGGTGAGCCCGGCTCGCCCGACGCCACGCCGGGGGAGGGCGCCCCCGACCACGACCGCTGGAGCGCCGGGTCGTTCTTCACCAACCCCGTCGTCCCGGCGGACCAGGCCGACCTCCTCCCGGCGGAGGCGCCGCGCTACCCGGTGCGCTCGGCGACGCCGGCCCGCACGACCGGCCCGAGCCTGGGCGAGATCGACCCGACCCTCGTCAAGACGTCGGCGGCGTGGCTGATCGAGCACGCGGGGTTCACCAAGGGCTTCGGGGTGCACGGTCCGTCGAGCCTCGCGCGGCTGTCGACGCGGCACACGCTCGCGCTCACGAACCGTGGTGGCGCGAGCGCGGGCGACCTGGTCGAGCTGGCGCGCGCGGTGCGCGACGGTGTCGTCGACGCGTTCGGCGTCGAGCTCGTCCCCGAGCCCGTCCTCGTCGGCGTCTCCCTCTGACGCTCCCCCGCTGAGTGCGTGAAATAGTCGCGTCCGGGCCCCGTCGGCGCGACTATTTCACGCACTCAGCGCGTGGTGGGTCAGTAGACGAGGACCGTGGTGCCTGGGTCGGCGTGCCAGGAGTCCCAGAGCCAGTTCATCGCGGAGTTCGCGACGCGCACGCAGCCGTGCGAGGCGGGCCACGGCGGGATCGAGCCCGACCCGTGCACCGCGATGCCTCCGGTGAAGAACTTGGGGCGCCACATGTCGCCGAGCTCGAGGCTGGACGAGTGGTTGCCGTCCACCTGCCGGCCGACCTGGAACGTGCCGCGCGGCGTGCTCGCGCGGTAGATCCGGCCCTTCGCCTCGTACGACTCCCCGTTGCCCGACGACGCGTTGACCACCGTGACGACCCGGCCGTCCTCGACGGCGAGGAGGAGCTGGCGGTCGAGGTCGATCTCGATGACCTTGCCCGACCCGCTGCGCGGCTGCGGCGTGACCCCCTGGTCGAGCGCGGCCTGCGTCGCGGGGCCGACGACGCCGTCGCGCGAGAGGCCGGCGGCCTTCTGGAACGCCCACACGGCCTGCTGCGTGCCGCCGCCGAAGTCGCCGTCCGGCGCGCCGATGAAGTAGCCGAGGTCGGCGAGGCGCTGCTGGAGCGCGACGACACGCTCCCCGGTCGCGCCGCGGGCGAGCTCCGCGGGCTCGACGGGAGCGGGCGGCGGCTCGGGGGTCGGCTCCGGTGCGGGTGGCGGCGTGCTCGGCTCGGGGGCCGGGGTCTCGGCGGGGGTCGGCTCGGCCGCCGGTGGCTCGGCCGGCTCGGGCGTGGTCGTCGTCGGGCTCGGGCTCGCGGGCTCCGTGGTCGCGGGACCGTCGGCGGTGGCGGACGGCGTCCGGCCAGGCTCGAGGTCGGGCAGCCCGGCCTGGCAGCCCGCCAGCACGAGCGCGGCGACGAGCGCGGTCACGACGGCGCGCGACGCCGCCCGTGCACCGTGCCGTGCCGGACCACGGCTCTGCGACCGCGCCGCCGGCGCGTCGTGCGACGCGATCCCTGTGCGCGTCCCCGCAGTCGCGCGCGCCCGCGCGCCCGCCCGGTTGGCTCCGTCCTCCACCTGATCCCCCTTTGCGCCTCCGCGGCGTCCACCGCGGAGAATCATCATGCGCCGCGTCCCGGTCCCGGAAGGCTCGTGTCGGCGCCCGGTGGCGGATCGTGACCCTGTCGTGACGTGACCCGTCGTCCGTGAGAACGCTCGGCGGCCTCGGACCGTTGGGTGGCCCGCGCCGGTCGGGGAGCGGGGCCCGGCATGGCAGGGTCGGCCTCAGCGCGCGGTCGGTGCGGCGCCGGGGGGATCGTGGAGGAGCGCCCCGCGCACGACGTCGAGGATCGCGTCGTCGGACAGCCCCGCCTCCCGGCCCGCGCGGACGAGCTCGTGCGCGGCGTGGCGCGCCGCGACGTCGCCGGGGGAGACCCCGTCGGCGACGACCGTCCCGGCGCGGCGCCGCGTCGTGACGACCCCGGCCGCCTCGAGCTCGCGGTACGCGCGGGCCACGGTCCCGGGCGCGAGCCCGAGGTCCGTGGCGAGGGCGCGGATGGTCGGGAGCCGGTCGCCGACGACCAGCCGACCGGCCGCGACGTGCGCGACGACCTGCGACCGGATCTGCTCGTACGGCGCGAGCCCCGACCGCAGGTCGATCTCGACGCGCAGCTCAGCGGGCGGCACGGCCCGCCCCTGCCGTCGGCACGCCCGTCCGCCCGTCCGCCCGTTCGTCGGCCCGGTCGTCCGGTTCCGGGGCGGGCTGCACGACGACCGCGACGGCTGCCAGCGCCAGGCCCACCGCGGCGACCACGAGGACGACGGCACCCGGGTAGCCCGCCCGGGCCGCGGCGTTCGCGCCGACGCCGACCGTCCCGGCGGCGGTGAGGCCGAGCGCGAGCTGGGCGCCGCGCAGCACGCGGTGCGCGGACGCGCGCCGCAGGGCGACGTCCCACGTCTCGTCGACCTGGGCGACGGCGGGGCGGCGCGCGACGAGCCGCAGCACGCCCTCGGCGCCCGCGACGAGCAGCACGGCCGCGAGCGCGAGCCAGACGCCGTAGAACTCGCCGGGGTAGGGGCTCGCCGTCGAGGTGGTGTCCCCGAGGACGCGCGTCACCGACCTGCCGTCGTCGCCGGCGGTCAGCGCGCCGACGCCGGCGAGCAGCACGACGAGCGCACCGAGCGACCAGGTGAGGCGCCGCAGGCCCCGGGGCGCGACGTCGTCGACGGTCCTGGGCCGGAGCGTGGCCGCGCGGACGGCGGTCCGTTGCCGGGGCCAGGTGCGTTCCCCCACGGCGTGCGCGCCGAGGAACGTCAGCCCGACGACCGCGGGGGAGAGGCCGACGAGCACGCCCTCCGCGAGGCCCCCGACGGCGGTCGTGACGGCCTGCGCGACGACGGCGCCGGCGAGGACCGCGGCCGTCGCCGCCGCGACGCTCACGGTCGTCGCGTGGCGCCGGGCGGCGCGGCGCACCGGGTCGTCCCCGGCGAGCCCGTGGAGCGAGGGGGTGCGGGTCGCTGCCCGCACGGCGAGCACGACGGCGGCGCCCAGCGCCACGAGCACGGCGAGGACCGCGCCGGTCCACACGAGGTCGTAGGCCGCAGGGAGGAAGAGGTCGACGCCCTGCGGTTCCTCCGACGTTTGTATCAACACATCGATACATTGGCATGCGGTCCTCGCCCCCGTCAAGACCCCCGCTCCCCGGACCGTCCGACCGGATGAGAGCTCTCTCATCCCGGTCTCACAACCGAGCCACGCGAGCGAGGTTCCCTGGCGCCATGACGCTCGCCCCTCCCGCGCCCGACCAGCGCGCCTGGCTCGACCTGCTCACCGCTCCCGAGGCGGGGGAGCTGCTCGCCGTGGCGCTCGGTGCCGACGGCGCGAGCCTCGACACGTGGCGCGTCCACCAGGTGCACGCGCGCCCCGGCGCCGAGGTCACGGTCGGGTACGACGTCGTCGCGCGCCGGGCGCTCGCGCCCCGCCCCGGCGCGGGGCCCGGCGCCGTCGACGCCGCCGAGTACCTGCTCGCGACGACGGCGCCCCTGTCGCCCGACGCCGCAGGCCCGGGCGTGGTCCGCCTCGCGGACGGCCCGCGCGTCGTCCACGTGTGGCGGCACCCCGCCGACCCGCTGCTGCCCGGCCTCGCCGCCGCGTGCGACCGCGACGCGCTCACCCGCCGGCTCGCCGCGGCCGACGTGCTCAAGCCCGGCGAGGCCGTGGAGGCGGCCGAGATGGTCGCCTACCGCCCGCTGCGCCGCGCGGTGGTCCGTGCCCGGACGTCGATCCGCACTTTCTACGTGAAGGTCGTGCGGCCCGACCGGGTGCGCTCGCTCGTGCGGCGCCACGACCTCCTGCGCGAGACCCCGGTGCGCGCCCCGCGCTGCCTCGACTGGGGCGACGACGGCGTCGTCGTCCTCGAGGAGGCGCACGGCGTGTCGCTGGCCCAGCACCTCGCTGCCGCCGGACCCGCCGGGCAGCCCACGGCGATCGACCCGCACGCCCTCGTGCGCGCTCTCGACGCGCTCCCGCTGCGGGCGACGACGCTGCGCCGCCGCCCGGGCTGGGCCGAGCGCGTCGAGCACTACGGGGAGGCCGCGCTCGCGGTGCACGCGCTCGACGCGGCGCGCGTGGCCCGGGTGGTGGGCGCCGTCCGCGAGGCGGTCGCGACGCGCGACCCGGGACCGGTCGTCGCGACCCACGGCGACTTCTACGAGGCGAACGTCCTGCTCGACGCGGGCCGGACGGGGGTCGGGACGCTTCTCGACGTCGACACGCTCGGCCCGGGGCACCGCGTGGACGACCTCGCGTGCCTCGTCGCGCACCTCGCCGTCCTCCCGTCGCTCGCGCCGACGGTCTACGGCGGCGTGGGCGCGCTCGTCCAGCGGTGCCTCGCGGTGTTCGACGAGCGCGTCGACCCGGGTGCGCTGCGGGCGCGCGCGGCAGGTGTCGTGCTGTCGCTCGCGTCGGGTGCGACGACGCGCGACCTCGGCGACGCCTGGTTGGGCGTCGCGGAGCGGCTGCTCGCGGCCGCGCCGCTCTCTGAGAGCACTCTCATCGGGACCTCCTCGACGTCTCACGCGTGAGCGGGAGGCTCGAGCCATGCACGGCCGAGGGGTCGTGCGCACCACCGGACGAAGGAGCAGGACCATGAAGGCACGCAGCGTGTGGATCGTCACCGGGGCGCTCGGCGCCGTCGGGATCGGGGCCACGGTCGCCTCGGCGCAGGGCGCGTTCGACGCCCCCGAGCCGGCCACGGTGTCCCCGTCGGTCGAGGTGAGCACGTCGTCGGGCTCGCCGACGTCGGCCCCCGCCTCGAGCACCCCGAGCCCGACGGACGTCCAGAACGGGTCGTCGATCACCACCGTCACGGCCGAGACGTCGGGGTCGGCGGTGACGACCCAGACGCCGAACACCCCCAACACCCCGCCGACGGCGAACACGGCGAGCTCGGCGAACACGCCGCAGACGCCGAACACCCCGCCGAGCCCGGTCACGCCGCCGTCGCCGCAGTCGGCGGACTGACCGACCCACCGGGACAGCGACGCCCGGCCGCCCCACCTGTCGTGGGGCGGCCGGGCGTCGCCGTCCGTGCGGGGGTCTCGCGCGGCGGGGCTGGTCGGCGCCGCTACCCGGCGAGCCGGTAGCCCATGCCGCGCACGGTCATGAAGTGCTCCGCCCCGAGCTTGTTGCGCAGGTAGCGCACGTACACGTCGACGACGTTCGAGCCGGGGTCGAAGTCGTACCCCCACACGCGCGACAGGAGCTGCTCGCGGCTGAGCACCTGCCCGGGGTTGCGCAGGAACGCCTCGGCGAGCGCGAACTCGCGCGCCGAGAGGTCGACCTCGCGGTCGGTGGTGCGGGCTCGGCGGGTGCGCAGGTCCAGGCTCAGGGCGCCGTGCGTGAGCACGGTGACCTCGCCCGCGGGTTCGCCGCGCAGGCGCAGGCGGATGCGCGCGAGGAGCTCCTCGAAGCGGAACGGCTTGGCCATGTAGTCGTCGGCGCCGCCCTCGAGCCCGGCGACGGTGTCGGTGACCGAGGTGCGCGCGGTGAGGATGATGACCGGGATGGCGTTGCCCGTCTCCCGCAGCCGGCGGAGCACGGTGAAGCCGTCCTGGTCGGGCAGGCCGAGGTCGAGCACGAGCAGCGCGAAGTCGCCGGTGCTGGCGAGGTCGAACGCTTCGCGCCCGGTCGCCACGGTCGTGCTCGCGTAGCCTGCGGAGCGCAGGCCCTTGGCCACGAACGAGGCGATGCGGGTCTCGTCCTCCGCGACGAGGATCTGGCTCACCGGGTGGTCCTTCCGTCGGGGTCGGTGTGCGGGGGCCTGCCGGCGGTCGGTCCGGTCGGCGGCGGGCCCGGGTCGTCGCCGGGTGGCGGCGGGGGCAGGTGCGGGGTGGCGGCGGACGGCACGCTGGGCACGGTCGGCGCCGTCGGCGCCACCCACCCCGGTGCGTCCCCGCCGGGTGCGTCGTCGGCCGCGTCCGGGCGCCCGGACAGCGCCTCGACGGGGACGAGCGGGAGGTCGAGCGTGAACGTCGACCCGACGCCGGGAGTCGACGCGACGTGCACCCGGCCCCCGTGGCCCTCGGCGATCGCCGCGACGATCGCGAGCCCGAGCCCGGCGCCCTCGGGGTGGGCCGCGCCCGGCGTCGTCGCCTGGGCGAACCGGTCGAAGATCCGCCCCTGCTGCTCGGGCGCGATCCCGACCCCCTCGTCGCGGACCCACACGCGCACGCGCGCGCCGTCGTCGGACACCGCGGAGCCGAGCGCGACGACGGACCCGGGCGTCGAGAACTTCACGGCGTTCGCCGCGAGCTGCAGGAGCGCCTGGGTGAGGCGCTGCGCGTCGGCGCGCACGGCGACGTCGGCGCGCGCGTCGACGAGCCAGCGCCGGTCGCCGAGCGTCCGGACCTTGTCGTGCACGTCGTCGAGCAGCCGGCCGAGGTCCGTGTCCAGGGGACGGACGAAGTCGGGTCGCCCGACGGTCGCGAGGGTCACGAGGTCGTCGACGAGACGGTTCATGCGGTCGAGCTCGTCGAGCGCGAGGTCGCGCGTCTCGGACGCATCCGTGGCGTCGTGCGGGTCCATGAGCTCGAGGTGCCCCCGGACGACCGTGAGCGGCGTCCGCAGCTCGTGCCCGACGTCGTCCAGCAGCCGCCGCTGGGAGTCGAACGACCCCTCGAGCCGGTCGAGCATGCCGTTGACCGTGCGCGACAGGTCGGACAGGTCGTCGTTGCCGGTGACGGGGATGCGGGCGGACAGGTCCGTCTCGCCGATGCGCTGCGCCGTGCGCGACAGGGTCCGGATCGGCTGGAGCAGGCGGCCGGCGACGACCCACCCGACCACCCCGATGAGCACGAGCGCGCCGAGCGCCACGACGGCGTACGTCCGGAAGACCTGCGCGAACTCGGCGTGCTCGGCCGAGCGGTCGTAGGCGAGGACGAGGGCGGCGGGCTCCTGGGCGGGGGCCGCCGGGCCGCCGCCGACCGACCGGACGGGCGCGACGAGCACGCGGTAGTCGGCCGTCGCGGTCCGCGGCGAGCGCAGCACGACGTCGTCGCCGCCCACGAGCGGCGACACCGCGGCCACGAGCTCGGCGTCGTCCTCCAGCCGCAGCCGGACGTCCTGCTGCGAGACGAGCGGGGTGCGGCCCTGACGCAGCCCGAGGACGCCCTCGTGGTGGGCGGGCACGGTCAGCTGCATGGACGCGACGACGACGTCCTCGGGCGACGTGAACGGCTCGCCCGAGACGGGGTTGACGCCCGACGACGCGAGCGTCGCGAGCTCGTTCGCGCTGCGGGTCAGGCTCTCGTCGATGCGGTCGTCGATCTGCCCGCGCTGCAGGAACCAGGCGGCGCTTCCGGCGAGGGCGAGCGCCAGGGCGGACAGGCCGAGGAACGCGGCGAGCATGCGCGTGCGGACGGTCAGCCCGGCGCGGCGCTGCGAGCCGCTCATCCGTCGTCCCCGTCGTCGTCCCCGTCGTCATCGTCGTCGTCGCTCGACGGCGGGGCGGGGGAGACGCGGTCGTCGTCGTCATCGTCGTCGTCGGGCGGGCCGGTCGGCTGCGAGGGATCGGGGGTGGCCGTCGGCGTCCCCGGTTCCGAGGGGGTCGCGGGGGCCGGGGTCACGACCACGGCGCCCCCGACCTCGCGGTCCGCCGGGCGCGACGCGATCGCGCCGGCCGCCGCGGCGCCCCCGAGCACGAGCACGAGCGCTCCCACGAGCCACGCGACGGTCCGGCGAGTCATGCCCTCAGTATCCGAGAGGCGGATGAGACGCACATGAGAGAACGGGTGTCAGCCGGCCGCGAGCCAGTCGTCGACGCCGGCCAGCAGGCGCTGCCTCGTGCCCGACGACGCGCGGCTCGCCCGGATCGACGACCGCGCGAGCCCGGCGAGCTCGTCGTCGGAGAAGCCGTGCTCGTGCCGCGCCGTCTCGTACTGCGCGACGAGCCGCGAGCCGAAGAGCAGAGGGTCGTCGGCGCCGAGCGCGACGCGGGCCCCGGCGTCGACCAGCGCCCCGAGCGGCACCTGACCCGCGTCCTCGTAGACGCCGAGCGAGACGTTCGACGCGGGGCACACCTCGAGCGCGATCCCGCGGTCCACGACGTCGTCCAGCACGCGCCGGTCCTCCGCGGACCGTACGCCGTGGCCGAGGCGGTCCGGGACGAGCTCGCGCACGACCTCGTGCACGTGCGCCGGCCCCAGCAGCTCGCCCCCGTGCGGCACGGACGCGAGCCCCGCCCGCCGCGCGATGGCGAACGCGCGCGCGAACTCCGCCGTGTCCCCGCGGCGCTCGTCGTTGCTCAGGCCGAACCCGACGACCTCGCCCGCACCCTCGCCCGCGTACTGCGCCGCGAGCCGCGCGAGCGTGCGCGCGTCGAGCGGGTGCCGCATGCGCGACGCCGCGACGACCACCGCGACCTCCGTCCCCGTCGCGGCGCTCGCGGACCGCGCCGCGTCGAGCACGATCTCCACCGCCGGGGTGATGCCGCCGACGAACGGCGCGTACGACGTCGGGTCCACCTGGATCTCGAGCCGGCCCGACCCCTCCGCGGCGTCGTCCTGCGCGGCCTCCAGCACGATGCGCCGCATGTCGGCCTCCGAGCGCACGCACGCGCGCGCGGCGTCGTACAGGCGCTGGAACCGGAACCAACCCCGCTCGGTCGGCGGGAGCCGCAGCGGGTCGCCGTCGACGAGCGCATGGGGGAGCCGCACGCCGTACTGCGCGGCGAGGTCGCGCAGCGTCTCCGGGCGCATCGACCCGGTGAAGTGCAGGTGCAGGTGGGCCTTGGGGAGCGTCGCCAGGTCTCGCACACGGGGAGTCTGTCACGCTGGGCCGAGTCACCGCCGGACGTCACGTCACGCCCCGGGGAGGAACCCCCGCTGCATCGCGACCGTCACGGCGGCCGTGCGGTCGTCCACGCCGAGCTTCGCGAACGCGCGCAGCAGGTGCGTCTTGACCGTCGCCTCCGCGATGAACAGCTCCTGCCCGACCGCCGCGTTCGACAGCCCGCGCGCGACCAGGCGCAGCACCTCGATCTCGCGGTCGGTGAGGCGCTCCGTCCCGCGGACCGACGTGACGAGCCGGGTCGCGACGCTCGGCGCGAGCACCGTCTGGCCCCGCGCCGCGGCGCGCACTCCCGCGACGAGCTCGTCGCGCGGCGTGTCCTTGAGCAGGTAGCCGGTCGCGCCCGCCTCGACCGCGCGCAGGATGTCCGCGTCGGTCTCGTACGTCGTCAGCACGACGACGCGCGGAGCCGGTGTGGTGCCGCGCCCCGCGCCCCGGCCGGGGGCGCCGACGAGCGCCGCCGTCGCGCCGACGCCGTCGAGCACGGGCATGCGCAGGTCCATGAGCACGACGTCGGGCGACAGGTCGCGCGCGAGCGCCACCGCCTGCTCGCCGTCGCCCGCCTCGGCGACCACCTCGAGGTCGGGCTCGGCGGCCAGCATGCCGATGATCCCCGAGCGCACGACCGGGTGGTCGTCGACGACGAGGACCCGCACGACGCCGTTCCCGGCCGGGCTCATCGCGGGCCTCCCGTCCGCGACGTCGCCGCGGGCCGTACCCCGGCGGGGTCGGCGGGGCGGGTACCGGCGGGCAGGCGGACCGCGACGCGCGTCCCGCCCCCGGGCCTCGGCCCGACCTCGAGGCGCCCGCCCTCCGCCGCCACGCGCTCCCGCATGCCCCGCAGCCCGTAGCCCTCCGTGAACCCCGACGCGTCGACGGGCAGGCCGCGCCCGTCGTCGGTCACCTCGAGGACCGTCCCGTCCGCGTCCTGCCGGAGCTCGACGCGCACGGCCGTCGCGTCCGCGTGCCGCCGGACGTTCGTGAGCGCCTCCTGCGCCGACCGCAGCAGGACGACGTCCTCCGCGCTCGACAGTCGCGGCGACTCCGGCGCGGCGAGCTCGACGCGCGTGCCCGTCTCGTCCGCGAACCGGTCCACGAGCCGGCGCAGCGCCTCCCCGAGCGTGCTGCCCTGCAGCGGCGCGGGCGCCGACGCGGCGACGAGCGCGCGCGCCTCCGCGAGGTTGTCGCGTGCCGTCGACTCCACGAGCGCGAGCCGCTCGCGCGCGGCGTCGGTGGCGTCCCGGTCGAGGTCGGCGCTCGCGGCCTGCGCGAGCATGACGACGCTCGTGAACCCCTGGGCGAGCGTGTCGTGGATCTCCTGGGCGACGCGCTCGCGCTCGGCGAGCACCCCCGCCTCGTGCGAGGCCCGGCCGAGCTCGGCCTGCGTGGCGCGCAGCTCGTCGACGAGCCGCGCGTGGCGCTCCGACTGCCGGAGCGTGTGCGCAGTCCACAGCCCGAGGCTCAGCGCGAACGCGAGCGCGACGCCCATCTGGGGCGCGGCGCTCGCGAGCTCCTCGGGCTCGACCCGCCCCGTCTGCGGGTCGAACGCGAGCGCGAGCGCCGTGCCGGCCGCGAGCGCGACGCACAGCACCACCTGGGCCCACAGGTGCTCCGACAGCATCCAGATCTGCGTGAACACCGCGAACAGCAGGAGCGTGCCGAGCGCGTCCTGCCCGACGACGACGAGCGTGCACGCGATCGCGACGACGAGGTAGACGTGGGCCGGCACCTGGTCGCGGGTGCGCGCCGCCCGCCGCCCCCAGGCGAGGTAGGTCACGAGGATCGTCGCG
Organism: Cellulosimicrobium protaetiae; assembly: GCF_009708005.2. Lineage (NCBI taxonomy): Bacteria > Bacillati > Actinomycetota > Actinomycetes > Micrococcales > Promicromonosporaceae > Cellulosimicrobium > Cellulosimicrobium protaetiae. The sequence goes on along the minus strand of NZ_CP052757.1, from coordinate 3,902,792 downwards.
ACCGCCGCCAGGGACACGAGCAGCGCCCTCCCGCTGACGCCCGCCGCGAGCAGCGCGAGTGCGCTGAGCACGACGATGACGTAGAACGCCACGTCCCACCAGCGCACGTCGCGGGCCCACGTGCCGTCGAGCTCGGCGGTCGCGGCGTCGGCGGCCGTCCCGTCGACCACCCCGGCGGCCGCCCCGCCCGGTGGCGGCGTCTCAGCCGTCGTCACGGCGCCGCCACCGGAACGAGCGTGCACCGACCACGAGCCCCACGACCAGCCATGCGACCAGTACAGCAGCGGTCGCGCCGTGCTGCCACGACCCCGACGGCTCGAGCGCCGCCGCCTGCTCCGGGAGGAACACCGAGCGCATGCCCTGCGCCATCCACTTGAGGGGGAACAGCGACGCGACGGTCTGCATCCAGGACGGCAGCGCGAAGAACGCGAAGAAGACCCCGGAGATGAACTGGAGAACGAGCACGACGGGCGTGACGACCGCCGTCGCGGACTTGCCGGACCGCGGCAGCGACGAGAACGCCACGCCGCACACGGCGCCGGTGGCGCACCCGAGCACGAACACCCACGCGAACGTCGCGAGGCGCGCGCCGCCGTCCGGCATCTCCCACGGCATGGGGACGTCGTAGACCGTCGCGGCGAGCAGAAGGAGCAGACCCGTCTGTACCACCGACGTCAACAGGACGAGCCCGATCTTGCCGTAGAAGTACGCGGACGGCGGCAGCGGGGTGGAGCGCAGACGCTTGAGCGAGCCGTCGTCGCGCTCGACCGCGATGGAGATCGCGAGGGACTGGAAGCTCGTGAGCATGACGCCGGTCGCGATCATGCCGGGCAGGAAGTACTGCGCGAACGGCACGGAGTAGGCGGCCGAGCCCTGGTCCTGCCCGTCGAACACGGTCGCGAAGATCGCGAGCATGATGAGCGGGTACGTGAAGATGAAGATCACGGCGTCGCGCTCGCGGAAGAACGCGTGCAGCTCGGCGCGGGTGCGCTCGAGCCCCAGCCGGCCGGCGCCGGGAAGGGCCACGGGTCGGGCGGAGCGCGTGGACCGGGCGGCGGTCGGGGCGGTGGTCACGGGCGGGCCTCCTCGGGGACGACGGCGGTCGTGCCGTCGGGCGTGGGGTCCTCGGCGGGCGCGTCGAGGGACCTGTGTGCGGTCGTGCGGGCAGGCGCGGCGGCGGGCGCCGTGGCCGGCTCGCCGATAAGCTCGAGGTAGACGTCCTCGAGGCTCGGGCGGGTCACCGCGAGGCCGGGGACCTCGCCGTCGGGTCCGGCGTACCGCGCGGCGAGGGACGCGACGAGCGCGGTGGGGGAGTCGGTGCGCTCCGACCGCCAGGCGCCGTCGTCGAGCCAGCGGACCTCCGGCCGGCGCGCGTCCGGGCCACCGAGGCGGTCGGGCGCGTCGAGCGCGACGACCCCGCCCGCGCGCACGACGGCGGCACGGTCGGCCAGATGCGCGGCCTCGTCCAGGTAGTGCGTGGTGAGCAGGATCGTCGTGCCGTCCTCGCGCAGCGAGCGCACGAGCGCCCAGAACGCGCGGCGTGCCTGCGGGTCGAAGCCCGTCGTCGGCTCGTCGAGGAACAGCAGCTCCGGACGCCCGACGATGCCGAGCGCGACGTCCAGGCGGCGACGCTGGCCGCCGGAGAGCTGGCGCGTGCGGGTCCGGGCCTTCTCGCGCAGCCCGACGGCGTCGATCACCTCGTCGGGGTCGCGCGGCGCGGGGTAGAACGTCGCGAAGTGGCGGACGATCTCGGCGACGGTGAGCTCGGCCTGGTCGCGCGAGTCCTGGAGCACGACGCCGATGCGCGAGCGCCACGCGCGGCCCGCGGTCTGCGGGTCCTCGCCGAGCACGCGGACCTCGCCCGCGTCGCGGCGGCGGAACCCTTCGAGGATCTCGACGGTCGTCGTCTTGCCGGCGCCGTTGGGTCCGAGGACCGCGAAGATCTCGCCGCGCTCGACCCGGAGGTCGATACCGTCGACCGCCTGCTTGGCGCCGTAGGCCTTGCGCAGCCCGCGCACGTCCACGGCCGGGCCGCTCGGTCCCTGACCGGCGGCACGGGAGCCGGTGAGATGGGGTGTCGTCGTCATGGGACCAGCCTGTCCCCGCGGGCCTCTCGCCCGCGACGGCCGTTCGTCCGGACCTCGTGTCCACCGATCGGTGGACGGCGGTTCGACCAGGGGCCTCGCGTCGCGTACAGTGATCCCTCGGTGGTTGACGCCCGCCACGCTGGTCCGCGCCCGTGAGACGTGTTCTCGTCTCGTGGCCGGGGCTCGTACGGCGTCGTCGAGCACGAAGGGTAGTGGCGCAATTGGTAGCGCAGCGGTCTCCAAAACCGCAGGTTGCAGGTTCGAGTCCTGTCTACCCTGCACGGCGTGGCTCTCGTGGGACCTTCCCGGGAACCGCGCGCGGCCCGGCACCGGGTCGCACCGAGGGTTCGAGCAGGTCCCGTACGTGAGCGATGGGGAAGAACGAGTGAGCGAATCGCCGTCAGAGGCCGTGGGTGCAGGCGGCGCACGCGCCGACGAGGTGAAGAAGAAGGGCGGTCCGTCCGCGGACAAGAAGCCCAACATCTTCGCGCGCATCGCCCTGTTCGTGCGCCAGGTCGTCGCCGAGCTCCGCAAGGTCGTCACCCCGACGCGGTCGGAGCTCATCACCTACACGACGGTGGTCCTGGTCTTCGTGGTCGTGGTCATGGCGTTCGTGACCGTTCTCGACCTCGGGATCGGCAAGGCCGTCATGTGGGTCTTCGGCTAGCGAGCGCACCTCCGCCCGGTCACGCCGGGCCCCACCACGGCAGCCGGCGCCCCTCGGGGCGCCGTCGGCGCTTCCAGAAGAAGTCATCGAGCAGTTCGTCAGAAAGCAGGTTCGTTCGTGTCCCAGGAGTCGCTGGACCAGACGGAGAACGTCGACCCGACGCAGCCCGAGGGTGCCCAGGACGACGTCGAGGAGACCACGGACGTCCCGGCGGTCGACGAGGCTGACGAGACGGTCGAGGACGCCTCGGACGACGAGGACGCGTCGGACGACGAGCTCGCCGCTGACGAGTCCGAGGACGAGGACGAGCGCCCGGTCGACGAGGACGGCGACGTCATCGAGGACCCGGTCGCGGAGTTCAAGCGCACGCTGCGCACGCAGCTCGGCGACTGGTACGTCATCCACTCCTACGCGGGCTACGAGAACCGTGTGAAGGCCAACCTGGAGAACCGCATCCAGAGCCTGAACATGGAGGACTACATCTTCCAGATCGAGGTCCCCATGGAGGAGGTGGCCGAGATCAAGAACGCGCAGAAGAAGATCGTCCGACGCGTGCGCATCCCCGGCTACGTCCTCGTCCGCATGGACCTCACCGACGAGTCGTGGGGCGCCGTGCGCCACACGCCCGGTGTCACCGGCTTCGTCGGCCACACCCACCAGCCCGTGCCGCTGACGCTCGACGAGGTCTTCTCGATGCTCGCGCCGATGCTGGCACCCGCCCCGGAGCCCGGCAAGCCCGCCCAGGCCACCGCGAAGGCTCCCGTCGAGGTCGACTTCACGGTCGGCGAGTCGGTCACCGTCACGGACGGCCCGTTCGACACGCTGCCCGCCACGATCTCCGAGATCAACGTCGAGAACCAGAAGCTCAAGGTCCTCGTCTCCATCTTCGGCCGGGAGACCCCGGTCGAGCTGTCGTTCAACCAGGTCGCCAAGATCTGACGCGAGGGCGGCACGCGCCGCTCCTGCGTGAGCGCAGTACTGCAACCGGGTCATCGCCCACGGCGTCGGTCCACGAGAAGAAAGACAGGGAAGAGTCATGCCTCCCAAGAAGAAGGTCTCCGGCCTCATCAAGCTCCAGATCCAGGCCGGTGCGGCGACGCCCGCCCCGCCGATCGGCCCCGCGCTCGGTCAGCACGGCGTGAACATCATGGAGTTCTGCAAGGCCTACAACGCCGCGACCGAGTCGCAGCGCGGCAACGTCATCCCCGTGGAGATCACGGTCTACGAGGACCGTTCGTTCACGTTCGTGACGAAGACCCCGCCGGCCGCGGAGCTCATCAAGAAGGCCGCGGGCGTGCAGAAGGGCTCGGCCACGCCGCACACCGTCAAGGTCGCGAAGATCACCGCCGACCAGGTGCGCGAGATCGCCCAGACCAAGCTCGAGGACCTCAACGCGAACGACCTCGACGCCGCGTCGAAGATCATCGCGGGCACGGCCCGCTCGATGGGTATCACGGTCGAGGGCTGAACAGCCCCCAATGACCTCGTCCCCGGTGCGCCCTCACGGCTGCTCGAGGACGGACTGAGGCCGGCACGCACCGCGTGCCGGCCTCGGGCACGACGTCGATCCGCACCTTGCGGACGACGGTGGCAGGGTCCGCGCGGACCCGCTGACCACGACTGCAGAAGGAGAAGCAGATGGCAACGCGCAGCAAGGCGTACCGCAACGCCGAGGAGAAGATCGACCGCGAGCGTCTCTACGCGCCGCTCGAGGCGATCCGTCTCGCCAAGGAGACGTCGACCGTGAAGTACGACGCGACCGTCGAGGTCGTGTTCCGCCTGGGTGTCGACCCGCGCAAGGCGGACCAGATGGTCCGCGGCACGGTCAACCTCCCCCACGGCACGGGCAAGACGGCCCGCGTCATCGTCTTCGCGAACGCGGCGAAGGCCGAGGAGGCCCGTGCGGCCGGTGCCGACGAGGTCGGCGGCGACGACCTCATCGAGAAGGTCGCCGGTGGCTACACCGACTTCGACGCCGCCGTGGCGACGCCGGACCTCATGGGCAAGGTCGGCCGCCTGGGCAAGGTGCTCGGTCCCCGTGGTCTCATGCCGAACCCGAAGACCGGCACCGTGACGATGGACGTGGCGAAGGCCGTGTCCGACATCAAGGGCGGCAAGATCGAGTTCCGCGTCGACAAGCACTCGAACCTGCACTTCATCATCGGCAAGGTCTCGTTCGACGAGAAGGCGCTCGTGGAGAACTACGCGGCGGCGATCGAAGAGGTCCTGCGTCTCAAGCCGTCGTCCTCGAAGGGCCGGTACATCACCAAGGCCACGCTGACGACGACGATGGGCCCCGGCATCCCGCTGGACCAGTCCAAGACGACGAAGCTGCTCGAGGACGACGCCGCCTGACGGCAGTCCTCCCGCGGGTGGTCCACCACCCGCACCACGCACGACGGCGCGGCACCTGGTGAGGGTGCCGCGCCGTCGTCGTCCCCGGCTCAGGTCAGCAGGTGCCGAGGTCCTTCCAGACCCCCCACTGCCCGCTCTGCGTCGGGTTCTCGTTCGTCGTCCACCACTTGGCCTCGTAGCTGCGGCCCTGGTGGGAGACACGGTTGCCGCCGGTGTACACGGCGGACGCCGACCATGCCGGCGCGGTGCAGGTGCCCGGGTCCGTCGGGTCCGTCGGGTCGGTGGGGTCCGTCGGGTCGGTCGGGTCCGTCGGGTCGGTGGGGTCCGTCGGCGTGGTCGGACCGCTCGCGAGCCGCTGACCGATGACGTTCGCGAGCTCGTAGCCGTTCGTCTTGTCCCAGTTGATCGACCAGGTCATGACGCCGCCGATCTTGCCGTACGGCGTGGCCGGCTTGAACGCGCCGCAGCCGGTGCCGACCTCGAGGCAGTCGACGGCCTTCACGACGTTGGCGAGCGGCTGGTAGCCGCCGCCGGCGGCCTTCGGCACGGCGGGGACACCGATGCCGACCTGGTCGGGGCGCAGCCCCATCTCGAGCTGGATGCACGACAGCGCGGTGAGGAAGTCCACCGTGGCCTGCGAGTACACCTTCTGGTCGCAGCCCATCATCGTGCCCGAGTTGTAGTACTGCGTGTTGACGATCGTGAGGATGTCCTTGATGGCCAGGGTGAGCTGGTAGTAGCCCATGCTCGTCGCCTGGTAGTCGATCGTCTGCGGCGCCATCGTGAGGATCAGGTCCGGGCCGGCCTTCGCGGAGAGCTGGTGCAGCGCGCTCGACATGTACGTCGCGTTGATGCCGTGCTCGAGGTCGATGTCGACGCCGTCGAACCCGTACTTCTGCATGAGCCCGTACGCGGTGTCCGCGAAGTTCTTGGCCTCCGTCGCGTTGGAGACGACGACGTTGCCCTTCTCGCCGCCGACGGAGAGCACGACCTTGCGGCCCTGCGCGCGGATCGTCGCGACGTCGGCCTTGAACTGAGCCTCCGTGTAGCCGCCGAGCTCGGCGCTCGAGAGGTTGAACGTGATGCCGCCCGGCGTGCCGGCCAGGTTGTCGGCGAAGGCGATCGCGACGAGGTTGTACGCCTGCGGGATCTCCGACAGGCGCATCGTCACCGAGCCGTTGTCGAAGTTGTGCCAGTAGCCGGTGAGCCACTGCGTGCTGCCCGCCGCCGCGGCCGCGGGTGCGACGACGGCCGGCGCGGGCGCCGCGGTCGCGGGCGCGGCGGCGAGGGCGCCGCCCGCGGCGACGGTCGCGGCGGCGACGACGGTGGCGAGGGCGCGCAGCGCGCGCCCCGTGCGGCCGCGCGTGCGGCCGGAGAGGACTGTTCTCACGGAAGTGCTCCTCGTGCTCGGGCGGGCCGCGACGTCGCGGCCCGCCGGTCCGCACCCGCGGTGGGTGCAGGGGTCGTCACGACGCTAGGCCTGGTGCCTGCCGCGCGACATGAGGGATTCCCCGGAACTTCGAGCCTCGCGGTACGGGAGAACTCGTACCCGGCGCAGGTGTCAGGGACCGTCGCCGGACTCGCCGTGGTGCCCCGCGCCGTGGCCGGGCAGGTTCCCCAGGGCGGGCAGGTGGGCCCCGTGCGGCACGGCGTGCTGCGCGGCCTCGGTCCCGCCCAGGCCGAACGTCGCGACCGCCGAGACCACGACCGCGACCGAGAACAGCGCGACGAGCCGCGCCCCGGCGCGCGCCGGGGCGCCGTCGGCGGGGACGCGCGCCGGACGTGCGAGGACGCATGCGGTCGCGACCCGCAGGACGGCCGCGGCGGCCGCGCCCGCCGAGAGCGGCACGCCGGACGCGACCGGGGCGGCTACCCCGGCGACGGTCGCGCCGAGGAGCAGGGCGATGCCGAGGCGCGGGACCGCCGCCGGGCGACCGGGTCGCGGTCGGCGTGCGAGGAGCACGAGCGCGGCGACCAGCTCCGTCGTCCCGGTGGCCAGCGCGAGCAGGCCGGACGGTGCCGGGGACCCGCCCCGGACGAGCCCGAGGTCGACGATCCCGGCACCGAGCAGCGCGAGCGCGGCGCCGACGCGCCGGGTGGGGACGGGGCTCGTCATGCCGTGACGGTGCGGCCCGCGTCCTCGCGGTCCGCGGCGAGCCCCACGCCGAGGAGCAGCAGCGCGCTGGCGAGGTGCAGTACGTTGTCGGCGCCGTTCAGCGCGATGATGTTGGCGCCGGTGTCGACGAGGAACAGCCCCACGACTCCGACGAGGAGGTACACGGCGCCGATCGTGAGGTTCGTGCCCCGCGCGGCCCGGACGCTGCGTGACGCGAGCAGCAGCGCCGCCCCGATGCCGAGGTGGACGATGTTGTGCAGCGGGTTCACCTCGAACAGCAGGAGGTTGCGGCCCTCGGTGGCGGCGAAGCCGACGCCCGACGTGACGACGAAGCCGGCGAGGCCGACCAGCAGGTAGACGGCGCCGAAGACGGCCGCGAGCAGACGGTTCGGGGACGAGGTCATGGGGTTCTCCGCTCTGTGGTCGCGCGGGCTCTCCGCGCGTCGCCCCTGGTTCGGAGCGGTGCGCCGTCCGGCTGGGTCCCTCCGGCGCGGAGCTCGCCCGGAGCGGGATGTATCAGACGGGCGATCCGTCCCTCTCGTCCCGGTGGAGGAGTGTCGGCCCGACGCTCCCGCCCGTGTGCCGAAGGAGCGAGATGGGACCCAGCCGCGCGAGCCGAGAGGGGCGTGACCAGTGATTATGGTTGTCGACCCCACCGGCCCGGCCCTAGAATCAGGCATTTCCGGGGACCCCCCGCTGATGCCTGACCGGACGAGCGTGCCGAGGACAGTGCCCCCCATGACCAGAACCACCGACGAGCTGGCGGACACCGACGAACCGGGCCTGAGCCTGGGGGACCGGGGCGCGCTCGCGCTCCTCGAGTACCGTGACGGTCGCCCCCACGCCCTGGGCGACTTCGTCCGCGAGGCGACGCCGCTGCTCTGGCACACGGTGCGAGCCCAGGGTGTCGAGCGCGAGCAGGCCGACGACATCGTCCAGACGGTGTGGGTCGCGCTCGTGCGCAACGCGATGACGATCAAGGAGCCGCACGCCGTCCTGAAGTGGCTGCTCATCACGGCCAAGCGCGCCGCGTGGGAGGCCGTGCGCAAGCACCGGGACGAGGCGCGGCGTCGGACCGAGCTCCCCGACGACACCGACGAGGGCGTGCCGGAGCTCCCGTCCGGAGACCCGACGCCCGACGTCGAGGTCCTCCGCAACGAGCGCGACCGCACGCTGTGGGCCGCGCTGGACCAGCTGCCGGACCGCTGCCGGCGGCTGCTTCGGCTCGTGTCGCTCGCCGACCGACCCGACTACAAGGCCATCTCGGCCGCCATCGGCATGCCGGTGGGGAGCATCGGCTCCACGCGCGGGCGCTGCCTCGCCAAGCTGCGCGACATCATCGACGACCAGGGGGAATCGTGGGAAGCATCATGAGCACCGAGCCGACGCACAGCCCCGACGAGCCGCTCGACGCCGTCGACCTCGCGCTGCTCGCCGAGCTGGCGCGCATCGCGGAGGAGATCGACCCCGTCCCCGACGGCCTCGTCGAGCGGTCGCTGTTCGCGATCACCCTCGCCGGCCTCGAGGCCGAGGTCATGGAGCTGGAGTACGTCCAGGTCCCCGAGATGTCCGTGCGGGGCGACGCGCCTCCCGTCGAGGCGCGCACCATCACGTTCACGTCCGAGTCCGTCACGGTCATGATCTCGCTGTCGGCGACCGACGACGGGCGCATCCGCATCGACGGCTGGGCCGCCCCGGCCACCGCGCTGCGCGTCGAGCTGCACCGCCCCGGCAGCGTGAGCGAGACGACGAGCGACGACGACGGACGCTTCGCCTTCGACGCGGTCGACCGCGGCCCGGCGAGCCTCGTCGTCCGCCGTGCGGACGGCGCCGCCGGCGCCGTGAGCACCCCCGTCATCGAGCTGTAGTCGTCGTCGCGCCGCGGGCGACCCCTCGCCCGCGGCGCGACGACGTCCTGCACCCATCCCTCTCCGCGCACCCGTGCGCGAGCCGCTGCTCGTCGATGTCGACGCCCGCGGCACCGACTGAACGCCATCCCTCAAGGAGGAGCACGTGAGCGAGACCCCCGAACCCCCCGTCGACGTGACCGGCCCGGGCTACTACGGCGACCGGCCGAACCGGCTCCAGTGGCGGACGCGCACCATCGACCCGGTCAGCGCGCAGCGCCGTGCGGGGAAGCAGTCCCCGCACCCGACGTGGTACGTCGGCGACCGCATCCTCATCCCCGAGTCGCCGTTCGACCGCGAGGGCAACCGCTCGCTCCGCTGGCTCGAGCGCGCGGCGGCCGACCGCGGACTGCGGGTCGAGGTGCAGGACGAGAGCCTCGAGGACGCCGAGCTCGTGCGTGAGGCCGACCTCGACCCCGAGACGACGCGCGACCTGCTCAAGACGTTCGGCTACTCCGTGCGCCTGCACTACCGCGACGACAGGCAGGGTGCGCTCCCCGACGCCTGGGGGCTGATCGAGGAGCTGCGCGGGCGGCTGTGCCCCGACGACGGGTGCAGCCCGCGGCTCGCCCTCGACCACATGATCGCGCCCACGCCGTTCATCGGCGGTCAGCCCTACACGCAGCCGTTCCCGTACACGCAGCCGCACCCGTACACGCAGCCGCATCCCTACACCCAGCCCCACCCGTACACGCAGCCGCATCCCTACACCCAGCCCCATCCCTTCGCCGCGGGGACGGCCGAGTACGCGCTGCCCGGGTCGGGCGGGCGGACCCCGGTGAGCTGGATCGGCCCGGTGCCGCGCCGGACGCTGACCGCGGGCAAGACCCCCTACGTCTCGGGTGACGGCGTCCGTCGGCCCGTCGTCGCGGTCCTCGACACGGGCGTCGGCGAGCATCCGTGGTTCGACGACGACCTGGAGACACGCGGGGCCGTCGTGGTGCGGGACCCGGAGCTGCTCGGGCAGCCGCTCTCGACGCTTCCTCCGACGGAGTACCCCTACGAGGACCCGGAGATCGGTGGCGTGTCGGTCTCGCCCCTCACGGGACCGCTCGACCCGGTGGCGGGCCACGGGACCTTCATCGCGGGGCTCGTGCACCAGCTCTGCCCGGACGCCGTGATCCTGGCGCCCCGGCTCTACGGAGGGTCTGGCGTCGTCCCGGAGCGCGACCTCCTGCGGACCCTGCGCCGTGTCCTGCTCTGGCACGTCCTCGGCTTGTCCGGGCGTGAGGGATACGCACCGATCGACGTCCTGGTGCTGTCGCTCGGCTACTACCACGAGCGCCCGGAGGACGCCGACTTCGACGCCCCGTTCGGTGCGCTCGTTCGAGCCCTGCGCCGCTACGGGGTCGTCGTCGTCGTCTCGTCCGGGAACGACGGCCAGACGCGACCGACGTACCCGGCCGCCTTCGCGCCGCGGATCGACCGGAAGGTGAGTCCTCCTGTGCCCCTCGAGGGAGTGACGCTCCGGCTGGACGAGCCCCCCGTGCTGACCGTGGGCGCCGAGAACCCCGACAAGACGGTCGCGCTCTTCAGCAACGACGGCCCGTGGATCACCTGCACCCGGCCAGGTGCGTCGCTCGTGTCGACGGTCCCGCCGACGATCGACGGCGCCGTCGCCCCGTCGCGGCACGTGCAGGAGCTGTGGGGGCCGGGCTTCCGAGCCACGATCGACCCCGAAGGCTTCCAGGGTGGGTTCGCGACGTGGAGCGGGACGTCCTTCGCCGCACCGGTCCTCGCGGGTGAGCTCGCGGCCTCGCTCCTCGAGCGCATCGGCGACGACCCCACCGAACCGGGTGCACTGGAGCCGGGCAAGGGAGCGCCGGAACGCTGCGCATGGCTCTGGCCGTCCATTACCCTGGCGACGGGTCTGGTCCCGACCCCGGGTGACGACGCATGAGGTGATGAGTGGTGGTGCGCAGCGGCCAGGCCACGCTCGATTCCCGTCTGGCTGCCGCGCAGGCGATCAACGCACGTGGGCAGCACCACCGCGCGAGCCGCGCGTTCGAGGAGATCGTCCGTGAGGTCGACGCCGCGGGCGAGGGTGCGGGGAGGGGCGACGCGTACGTCGCTGCGCGCGCTCTCCTCGGTCTTGCGCTCTCCGAGTTCGAGCTCACAGGCGACGTCGACGGCGCGTACGAGCGTCTCGCCGAGGTCGAGGAACGCGGTGCTGTGCTGGCGATGCGCGAGCTCGCCTTCGTCGTGCGTTCGCAGCGCGGGCTCCTGCGGCTGCGGTCCGGCGACGTCACGGCGGCGCTCGTCGAGATGGAGACGGCGGTCGACGTCGTCGACGACGCGCGCCCTCTCGACGCCGCGGTGCTCATGCTGAACCTCGGGTCGCTGCGCCTCGAGCTCGGCGACGCGGAGGGAGCGAGCCGCGACCTGGACGACGCCGTGCGCCGGGGGAGTGCCCTCGGGGACGACCTCCTCGTCTCCAAGGCACGTCACAACCTGGGGTACGCGGAGTACCTCCGTGGTGATCTCCCCGTCGCACTCCGTGCGATGGACGAGGCCGCCGAGCAGGCGCCGGACCGGCACGCCGCCGTCGGGCTCATCGACCGCGCCCAGGTGCTGCTCGACGCCGGTCTGCTGACCGAGGCCGACGACGCGCTGGGGGAGGCGCGCGCGCAGCTCTCCCGGTACCGCATGCTGCGCGACCTTGCCGAGGTCGAGCTCGTGCGGTCGCGGGTCGTCCTCGGTCTGCGGCGGTACGCCGACGCCCGCCGTCTGGCCCGGTCGGCGTCGCGCCGGTTCGACCGGCTCGGGAACGCCCCGTGGATGCTGCGTGCCCGGGTCGCCGAGCTGCAGGCGGCGCTCACGGAGCACCGCGCGGACGCCGTGACGCCGACGACGGCACGGCGCCACGCCACGTGGGCTCTCGACCTCGCGCGCGAGGGCGAAACTCTCGGCGGCGTCGCCGGACTCGGCGTGACGATCCCGGCGCAGCTCCTAGCGGCCGAGTGGCTCGTGTCCGCGGGCGACGTGCCCGCCGCACGAGACGTCCTCGCGCTCGTCCCCGCACGGCTCGACCGGGCGCCGCTCCCCGTGCGCCTGCAGCACGAGGCCGTGCTCGCCCAGCTCGCGTTCGCGGCCGGGGACCGCCGGGGTGGCGTCCGGGCCGTGCGCCGCGGCCAGTCCGCCCTCGCCGAGCACCGTGCACGGCTCGGCTCCGTGGACGCCGTGACCGCGTCGGCGGTGCACGGGGTCCGGCTCGGCAACGTCGACGTGGACGCGGCGCTCCGGACGCGGCGACCGGGGACCATCTTCGACGCGGTCGAGCGCGGTCGTGCGGCGTTCGCGGGCACCGGCCGCGTGCGACCGCCGTCGGACCCGGTCCTCGCGGACCTCCTCGCCTCGGCGCGTCGCGAGGTCGAGGCGGCACGTGCTCTCGGTGCCCCCTCGGACCCGGCGTACCTCGCTCGACGACAGGACCACCTGCGGGCAGCGCGTCGGCTGCAGGACGACGCCCGACGTCGCGCGTGGCAGCACGGCGGAGGGGCGGCGACCCCGGTCGCCGCGACGGAGCGCCGCCTCCGTGCGGGGCTCTCCGCGGCGGGCTCCGACGCCGTCGTCGCCGACCTCGTGCTCGACGGCGACGACGTGCGCGCGGTCCGTGTCTCCGCCGAGGGGACGCGGCTCGTGCGGCTCGCGCGGCGCACGACGGTCGCCGAGCAGGTACGCCGTGCCCGCGCCGACTTCGCGGTGCTGTCGAACGTGCTCATCCCCGTCCCGATGCGCGAGGCGGCCGTCGCGTCGCTCACGCGCACCCTGACCGCTCTCGACGAGGCGCTGGTCGCACCCCTCGAGGCGGACGGCGACCTGCACGTCGCGGCGCGCGACCTGCTGCTCGCGCTCCCGTGGGCGTCGCTGCCGTCACGTCGGGGTCTGCGGACGTGGGCCAACTCGTGGGTGGACCTGCGGATCGGCGAACCGACACGGCGCGCCGACGAGGCGCTCGTCGTCGCCGGCCCCGGGCTGCGGTTCTCGAGCGCGGAGGCCAAGCTCGTCGCGTCCGTCTGGGAGGGGTCGGACGCGCTCGCGGGCGAGGACGCCACGTGCGAGGCCGTGGTCGACGGGCTCCGGACGGCGGGGGTCGTCCACCTCGCGGCGCACGGGACGCACGAGACCGACAACCCGCTCTTCTCCTCGCTCCGGCTCGCCGACGGGCCGCTGTTCGCGCACGAGCTCGACGGCATCGACCTGCACGGCGTCGTCGTCGTCCTGTCCGCGTGCGAGGTGGGGCTCTCGACGCCGCGCATCGGCGGCGAGTCGCTCGGCCTGACGAGCGTCCTGCTGCGGCTCGGCGCGCGCGCCGTGGTCGCGAGCGTGGCCCCGTTGCGCGACGACGTCGCCGCGCGCGTCATGCCGTCGCTCCACGCCGAGCTGCGCGACGGCGCGATGCCGGGGACGGCGCTCGCCCGCGCCGTCGCCGACGAGCCCGAGCCCGTCCCGCTCGTCTGCTTCGGCCCCCTGGTGCTCTGACCGTGCGGCGGAGATGCCGTCGCGGACGACCGCGGTTTGGAGCACGTGCCGACGTCCCGTACGATGGGCGTGTACCCAAGACCGCCGGTCGTCCGACGCTGCCCGCAGACTCCGTCTGCAGGACGTGACGGATCGAAGTCCCACCACGAGGTGGAGGCCAGCGCAGGTAGCGAATCGACGACGTCCGCCCGGCCCCGCCGTGCGTGCGATTGCGAGCCCCGCGCCTGCGCGGGGCTCTTTCTCGTTCCGGGACGGACGCCGGTGGTACCACCACCGGAAGGATTGCCATGGCGAGGCCGGACAAGGCAGCCGCAGTCGCCGAGATCTCGGACAAGTTCCGCGACTCGAACGCTGCCGTGCTGACCGAGTACCGCGGGCTCACCGTCGCGCAGCTCAAGCAGCTGCGTCGGTCGCTCAGCGGCAACGCAACCTACGCCGTGGTGAAGAACACGCTGACCGCCATCGCGGCCAAGGAGGCCGGTGTCGAGGGACTCGACGCCGACCTGCAGGGCCCGTCGGCAATCGCCTTCGTCACCGGGGACCCGGTCGAGGCTGCCAAGGGTCTGCGTGACTTCGCCAAGGCGAACCCCGCACTGGTCATCAAGGGCGGTGTCCTCGACGGGCGCCCCCTGACCGCCGCGGAGGTCACGAAGCTCGCGGACCTCGAGTCCCGCGAGGTCCTGCTGGCCAAGGCGGCCGGCGCGATGAAGGCCAAGCTCTTCCAGGCTGCCTACGTCTTCACCGCGAACACCGCCCAGGCCGCCCGCGTCATCGATGCCCTGCGTCAGAAGCAGGAATCGGAGGGCGCTGCCGCCTGATCCCGCGCCCGGGGCTCGCCCCGGTCTCGTGATCCACGCAGCGCAAGCACACACCCCGCTTCTGGCAGGCCCGCACCGGGCCGCTGCCGAGCACCGACCGAAAGGAACGCCATCATGGCGAAGCTCAGCACCGACGAGCTCATCGAGCAGTTCAAGGAGCTCACCCTCATCGAGCTCAACGAGTTCGTGAAGGCCTTCGAGGAGACCTTCGAGGTCACCGCCGCCGCCCCCGCCGCCGTCGCGGTCGCCGCCCCCGCGGGTGGCTCGGGCGACGCCCCGGCCGAGGAGGAGAAGGACGAGTTCGACGTCATCCTCGAGGCTGCCGGCGACAAGAAGATCCAGGTCATCAAGGAGGTGCGCGCGCTCACGTCCCTCGGCCTGAAGGAGGCCAAGGACCTCGTGGACGGTGCCCCGAAGCCGGTCCTGGAGGGCGCGAACAAGGAGACGGCCGAGAAGGCCAAGGCTGCCCTCGAGGGCGCCGGCGCCACGGTCACCCTCAAGTGATCTCGCCGGTCCCGTCCTGACGGGGCCGGCCAGCACGCCGCACGAGGCCCGCACCCCACCCGGGGTGCGGGCCTCGTCGTCTTCCCGCCGTCCGACGGCGAGGGCGGGCCGGGAGGGTGGGTGCGGGACGTCGTCGGGCAGCCGGGCGGTCGCACCGGCTTCACGGAACGGCCACGAGTGTGCCACCATGTGCGGGTCGACGACGCAGGACAGCGAGGTCGGCACCAGCAAGGTTCGCGACCCGTCCGACGGGTCGATGGCGGGCGACGAGGCCCGCGCGAGTGCCGGTGGGACGCCCCGCGTCCGTGCCGGGCGGGGGAGCGCGCCCCGGGGTTGTATGGCGATGCCTCTTTGGGGTATGCTCACGCTTTGCGCTGTCCTGTGCCCCCGATCTCATATACCCCCGACCCCCTCGTCGACGTACGTGCGCGTCCGCGAGGTGTCGTGGCGGCGGTGATCGTGTCCAGCCCGGCGGTGCAGCGTTCTTTCGATCTGCAGGGAAGGACCCCTCTTGGCTGCCTCGCGCACCCCTTCTGCTCCGACCGCCGACGCCATCGCGAACCGCACCGCATCGCGTCGCCTCTCCTTCGCCAAGATCTACGAGCCCCTCGAGGTCCCCGACCTGCTGGGCCTCCAGACCGAGAGCTTCGACTGGCTCCTCGGCAACGAGGCGTGGCAGGCGCGTGTCGCCGCCGCGGCCGCGGCCGGCCGCCAGGACGTGCCCTCGACGTCGGGTCTCGAGGAGATCTTCGAGGAGATCTCCCCGATCGAGGACTTCGGGTCCTCGATGTCGCTCTCGTTCTCCAACCACCGTTTCGAGCCGCCGAAGTACACGGCCGACGAGTGCAAGGAGAAGGACTTCACGTACGCCGCGCCGCTCTTCGTCACCGCGGAGTTCGTCAACTACAACACCGGTGAGATCAAGAGCCAGACGGTCTTCATGGGCGACTTCCCGCTCATGACCGAGCGCGGCACGTTCATCATCAACGGCACCGAGCGCGTCGTCGTCTCCCAGCTCGTCCGCTCGCCCGGCGTCTACTTCGAGCGCGCGGCCGACAAGACGAGCGACAAGGACATCTTCTCCGCGAAGATCATCCCGTCGCGCGGCGCCTGGCTCGAGTTCGAGATCGACAAGCGCGACGCCGTCGGCGTGCGCGTCGACCGCAAGCGCAAGCAGTCCGTGACCGTGCTGCTCAAGGCGCTCGGCCTCACGGAGTCCGAGATCCGCGAGCAGTTCGCGGACTTCCCGTCCGTGCTCGACACGCTCGAGAAGGACCACGTCCACACCCAGGACGAGGCCCTCGTCGACCTGTACCGCAAGATCCGCCCGGGCGAGCCGCCGACCGTCGAGGCCGGCCGCGCGCTGCTCGAGAACTTCTACTTCAACCCCAAGCGCTACGACCTCGCGAAGGTCGGCCGCTACAAGGCGAACAAGAAGCTCGGCATCGACGCGCCGCTCAGCGACTCCACGCTGTCGGTCTCGGACGTCGTCGCGACGATCAAGTACCTCGCGGCCCTGCACGCCGACCACGCCGCCATCCCGGGTACCCGGAACGGCGAGGCCGTCGAGGTGCGCGTCGAGACGGACGACATCGACCACTTCGGCAACCGCCGCATCCGCGCCGTCGGCGAGCTCATCCAGAACCAGGTCCGCACGGGCCTGTCCCGGATGGAGCGCGTCGTGCGCGAGCGCATGACGACGCAGGACGTCGAGGCGATCACGCCGCAGACGCTCATCAACATCCGCCCGGTCGTGGCGTCCATCCGCGAGTTCTTCGGCACGTCGCAGCTCTCGCAGTTCATGGACCAGAACAACCCGCTCGCGGGCCTGACGCACAAGCGTCGTCTCTCGGCCCTCGGCCCGGGTGGTCTGTCGCGCGACCGCGCCGGCATGGAGGTCCGTGACGTCCACCCGTCGCACTACGGCCGCATGTGCCCGATCGAGACGCCGGAAGGCCCGAACATCGGCCTGATCGGCTCGCTCGCCTCCTACGGGCGCATCAACCCGTTCGGCTTCATCGAGACGCCGTACCGCAAGGTCACGGCCGGCAAGGTGACCGACGAGGTCGTCTACCTCACGGCCGACGACGAGGACCGCCACGTCATCGCGCAGGCGAACCAGGTGCTCAACGCCGACGGCTCCTTCGCGGACGAGCGCGTGCTCGTGCGCACCAAGGGTGGCGAGGTCGAGATCGTCCCGGGCGCGCAGGTCGACTACATGGACGTCTCCCCGCGCCAGATGGTGTCGGTCGCGACCGCGCTCATCCCGTTCCTCGAGCACGACGACGCCAACCGCGCCCTCATGGGTGCGAACATGCAGCGCCAGGCCGTGCCGCTGGTCCGCTCCGAGGCCCCGCTCGTCGGGACCGGCATGGAGTGGCGCGCGGCGGTCGACGCGGGCGACGTCGTCGTCGCGACGAAGCCCGGTGTCGTCACGGAGGTCTCGGCCGACCTCGTGCTCGTCGCGAACGACGACGGCACGACCGGCAGCTACCGGATCGCGAAGTTCCGCCGCTCCAACCAGGGCACGAGCTACAACCAGCGCGTGCTCGTCGACGAGGGCCAGCGCATCGAGCCCGGCTCCGTCCTCGCGGACGGCCCGGCGACGGACGAGGGCGAGCTCGCGCTCGGCCGCAACCTCCTCGTGGCGTTCATGTCGTGGGAGGGCCACAACTACGAGGACGCGATCATCCTCAGCCAGCGTCTCGTGCAGGACGACGTGCTCTCCTCGATCCACATCGAGGAGCACGAGGTCGACGCGCGCGACACCAAGCTCGGCCCGGAGGAGATCACGCGGGACATCCCGAACGTCTCCGAGGACGTCCTCGCGGACCTCGACGAGCGCGGCATCATCCGCATCGGCGCCGAGGTCGGCGCGGGCGACGTCCTGGTCGGCAAGGTCACCCCGAAGGGCGAGACCGAGCTGACCCCGGAGGAGCGCCTGCTCCGCGCGATCTTCGGCGAGAAGGCGCGCGAGGTGCGCGACACGTCCCTCAAGGTGCCCCACGGCGAGTCCGGCACGGTCATCGGCGTGCGCGAGTTCAACCGCGAGGACGGCGACGAGCTGCCCGCGGGCGTGAACCAGCTCGTGCGCGTCTACATCGCGCAGCGCCGCAAGATCACGGACGGTGACAAGCTCGCCGGCCGTCACGGCAACAAGGGCGTCATCTCCAAGATCCTGCCCGTCGAGGACATGCCGTTCCTCGCGGACGGGACGCCGGTCGACGTCGTCCTCAACCCGCTGGGCGTCCCCGGTCGTATGAACGTCGGCCAGGTCCTCGAGACGCACCTCGGGTGGGTCGCGAAGCAGGGCTGGGACATCTCGCTGGCCGACGACTCAGCGGGCAAGGGCTCTACTGCCTGGCGGGAGAACGTCCCGGAGATCGCCGCGACGTCCGAGCCCGGTCGTCCGGTCGCGACCCCGGTGTTCGACGGCGTCCACGAGGACGCGCTCACGGGCCTGCTCTCGACGACGATCCCGAACCGCGACGGCGACCGCATGGTCGGCGCCGACGGCAAGGCGCGCCTCTTCGACGGCCGCTCCGGCGAGCCGTTCCCCGAGGCCGTGTCGGTGGGCTACATGTACATCCTCAAGCTCCACCACCTGGTCGACGACAAGATCCACGCGCGCTCGACTGGCCCGTACTCGATGATCACGCAGCAGCCGCTGGGTGGTAAGGCGCAGTTCGGTGGTCAGCGCTTCGGCGAGATGGAGGTGTGGGCCCTCGAGGCGTACGGCGCGGCCTACACGCTGCAGGAGCTCCTCACGATCAAGTCGGACGACGTGCCCGGTCGCGTCAAGGTCTACGAGGCGATCGTCAAGGGCGAGAACATCCCCGACTCGGGCATCCCGGAGTCCTTCAAGGTCCTCCTCAAGGAGATGCAGTCGCTCTGCCTGAACGTCGAGGTGCTCTCGAGCGACGGCGTGTCCATCGAGATGCGGGAGTCGGACGACGACGTGTACCGCGCAGCCGAAGAGCTCGGCATCGACCTGTCGCGCCGCCCCAACGCGGCGTCCAGCATCGACGAGATCTGATCTCGGGCAGGTGGGAGCGGGTCACCCTGCTCCCACCGACGACCCCCACACCAACCGTCTTTTTGGCGTCGGGGCCGGCCACGGCCGGTCCCGGCAGGCGAAGGAAGTAGGACAACTTGCTCGACGTCAACGTCTTCGACGAGCTGCGTATCGGCCTGGCCACGGCCGACGACATCCGTGCGTGGTCGCACGGTGAGGTGAAGAAGCCCGAGACCATCAACTACCGCACCCTCAAGCCCGAGAAGGACGGACTCTTCTGCGAGAAGATCTTCGGCCCCACCCGGGACTGGGAGTGCTACTGCGGCAAGTACAAGCGCGTGCGCTTCAAGGGCATCATCTGCGAGCGCTGCGGCGTCGAGGTGACGCGCTCGAAGGTGCGTCGTGAGCGCATGGGCCACATCGAGCTCGCCGCGCCCGTCACGCACATCTGGTTCTTCAAGGGCGTGCCGTCGCGCCTCGGCTACCTGCTCGACCTCGCCCCGAAGGACCTGGAGAAGGTCATCTACTTCGCGGCGTACATGATCACGTCGGTCGACGACGAGGGTCGGCAGGAAGACCTCCCCAACCTCCAGAACGAGATCGACCTGGAGAAGAAGGAGATCGCGGACGCCCGCGACAACGACATCAACTCCCGCGCCCAGAAGCTCGAGGCCGACCTGGCCGAGCTCGAGGCCGAGGGTGCGAAGGCCGACGCGCGCCGCAAGGTCCGTGACTCGGCCGAGCGCGAGATGGCGCAGATCCGCAAGCGTGCGGACGCCCAGCTCGACCGCCTCGACCAGGTGTGGGACCGCTTCAAGAACCTCAAGGTCGCCGACCTCGAGGGCGACGAGATGCTCTACCGCGCCCTGCAGGACCGCTACGGCACGTACTTCGAGGGCTCGATGGGCGCCGCGGCGATCCAGAAGCGTCTCCAGGACTTCGACCTGGAGGCGGAGGCCGAGTCCCTGCGCGAGACCATCCGCTCGGGCAAGGGCCAGCGCAAGACGCGTGCCCTCAAGCGACTCAAGGTCGTCAACGCGTTCCTCACCACGACGAACTCGCCCACCGGCATGGTGCTCGACGCCGTCCCGGTCATCCCGCCGGACCTGCGCCCGATGGTGCAGCTCGACGGTGGCCGCTTCGCGACGAGCGACCTGAACGACCTGTACCGCCGCGTGATCAACCGGAACAACCGCCTCAAGCGTCTGCTCGACCTGGGCGCCCCGGAGATCATCGTCAACAACGAGAAGCGGATGCTCCAGGAGGCCGTGGACTCGCTGTTCGACAACGGTCGCCGTGGTCGTCCGGTCACCGGTCCGGGCAACCGCCCGCTCAAGTCCATCTCGGACATGCTCAAGGGCAAGCAGGGTCGTTTCCGTCAGAACCTGCTCGGCAAGCGTGTCGACTACTCGGGCCGTTCGGTCATCGTCGTCGGCCCGCAGCTCAAGCTGCACCAGTGCGGCCTGCCGAAGCAGATGGCGCTCGAGCTGTTCAAGCCGTTCGTCATGAAGCGGCTCGTGGACCTCAACCACGCGCAGAACATCAAGAGCGCCAAGCGCATGGTCGAGCGTGCCCGCCCGGTCGTGTGGGACGTGCTCGAAGAGGTCATCACCGAGCACCCGGTGCTGCTCAACCGTGCGCCGACGCTGCACCGCCTGGGCATCCAGGCGTTCGAGCCGCAGCTCGTCGAGGGCAAGGCGATCCACCTGCACCCGCTCGTGTGCGCCGCGTTCAACGCGGACTTCGACGGTGACCAGATGGCCGTCCACCTGCCCCTGAGCGCGGAGGCGCAGGCCGAGGCCCGCATCCTCATGCTCTCGAGCAACAACATCCTCAAGCCGTCGGACGGCCGTCCGGTGACCATGCCCTCGCAGGACATGATCATCGGTCTGTACCACCTGACGAGCGACCGCAAGGGCGCCGAGGGCGAGGGCCGCGCGTTCGGCTCGGTGGCCGAGGCGATCATGGCGTTCGACCAGGGCACCCTGGACCTGAACGCCGAGGTGAAGATCCGCACGACGGACCTCGTCCCGCCGGTCTCCGGCTTCGAGGCGCCCGAGGGCTGGGAGGAGGGTCAGCCGATCCTCTTCGACACCACGCTCGGTCGCGCGCTGTTCAACGAGACGCTCCCCGTCGACTACCCGTACGTGAACTCGGTCGTCGACAAGAAGCGCCTCTCGGCGATCGTCAACGAGCTCGCGGAGCGCTACCCGAAGGTCGAGGTCGCGGCGTCGCTCGACGCGCTGAAGGCCGCCGGCTTCCGCTGGGCGACCCGCTCGGGCGTGACGATCGCGATCTCCGACGTGGCGACGCCCAAGGAGAAGGCCGTCATCCTCGAGCAGCACGAGGAGCGCGCGCTCAAGGTCCAGCAGCAGTACGACCGTGGTCTCATCACGGACGACGAGCGCCGTCAGGAGCTCATCGAGATCTGGACCCAGGCGACGGACAAGGTCGCCTCCGTCATGCGCGAGAACCTCGAGGCGAACGACCGGAACACCGTGTACCGCATGGTCGGCTCGGGTGCCCGTGGTAACTGGATGCAGGTCCGTCAGATCGCCGGTATGCGCGGTCTCGTGGCGAACCCGAAGGGCGAGATCATCCCGCGCCCGATCAAGTCCAACTACCGCGAGGGCCTGTCCGTCCTCGAGTACTTCATCGCGACGCACGGCGCCCGCAAGGGTCTGGCGGACACCGCTCTGCGGACCGCCGACTCGGGCTACCTCACGCGTCGTCTCGTGGACGTGTCGCAGGACGTCATCGTCCGCGAGGAGGACTGCGGCACCGAGCGCGGCCTGACCCTGCCGATCGCGGAGGAGCTCGCGGGCAAGCTCGTGCGCCACCCGAAGGTGGAGACGAGCGTCTACTCGCGCACCCTCGCGGCCGACCTGGTCGACCCCGACGGCAACGTCGTCGGCAAGGCCGGCGACGACGCGGGCGACGTCCTCATCGACGCCGCGGTGGCCGCGGGCGTCCGTGAGGCCAAGGTCCGCTCGGTCCTCACGTGCGAGTCGCGCGTCGGCACGTGCGCCAAGTGCTACGGGCGGTCGCTCGCCACGGGCAAGCTCGTCGACATCGGCGAGGCGGTCGGCATCATCGCCGCCCAGTCGATCGGTGAGCCGGGCACCCAGCTGACGATGCGTACCTTCCACACCGGTGGTGTCGCCTCCGCGGACGACATCACGCAGGGTCTGCCGCGTGTCACGGAGCTCTTCGAGGCCCGCACCCCCAAGGGTGAGGCGCCCATCGCGGAGTTCTCGGGCCGCATCGCGATCGACGACTCGGAGCGCTCGCGCCGTCTGGTCCTCACGCCGGACGACGGCTCGGAGGAGATCGCGTACCCGGTGACGAAGCGTGCCCGCCTGCTCGTGCAGGACGGCGACCACGTGAACGTCGGCACGCAGCTCGTCCAGGGCGCGGTGGACCCCAAGAAGGTCCTGCGCATCCTCGGCCCGCGCGCCACGCAGAAGCACCTGGTGGACGAGGTCCAGGAGGTCTACCGCTCCCAGGGCGTGGACATCCACGACAAGCACATCGAGGTCATCGTGAGGCAGATGCTGCGTCGCGTGACCGTGCTCGACTCGGGCGACTCGCACCTCCTGCCGGGCGAGCTCGCCGAGCGCGGCCGCTTCGAGGACGCGAACCGTCGCGCGGTGGCGGAGGGTGGCCAGCCGGCCTCCGGCCGTCCCGAGCTGATGGGCATCACGAAGGCGTCGCTCGCGACGGACTCGTGGCTGTCGGCGGCCTCCTTCCAGGAGACGACGCGCGTGCTCACCGAGGCGTCGATGAGCGGTCGTCGCGACCCGCTCCTCGGCCTCAAGGAGAACGTCATCATCGGTAAGCTCATCCCGGCCGGTACCGGTCTTCCCCGGTACACCAAGGTCCAGGTCGAGCCGACCGAGCAGGCCAAGACGGAGCTCTACCCGAGCTTCGGCTACGACGAGATCGACTTCCCGGCGCTCGGCATGGGCTCCGGCGAGGCGATCCCGCTCGAGGACCTGGACTTCGGCGACTACCGCTGACAGATCGAGCACCGCGCGGGGCGCGTGGCGTACGGCTTCTCGCCGACGCCGCGCGCCCCTGCTTTCTACCAGGGGTGACGACTGGATTGTCCAGGATGTGAGCTCATCAGGGGGGCGGGTATGGCTCGGGGCTAGCCTCTGCTCCGCGTCGTCAATGGGGGTGGCGCATGACTGATGGGGGACAGCCATGAGGAAGATCATCACGGCGGTGTGCACCGTCGCCCTGGCCGTGGGTATGGGACTCGGCACCGCCGGTCCGGCGGCTGCAGGGCTGGAGTACCGAGACGGTGGCAAGTGGTACTGGCAGTACACGACGATGATCCTGGAGTCGAACTACTACCACGCCAGCAAGACTCACCGGTCGAGCGTCAAGACACCGCACGAGCTCGTCCGTAGCCCTTGGAAGTCCGGGGGCCTGTGGTCGTACTCCAGCATCTACCCGAACCCGGGTGGCGGTAACTCCTGCCACTACGCCTTCGCGTAGGCAGCGCTGCTGCGGGCGGCTGCTGGAGCCGCCCGCAGCAGGCGAGGGTGCTGGGTCTCTGACGTTTGTTCTTTGGGGGGCGTGTGCGTAGGTACGTGGGTCGAGCCGTCATCGTGACGGCGTCGATGATCATGGTCGGTGTGCTCGGGGGCTGCGGCGGTAGCGGGGACGGCGGGGCGACGGCGAACGTGCCGCCGGGCTCGACCGACGGTCCCGTGCCAGAGTTCACCGGCCCGTACGCCGCCGAGTTCGCGCAGACGTACCGGGACACGGACTCGGACTTCGCGCGCGGTGTCCTCGCCGACAGCGTGATCACGGACGCGGAGCACGCTGAGATGGTCGAGCTCTTCACGGCGTGCCTCGCCGGCAAGGGGATCACGTTCAAGGGCTACAACCCTGACGGTGGTTTCTCCACCTCGCCCGCGCCGAACCCGGAGGAGAGCGACGCGCTGATCGACGAGTGTTCTGCCACCAGCGGCGAGGATGCCGTCGGGTCCATGTACGACATCATGCGGATCAACCCCGAGAACCTCGACTGGGCGACCATCGGCGCGCAGTGCCTGGTCACGGCCGGCGTCGTGCCCGCCGACTACGACGCCGAGGACTACACCCGGGACAACGAGGGTCGGTTCGTCGAGTTCGGCGCACTGCCGACGGATCTCCAAGAGGCGTTGCGGTCGTGCTCCGTGGACCCGCTGGGGATCCTGGAACAGCAGCAGTAGTCGATGGCCTCGTGGACCAAGATCGGCCTCGCGGCCGTGGGCGCATGTCTGTGCGCGGCGCTCGGCGTGGTCGGGGCCGTCGTGTACATGACGCCGGTGACGCCGTCGGCGGTCGCCACCCCTGAGCGCTCGCTCGACTTCCCGGTGGGAGAGGCGGAGTTCGACGACCCGCGACCGGTCGAGCTGAGGCTGTCGCGCGGCGACGACCTCGCGCTCACCGCGCCGGCGTCCGGCCGGGTCACGACGTCCCACTGCAAGGTCGGTGTGCCGATGGAGTCGGGGAAGGCGGCGCTGACGGTGGACGGCGCCCCGCTCGTCGGCCTGGCGACATCGGTGCCGTTGTGGCGCGACCTGTCCATCGGGGACGAGGGGGAGGACGTCACCGCACTCCAGACCGAGCTGGCGCGCCTCGGCTACCAGGTCGACGCAGAGGGGCCGTTGCGGAGGGCCGCGCTCCGGGCCCTGCGCGACCTCTACGAGCAGGCGGGCGAGAAGACCGGTGCTCTCGACCGCGTGCCGATCGACCGCATCGTGTGGCTGCCCGCGCCGTCGACGTCGGTCAACGAGTGCCTGGCGACGGTCGGGAGCACGGTCTCGGCGGGGGACCCGGTGGCCTCGGTCCCGGGCGACCTCGAGAGCGTCGCCGTCGCGGAGCCGCCCGAGGGGCTGGTTCCCGGCGGTCGCGTTCTGGTCGTCGACGGGACGAGCGTCTCCGTCGACGCCGCACTCGCGGTCTCCGACCCTGCGGCACTCGTGCAGCTCAGCCCGCTGCCGTCGCTCCAGCCGACGAGCAACGACGGCGACGCCGGCCGCGCCGGTGCGCCGACCGCCCAGCTCGTGCTCGCTGCGCCGCAGACGGTGTCGGTCGTCCCACCGTCCGCGCTGTTCGGCGCAGCGGACGGTCGCGGCTGCGTCCTGTCCGACGGTGCGGTGCGCACGGTAGGCATCGCCGGGTCACAGCTGGGTCAGACGTTCGTCGTCGTCGACGGGCCGGTCCCCCTCACGACCGTGGACACGGACCCGGCGCCAGGCACGCCGTGCACCTAGAGACCGATGATCTGGGTCATCGGTTCCCCGGCCGCCCGTGGTTGTTCCGGCACCTGGATGCTCGCCTCGAGCCCGGGCGCGTCTACGCCCTGACCGGTCCCTCCGGGTCAGGCAAGAGCACCCTCCTCAGCCTGCTCGCCGGATGGTCCGAACCGACGGAGGGGTCCATCCGTCGTGCGGGGATCGGCCACGTCGGATGGGTCTTCCAGAACCCGCACGGCACGCCCCGGCGGACGGCCCTCGACCATGTCACGCTCCCCCTTCTGGCCTCGGGGCTCGACCCACGCACTGCCGAGCGCGAGGCGACCGAGATCCTGGGACGGTTCGCGCTGTCGTCCGTCGCGGCACAGGAGTTCCGGCGGCTCTCCGGAGGCGAGGCGCAGCGGTTGATGCTCGCGCGCGCCATCGCCGGTCGGCCGGGACTCCTCCTCGTCGACGAGCCGACCGCGCAGCTCGACCTCCCGACGGCGCGGCGCGTCAACGACGCGATCAGGCGGCTCGCGACCGACGCGACGATCGTGGTCGTCGCCACGCACGACGAGCACACGCGCGACGCCTGCACCGATCACATCGACCTCGCGAGGTTCGAGGCCCGGGACGGAGCCACGACATGACGCTCCCGGCGATCCTGCGCGAGGTCTGGCGCAACGTCCTCAGCGGGACCACGCGGAGCGTGCTGCTCACGTCGGTGCTCGGGGCGGTCTGCCTGGTGCTGCTCGGAGCCGATCTCCTCGCGGTGCGCAGCATCGAGAGCGCCGCGGCGGCCTTCCGGGAGGCAGGAGGGTCGACGATGACGATCGTCGCGAGCGGGCGGGTCGACGGCGCGCGCTGCGAGGCGCTCGGCCAGGTCTCCGGGGTGCGAGCCGCGGGAGCCCTGGCGCTCCCGCAGGAGAAGCTGACGGCGTCCAGCCTCCCCGGGGCTCCGCTCCCGGTGGGGTACGCGACGGACGGCTTTCTCTCCGTGGTCCACGCCGACGTCGACCGGGGAGGCGGGGTGGTGCTCTCGGAAGACGCTGCCCGCACCCTGGGGAGGCTCCGGGGAGGTGTGCTGGAGACGACGGGGGGCCCGACCCGCGTGGCAGGCGTCTTTCCCTATCCGGTCGATGGCCGACGGTCGGGGCTCGGGTACCTGGCGGTGCTTCCCGGCGGTGATCGGGCCGTGTTCGACGAGTGCTGGGTGGATGTCTGGCCACAGGACGAGCGGCTCCAGACGCTCCTGTTCTCGACCTTGTTGCCGGCCGACGAGAGCACGGACGACCCGGCCGTCGGACAGCTCAACGCCTCGCTCGGCGCCAGGTTCGACGGGCATGCCCGGTTCGCGGACCGGATCACCCGGTTCGGCGGCGTCGTCGCCGGGGTGTTCGCCCTGCTGCTCGGGATCGCCGCCGTCCGTGCCCGCCGGGTCGAGCTGGCAGCGGCCCTGCACGACCGCGTCCGCAGGTCCGACCTCTGTTCGGTGTCGCTCCTCGAGGCGACGGCTTGGGTCCTCCCACCTCTCGTGGTGTGCATGGCCACGGCGATGCTCGTCCTCGGACCCTCCGGTGACCTTCTGCTCGCCGTGGTGCTCGGTGCCCGCGTCGCGATCCCGGCAGGGCTCGGCGCGCTGCTCGGTACGGTGATCGGGCTGTCGATGACTCGCGAGCGACACCTCTTCCTCTACGCCAAGGACCGGTGAGCGGCGCGGGCCGGAGCGTTCCCGCCCTCAGGCCGCGCGTCAGTCCGCCTACTGTGGTAGCCTGGTGAACCGTGCCCGCGCCGTCGGGCCCTCCGTGATGTCCCTGGCGGGGCGGTGTCAGCGAGCGATCGCTCCCACCTCCGCGCAGCGGGTTCCGGACGGGCCGATGTGAGTGCCCGGGCACTCCGGATCCCGGTCCTGGCGGCGCCTCGTGCCCGTCGGCGGGCGACGGACCATCGAGCCGGTGGTAGGTGGCTGCTGCAGCGTGTCTCGCGCTGCGGGTGCCTCGTGCGATCGGCTCCAGCAGCCAGCACGACCACCATCGGGGATAGCCCCGGTAGCTCGAGAAGACACGGAGACGTAGTGCCTACGATCCAGCAGCTCGTCCGCAAGGGGCGGACCTCGAAGGCGGGGAAGTCCAAGACTCCCGCCCTCAAGGGTTCCCCGCAGCGGCGCGGTGTGTGCACGCGCGTGTACACCACCACCCCGAAGAAGCCGAACTCCGCGCTGCGCAAGGTCGCTCGCGTGAAGCTCTCCTCCCAGGTCGAGGTCACGGCCTACATCCCCGGTGTCGGCCACAACCTCCAGGAGCACTCGATCGTGCTCGTGCGCGGCGGTCGTGTGAAGGACCTCCCGGGTGTGCGCTACAAGATCGTGCGCGGCGCGCTCGACACGCAGGGCGTGAAGAACCGCAAGCAGGCCCGCAGCCGCTACGGCGCCAAGAAGGAGAAGAGCTGATGCCTCGCAAGGGCCCGGCCCCGAAGCGGCCGCTCATCGTCGACCCCGTCTACGGGTCGCCCGTCGTCACGCAGCTCATCAACAAGGTGCTGCTCGACGGCAAGAAGTCCACCGCCGAGTCGATCGTCTACGGCGCCCTCGAGGGCGTCCGGGCGAAGACCGACGGCGACCCGGTCGTCGTCCTCAAGCGTGCGCTCGAGAACGTCCGCCCCGCGCTCGAGGTCCGCTCGCGCCGCGTCGGTGGTGCGACCTACCAGGTCCCCGTCGAGGTGCGCCCCGCGCGCGCCACGACCCTCGCGCTGCGCTGGCTCACGGACTACTCGCGCGCCCGTCGCGAGAAGACCATGACCGAGCGCCTCATGAACGAGATCCTCGACGCGAGCAACGGCCTCGGTGCCGCGGTCAAGCGTCGCGAGGACATGCACAAGATGGCGGAGTCCAACAAGGCCTTCGCCCACTACCGCTGGTAGTCCGCCCGACCGGCCTCGGGGACCTCAGGGTCCCCGGGGCCGTCGGCGGGTCTCCGGCCGGCCACCCCGGTCCGAGCAGCGCCCCCGACTCAACCCACCTAGCGAGGGAAACAGACCGTGGCACTTGACGTGCTGACCGACCTGAACAAGGTCCGCAACATCGGCATCATGGCCCACATCGATGCCGGGAAGACCACGACCACCGAGCGCATCCTGTTCTACACGGGTGTGAACTACAAGATCGGTGAGACGCACGACGGCGCGTCGACGATGGACTGGATGGAGCAGGAGCAGGAGCGCGGCATCACGATCACGTCGGCCGCGACGACCTGCTACTGGAAGAACAACCAGATCAACATCATCGACACGCCCGGCCACGTCGACTTCACGGTCGAGGTCGAGCGCTCCCTGCGCGTGCTCGACGGCGCCGTCGCCGTCTTCGACGGCAAGGAGGGCGTGGAGCCGCAGTCGGAGACGGTGTGGCGCCAGGCGGACAAGTACAACGTCCCGCGCATCTGCTTCGTCAACAAGATGGACAAGCTCGGCGCGGACTTCTACTTCACCGTCGACACGATCATCAACCGCCTCAAGGCGAAGCCGCTGGTCATCCAGCTCCCGATCGGCTCGGAGAACGACTTCACCGGCGTCGTCGACCTGCTGGAGATGAAGGCCCTCGTCTGGCACGGGGAGACCAAGCTCGGCGAGGCGTACGACACCGAGGAGATCCCGGCCGACCTCGTCGAGAAGGCCGAGCAGTACCGCAGCGAGCTCATCGAGGCCGTCGCGGAGGCCGACGAGGAGCTGCTCGAGAAGTACCTCGGTGGCGAGGAGCTGACGATCGCGGAGATCAAGTCCGGGATCCGCAAGCTCGTCATCGCCGGCGAGGCCTTCCCGGTCCTGTGCGGGTCCGCGTTCAAGAACAAGGGCGTGCAGCCCATGCTCGACGCGGTCATCGACTACCTGCCGTCGCCGCTCGACGTCCCCGCGATCGAGGGTCACGACGTCAAGGACGAGGAGAAGGTCGTCGAGCGTCACCCCGACGCCACGGAGCCCTTCTCCGCGCTCGCGTTCAAGGTCGCGTCGCACCCGTTCTTCGGCAAGCTCACCTACGTCCGCGTCTACTCGGGCAAGGTCGCGCAGGGTGCCCAGGTGCTCAACTCGACCAAGGGCAAGAAGGAGCGCATCGGGAAGCTCTTCCAGATGCACTCCAACAAGGAGAACCCGGTCGACGAGGCGAGCGCGGGGCACATCTACGCGTTCATCGGCCTCAAGGACGTCACGACGGGTGACACGCTGAGCGCGCTCGACGCGCCCGTGATCCTCGAGTCGATGACCTTCCCCGAGCCCGTCATCGACGTGGCGATCGAGCCGAAGACGAAGGCCGACCAGGAGAAGCTCTCGACGGCGATCCAGAAGCTCGCCGAGGAGGACCCGACGTTCCGCGTCAAGCTGGACGACGAGACCGGCCAGACCGTCATCGGCGGCATGGGCGAGCTCCACCTCGACATCCTCGTCGACCGCATGCGTCGCGAGTTCAAGGTCGAGGCCAACGTCGGCAAGCCGCAGGTCGCGTACCGCGAGACGATCCGCCGCAAGGCGGAGAAGATCGACTACACGCACAAGAAGCAGACCGGTGGTTCCGGGCAGTTCGCGAAGGTCCAGGTGACCTTCGAGCCGCTCGACACGGCCGAGGGCGAGCTCTACGAGTTCGCCAACGCCGTCACCGGTGGTCGCATCCCGCGTGAGTACATCCCGAGCGTCGACGCCGGTATCCAGTCCGCGATGGAGCTCGGCGTGCTCGCCGGCTTCCCGCTGGTCGGGGTCAAGGCGACGCTGCTCGACGGCGCCTACCACGAGGTCGACTCCTCGGAGATGGCGTTCAAGATCGCCGGCTCGATGGTCCTCAAGGAGGGCGTCAAGCGGGCGGACCCGGTTCTGCTGGAGCCGGTGATGGCGGTCGAGGTGCGTACGCCCGAGGAGTACATGGGCGACGTCATCGGCGACCTGAACTCACGTCGTGGAATGATCCAGTCCATGGAGGACGCGACGGGTGTGAAGGTCGTCCGGGCCCACGTACCGTTGTCAGAGATGTTCGGGTACATCGGTGACCTCCGGTCCAAGACCCAGGGTCGCGCCGTGTACTCGATGCAGTTCGACAGCTACGCCGAGGTTCCTCGGAACGTTGCCGAAGAGATCATCAAGAAGACCCGGGGCGAGTGAGTCCCCACAGGTCGAAGACCCGCACAACCATCAACCTGTAGGAAACCGCAACGCCCCGCGGATGTAGGATCTTTCGGTCGACATTCGCAACGTTCGGCACATCTACCCAAGTCCCAGGAGGACCCCAGTGGCTAAGGCCAAGTTCGAGCGGACCAAGCCGCACGTCAACATCGGCACCATCGGTCACGTCGACCACGGTAAGACGACGCTGACGGCGGCCATCTCGAAGACGCTCGCGGACACGTACCCGGACCTGCCGGCGAACGTGCAGCGCAACTTCGACGAGATCGACGCGGCTCCCGAGGAGAAGCAGCGCGGTATCACGATCAACATCGCGCACATCGAGTACGAGACGCCGAAGCGCCACTACGCGCACGTCGACGCCCCGGGTCACGCCGACTACATCAAGAACATGATCACCGGTGCCGCCCAGATGGACGGCGCGATCCTGGTGGTCGCCGCGACCGACGGCCCGATGGCCCAGACGCGTGAGCACGTCCTGCTCGCGCGCCAGGTCGGCGTGCCGTACCTGCTCGTCGCGCTGAACAAGTCCGACATGGTCGACGACGAGGAGATCCTCGAGCTCGTCGAGATGGAGGTCCGTGAGCTCCTCTCGGGCCAGGGCTACGACGGCGACGACGCTCCCGTCGTGCGCGTCTCCGGCCTCAAGGCGCTCGAGGGCGACCCCGAGTGGACCGCGAAGGTCATCGAGCTCATGGAGGCCGTGGACGAGAACGTCCCGGAGCCCGTCCGCGAGCTCGACAAGCCGTTCCTCATGCCCGTCGAGGACGTCTTCACGATCACCGGTCGTGGCACCGTCGTCACCGGCAAGGTGGAGCGTGGCACGCTCGACCTCAACTCGGACGTCGAGATCGTCGGCATCCGCGCGCCCCAGAAGACCACGGTCACGGGCATCGAGACGTTCCACAAGCAGATGGACCAGGCGCAGGCCGGCGACAACACCGGTCTCCTCCTGCGCGGCATCAAGCGCGAGGACGTCGAGCGCGGCCAGGTCGTCGTGAAGCCGGGTTCGATCACCCCGCACACGAACTTCGAGGCGCAGGTCTACATCCTGGGCAAGGACGAGGGCGGCCGTCACAACCCGTTCTACTCGAACTACCGTCCGCAGTTCTACTTCCGCACGACGGACGTCACCGGCGTCATCACGCTGCCCGAGGGCACCGAGATGGTCATGCCCGGCGACAACACCGAGATGACGGTCGAGCTCATCCAGCCGATCGCCATGGAGGAGGGCCTCGGCTTCGCCATCCGTGAGGGTGGCCGCACCGTGGGCTCGGGCCGCGTCACCAAGATCCTCAAGTGATCTGACGCTGCCTCCGCAGCACTCGTCGAAGGCCCGGTCCCCTCGGGGGCCGGGCCTTCGGCCTGCGGTGACCGTTCGTGCGGTGACCGTCACAGCCTGCCGGCCGGTCTCGACTTGGCCTGCGCACCGTTCGTGTGGCAGACTGTTCAGGTTGCCTGTTACGGGCGCGCTCTTTCATGTGTCGAACAGTGTGTTGAACCGGTCCTCGTGCAGAGGACCAGGGCCCCGGGTTCCTGACCCGGGTCTGCGGGTTGAGCTCTCTGTGTCGACATGGGTCGAGCGCCCCGCGGAACACACGTTCCGGCCAGGCTCGCACAAACGTTGTGATCCGGTCCGCTGTCCCGTGCGTCAGCACGGTGCGGACGGTGGTTCACATATCCAACGGCCCTACGCCTTCGGCGTGTGCGCCCAGGTGCGTCGCGACTACGCGACACGCCCGAGCGCGGGGGTCGGACAGCTAGCGGTTCGAGAGAGAGAGTCAGACGACGCCATGGCGGGACAGAAGATCCGCATCCGGCTCAAGTCCTACGACCACGAGGTCATCGACAGCTCGGCGCGCAAGATCGTCGACACGGTGACGCGCGCTGGTGCAACGGTCGTGGGTCCGGTGCCGCTGCCGACGGAGAAGAACGTCTTCTGCGTCATCCGGTCGCCTCACAAGTACAAGGACAGCCGCGAGCACTTCGAGATGCGCACGCACAAGCGGCTGATCGACATCATCGATCCCACGCCGAAGGCCGTCGACTCGCTCATGCGTCTCGACCTGCCTGCGGACGTGAACATCGAGATCAAGCTCTGAGGCTGGAGGACATCATGACTATTCCCCAGCAGAACGCGCGTCCGGTCACCGCGGTGCTCGGCACGAAGCTCGGGATGACGCAGCTCTGGGACGAGGCCGGTCGCCTCGTGCCCGTGACCGTCGTCGCCGTCGGCACGAACGTCGTGACGCAGGTGCGCACGGCGGACGCCGACGGGTACGCCGCCGTGCAGCTCGCCTACGGCCAGATCGACCCGCGCAAGGTCACGAAGCCGCTCAAGGGGCACTTCGAGAAGGCCGGCGTCACGCCGCGTCGCCACGTCGCCGAGGTCCGCACCACCGACGCCGCCGAGTACTCGCTCGGCCAGGAGATCACCGCGGAGGCCTTCGAGGCCGGCGCCGTGGTCGACGTCGTGGGCACGACCAAGGGCAAGGGCACCGCCGGTGTCATGAAGCGCCACGGCTTCTCCGGCGTGGGCGCCTCGCACGGTGCGCACCGCAACCACCGCAAGCCGGGCTCGATCGGTGGGGCCTCGACCCCGTCGCGCGTGTTCAAGGGCCTGCGCATGGCCGGTCGCATGGGCAACGCCCGCCAGACCACCCAGAACCTGACCGTCCACGCGGTCGACGCCGAGAAGGGTCTGCTGCTCGTCAAGGGCGCGGTTCCCGGCCCCAAGGGCGGCGTCGTCCTCGTGCGCAGCGCCGCGAAGGGAGCGTGAACACCATGTCCGCTCTGACCGTTGACGTGCTGGACCCCAAGGGCAAGAAGGCCGGCACCGCCGAGCTCCCCGCCGAGGTGTTCGACGTCGAGCTCAACGTCCCGCTGATCCACCAGGTCGTCGTCGCCCAGCGTGCCGCTGCACGCCAGGGCACCCACGACACCAAGAGCCGCGGCGAGGTCCGCGGTGGTGGTCGCAAGCCGTACAAGCAGAAGGGCACCGGCCGCGCCCGCCAGGGTTCGACCCGTGCGCCGCAGTTCGCCGGGGGTGGCATCGTCCACGGCCCGACGCCGCGCTCGTACGACCAGCGGACGCCCAAGAAGATGAAGGCCGCCGCGCTCCGCGGTGCCCTCTCGGACCGCGCCCGCAACGGCCGCGTCCACGTCGTGACCGGCTTCGGCGTCGACGGCCTGCCGTCGACCAAGACCGCCGTCTCGACGCTCGCCAAGCTCTCCGAGCGCAAGCACGTCCTCGTCGTCACCGAGCGTGGCGACGAGCTGACGATCAAGTCGCTGCGGAACGTCGAGCAGGTTCACCTCCTGGTGGCCGACCAGCTCAACACCTACGACGTGCTCGTCTCCGACGACGTCGTCTTCACGCAGGGCGCGCTCGACGCGTTCCTGGCGGGCCCGGCCACGGGTCGCTCCGCGAAGGCCGTCGCCACCTCCACCGAGGCGGACGAGACTGCTGCCGAGGAGGCCGCGAAGTGACCACCGTGACCAAGGACCCCCGCGACGTGATCCTCGCGCCGGTCGTCTCCGAGAAGAGCTACGGACTGCTCGACGAGGGCAAGTACACGTTCGTCGTCGACCCGCGGGCCAACAAGACCGAGATCAAGATCGCCGTCGAGCAGATCTTCTCGGTCAAGGTCGCCTCGGTGAACACGATCAACCGCAAGGGCAAGACGCGTCGCACGCGTTTCGGCCTGGGCAAGCGCAAGGACACCAAGCGTGCGATCGTCACCCTCCGCGAGGGCACGATCGACATCTTCGGCTGAGCCGACGAGAGCAGATTGAGGACAGATCCCCATGGGAATCCGTAAGTACAAGCCGACGACGCCCGGCCGCCGCGGCTCGAGCGTCGCCGACTTCGCCGAGATCACGCGCTCGCAGCCGGAGAAGTCTCTGGTCCGCCCGCTCTCCAAGAGCGGCGGCCGCAACAGCTCCGGCCGGATCACCACCCGTCACAAGGGTGGTGGCCACAAGCGTGCGTACCGCGTGATCGACTTCCGTCGCCACGACAAGGACGGCGTGCCCGCCAAGGTCGCGCACATCGAGTACGACCCCAACCGCACGGCGCGCATCGCGCTCCTGCACTACGCGGACGGCGAGAAGCGCTACATCATCGCGCCGGCGAAGCTCAAGCAGGGCGACGTCGTCGAGAACGGTGCGGGCGCGGACATCAAGCCCGGCAACAACCTGCCGCTGCGCAACATCCCGACCGGTACGGTCATCCACGCCATCGAGCTGAAGCCCGGTGGCGGCGCGAAGATCGCCCGCTCGGCCGGTGCGTCCGTGCAGCTCGTCGCCAAGGACGGGCCGTACGCGCAGCTGCGCATGCCCTCCGGCGAGATCCGCAACGTCGACCTGCGCTGCCGCGCGACGGTCGGCGAGGTGGGCAACGCCGAGCAGTCGAACATCAACTGGGGCAAGGCCGGCCGCATGCGCTGGAAGGGCAAGCGCCCGACCGTCCGTGGTGTCGCCATGAACCCGATCGACCACCCGCACGGTGGTGGTGAGGGCAAGACCTCCGGTGGTCGCCACCCGGTGAGCCCGTGGGGCCAGCCGGAGGGTCGTACCCGCCGTCCGAACAAGCCGAGCGACAAGCTGATCGTGCGTCGTCGCCGTACCGGCAAGAAGCGCTGATAGGAGCCTGGAGACATGCCTCGTAGCCTGAAGAAGGGCCCCTTCGTCGACGACCACCTGCAGAAGAAGGTGGACGCTCAGAACGAGAAGGGGACCAAGAACGTCATCAAGACCTGGTCCCGTCGGTCGGTCATCACGCCCGACTTC
Organism: Cellulosimicrobium protaetiae; assembly: GCF_009708005.2. Lineage (NCBI taxonomy): Bacteria > Bacillati > Actinomycetota > Actinomycetes > Micrococcales > Promicromonosporaceae > Cellulosimicrobium > Cellulosimicrobium protaetiae. Next base: position 3,867,654 of record NZ_CP052757.1, on the reverse strand, counting down.
CTCGGTCACACGTTCGCCGTGCACGACGGTCGCAAGCACACGCCGGTGTTCGTCACCGAGTCGATGGTCGGCCACAAGCTCGGCGAGTTCGCTCCCACGCGGACCTTCCGCGGCCACGTGAAGGACGACAAGAAGGGTCGTCGCCGCTGACCCCCGGGTCAGTCTGGTGACGACCTGGACGGTCAAGAGACAAGAAGGCAGGACAGCAATGGAAGCCAAGGCGCAGGCGCGGTTCGTCCGTGTCACGCCCCAGAAGGCCCGGCGCGTCGTGGACCTCATCCGTGGCAAGCAGGCCTCCGAGGCCGTCGCGGTGCTGAAGTTCGCACCGCAGGCGGCGAGCGAGCCCGTCCGCAAGGTCGTGGAGAGCGCCATCGCCAACGCCCGGGTGAAGGCCGACCGCGCGAGCGAGGCGTTCGAGGAGCAGGAGCTCGTCGTGCGTGAGGCGTTCGTCGACGAGGGCCCGACCCTCAAGCGTTTCCGCCCCCGTGCCCAGGGCCGTGCGAACCGCATCCTCAAGCGCACCAGCCACATCACCGTGGTCGTCGCTCCGCGTGAGAACACGAAGGGAAGTGCCCGATAGTGGGACAGAAGGTTCACCCGCACGGGTACCGCCTCGGCATCACCACCGACCACCGGTCGCGCTGGTTCGCCGACAGCACCAAGCCCGGACAGCGGTACCGCGACTACGTCCGCGAGGACGTCCAGATCCGCAAGCTCATGAGCACCGGTCTCGAGCGCGCGGGCATCTCCAAGGTCGAGATCGAGCGCACCCGTGACCGTGTCCGCGTGGACATCCACACGGCGCGCCCGGGCATCGTCATCGGTCGCCGTGGCGCCGAGGCGGACCGCATCCGCGGCGAGCTGGAGAAGCTCACCGGCAAGCAGGTGCAGCTCAACATCCTCGAGGTGAAGAACGCCGAGACCGACGCGCAGCTCGTCGCTCAGGGCATCGCCGAGCAGCTCGCGAGCCGCGTCTCGTTCCGTCGTGCCATGCGCAAGGGCATCCAGTCCGCGCAGCGCGCCGGCGCGAAGGGCATCCGCGTCTCCGTCTCGGGTCGTCTCGGCGGCGCCGAGATGTCCCGCTCGGAGTTCTACCGCGAGGGTCGTGTGCCGCTGCACACGCTCCGTGCGTACATCGACTACGGCTTCTTCGAGGCCCGCACGACCTTCGGCCGCATCGGCGTGAAGGTCTGGATCTACAAGGGCGACGTCACCGAGAAGGAGTACGCCGCGCAGCAGGCCTCGGCCGCTCCGCGCCAGGGCCGTGGTGGCCCACGCGGTGAGCGTGGCGGCGACCGTCGTGGTGGTGGCCGTCGTCCCGAGCGTTCGGGCGAGCGGACCTCCGGGTCCGAGGCGCCTGCCGCGGCTGAGCAGTCCGCTCCTGCCGCGGAGGCGAAGGCCCCTGAGACCGGAACGGAGGCCTGAGTCATGCTGATCCCGCGCAGGCTCAAGCACCGCAAGCAGCACCACCCGTCGCGCTCCGGCGCGGCGAAGGGTGGCACGCAGATCGCGTTCGGCGAGTACGGCATCCAGGCTCTCGAGCCGGCGTACGTGACGAACCGCCAGATCGAGGCTGCTCGTATCGCGATGACCCGCCACATCAAGCGTGGCGGAAAGGTCTGGATCAACATCTACCCGGACCGTCCCCTGACCAAGAAGCCTGCCGAGACCCGCATGGGTTCCGGTAAGGGTTCGCCCGAGTGGTGGGTCGCCAATGTCAAGCCCGGCCGGATCGTCTTCGAGCTGGCGGGTGTCCCGGAGGACCTGGCTCGTGAGGCGATGCGCCGCGCGATCCACAAGCTCCCGATGAAGTGCCGTTTCGTGGTGCGCGAGGGTGGTGGCAACTGATGGCAATCGGAACGAAGGGGCTCGCCCCCGTCGACCTCGACGCCATGGACGACGAGACGCTCGTCGCCGAGCTCAAGAAGGTCAAGGAGGAGCTCTTCAACCTCCGTTTCCAGTCGGCCACCGGCCAGCTGGAGAGCCACGGGCGCCTCAAGGCCGTCCGCCGCGACATCGCGCGGATCTACACGATCCTGCGTGAGCGCGAGCTCGGCATCCGTACCGCGCCGAGCGCCGAGTGAGTGAGGCTGGAATGAGCGAGAACGCAACGAACGCGCCCGAGGCGGCCGAGGAGCGCGCGAACCGCAAGACGCGCCGCGGCTACGTCGTGAGCGACAAGATGGACAAGACCGTGGTGGTCGAGGTCGAGGACCGGGTCAAGCACCCGCTCTACGGCAAGGTCATCCGCCGCACGAGCAAGGTCAAGGCGCACGACGAGCAGAACTCTGCCGGCGTGGGCGACCTGGTGCTCATCATGGAGACCCGCCCGCTGTCCGCGACCAAGCGGTGGCGCCTCGCGGAGATCCTCGAGAAGGCCAAGTGATCCACCGGTCGTGACGGGCGGGCCCCGGCCCGCTCGTCACGACCGCTCTCGTGCCGCACCGCGGTGCGGCAACCAGTGAGGACAGGTCGGGCGGGTCCACCGCCCGGTCTGGCCGGTTCACCCGCGAGGGACCCGGCACTGACAGCTATCCGTTCGGCAAGGCTCGCCCCGCGCGAGAACCGGCTCGACGACAGGAGTTCATTACATGATCCAGCAGGAGTCGCGACTTCGTGTCGCCGACAACACGGGTGCCAAGGAGATTCTCTGCATCCGCGTTCTCGGTGGCTCGGGCCGTCGCTACGCCGGAATCGGCGACGTCATCGTCGCAACCGTCAAGGACGCGATCCCGGGCGGCAACGTGAAGAAGGGCGACGTCGTCAAGGCCGTCGTCGTCCGCACCGCCAAGGAGCGCCGTCGTCCGGACGGTTCCTACATCAAGTTCGACGAGAACGCCGCCGTGATCCTCAAGAACGACGGCGAGCCGCGCGGGACGCGCATCTTCGGCCCGGTCGGGCGCGAGCTGCGCGACAAGCGGTTCATGAAGATCATCTCGCTGGCTCCGGAGGTGCTCTGACCATGGCCAAGATCAAGAAGGGCGACCTCGTCGTCGTCATCGCCGGCAAGGACAAGGGCAAGCAGGGCCGCGTCCTCGAGGTGCTCACCGACCGTGACCGCGTCATCGTCGAGGGCGTCCAGCGCGTCACCAAGCACACCAAGGTCGGCCAGTCGCAGCGCGGCACGCGGACCGGTGGGATCGAGACCGTCGAGGCCCCGATCCACATCAGCAACGTGATGGTCGTCGACCCGGAGACCAAGAAGGGCACCCGCGTCGGGTACCGCACCGAAGAGGTCGAGCGTGACGGCCGCAAGCGCACCGTGCGCGTGCGTGTCGCCAAGCGCTCCGGGAAGGACATCTGATGAGCACCGAGATCGTCGCCCCCGAGGTGCCCCGTCTGAAGCAGCGCTACCGCGAGGAGATCGTCTCCGGTCTGCGCGAGGAGTTCGGGCACGAGAACGTCAACCAGGTCGCCCGCGTCACGAAGATCGTCGTGAACATGGGTGTCGGTGACGCCGCCAAGGACTCGAAGCTCATCGAGGGCGCCATCCGCGACCTGTCCGCGATCACCGGCCAGAAGCCGCAGGTGACCAAGGCCCGCAAGTCCATCGCGCAGTTCAAGCTGCGCGAGGGCATGCCGATCGGCGCGCACGTCACGCTGCGCGGCGACCGCATGTGGGAGTTCCTGGACCGTCTCCTGTCGATCGCCCTGCCGCGCATCCGCGACTTCCGCGGCCTGTCGCCCAAGCAGTTCGACGGGCACGGCAACTACACGTTCGGCCTCACGGAGCAGTCGATGTTCCACGAGATCGACCAGGACAAGATCGACCGTGTCCGCGGTATGGACATCACGATCGTGACCACGGCGACGACCGATGACGAGGGCCGCTCCCTGCTGCGCCGTCTCGGCTTCCCCTTCAAGGAGAACTGACATGGCGAAGAAGGCCCTGATCAACAAGGCGGCCGCCAAGCCCAAGTTCGCGGTCCGCGCCTACACCCGGTGCCAGAAGTGCGGTCGCCCGCACTCCGTGTACCGCAAGTTCGGCCTGTGCCGCATCTGCGTGCGCGAGATGGCCCACCGTGGTGAGCTTCCGGGCGTCACCAAGAGCAGCTGGTAACAACTACGTCGTAGGTCCTGGCGGGGCGTGTCGCACGACGCGTCCCCGCCCGGATACCACGTCGAGGAAGGGCTAGAGCCCGATGACGATGACCGACCCGATCGCAGACATGCTGACGCGTCTGCGGAACGCGAACTCGGCTTACCACGAGACGGTGACCATGCCGTACTCGAAGCTGAAGTCGCACATTGCCGAGATCCTCCAGGCGGAGGGCTACATCACCGGCTGGAGCGTCGAGGACGCGAAGGTGGGCAAGAACCTCACCATCCAGCTGAAGTTCGGCCCGAACCGTGAGCGCAGCCTCGCCGGCGTGCGCCGCGTGTCCAAGCCGGGCCTGCGCAAGTACGTCAAGTCCACCGAGCTGCCGAAGGTTCTCGGCGGCCTGGGCGTGGCGATCCTGTCCACGTCCTCCGGCCTGCTCACCGACAAGCAGGCCGCCACGAAGGGCGTGGGCGGCGAAGTCCTCGCCTACGTCTGGTAATCCGGAAAGGAGATACGCCATGTCTCGAATCGGCAAGATCCCCGTTCCGGTTCCCGCCGGAGTGGACGTCACCATCAGCGGCGCGCTCGTGACCGTGAAGGGCCCCAAGGGCTCGCTCGAGCACAACGTGCCCGCCCCCATCCAGGTCGCTCAGGAGGACGGCACCCTCGTGGTGACGCGCCCTGACGACGAGCGCGAGTCCCGCGCGCTGCACGGCCTCACGCGCACCCTCCTGGCGAACATCGTCGAGGGCGTCACGCAGGGCTACGAGAAGAAGCTCGAGATCGTCGGCACCGGTTACCGCGTGACGGCCAAGGGCTCGGACCTCGAGTTCGCCCTCGGCTTCAGCCACCCGGTCGTCGTGACGCCGCCCGCGGGCATCGCGTTCGCGGTCGAGAGCCCGACGAAGTTCTCGGTCTCCGGCATCGACAAGCAGCAGGTCGGCGAGGTCGCAGCGAACATCCGCAAGATCCGCAAGCCCGAGCCGTACAAGGGCAAGGGTGTGCGTTACGCCGGCGAGGTCGTCCGCCGCAAGGTCGGAAAGGCTGGTAAGTAACGATGGCTCTGAAGGTTCTCGGCAAGGGCAAGGCTGTCGCGCGTCAGCGCCGCCACCTGCGCCTGCGCAAGAAGATCAAGGGGACCGCCGCTCGTCCGCGCCTCGTGGTGACGCGCTCCACGCGCCACATCACGGCCCAGGTCGTGGACGACACGATCGGTCAGACGCTCGCGTCGGCCTCCTCGCTCGAGGCGGACCTGCGTGCGCTCGACGGCGACAAGAGCGCCAAGGCCCGCAAGGTCGGCGAGCTCGTCGCCGAGCGTGCGAAGGCCAAGGGTGTCGACGCCGTCGTCTTCGACCGTGGCGGCAACAAGTACCACGGTCGGGTCGCTGCGGTCGCCGACGGCGCCCGCGAGGGCGGTCTGTCCCTGTGACGACGCCGACCATCCCCACACGGAAGCAAAGGATTCTCTGATGGCTGCAGGGCAGCGCAGCAACACCGGCGCCCCCACGGGTGCCGCCAACGAGTCGAGCGACCAGAACGCGCGCGGGGGGCGCCGCGACGACCGTCGTGGTGACCGTCGCGACGGTCGCCGTGGCGACGCAGCCGAGAAGAACGCCTTCGTCGAGCGCGTCGTCACCATCAACCGCGTCGCCAAGGTCGTCAAGGGCGGCCGCCGCTTCAGCTTCACCGCGCTGGTCGTGGTGGGCGACGGCGACGGCACCGTCGGTGTCGGCTACGGCAAGGCGAAGGAGGTGCCCGCGGCGATCGCCAAGGGTGTCGAGGAGGCCAAGAAGAACTTCTTCAAGGTCCCGCGCATCCAGGGCACCATCCCGCACCCCATCCAGGGTGAGGCCGCCGCCGGCGTCGTGTTCCTCCGTCCGGCCGCTCCCGGTACCGGTGTGATCGCCGGTGGTCCGGTGCGCGCCGTGCTGGAGTGCGCGGGCATCCACGACGTGCTGAGCAAGTCGCTCGGCTCGTCCAACGCGATCAACATCGTGCACGCGACCGTCGAGGCACTGCGCAACCTGGAGCAGCCCGAGGCTGTCGCCGCGCGCCGTGGTCTCCCGCTCGAGGACGTGGCCCCGGCCGCGCTCCTGCGTGCCCGTGCTGCGGGGGTGAACGCCTGATGGCCAGGCTCAAGGTGACCCAGACGAAGTCCGCCATCGGCGGCAAGCAGAACCAGCGCGACACGCTGCGCACTCTGGGCCTCAAGCGGATCGGCGACACCGCCGTGAAGGAGGACCGCCCGGAGATCCGCGGCATGGTCGCGACGGTGGCGCACCTCGTCACCGTTGAGGAGGTCGAGTGACCATGGCTGAGAAGGCCACCAAGGAGACCGCCGAGGCTCCGAAGAAGAAGGCCGCTGCGAAGGCTCCCGCCAAGGCGGAGGCCGCGCAGTCCGGCAAGCAGACCGAGGGTGCCGGCGGCACGCTCAAGATCCACCACCTGCGTCCGGCTCCCGGCGCCAAGAAGGCCAAGACCCGCGTGGGTCGTGGTGAGGCGTCGAAGGGTAAGACGGCGGGCCGCGGTACCAAGGGTACGAAGGCTCGTTACCAGGTTCCCGAGCGCTTCGAGGGCGGGCAGATGCCTCTGCACATGCGCCTCCCGAAGCTGCGCGGGTTCAAGAACCCGTTCCGCACCGAGTACCAGGTCGTGAACCTGGACAAGCTCGCGGCGCTGTACCCCGAGGGTGGCCAGGTCACCGTCGAGGACCTCGTCGCGAAGGGCGCGGTCCGCAAGGGCCAGCTCGTGAAGGTGCTGGGCACGGGCGAGATCACCGTCAAGCTCGAGGTCGCGGTCGACGCCCTCTCGGGCTCGGCCCGCGAGAAGATCCTCGCGGCCGGCGGTTCGGTCTCGGAGGACTGACACCCCCGGACAGGGCCGGTGGCGCGCACGCGCCGTCGGCCCTGTCCGCGTCTGGGGAGGTCCTCCCGCACGACCCGTGGTCCGTCCGGCAGCGCCCCACGGTTAGACTCTCCGACGGTTGTCTCCCCGCACCCCGGGGTGACGGCCGTCACTCCCAGGTCCACGGTCGGTCCGTCCGGTCGTCGGGACCGACTTGCCGTTCGACGCGGCGCTACGGCTAGGGTGCCTCTTGGCGCCCGTGCCGTGCGTCACACCTCGCCGGGCCTCCCGGCGACACGACATCCCGCCTCGGCGGGCCAGGAGGATAGGTGCTCAGCGCATTCGCCCGGGCTTTCCGGACGCCCGACCTGCGGCGCAAGCTGCTGTTCACGATCGCGATCATGGCGATCTTCCGGGTGGGGTCGTTCATCCCCACGCCCGGCGTGGACTACCCCAACGTGCAGCAGTGCATCGCGGAGACCGCCGACGGCAACGACCTGCTCGGCCTCGTCAACCTCTTCAGCGGCGGAGCCCTGCTCCAGCTGTCGATCTTCGCGCTCGGCATCATGCCGTACATCACCGCGAGCATCATCGTCCAGCTGCTGCGCGTCGTGATCCCTCGCTTCGAGGCGCTCCACAAGGAGGGCCAGTCGGGCCAGGCGAAGCTGACGCAGTACACGCGCTACCTGACGATCGCGCTCGCCATCCTCCAGTCCACGACCGTCATCACGACGGCGCGCAACGGCCTGCTCTTCCAGGGCTGCTCCGTGGACGTGATCCCCGACGCCAGCTTCGTGACGATGGCGCTCATGGTCATCACCATGACCGCGGGCACCGGCCTCATCATGTGGCTCGGCGAGCTCATCACCGAGCGCGGCGTCGGCAACGGCATGTCGCTCCTCATCTTCACGTCGATCGCCGCGAGCTTCCCGACCGCCCTGTGGTCGATCGCCGGCGGTGCGAACGGTGCGACGAACTTCATCATCATGATCGCGGTCATCGTGGTCGTCATCGGCCTGGTCGTGTTCGTCGAGCAGTCGCAGCGCCGCGTCCCGGTCCAGTACGCCAAGCGCATGGTCGGGCGCCGCATGTACGGCGGCTCGAGCACCTACATCCCGATCAAGATCAACATGGCCGGCGTCATCCCGGTGATCTTCGCGGCCTCGCTGCTCGCGGTCCCGGGCCTCATCGCGCAGTTCGGGGACCAGACCGCCGACTGGGTCGTCTGGGTCAGCACGAACCTGGCCGACCCCGCCGCGCCGCTGCACATCCTGCTCTACGTGCTGATGATCCTGTTCTTCTGCTTCTTCTACACGTCGATCACGTTCAACCCGGACGAGGTCGCGGACAACATGAAGAAGTACGGCGGCTTCATCCCGGGCATCCGCGCCGGACGCCCGACCGCCGAGTACCTCGACTACGTCATCACCCGCATCACGTCCGCGGGTGCCATCTACCTCGCGCTCGTCGCACTGCTGCCGACGCTGGTCCTCATCGGGCTCGGCGTGAGCACGAACATCCCGTTCGGTGGCTCCTCGATCATCATCGTCGTCGGCGTCGGCCTGGAGACGGTCAAGCAGATCAACTCCCAGCTGCAGCAGCGCCACTACGAAGGGTTCCTCCGTTGAGCAACGCCACCGACGGCCAGTCCACCTCGCGTCCCGCGCGCCTCGTCATCATGGGCCCGCAGGGCGCGGGCAAGGGGACGCAGGCCGCCCGGCTCGCCGAGCAGCTCGCCATCCCCGCGATCTCGACCGGGGACATCTTCCGGGCGAACATCAAGGGCGGGACGGAGCTCGGCCGGCTCGCGCAGGAGTACACCGCGAAGGGTGACCTCGTCCCCGACTCGGTGACGAACGCGATGGTGCGCGACCGTCTCGCCCAGGACGACGCGGCGCGCGGGTTCATCCTCGACGGATACCCCCGCAACGCTGCCCAGGTCGTCGAGCTCGACACGATCCTGACGGACCTGGGCGTCGTTCTCGACGGCGTCGTGGAGCTCACGGCCGACCGCGACGAGCTCCTCGCCCGGCTGGCGAAGCGTGCGGAGCTCGAGGGTCGCGAGGACGACACCGAGGAGGCCATCGCGCGCCGCCTCGACATCTACGCCGAGCAGACGGCGCCGCTCACGTCGGCCTACGACGAGCGCGGTCTGCTCGTCCGCGTCGACGGCATCGGTGACGTCGACGAGATCACCGGCCGGATCGTCTCCGCGCTCTCCGCGCTCGTCGCCTGAGCCGGCGCGAGCACGTCCGTAGGGTTCTGGGGAGCAGCAGGGTGTTCGGTCGCGAACGCATCGAGTACAAGACGCACGACCAGGTGCGGTCCATGCGCAGCGCGGGCCTCGTGGTCGCGCGGGCGCTCGAGACCGTCCGCGACGCGGTGCGGCCGGGCATGACGACGGCCGACCTGGACGCGCTCGCCGCGGCCGTGATCGCGGACGCGGGAGCCACCCCGTCGTTCCTCGGGTACGAGGGCTTCCCGGCGTCGCTGTGCGTGTCCGTCAACGACGAGGTCGTGCACGGCATCCCCGGCCCGCGCGAGCTGCGTGCGGGCGACGTCGTCTCCGTGGACTGCGGGGCGATCGTCGACGGCTGGCACGGCGACTCGGCCGTCTCGTTCGTCCTGGGCGAGGGCGAGCCGCGGGACGTGGCCCTGGTCGAGGCCACGCGCCGAGCGATGTGGGCGGGGATCGCCGCGCTCGCGACGAGCGAGCGCCTGGGCGACGTGGGCGCCGCGGTCGAGGACTCCGTCCGGGCCTCGGGGGAGTCCGACGGCGTCACGTACGGGATCGTCGAGGACTACGTCGGTCACGGGATCGGGTCGGCCATGCACCAGCCGCCGGACGTGCCGAACTACCGCACGCGGGAGAAGGGCCCCCGGCTCCGTCCGGGCATGTGCCTCGCGGTCGAGCCGATGGTGACGCTCGGTGACCGGTTCACCGAGGTGTGCGAGGACGACTGGACCGTCGTGACCGACGACGGCGCTCGCGCCGCGCACTGGGAGCACAGCGTCGCGATCCTCGACGAGGGCATCTGGGTCCTCACGGCGCCCGACGGCGGGGCGGCGGAGCTTGCGCAGCTCGGCGTCCAGGTCGCGCCGCTCGCGGCCTGATCCACGACTCGATCCCACGGCTCGATCCCACCGCTCGGTCTCTCGGTCGATCGGTCGCGCCGGCTCGGGGCGTGCGGGGGGAGTGACGCGTCGCACGGTCCGGGGCCCCACCACGGTTTCGCGACTCTTGCCCGATGCCGTAGGATGGTCCGTCGGGTGTAGTCCGTGCACGTCGTTCATCCGGCCCCCGTCCCTCGGGACCCGGGCGACCGACCTCCGCACGCGGCTCCACGCACCTCCCACGATCGGACGACCCGCGGGTCGGGCGTGCGCGGGAGTACCAGCAGTTCAGACGAGAGTTAGCGGAGGACATGGCAAAGAAGGACGGTGTCATCGAGATCGAGGGCAGCGTGGTCGAGGCCCTGCCGAACGCGATGTTCCGCGTGGAGCTGGCCAACGGTCACAAGGTTCTCGCGCACATCTCGGGCAAGATGCGCCAGCACTACATCCGGATCCTCCCCGAGGACCGGGTCGTGGTCGAGCTGAGCCCGTACGACCTGTCCCGCGGCCGGATCGTCTACCGCTACAAGTAGTCGCCACGCGTCCACCCACTCACCCGCCTCGCCACCCGGTCACCGGGACCGCCCGTCGGTCGCGCCCGGGGCGGGGCACCACTGAGGGAACGAAGATGAAGGTCAAGCCCAGCGTCAAGAAGATCTGCGACAAGTGCAAGGTGATCCGCCGGCACGGTCGCGTCATGGTGATCTGCGACAACCTGCGGCACAAGCAGCGCCAAGGCTGAGCCCCGCGCCTGCGCCACGGGTGACGGTCCTCTCGGGGCCGTGATCACCAGGTCGCCCGTCACGACGACGGCCGGCCACCAGCGCACCACCACGAACCTGCTCGGCACCCCGGACGCGAGTCCGGGAGGAGAACGCCACAGGCAGGGGAACCCCCGGCTCGGAGGCCGGGGCCCACGGAGCTCCCCGTGGGAGGGCGGTGCGACAGACCTCCGACGAAGCACGAGGAGCCGAAAGGCACATGGCACGTCTCATCGGCGTCGACCTCCCCCGCGACAAGCGGCTCGAGGTCGCGCTCACCTACATCTACGGCGTCGGCCGTACCCGCGCCCAGCAGACGCTGGCCGCGACCGGCATCAGCCCGGACGCGCGCGTGAAGGACCTCGGCGACGCCGAGCTCGTCGCGCTCCGCGACTACCTCGAGGGCAACTACAAGCTCGAGGGTGACCTCCGTCGTGAGGTGGCCGCCGACATCCGCCGCAAGGTCGAGATCGGCACCTACCAGGGCCTGCGTCACCGCCGCGGCCTGCCCGTGCGCGGCCAGCGCACCAAGACCAACGCGCGTACGCGCAAGGGACCGAAGCGCACCGTGGCCGGCAAGAAGAAGGCCCGCTGAGCCAGTCCGCAGGGCGGGCCCCGCTCGGGTGCTGACGTCGGCCGCACGGTCCACGTCGTCCCGGTCGGAGATCCCCGCGGTCAGACCACCTCAGACCAGGAGAGAAACGAAAGATGCCTCCCAAGACTCGCGCCGCCGCTGGGCGCAAGCCTCGCCGCAAGGACAAGAAGAACGTCCCCGCCGGCCAGGCGCACATCAAGAGCACGTTCAACAACACGATCGTGTCGATCACGGACCCGTCGGGCGCCGTGATCGCGTGGGCCTCCGGCGGCGACGTCGGCTTCAAGGGCTCGCGCAAGTCGACCCCCTTCGCCGCCGGCCTCGCGGCCGAGGCCGCTGCCCGCAAGGCGCAGGAGCACGGCATGAAGAAGGTCGACGTCTTCGTCAAGGGCCCGGGTTCCGGTCGTGAGACCGCGATCCGCTCGCTGCAGTCGGCCGGCCTCGAGGTCGGCTCGATCCAGGACGTCACGCCGCAGGCGCACAACGGGTGCCGCCCGCCCAAGCGTCGTCGCGTCTGACCCTCGTCGTCGGCGTGCCGCCGACGGACCGCCCGGTCACCGACCGGCCGAGCCCGTCGGCGGCGCCCGTCACGGGGCAGCCGCCTCCTGACGGGGCCGACGCCCCCTCCCGGCCGGGTGGACAGAGTCCCGGCCGGGGCCGCGTGCCGCAGGCGCGCACCTCGCCTTGAACCGTGCAGCGTCATATGGCGGACGCTCGCCGAAAGGAAACCACCAGTGCTGATCGCACAGCGCCCCACCTTGACCGAAGAGGTCATCTCGGAGAACCGTTCGCGCTTCTCCATCGAGCCCCTGGAGCCGGGCTTCGGCTACACGCTCGGCAACTCGCTGCGTCGCACGCTGCTGTCGTCCATCCCGGGCGCGGCGGTCACCTCCATCCGCATCGACGGTGTGCTCCACGAGTTCACCACCGTGCCGGGTGTGAAGGAGGACGTGACCGAGGTCATCCTCAACATCAAGAACCTCGTCGTCTCCTCGGAGAACGACGAGCCCGTCGTGATGTACCTGCGCAAGCAGGGTGCTGGTGCGGTCACCGCGGCGGACATCGTCCCGCCCGCGGGTGTGGAGGTCCACAACCCCGAGCTGCACATCGCCACGCTCAACGACAAGGGCAAGCTCGAGATCGAGCTGACCGTCGAGCGCGGCCGTGGCTACGTCTCGGCGTCGCAGAACAAGTCGTTCGACGCGGAGATCGGCCGGATCCCGGTCGACTCGATCTACTCGCCCGTCCTCAAGGTGACCTACAAGGTCGAGGCGACGCGTGTCGAGCAGCGCACGGACTTCGACAAGCTGGTCGTGGACGTCGAGACGAAGCCGGCGATCTCGCCGCGCGACGCGCTCGCGTCGGCGGGCAAGACGCTGGTGGAGCTCTTCGGCCTGGCCCGTGAGCTCAACGTCGAGGCCGAGGGCATCGAGATCGGCCCGTCGCCGACGGACGCGGCCCTGGCCGCGGACCTGGCGCTGCCGATCGAGGAGCTCAACCTCACGATCCGCTCGTACAACTGCCTCAAGCGCGAGGGCATCCACCAGGTGGGCGAGCTCGTCGCACGCAGCGAGGCGGACCTGCTGGACATCCGCAACTTCGGTGCGAAGTCCATCAACGAGGTGAAGGAGAAGCTCGCCGAGCTCGGCCTGTCCCTCAAGGACTCGCCGCTCGACTTCGACCCGTCGGCCGCCGCGTACTACGACGGCGACGACGACGAGGCGACGTTCTCGGACACCGAGCAGCAGTACTGAGCCTGCGGCTCTAGACACCTCAGCGCGTCCGGGTCCGCACCTGCGGCGCGAACACTTCCCAAGGAGCACATCCCATGCCTACCCCCGCCAAGGGCCCCCGGCTCGGCAGCGGACCGGCTCACGAGCGTCTGATGCTCGCGAACCTGTCCACCCAGCTCTTCGAGCACGGCCGCATCACGACCACCGAGACCAAGGCGAAGCGCCTGCGCCCGGTGGCCGAGCGTCTCATCACGTTCGCCAAGCGTGGCGACCTGCACGCGCGTCGTCGCGTCCTGCGCGTCGTGCGCGACAAGTCCGTGGTGCACACGCTGTTCACCGAGATCGCCCCGCAGATGGCGGAGCGTGAGGGTGGCTACACGCGCATCACGAAGGTCGGCACGCGCAAGGGCGACAACGCGCCCCTCGCGGTGATCGAGCTCGTCACCGAGCCCGTCAGCCCGAAGCAGGCCGTCGTCCGTGAGGCCGAGAAGGCCGCGGAGAAGGCGAGCAAGAAGAAGGCGGACAAGCCGGCCGAGAAGGCTGAGACGGTCGAGGACGCGCCCGTCGAGGACGCGCCCGCCGCCGTCGAGGACGCTCCGGCCGAGGACGTCCAGGACGCGCCCGTCGAGGACGCCGCCGAGGAGAAGAAGGAGGCCTGAGCCTCCTCGATCGACTCTCGGAGTCCTCCGGGGCTCCACGCCGCAGGGCCCGGAACCGTAGGGTTCCGGGCCCTGCGGCGTCCCTGGTGGACACGCTGTCCCGGCATCGGGCGACGTGGTGCCGGTCGGGGGAGCGCCGGGTGCCCGACGGCGGACCTCCGGCCGCGCGCACGACCGCACCGCGGCCTAGGGTCGACGGGTGCCCTGCCGCGACACCACCGCCGGTACCGGGCGGGCGGCGTGGCCGCCCGTCGTCCTCGTGCACGGCTCGCGCACGTCGCGGTCGATGTGGCGCGACCAGCTCGCCGCCCTGCACCGGGCGGGCGTCGACGCGCTCGCCGTGGACCTGCCGGGGCACGGCGCGCGGCGGGGGGAGGCGTTCACCCTGGACGGTGCCGTGGACGCCGTCGTGACCGGGATCGACGGGCTGGGCGGGTGCGCGCTCGTCGTCGGGCTGTCGCTCGGCGGCTACGTCGCGATCGAGACCCGGTCGCGGCACCCGGAGCGCGTCGTCGGGCTCGTGGCGGCCGCCTGCTCCACGCCGCCCGCGACGCGGCTGCGCGGGGGCTGGCTCCTCGTCGCCCGCGGCATCGAGCGGCTGCCCGACGGGGGAGCGGGGCTCAACCAGGCGCTCGTCGACCGGGCGCTGACGCCCCAGGGCGCAGCGGACCTCGCGGCCGGGGGGTTCGCGCTCGACGTGATGAGCGCGATCCTGCGCGAGGTCGAGGCGGTCGACCCCGTCGCCGCGCTCTCCGCCACGGACTCGCCGGTGTGGCTGGTCAACGGCCGGTGGGACCACTTCCGGTTCGGTGAGCGGGGGTTCGTCGCGGCGGCCCGGCGCGGGGGAGCGTCCGCCCGCCTGGTGGTGGTCCCGGGCGCACGGCACCTCGTGAGCCTCGACGCACCGGTCGCGTTCAACCGGGTCCTGCTCGACGCGCACCGTGCGGTCGCGCGGTCCGTCGACCGTGGCCTCGTCGTCGGCGACGCCACCGGGGCACGCCAGGACCGCGTGCCCGGGCGCTGAGCGCCGTCAGGCGGGTGGTAGGTCCCAGGCGCGCGCCCCGCCGACGAGCGCCGCCGAGTTGGGCACGACGACGACGTCGTCGCCGAGACGGTCGAGCACCGTCGGGGTGATCTGCCGCGAGTTCCCACCGCCGAGGTAGAGCCGGTCCCACCAGAAGACGGGCCGCAAACCCTCGACGACCGCGAGCACGCGCCGTGACCACAGCCCGTTGCCGAGCCGCCGCCGCTCGGGCTCGCCGACGTACTCGTCGTAGGTGGTGCCGCGGCGGACCGGCGCGCGCGACCACTCGAGGTGGGGCGCGAGCCGCCCGCCGTGGAACAGCGCGGAGCCCAGACCCGTCCCGAGCGTCAGCACGAGCTCCAGCCCGGACGCCGCGACGACGCCCGCGCCGTGCACCTCGGCGTCGTTGAGCACGAGGGCGGGCACACCGAGGCGCGCGGCCACCGAGGCCTGGACGTCGAAGCTCGTCCACGCCTCCACGAGCGCCGGGTCGACCCGCGAGCGGGGGCCGCTGCGGGTCACGTAGTGCGGCGTGTGCACGACGACGCCGCGCCGGATCATGCCGGGCATGCCGACGGTGACCCGGTCCGCGGAGGGCAGCGTGGCAGAGATCTCCGCGATCGTCTCGACGAGCAGCTCGGGCGGCAGCGGGTAGGGCGTCGGCACACGGACGGCGGCGGCGTGCGCGGTGCCCGACGCGTCGAGCACGTTCGCCTTGATCCCCCCGCCGCCGCAGTCCACGGCGAGGGTGCGGAGGTCTGCTCGGTCGCCGGTCATGGGCGGCAGCGTAGGCACGACGGCGCGCGCGCCGCACGGCCGGGCGACTACGGTGAACTCCCGTGAGCGACGCCCCGGCCCCCGAAGTCCCCGCCCCCGCCCCTGCCGACGAGGCGGGCACGGCGTCGGACGCCGCGGCGACGGCACGGCACGGGCTGCCCGACGACGTCGTGCGGGTCCGCCTGGACCTCGCCTACCAGGGGACGGACTTCGCGGGCTGGGCCCGTCAGCCGACTCTGCGGACCGTCCAGGGGGCGATCGAGGACGGGCTCGCGACGCTCCTGCGCGGCCCGGCGCCCCGCCTGACCGTCGCGGGGCGCACGGACGCGGGGGTGCACGCGCGGGGCCAGGTCGCGCACGTCGACCTCACGCGGGACCAGTGGGAGGCGCTGCCCGGGCGCTCCGACCGCGCCCCCGGGGACGCGCTCGTCGCGCGGCTCGGCGGGGTGCTGCCGGGCGACGTCGTCGTGCACCGCGCCACGCCGGCCCCGGACGGGTTCGACGCGCGCTTCTCCGCCCTGCACCGCGCGTACACGTACCGGGTCGCGGACGACCCGGTTCAGCGCGACCCGCTGCGGCGCGCGTGGGTGCTGTGGAACCGGCGCCCGCTCGACGTCGCGGCGATGGACGCCGCGGTCCGGCCGCTGCTCGGGGTCCGGGACTTCGCGGCCTTCTGCAAGCCGCGCCCCGGGGCGACGACGATCCGCGAGCTCCAGCACCTGTCATGGTCCCGACCCGTCGACGGGCCCGACGCGGGCCTCGTCGTCGCGCACGTCCGCGCGGACGCGTTCTGCCACAACATGGTGCGCGCGCTGGTCGGCGCGTCGCTCGCCGTGGGGGAGGGCCGGCGCGGCGTCGACTGGCCCGAGCAGCTCCTCGCGAGCCGTCGGCGCGACGCGGGCGCCGGCGTCGTCCCCGCCCACGGGCTCGTGCTGGAGGAGGTCACCTACCCGCCGGACGACGAGCTCGCCGCTCGCGCCGACCGGATCCGTGCCGTGCGCAACGAGGAGGACGTCTGGGAGGCCGGTCCGTCCTGACGGCTGTTCCACCCGGTGCGGGGTGATCCACGGGGCGGCGCACCCCGCGCCGGACGGAATCCCTCGGCGCGGAGGTCGCCTCTCAGGGCTCCTCGACGACGTGGACGGCCGCCTCCTCGGCGCCCGCGGCGCCGCCGGAGATGCCCTCGTCGTCCGCGTACGTGTCGTTCTGGCGGCCGTCGAGCGCGTCGGGGTCGGCGACGAGGCGGCCCGAGCGCGTCTCGTCCGGCCGGTCGAGCGGGTCGCGGTCCCAGTCCTCCGGCTCCTCCTCGGAGAGACGCTGGTCGAGCGTCTCGCCGTGCACCTCTTCCCACGGCGTCTCGCCGTGGTGGTTCTTCCGAGGGCGGTCGGGCGGGGAGTAGCCCTCGTCGAGCACGTCGTCGACGCCGCGGTCGAGCAGCGTGTCCTCGGCCTGGAGCTGGTCGTTGTCGCCCTCGGCGCCGGTCTCCGGGTCCGGGCTGGTGCCGGTGGTGTCTTGGCTCATGCGTCCACAGTGGCACCTCGCGCGGCCCGACGCAGCATCTGCGGCCGGACCTGCACGGACGTGCTGCCGGCGAGGGCGGGTCGACGCCGGGGCGGTCGGGGGTGCGCGGAATCCGCGTGACCCGGCGGGTCAGCCCGGGGGACGATGGCCTCGTGGGACACCTCGACCTCAGCGACGTCACGTATCACCTGCCCGACGGGCGCACGCTCCTGGACGGCGTGAGCCTGCGCGTCGCGGACGGCGCGCGGGTCGCGCTCGTCGGGCCGAACGGCGTCGGCAAGTCGACGCTCCTGCGCATCGTCAAGGGCGACGTCGCGCCGCACGGCGGGGCGGTCGTGCGCAGCGGCGGCCTCGGCGTCATGCGCCAGGACGTGGGGCGCATCGACGACGACCGCACGGTCCGCGACCTGCTCGTCGAGCTCGCGCCGGTCGCGGTCAAGGAGGCGGCGCTCGAGCTCGCCGCGGCGGAGCACGACATCATGACGGTCGACGACGAGCCCGCCCAGCTCCGGTACGCCCAGGCGCTCGTCGACTGGGCCGACGTCGGGGGCTACGACGCCGAGGCGGCGTGGGACGAGGTGACCGACGAGGTCCTGTCCGTCCCGTTCGACAAGGCGCAGTGGCGCGACGTGCGCACGCTGTCCGGCGGCGAGCAGAAGCGCCTGGCGCTCACGGCGCTGCTCCGCGGGCCCGAGGAGGTCCTGCTGCTCGACGAGCCGGACAACCACCTCGACGTGCCGACCAAGCGCTGGCTCGAGGAGCGGCTGGTCGCGTCGCCCAAGACGGTCCTCTACGTCTCGCACGACCGCGAGCTGCTGTCCCGCACGGCGACGCAGGTCGCGACGCTCGAGCCGACGCCGGGCGGCGGCACGGTCTGGGTGCACGGCGGCGGGATCGCGACGTACGCGCAGGCGCGCGCCGACCGCCGCGACCGGCTCGCCGAGCTCGCGCGGCGGTGGGACGAGGAGCACGCCAAGCTCCGCGAGCTCGTGCTCACCCTCAAGACCAAGGCGGCCTTCAACGACGGGCTCGCGAGCCGGTACCAGGCGGCGCGCACGCGCCTGCGCAAGTTCGAGGAGGCGGGGCGCCCCGAGGTGCTAGCGCGCGAGCAGCGTGTCTCGGTGCGGCTCACGGGCGGCCGCACGGCGAAGCGCGCCGTGACGTGCCACGAGCTCGAGCTCACCGGGCTCATGCGGCCGTTCGACCTCGAGGTGTTCTTCGGGGAGCGCGTCGCGGTGCTGGGCTCCAACGGGTCGGGCAAGTCGCACTTCCTGCGCCTCCTCGCCGCGGGCGGCACCGACCCGGAGCCCGGGGTGGTGCCCGACGCCGCGACGTCCGACGGCGTGCGACCCGACCCGGTGGCGCACACGGGCCGCGCCGTGCTCGGCTCGCGCGTGCGGCCGGGCTGGTTCGCCCAGAACCACGACCACCCGGAGCTGCGCGGGAGGACGCTCCTGGAGATCCTCCATCGCGGCGACGGGCACCGGGCCGGCATGGGCCGCGAGGGCGCGAGCCGCGCGCTCGACCGGTACGAGCTGGTCGGCCAGGCGGAGCAGCGCTTCGAGACCCTGTCGGGCGGGCAGCAGGCGCGGTTCCAGATCCTCCTGCTCGAGCTCGACGGCGCGACCCTGCTGCTGCTCGACGAGCCGACGGACAACCTCGACCTGCACTCGGCGGAGGCGCTCGAGGCCGGCCTCGCGGCGTTCCAGGGCACGGTGCTCGCGGTGACGCACGACCGGTGGTTCGCGCGCGGGTTCGACCGCTACCTGGTGTTCCGCGGCGACGGGGAGGTCGTCGAGGCGCCCGAGCCGGTGTGGGAGGTCGAGCGCGTGCAGCGGGTGCGGTAGCCGCCGCGTGCCGGGGCGGGTGCCGCCGTCCCTATCCTGGTGGGCATGGCCGTCCACAAGATCGTGCTCTTCTACGCCTTCACGCCGCTGCCCGACCCCCGCGCGGTGCAGCTCTGGCAGCGGGCGCTGGGGGAGCGGTGGAACCTCACGGGGCGCGTGATCGTCGCCGAGCACGGGATCAACGCGACGCTCGGCGGGACGGTCGAGGACCTCAAGCAGTACGTGAAGACCACGCGGCAGTACCCCGGGTTCGAGGGGATCGACGTCAAGTGGTCCGACGGCACGGGCCGGGACTTCCCGCGCCTGTCCGTGAAGGTGCGTCCTGAGCTCGTGGCGTTCGGCGTCCCCGACGAGGTCGTGGTCGACGAGAGCGGCGTCGTCGGTGGTGGGGCGCGGCTGAGCCCGCAGGCGCTGCACGACCTCGTGGCGGAGCGCGGCGACGACGTCGTGATGTTCGACGGCCGCAACGCGTTCGAGGCGGAGATCGGTCGGTTCCGCGGCGCGGTGGTCCCGGACGTCGCCACGACCCGCGACTTCGTCGCCGAGATCGACTCGGGCCGCTACGACGACCTCAAGCAGCGGCCCGTCGTGACGTACTGCACCGGGGGCGTGCGGTGCGAGGTGCTGTCGGCGCTCCTGACCGCACGCGGTTTCGAGGAGGTGTACCAGCTCGACGGCGGCGTCGTGCGGTACGGGGAGGCGTTCGGGTCGCAGGGGCTGTGGGAGGGCTCGCTCTACGTGTTCGACGAGCGCATGCACGTCGACCTCGGCCCGGGGTCGACCCCGCTCGGCGCGTGCACGGGCTGCGGGGCGGCCACCGCGAAGTACGAGAACTGCGCCGACCCGAGCTGCCGGACGCTGCGCCTGTACTGCCCGGACTGCGTGCACGTCGCGCGCTCGACGCGGTGCGAGACGTGCGTCGTCGAGCGCCCGGCCACCGGCCTGCCTACCAGCCCGCCTACCAGCTCCGCCGCTTTGACCGGTGGCCTGCCCCGCGGGTAGTCTGGTGAGTCGTTGTGCTCATCTCACGACGCCCGTGTCGCTAGCGCGCCCACTCGCTGCCGGCCAAGGAGCGGGTGTCGACCGAGCCCGCCGCGCAACGACCTGCCCTCTCGGCCGCACGCTTCAGCGGCCGAAGAAGACATCCTGAGACAGAAACGAAGGCTACGACCGTGCGTACGTACACCCCGAAGCCCGGCGACGTCCAGCGCGACTGGTACGTCATCGACGCGACCGACGTCGTCCTGGGCCGCCTGGCCACCCACGTGGCCACCCTGCTGCGCGGCAAGCACAAGCCGACCTTCGCTCCGCACGTCGACGGCGGTGACTTCGTCATCGTCATCAACGCCGGCAAGGTCGCCCTGAGCGGCAACAAGCGCGAGCAGAAGATGGCCTACAACCACTCCGGCTACCCGGGTGGTCTGCGTGCCGTCGCCTACGGCGACCTGCTCGACAAGCACCCCGAGCGTGCTGTGGAGCGGGCCGTGCGCGGCATGCTCCCGAAGACGACCCTCGGTCGTGCCCAGTTCGGCAAGCTCAAGGTCTACGCGGGTGCCGAGCACCCGCACGCCGCGCAGCAGCCGAAGCCGTTCGAGATCACCCAGGTCGCGCAGTAATCGCCGCCCAGGCGATGCGCACAGAGAGACGCGAGGACACACCCGTGGCCGAGACCACCGTCGACACCGACACCCTGGGCGACGAGACGCCCAGCACCTACACCTCCGAGTCCGCCGCCCCCACGGGCCGCGGCCAGAGCATCACCGCCCCCGGCCAGGCCCTGGGCCGCCGCAAGGAGGCCGTGGCGCGCGTGCGCCTCGTCCCCGGCACCGGGCAGTGGAAGATCAACGGGCGCACGCTCGAGGACTACTTCCCGAACAAGGTCCACCAGCAGCTCGTGAACTCCCCGCTGAAGCTGGTCGACGTCGAGGGTCGCTTCGACGTCGTCGCCCGCATCAGCGGCGGTGGCACGTCCGGCCAGGCCGGTGCGCTGCGCCTCGGCATCGCTCGTGCGCTCAACGAGATCGACGCCGAGCACAACCGCCCCGCGCTGAAGAAGGCCGGCTTCCTCACTCGCGACGCCCGCGTCGTCGAGCGCAAGAAGGCCGGTCTCAAGAAGGCTCGTAAGGCACCGCAGTACTCCAAGCGCTGATCCTGCGCTGTGCGCTCGTCGGCCCCGGTGGACCTCGTCCACCGGGGCCGACGTCGTTTGTGAGGGACGGTGACCAAGCCCGCCGAGGGCGGGGCAGGGCAGGCGGTCGTACGGTCGACGTACGGCCGGTCGAGGAAGGACTTTCCATGGGACGGCTTTTCGGCACCGACGGGGTGCGCGGGCTGGCGAACGGCAACGTGACGGGCGAGCTCGCGCTCGACCTCGGCGTCGCGGCGGCGCGCGTGCTCGGGAGCGGGCAGGAGGAGGGGCACCGTCCGCGCGCGGTCGTGGGTCGCGACACGCGGGTCTCGGGCGAGTTCCTGGGCGCGGCGCTCATCGCGGGTCTCGCGAGCGCGGGCGTCGACGTGAAGGACGTGGGCGTACTCCCGACGCCCGCCGTCGCGTACCTGACGAGCACCATGGACGTCGACTTCGGCGTCGTGATCTCGGCCTCCCACAACCCGATGCAGGACAACGGGATCAAGTTCCTCGCGCGCGGCGGGGTCAAGCTCGACGACGCGGTCGAGGACCGGATCGAGAGCCTGATCGGGCAGGAGTGGGAGCGGCCCACGCACGGCTCGGTGGGCCGGATCTCCCCGGACTCGGGGCGCGCCGGCGGCGCGTACGTCGAGCACCTCATGGCGAGCATCGGGGCCGACGAGGACCACAAGCCGCTCGCGGGCCTGCGGATCGCGGTCGACTGCGCGAACGGCGCCGCGAGCGACGTCGGCCCCGCGGCCCTGCGCGCGGCCGGCGCCGACGTCGTCGTCATCAACGCGAGCCCCGACGGCCGCAACATCAACGCCGCGTGCGGCTCGAACCACCCGGAGCAGCTCCAGGCCGTCGTGGTGGCGTCCGAGGCGGACTTCGGCGTCGCGTTCGACGGCGACGCCGACCGGTGCGTCGCGGTCGACCACGGCGGGACGGTCGTCGACGGGGACCAGATCATGGGCGTCCTCGCGCTCGCGCTGAAGGAGGAGGGCGCGCTCCCGCACGACACGCTCGTCGTCACGGTCATGAGCAACCTCGGCCTCCTCCTCGCGATGCGCGACGCGGGCATCTCGACCGTCCAGACGGCCGTCGGCGACCGGTACGTCCTGGAGGAGATGCGGGCGCACGGCTACGGCCTCGGGGGCGAGCAGTCGGGGCACATCGTGCTGTCGCGTTACGCGACCACGGGCGACGGCGTGCTCACGGCCCTCCAGCTCGCGGCGCGCGTGCGGGCGACCGGTCAGAAGCTCGCCGACCTGGCGGGCGTCGTGCAGCGGCTCCCGCAGACGCTCCTCAACGTCCCCGGCGTGGACAAGGCGCGTGCGTCGAGCGACGAGGAGCTCCAGGCCGCCGTCGCGGACGCGGAGCGGACCCTCGGCGAGACGGGTCGCGTCCTGCTGCGCCCGTCGGGCACCGAGCCGCTCGTCCGCGTCATGGTCGAGGCGGCGACGCAGCAGCAGGCCGACGCGGTCGCGGCGCGGCTCGCGGGCGTCGTGCGGGACCGGCTCGCGCTGTGAGCGCGACGGGACCGACGACCGACCGGGAGACGACGGGCGTGCGGCAGGGGGTCGACGACGCGCTGCGCGCGCACGTGGTCGCGCTCCTCGACACGTACGACGACGGCGTCCTCCCGATCGTGCAGGCCGGGCACCCGGTGCTGCGCACGCCGGCCGTGCCCTACGCGGGGCAGCTCGGCGACGTGCTGCCGCGCTTCCTCGACGCGATGCGCGCGACGATGCACGCCGCTCCCGGGGTGGGCCTCGCGGCGCCGCAGGTCGGGATCGGCCTGGCGGTCGCCGTCGTCGAGGACCCGGGCACGCCCGACGTGGACGACGAGCGCGAGCGTCCCCCGCTGGCGTTCCGGGTGCTCGTCAACCCCCGGTACGAGGCCGTCGGCGACGAGACGCGGACGTTCTTCGAGGGGTGCCTCTCCGTGCACGGCTGGCAGGCGGAGCGGACGCGCGCCCGCTCGGTGCGCCTCACCGGGCAGGACGAGGCGGGCGAGCCCTTCGACGACGTGCTGACCGGCTGGCCGGCCAGGATCGTCCAGCACGAGACCGACCACCTGCGCGGCGAGCTCTACGTCGACGCGGCCGACCTGCGCACCCTCGCGTCCACGCTCGGGGTCGCGCGGCTCCCGGGCGGGGCTCGCTAGGACCGGTCGC
This sequence comes from Cellulosimicrobium protaetiae, assembly GCF_009708005.2. Classification (NCBI taxonomy): domain Bacteria; kingdom Bacillati; phylum Actinomycetota; class Actinomycetes; order Micrococcales; family Promicromonosporaceae; genus Cellulosimicrobium; species Cellulosimicrobium protaetiae. The sequence continues at coordinate 3,844,432 of NZ_CP052757.1, read as the reverse complement.
GGTCCCGGCGGCCGGCCCGCCGTTCGGCCCGTGCGGTCCGCCGCGCGAGACTACCGGGGTGGATCCGCTCACCCGACTCCTCGCCGCGCCGCCCGACCTGCCGGTGGGGCGCCACCTGACCGACGTGGTCTCCGCCGTGCACGCGGTGGGGGCCGTCGTCGTGCAGGCGCCTCCCGGGACCGGCAAGACGACGCTCGTCCCGCCGGCGCTCGCGGCCGCCCTGGAGGGCGCCCGGGACGGTCGGGTCGTCGTGACCCAGCCGCGGCGTCTCGCGGCCCGGGCGGCGGCACGCCGGCTCGCGTCCCTGCTCGGGGAGGACCTCGGGGGAACCGTCGGCTACACCGTGCGGGGCGAGTCGCGGACGTCGAGGCGCACCCGGGTGGAGGTCGTCACCACGGGCACTCTCGTCCGCCGGCTCCAGCGCGACCCCGAGCTGCCGGGCGTGGCGGGCGTCGTGCTCGACGAGGTGCACGAGCGTCACCTGGACGACGACCTCGCGCTCGCGCTCCTGGCGGACGTGCGCGAGAACCTGCGCGACGACCTCGCGCTCGTCGCGATGTCCGCGACGGTCGAGGCGGGGCGGACGGCCCGAGCGCTCGGCGGGGGCGCAGGACCGGTCCCCGTGGTCCAGGTCGAGGGCGGGCTGCACCCGGTCGACGTCGTCTGGTGCCCCGCGCCCGGTCCGCGTACCGACGCCCGGGGCACCTCGGACGCGCTGCTCGACCACGTGGTCGCCACGACGCATCGTGCGCTGCGCGAGCGGGACGGCGACGTCCTGGTGTTCGTCCCGGGCGCGCGCGAGGTCGACGTCGTGTCGAGCCGGCTCGGACGCGGCTCGGCGGACGTCGACGTGCGCCCGCTGCACGGCCGGCTGCCCTCGCACGAGCAGGACCGCGCGCTCGAGCCCGGCCCACGGCGCCGTGTCGTGGTCTCGACCGCGGTCGCGGAGTCGTCGCTCACCGTGCCGGGGGTCCGGGTCGTCGTGGACGCCGGGCTCGCCCGCGAGCCGCGCACGGACGTCCGCCGAGGGCTGCCCGGCCTCGTGACCGTCGCGGTCAGCCGGGCCGGTGCCGAGCAGCGTGCGGGGCGCGCCGGGCGCGAGGGGCCGGGAGCGGTGTACCGGTGCTGGTCGGAGGGCGACCACGCGCGCCTCGCACGGCACCCGGAGCCCGAGATCCGCACCGCGGACCTCACGGGCTTCGCGCTCGAGCTCGCGTGCTGGGGCAGTCCCGACGGCTCGGGCCTCGCGCTGCTGGACCCGCCGCCCGCGGCCGCCTGGACCGCGGCGCGCGAGGTGCTGCACGGGCTGGGCGCCGTCGGGCCGGACGGGGTGACGCCGCTCGGGCGCCGCATCGCCGACGTCCCCGCCGACCCGCGCCGCGCCCGGGCGCTGCTCGACGCCGCCCCCGAGGTCGGCGCGCGGCGCGCGGCGGAGGTCGTGGCGCTGCTCACGGAGGACGTGCGCGTGCCGGGCGCCGACCTGCCGGCCGCGCTGCGTGCGCTGCGCCGCGGTGGTCCGGGCTCGGGTACCTGGGCGGCGCAGCGGGACCGGCTCGAACGGGTCGCGCGCGCCGCCGCGGCGCACCCGACCGCGACCCCGGGCCCGGCCGCGCACGACCGGCTCACCGACGACGTCGCCGTCGGGCACGTCGTCGCGCTCGCCCACCCGGACCGCCTGGCCCGCCTGCGCCCGGGCGGCGAGACGTACCTCCTCGTCTCGGGGGCGGGCGCGCGACTGCCCCCGGGCTCGCCGCTGCAGGGCGCGCCGTGGCTCGCGGTCGCGGACGTGGACCGCGCGGCGGGCCGGGCGGACGCCGTCGTGCGGTCCGCCGCACCGGTCGACGAGGCGACGGCGCGCGCCGCCGCCGCACCCGAGCTGCGGTCGTCCGGTGTCGCCGAGTGGTCCGGCGGGCGCGTGCGCGCCACGCGGGTGACGTCGCTCGGCGCGATCGAGCTCGTGCGCGAGCCGTGGCGCGACCCGCCCGCGGACCTGGTGCTCGCGACCGTGCGCGACGGGCTGCGCCGGGACGGCCTCGCGAGCCTCGCGTGGTCGGACGGCGCGCTCCGGCTGCGGGACCGCCTGCGCTTCCTGCACCGCGTGCTGGGCGACCCGTGGCCCGACGTCGGCGACGACGCGCTCCTGGACGGCCTGGACGCCTGGCTGGGCCCCGACGTCCCCGCCGTCGCACGAGGGAAGAGCACCGACCTCGCGGGCGCGCTGCGCCGCCTGCTGCCGTGGCCGGAGGCTGCTCGGCTCGACGCGCTCGCGCCCGAGCGGATCGAGGTCCCGAGCGGGTCGCGCGTGGCGGTGGCCTACGACCAGGACCAGCCCGTGCTCGCGGTCCGGCTCCAGGAGACGTTCGGCTGGGCGAGCACGCCCCGGGTCGCCGACGGACGCGTGCCCGTGCTGCTGCACCTGCTGTCCCCGGCGGGTCGACCTGCCGCGGTCACGGCCGACCTGGCCTCGTTCTGGGTGCAGGGCTACCCGCAGGTGCGGGCCGAGCTGCGCGGCCGCTACCCCAAGCACGCGTGGCCGCAGGACCCGCGCACCGCCGAGCCGCTGCGCAGCACGCGGCACCCGCGCCGCCGTGACGGCTGAGCAGGTGGAGGGCCTGGTCCTCACGACGTACGCCCTCGTCGGGCGAAGTCGTTCGTCGGGATGACGACGCCGCGCGCTCACCCCCGGGAGACTCGTCACCGGGCGCAGCGTCCGCTGCGCGGGAATCCTCGGGGGTGAACCGGGGGTTTCCCTGATGGTCGACGTCCTCGCGCTCCGTAGGCTTGTCCTGGTGCAGGACGACCGACCTGCCGCCGCCACCTGCCTGGCCTCCCCGCCAGCCGACGAACGAGGACGCCGTTGACCGAGGCCGTCTCGACCTTCCTGGAGAATCTGGAGACCTGGATTCTCGCCCTCGCGGCGTCCGCGTGGATCTACCCCGCGCTGTTCGGCTTCGCGACGATCGACGGTTTCTTCCCGCCCATCCCCAGCGAGTCCGTCGTCATCACGCTCGCCGTGTCCGCGCACGCGACCGGCGAGCCCAACCTGCTCCTCGTGCTCCTGGTCGCCGCGGCCGGGGCCTGGACCGGCGACCAGATCGCCTTCGCGATCGGGCGGGCGATCGGCACGGACCGCGTGCGGTTCCTGCGCACCCCGCGGGGGCGCAAGGCCGTCGCGTGGGCGGAGCGCGCGCTCGCCCACCGCGGGGCGTCGTTCATCCTCGCGGCCCGCTACATCCCCGTCGGCCGGGTCGCCGTCAACATGACCGCCGGGGCGGTGGGCTACCCCCGCCGCCGCTTCATGGCGTTCTCCGGCATCGCGGCCGTGACGTGGGCGGTGTACTCCGTCCTCATCGGCTACGCGGCCGCGCAGTGGCTGGGGCACGAGCCGCTGCTCGCCATGGTCGTCGGGGTCGTGCTGGGGATCGCCTCCGGGTTCGTCATCGACCGCGTCCTCATGATGCGGGGACGTCGCAAGGGGGAGCTGCCGACGGCGGCGGCCACGACGCCCGCCGTCCCGGACGCGGGTGCCGCGGCCGGGACGTCTCCGGACGCGGGGGCCGTCCCGACGTCGTCCGCCGCGCCGGGGCCGAGCACGTCCGAGCCGCCGGGTGCGCCGTCGTCGGGGGCGCCGGGAGCGACCGCCTCGGAGCGGCCCGGCGCCACCCCGCGCGCGTCCTGAGGGGGCGGGCCGCGGCCCCCCGGGGGCCCGCTGGGTCAGAGCTTGCGCAGCCGGACGCGCTGGACCGAGTGGTCCGAGCCCTTCGTGAGGACGAGGGTCGCCCGCCCGCGCGTCGGCAGGATGTTCTGCTCGAGGTTCGGTGCGTTGATCGAGTCCCAGATCGACTTCGCCTTCTCGACCGCCTGCTCGTCCGTGAGGTCCGCGTAGCGGCGGAAGTACGACTCGGGGCGCGCGAACGCGGTGCGGCGCAGGGCGAGGAACCGGTCGACGTACCACTGCCGGATGTTGCGGGTGCGGGCGTCGACGTAGATCGAGAAGTCGAAGAAGTCGGACACCGCGACCGTGGACTCGTCGTGCGCGCTCGGGCGCGCCGGCTGCAGGACGTTCAGGCCCTCGACGACCAGGACGTCCGGCTTGCGCACGACCGTCTCGGCCCCCGGGACGATGTCGTACGTGAGGTGGTCGTAGACGGGGGCCCGGACCTCGGCGTGGCCCGCCTTGACCCGGGACAGGAACCGGATGAGCGCGCGCCGGTCGTAGGACTCGGGGAAGCCCTTGCGCTCCATGAGCCCGCGGCGCGCGAGCTCCGCGTTGGGGTAGAGGAACCCGTCGGTCGTGATGAGCTCGACGCGCGGCGTCTCGGGCCAGCGGGCCAGCATCTCGCGCAGCACGCGCGCCGTCGTGGACTTGCCCACGGCCACCGACCCCGCGACGCCGATGACGTACGGCGTGTTGCCCGTGTCCTCGCGGAGGAACGTCGACGTCGCCTCGTGCAGCCCGGACGTCGCGGTCACGTAGAGGTTGAGCAGGCGCGACAGCGGGCGGTAGACGGCGTCGACCTCCGCGAGGTCGATCGGGTCGCCGAGCCCGCGCAGCCGGGTGACGTCGTCGTCCGTCAGCGGCAGCGGCGTCGACTCCGACAGGCGGCTCCACACCGCCCGGTCGAGGTCGACGTACGGCGACGCGGACGGCGCGGCGAGCCGGGCCGGGAGGAGGTCGGACGGGTCGGGCTCCGTGCTCGTCGCGCGGTCCGCGGCGTCGGTCGTGAGCCCGGTCGGCCCGGTCGTGTCGGTCGGACGGGGAGAACTGTCCACCCGGCGATTCTGCCGGATCGTGCGGGCCGGTCGTGCCGCGAGCCCGGTCGAGCCCCTCCCGAATATGGCAGCGGTGGTCACCAAAACCCGCGGAATCTCGCCGCTCCCGAGGCCGGTCGCACCGTGGATAGACTCGATCACCATGTGCGGAATCGTGGGCTACGTAGGCCCTGGAACCATGGTCGGAGAGGCCTCGGGGCGACCCCTCGACGTCGCTCTCGAAGGACTCGGACGGCTCGAGTACCGCGGCTACGACTCGGCCGGGGTCGCGCTCGTCGCGCCCGGGGTCGAGGCCGTCGCGTTCGCGAAGAAGTCGGGCAAGCTCGCGAACCTGGTCGAGGAGATCGACCTGCACCCGCTGCCCGCCGCGACCGCGTCGATCGGCCACACGCGGTGGGCGACGCACGGCGGCCCCACCGACACGAACGCGCACCCGCACCTCGCGGACGACGACCGCCTCGCCGTGATCCACAACGGGATCGTCGAGAACTTCGCGACGCTCAAGTCCGAGCTGCTCGCCGAGGGCGTGCTCTTCCGGTCCGAGACGGACACCGAGGTCGCGGCGCAGCTCCTGGCCCGTGCCTACCGCGAGACCAAGGACCTCACGCTCGCCATGGGCCAGGTCGCGCGCCGGCTCGAGGGCACGTTCACGCTCCTCGCCGTGCACGCCGACTCGCCCGACACGGTCGTGGGCGCGCGGCACGACTCGCCCCTCGTGGTCGGGCTCGGCGAGGGGGAGAACTTCCTCGGCTCCGACGTCGCGGCGTTCATCTCCCACACCAAGGAGGCGCTCGAGCTCGGGCAGGACCAGATCGTCACGATCACCCCGACGTCGGTCGAGGTGAGCGACTTCGACGGGAACCCCGCCGAGGCCAAGCGGTACACGGTCGACTGGGACGCGGCCGCCGCGGAGAAGGGCGGCTTCTCGTCCTTCATGGACAAGGAGATCCACGACCAGCCCCACGCGGTCGCGGACACCCTGCTCGGCCGGACGGACCCGTCGGGCAAGCTCGTGCTCGACGACCTGCGCATCGACGAGGCCGTGCTCCGCTCGGTCGACAAGATCATCGTCGTCGCGTGCGGGACCGCCGCGTACTCGGGCCACGTCGCGAAGTACGCGATCGAGCACTGGTGCCGCATCCCGGTCGAGGTCGAGCTCGCGCACGAGTTCCGCTACCGCGACCCGATCGTCGACGAGAAGACGCTCGTCGTCGCCGTGACCCAGTCCGGCGAGACGATGGACACGCTCATGGCCGTGCGCCACGCGCGCGAGCAGGGCGCCAAGGTCATCTCGATCGTCAACACGCACGGGTCGACCATCCCGCGCGAGTCCGACGCCGTGCTCTACACGCACGCCGGCCCGGAGATCGCGGTCGCGTCGACCAAGGCGTTCCTCTCGCAGATCACCGCCGCCTACCTGCTGGGGCTCTACCTGGCGCAGCTGCGCGGGAACAAGTTCCCCGACGAGATCTCGGCGATCCTCGAGGACCTGCGCGACATGCCGCGCAAGATCCAGACGGTCATCGAGCGCGGCGAGTACGTGCGCGCGACCGCCCGGTCCATGAAGGACGCGAAGTCCGTGCTGTTCCTCGGCCGGCACGTCGGGTTCCCGGTCGCGCTCGAGGGCGCGCTCAAGCTCAAGGAGCTCGCGTACATCCATGCCGAGGGCTTCGCGGCGGGCGAGCTCAAGCACGGGCCGATCGCGCTCATCGACGAGGGCCAGCCGGTGTTCGTCGTCGTGCCGTCGCCGAAGGGCCGCGAGGGCCTGCACTCGAAGGTCATCTCGAACATCCAGGAGATCCGGGCCCGCGGTGCGCGGACGCTCGTCATCGCCGAGGACGGGGACGACGCCGTGCGCCCCTACGCGGACGAGATCTTCTGGATCCCCGAGTCGGCCACGTTGCTCTCGCCGCTGCTGGCCGTCGTGCCGCTGCAGATCTTCGCGATGGCGCTCGCGACGGCCAAGGGCCTCGACGTCGACCAGCCGCGCAACCTCGCGAAGTCGGTCACGGTCGAGTAGCCGTCTCCCGACCCCGCCGCTCGCCGACCAGGTGGTCCTGGTTCGTCCGGTCTCCCGGACGAGCCAGGACCACCTGCTCGTGGTGGCGGGATCGCCTGGTCCGGGGACGGTGGGGCGGGCGTCCGGCCGTAGGGTGGGCGCATGATCAAGGGCGTGGGGATCGACGTCGTGGACGTCGCCCGGTTCATGGAGACCCTCGAGCGGACGCCCCGGCTCCGCGAGAAGCTGTTCACGCCCGCCGAGCGCGACCTCCCGCCGGCGTCGCTCGCCGCGCGGTTCGCCGCGAAGGAGGCCATCGCCAAGGCGCTGGGGGCTCCCGCGGGCATGCGCTGGCACGACGCGACGGTGCACCGGGTCGTCGGCGGCCCGCCGGAGGTCGAGATCACGGGCACGGTCGCGGCGCGCGCGGACGCGCTCGGCATCACGGCCTGGCACCTGAGCATCTCCCACGACGCGGGCATCGCGTCGGCCATAGTCGTCGCCGAGGGCTGACCGACTGCCGCGTGCTGTGGGCATGAAAAGGGCCCGGTTCTCGGCCGAGAACCGGGCCCTCTTCATGCCCGCAAGGTACGGCGGTCAGGACTGGATGGCCGGGATGACCTGGCGCTGGAAGAGGTCGAGCTGGTCGCGGTCGGTCGCGGCGAAGGGGAAGTAGCCGATCGCGTAGCCGAGGCCCTGGTCGCGCAGGCCCGTGAGCGTCTCGACGATCTGTTCCGGCGTCCCGACGAGGGGGCCGTTGCGCCACGTCGCGACGTTGTCGTCGGCCTTCTCCGGGAAGTACCGGCGGGCGTGGTCCTCGATCCGGGCGAGCCGGTCCGCGACGTCCCGCTCGGTCTCGCCGACGACGACGTTGTAGTTGGCCGACCGCGTGATCTCGCCGAAGTCGCGGCCGAGGTCGCGGCAGTGCTCCTCGAGCACCGCCGACTTGTGCGCGAAGCCCTCGGGAGAGCCGTCGAAGTTGGTGTACTGCGCGTGCTGCGCGGCGATCCGCAGGGTCTTCTTCTCGCCGCCGCCCGCGATCCACAGCGGGATGCTCGGGCGGGCACCCTCGCCGTCCACGGCGACGCGCTGCAGCGGCTGCGGGTAGCAGAGCGCGCCGTCCACCTGGTAGCGCTCGCCGTCGAACGTGCCCGACGACCCGGTCCGCCACATGCGGGACATGATCTGGACGCCCTCGTCGAGCGCGCGCAGGCGCTCGCCCGCGCTCGGGAACCCGTACCCGTAGGCGCGCCACTCGTGCTCGTACCAGCCCGCGCCGATGCCCATCTCGAGCCGCCCGCCGGAGACGTGGTCGACGGTCGCGGCGACCTTCGCCAGGTACGTCGGGTCCCGGTACGCCATGCACGTGCACATCTGGCCGAGTCGGACGCGCTGCGACGCCGCTGCGAACGCCGCCAAGAGCGTCCACGCCTCGTGCGTCGCCTCCGTGCTCGGGGTCGGGGTGGTGTGGAAGTGGTCGTAGACCCACACGCCGTCCCACGCGAACTCGCCGCCCGGCAGCGGCTCGCCCGCCGCGGCGTTGTCGGCGTAGTGGAGGAGCGAGAGCATCGTCTTCCAGTGGTCCGCGGGCGCGACGTCGACGAGGTCGTAGCGCCAGCCCTGGGGGATGAAGAGTCCGAATCGCATGGTCGTCACCCTATGCGGGCAGGCGGAGCCCGCAGCCCGTCGCGTCGTCCGTCTCGTCCCTCGGTCTCCTCGCCCGGACGACCCCGACGGTGTGGGTGCCGTCCCGGTCGCCGAGCCGCCGCGGGCGGGCGCCGGGCAGGCGACGAGTCCCCGCGGTGGGCAGGATGAGGTCATGATCGAAGCCTGGTCCGTCGCCGACGTGCGTGCCGCCGAGGAACCCCTGCTCGCGGCGGGCGCCCCGCTCATGGAGCGTGCCGCTTTCGCGCTCGCGACCGTCGTCGCGCGCGACCTCGCGCGACGACGGTCGGTCGCCCTGCCCGACGGCGGTCGTCGGGACGGGCGCGTCACGGGCGCCCGGGCGGTCCTGCTCGTGGGGTCGGGCAACAACGGCGGTGACACGCTCCACGCGGGCGCGTACCTCGCGCGCCGGGGCGTCGAGGTGCTGGCCGTCCTGACCGGTGAGCACGCGCACCCGGGCGGGCTCGCGGCGCTCCGGGACGCGGGCGGGCGCGTCGAGGTGCTGGTCGGCAGCCCCGACGACGCGAGCCGCGCGGACCGGCCGCACGACCATCTGGACGCGCACGTCGCCGACCGGGTCGCTTCGCAGGTCGCGCGGGCCGACGTCGTGCTGGACGGTCTCGTCGGCATCGGGTCCCGGGGTCCGCTCCGCGGCGTCGCGGGGGACCTCGTGGCGCGCGTCTCCGCCGTGCTCGACGACGGCGCGCGCGCCGGGCTCGACGGGCGCGCCGGGCTCGACGGTCGGCCCGGGCCGGGCATCGAGCTCCGTGCCGGGTCCGGGGGGCGCGGTCGCCCCTGGGTCGTCGCGGTGGACGCGCCGAGCGGCATCGGCGTCGACGACGGCACCGTGCCCGGGCCCGTACTGCGGGCGGACCGCACGGTGACGTTCGGAGCGGCGAAGCCCGGCCTCCTGCTGCCGCCCGCGACGCACCTCGCGGGGCGCGGCGCGGTCGTCGACATCGGGCTGCGCCTCGCCGACCGCGTGCGGAGCGAGGACGGGGACGCCGCGCGGCCCGTCGTCCGACGCCTCGAGCCCGCGGACGTCGCGGCGCGGTGGGTCGTGCCGGGACCGACCGACCACAAGTACACGCGCGGCGTCGTCGGCGTCGTCGCGGGCACGTCGACCTACCCGGGCGCCGCGGTGCTCGTGACGAGCGCCGCCGTTCGCGCGGGCGCGGGGATGGTCCGCTTCCGCGGACCGGACGACGTCACGCGCGCGGTGCTCGCCGCCCGGCCCGAGGTGGTGCCCGCCGCGGGCCGCGTGCAGTCCTGGGTGCTCGGACCCGGCGTGCCGCCCGTGCCGGGCCCCGACGACGAGCCGGCGGGCGACGGCGGCCAGCACGACCGCATCGGCTCCGCGCTCGCCGCCGCCACCGGAGAGCTCGCCGCGGACGTCGCGGGGCCGCGCGTGCCCGTGGTGGTCGACGCCGGGGCGCTGTCGCTGCTGCCCGAGCGGTGCCCGCCGTCGGCCGTCCTCACCCCGCACGCCGGCGAGCTCGCGACGCTGCTGCGGTCGCGCGGCGACGACGTGACGCGCGCCGACGTCGAGGCGGAGCCGCTGCGGTGGGCGCGGCGCGCGCACGCGGCCACCGGGGCGACGGTGCTGCTCAAGGGGTCGGCGACCGTCGTCGTCGGGCCGGAGGGCGCGTGGTCACAGTCCGACGCGCCCGCGTGGCTCGCGACGGCGGGCGCGGGCGACGTGCTCGCGGGGATCCTCGGCACGGTGCTCGCCGCGCATTCCGAGCGGGTCGTGCACGAGCCGGGTCTCGCCGCGGAGCTCGCGGCGGTCGCCGCGGTGGTCCACGGCCTCGCGGCGGAGCGGGCGAACCCGGGCGGCCCGGTCGCCGCGCTCGACGTCGCCGGTGCTGTGCCCGCCGTCGTCGCCGAGCTGCTCGCGGCACGGAGCGAGGGGTTCTAGCGCCGGGGGTGCTCCGAGCGCCGACGTTCCGCGCGGACGGCGGCGGTGGGCGGGGTGCCGTGACGGTGGGGAGCGGCGGGGCGTCGCGGAGGTGAGGGTCGCGGGCCGGGGTGCGCCGGTACCGTGGTGGCGTGGTCCCCCTCCCCGTGCGCGACGGCCTCAACCCGACGCGCCTCGTGCTGCCGCACGACGCCGAGAGCGTCGCGCGGTACACGCGCACGCTCGACTACGTGCGCCACCGCTTCCCGGACGACGCGGACCGCCTGGCCGAGAAGGTGGCGGCGGGCGAGGTCGTGGACGGCCGAGGCCGTCCGGTCGACCCGACCACCCCGTACGAGCCGCGCGGTTTCGTGTTCCTCTACCGCGACCCGCCGGTCGAGCCCGAGGTGCCGTTCGAGGTCCGCGTGCTGCACCGCGACCGGGACCTGCTCGTCGTCGACAAGCCGCACTTCCTCGCGACGATCCCGCGAGGGTCGTACGTGGCGCGGTCGGTGCTCGTGCGGCTGCGCCGCGACCTCGACCTGCCCGACCTCAGCCCGGCCCACCGGCTCGACCGCGTGACCGCGGGCGTCCTGCTGCTCACGCTGCGCCCGCAGGTGCGCGGCGCGTACCAGGAGCTCTTCGCGCGGCGCGAGGTGCGCAAGACGTACGAGGCGGTCGCCCCCTTCGACCCGGCGCTGGACGTGCCCGCGACGGTGTGCAGCCGCATCGTCAAGCGGCGCGGCGTCATGCGCGCGGAGGAGGTCGACGGTGAGCCCAACGCGGAGAGCCGCGTCGACGTGATCGAGGCGGACGCGACCCGCGGTCTCGCGCGCTACCGGCTGGAGCCGCACAGCGGCAAGACGCACCAGCTCCGGCTGCACATGGCGCGGCTCGGGGTGCCGATCCTGCACGACAACTTCTACCCCGAGCCGTACGACGTCGCGCCGGACGACTACACGCGCCCGCTGCAGCTCGTGTCGCGGTCGCTCGCCTTCGTCGACCCCCTCACGGGGCGCGAGCGGCGCTTCGAGACGGACCGGACGCTCGCCGCCTGGTGAGGGCGGGGCGGCGCCTTGCCGGGTGCGCCCGACCCGGGGAGCCGCACGGGGCCGTCACAGCCGGAGGGCGACGCCGGGCGTCGGGACGCGCAGGACGTCGGTCAGCCCGGCGGCCGCGAACGCCCGCTCGACGTCGGCGACCGACTCGCTGAAGTGCGCCCACCCCTCGGCGTGCACCGGGACGACGACGCGCGCCCGCAGGAGCCGCGCGACCTCGACCACGCCCGCGCCGTCGAGCGTGAGCGCCGCGCCGTCGAGGATCGCGGGGACGCGCGCGGCGCCCGCGTGGACGATCGCGACGTCGACGGGCCCGACGCGGTCGGGGATCTCCGCGACGAGGCCGGGGGCGGCGTTGTCCCCGGACAGGTAGACGCGGGGGAGGCCGTCGCCGTCGAGGACGAACCCGGTGACGTCGCCGAGCACGCGCTCGGCACCTTCCGGTCCGTGGCGCGCGGGGACGCCGGTGACGCGCAGCGTGCCGCCGTCGGGTCGGGGCACGGCCGTCGACTCCCACGGCGCGAGCCCGACGACGCCCGGGACGTCGGGCTCGAGCCGCGCCGCGCCCGCGGGGGTCGTGAGGACGCACGGCACGTCGGGCAGGAGCGCCCGGCCGCTGAGGTCGAGGTTGTCGACGTGCTGGTCGTGGGAGACGAGCGCGACGTCGAGCGGGCCGAGCGCGTCGGGAGTCGTGGCCGGGCCGTCCAGGCGGGTGGTCGTGCCGCCGCCGGGGCGCGGGTAGTCGCGGGGCGTGTCGAAGCCCGGGTCGGAGACGATCGTCAGCCCGCCGAGGCGGAGCAGGAGCGCCGGCCCGCCGACGTGCAGCAGGGTGAGCCCGCCGGGCGTCGCGGGCGCGCGCTCGCCGGGCCGGGGAACGGGGTGCGGTGCGGTGGTCATGGGTCGAGCCTCCCGCGCGGGACGGGGACGGGACAGTGGCCCGCAGGGCGATGATCGGTAGGATCGGGCCATGCCTGCCCTGGCCCCTGCCGGCGTCGTGGTGCCCTCCTCGGCGGCCACCGGAGCGCCCACGCGAGTACCTACCGGAGCGCCTGCCCGCGAGCCCGCCGGGCGACCCGAGCGCGTCGCCGTCGTCGCGTTCGACGGCATCAGCCCGTTCCACCTCGCCGTCCCCGGCCTCGTCCTCGGCTCCGACGCCCTCGCCGGGGCCGCGTACGACGTCGTGGTGTGCGCGCCGACGCCCGGTCGCCTCGCGACGTCGGCCGGCTTCGCTGTCCACGTCGACCACGGGCTCGAGGCGATCGAGGACGCGGCGACCGTCGTGCTGCCGAGCTGGCACCACGACGTCGAGCCGCCACCCGCGCTCCTGGCCGCGGTGCGGGCCGCGCACGCACGAGGCGCCCGCGTGGTCGGGCTGTGCCTGGGCGCGTTCCTCGTGGCGGCGAGCGGTGTGGCGGACGGGCGGGAGGTCGTGACGCACTGGCGCGCGGCCGAGCGGCTCGGCCGGGACCACCCGGCCGTCACGGTCCGCAGCGACGTCCTGTGGGTGGACCACGGGGACGTCGTGACGTCCGCCGGCACCGCGGCCGCGCTCGACTGCTGCCTCCACCTGGTGCGCCGCGACCACGGGGCACGAGTCGCGGCCCGGGTCGCGCGGGCGCTCGTTCTCGCGCCACACCGCACGGGCGGGCAGGCGCAGTTCGTCCCCGCCCCGGTGCCCCCGGAGGACACCGCCGACCCCGTCGAGCTCGCGATGGTCTGGGCGCGGTCGCACCTCGACGAGCCGATCTCGCTGGACTCGTGGGCGCGCGCGGCCGGGACGTCACGGCGCACCTTCACGCGCCGGTTCGCCGCACGCACGGGTCTCAGCCCGGTGCGGTGGCTGCTGGACCAGCGCGTCGACCGGGCGCGCGAGCTCCTCGAGACGACCGACCTCGCCGTGGACCGGGTCGCAGACGCCGCGGGCCTCGGCTCCGCGGAGTCCCTGCGCCACCACTTCCGTGCGCGGCTCGGGACCAGCCCGTCCCGGTACCGGGTCGAGTTCGGTAGCACCCCGCCGAGCGGCCCGGACGACCGCGACCCGGCGCGCCCGCCCGCCGGGCGACGACGGTGAGAGAATCGTCCCTCGTGAGCGACACCCAGCGCACGACCCCGGCCGGCACACCCGCCGGCTCTTCGAGCCACCACGCCCACCGGCCCCCCGCCGAGCCGGCCCTCGCCTACCCGGCTCGCGCCGTCGTCGACCTCGCCGCGATCCGGGACAACGTCCGGGCGCTGGCCGACCACGCGCCGACGGCCCAGGTGATGGCCGTCGTCAAGGCGGACGCCTACGGGCACGGGCTCGTGGCGAGCGCGCTGGGGGCGCTCGCGGGCGGCGCGACGTGGCTCGGCACCGCGCAGCCGAGCGAGGCGCTCGCGCTGCGCGCCGCCGGGATCGCGGTGGACCGCGCGCGCGTCCTCACGTGGCTCTACCCGCCGGGCGCGCCGCTGCGCGCGCTCGTGGAGGCGGAGGTCGACGTGTCGCTCGCCGCGCGCTGGGCGGTCGACGAGGTCGTCGCCGCAGCGCGGGCCGCCGGGCGGACTGCCCGCGTGCACCTCGCGGTCGACACGGGCCTGGGGCGGAACGGGATCATGCCCGCCGACCTGCCGGACGTGCTCGCCGCCGTCGCGCGCGCCCAGGCCGAGGGCGCGGTCCAGGTCGTCGGCCTGTGGTCGCACCTCGCGTTCGCGGACGAGCCCGGGCACCCGAGCGTCGTCGCGCAGGCCGACGTGCTCGACGAGGCGGTCCGCCTCGCCGAGCGCGCGGGCGTCGCGCCCGAGCTGCGCCATCTCGCGAACTCCGCCGCGACGCTGACCGCGCCGCGCACGCACTACGACCTCGTGCGGCCCGGCCTCGCGGTGTGGGGGATGACGCCCGTGCCGCAGCTCGGGCCGCCATCCCGGTACGGGCTGCGCCCCGCGATGACGCTCGAGGCGCGGCTCGCGACGGTCAAGCGCGTGCCCGGCGGGCACGGCGTCTCCTACTCGCACCACTACACGACCCCGCAGGACACGACGCTCGGCGTCGTCCCCCTCGGCTACGGCGACGGGATCCCGCGGCACGCCTCGGGCGGCGGGCCCGCGGGGGCGCCCGGCGGTCCGGTCCTCGTCGGCGCTCGTCCCGGCGACGGCGGTCGGGTCCTGCGCGTCGCGGGACGCGTGTGCATGGACCAGCTCGTGCTCGACCTCGGCCCGGACGCGGCCGAGCGCGCGGGCGACGTCGTCACGCTGTTCGGCGCGGGCGACGGCGTCGAGCACGACGGCGTCCCCACCGCCGAGGACTGGGCCCGGGCCGCCGGGACCATCAGCTACGAGATCACGACGCGCCTCGGCGCGCGCGTGCCGCGCGAGCACGTGGGGACCCACGTGCTCGACGACGGCGCGCGGGCGCTGCTCGCGCACGACCCGAGCCAGCAGAGCACGGAAAGGACGGTCCGCGCATGAGCGACGACCCGACCCCCTCGACCTCCACCGACGCGGCCGCCGGGCACGGCGTCGTCGTGCTGCCCGATGCCGACGCGACCCGCGCGTTCGGCCGCGCCCTCGCGGGCGTCCTGCGCGCGGGCGACCTCGTGATCCTCACGGGCGACCTCGGCGCGGGGAAGACGACGCTCACGCAGGGCATCGGTGCCGGGCTCGGCGTGCGCGGCCAGGTCGCGTCGCCCACGTTCATCGTCGCGCGCGAGCACCCGTCGCTCGTGGGCGGCCCGGCGCTCGTGCACGTGGACGCCTACCGGCTCGGCTCTCTCGACGAGGTCGACGCGCTCGACCTCGACTCGAGCCTGGAGGAGTCGGTGACCGTCGTCGAGTGGGGCAGCGGTCTCGTCGAGGCGCTCGCGGGCGACCGGCTCGAGCTCGTGCTCGAGCGCCCGCGCGGCGACGCGACCGGGGTCGTGCCCGGCGGCGCGTCCGACGACGAGGCCGCGTCCGACGACGAGGTAGCGCCCGAGGCGGGCGCGCGTCGCGTGACCGTGCGCGGCGTCGGCCCCCGATGGGCGGACCTCGACGTCGCCGCGCTGACCCGGTAGCCCGCGCGAGGTCTTCCGTCGCGCCCGGGGCGTTCCACCCGGTGGGGCACCTTGGACGCGGAGGAACACCTCGCGGTCTCGGCCGTAGGCTGGGGCCGTGGCTGTTCTCGCGCTCGACACCTCCGCCTCCGTCACCGTCGCCGTCGTGTCCGACGACGGCGCCCGTCTCGCCCGCCGCGACGCGCCTGAGCGTCGTCGGCACGCCGAGGCGCTCGCCCCGCTCGTGGAGGAGGCGCTCGTCGAGGCGGGCGTCGACCGGAGCGACCTCACGGCCGTCGCCGTCGGCACGGGCCCCGCACCCTTCACGGGACTGCGGGTCGGGCTCGTCACGGCCCGGGCGCTGGGTTTCGCGCTCGGCATCCCCGTGCTCGGCGTCCCGAGCCTCGACGCGATCGCCGCGCAGGCGGTGAGCGACCTCGGTCTCGAACCCGACGACGAGCTGCTGGTCGCGACCGACGCGCGCCGCCGCGAGGTGTACTGGGCGCGCTATCGGGTCGTCGCGCACGAGGGCCCGCACGCCGTGCCGATCCTGGCGACCGTCGCCGGCCCCGACGTCGGGCCTGCGGCCGCGGTCGCGGAGCACGCCGCGGGCGCCGTCGTGGTGGGGGAGGGCGGCGAGCTCTACCCGGACGCCCTCGACGCCGCCGACGACGCGCCGCAGGTGCCCGACGCCGCGGTCCTCGCGCGGCTCGCGATCGCGCGCAGGGCCGCGGGGGCGGACCAGCCGACCGAGCCGCTGTACCTGCGGCGTCCCGACGTCCACGAGGCCGCGGCACGCAAGCGCGTGAGCGACGCCGCGCCCGCCCCGGCGCCCGAGGGGTCCCGATGAGCGCGCGCCGCTACGAGATCCGCCTGCGACCCCTCAAGGCGGCCGACCTCGACCGCGTGGTCGAGCTCGAGCGCGAGCTGTTCGGGCGCGGCGCCTGGACGTACGGGATGCTCGCGGACGAGCTCGCCGGCCTCGGCCGCTGGTACGTCGCCGCGGAGCCCGTGCGGCTCTACGCCGCCGGCCCGCAGCCCGTCGTCGGCTACGCAGGCCTGTGGTTCGACGGCGACGTCACGCAGGTCATGACCCTCGGGGTCGACCCCGCGTTCCAGCACCAGGGCGTCGGCTCGGCGCTCCTGGAGGCGCTGATCGCGCGGTCGCGCGACCTGGGCGCGAGCGCGGTGCTGCTCGAGGTGCGGGTCGACAACGACCCGGCCCTCTCGCTCTACGCGAAGTACGGGTTCGAGCAGCTCGGGATCCGCAAGCGCTACTACCAGCCCGAGGACGTCGACGCGTACACGATGCGGCTCGAGCTCGGCGCGACCACGACGCCCGACCGGGACACACCGGACTACGGCACGGCGACCGAGACCGGCGTCGTCGCGTGACCGCGCCCGTGCCGCGGAGCCCGGGCCTCGGCACGGACGACCGCGGGCCCGACGCCGCGCGGCGCGAGCGCGTCCTCGTCACCGCGCCCGTGCTGGCCGAGGCGCTCGCGGGCGACCGCCCGCCCGTCGTGCTCGACGTGCGGTGGGCGCTCGGCGTCACCGACGGGCGCGAGCAGCACCACGCCGCGCACGTCCCGGGCGCCGTCTACGTCGACCTGGAGACCGAGCTCGCCGCGCCGCCGTCGCCCGCGGCGGGGCGCCACCCGCTGCCCGACCCCGCCGGCCTCCAGGCCGCGGCCCGACGCTGGGGCGTGCGCGCGGACCGGCCGGTCGTCGTCTACGACGCCGTCGGCGGCACGTCCGCCGCGCGCGCCTGGTGGCTGCTGCGCTGGGCCGGCCACGACGACGTGCGGATCCTCGACGGCGGGCTCGTCGCCTGGCAGGCCGCCGGTCTCGCGGTCGACGCGGGCGACGTGCGGCCCGAGCCGGGCGACGTCGTCGTCACCCCGGGCGGGATGCCGGTCCTCGACGCCGACGGCGCGGCCGACCTCGCGACGTCGGGCGTGCTGCTCGACGCGCGGGCGGCCGAGCGCTACCGCGGTGAGGTCGAGCCTGTCGACCCGCGCGCGGGACACGTCCCCGGCGCGGTGAGCGCACCGACCACCGACAACCTCGCCGCCGACGGGACGTTCCTGGACGCGGCCGCGCTGCGCGCGCGGTTCGCGGGTCTGGGAGTGCCGCACGGCGCGCCCCCGGCGGTGGGCGTCTACTGCGGCTCGGGCGTGACCGCGGCGCACGAGGTCGCGGCCCTCGCGACGCTCGGCGTCGAGGCGGCGCTCTACGCGGGCTCGTGGTCGCAGTGGTCGAACGACCCGGCGCGACCCGCCGCGACCTGACGGACCGCGACCCCGCGGACGCCGCGAGGCGGCGCCCCGGGTGGGACGCCGCCTCGGCCGGTGGTGCTGCGGCGCGGGGCCGCGCTGCTCAGACGATCGCGATGGCCTGCTCGGCCGCGAGGCGCGGCGAGCGCGGGTACGGCGTGCCGACGCCGTCGGCCACGCCGACGTTGATGACGAGCATCGACTTCCAGCCGTTGTCGGCGAAGAACTCGGCGTCGATCGCGGCGCGGTCCATGCCGTTCATCGGGCCTGCGGCGAGCCCGGCCGCGCGCAGGCCGACGACGAGGTAGCCCGCCTGGATGTAGGCGTTGTCGCGCGCCATGCCGTCACGGACCTCGGGGACGCCGTCGAGGTTCTCGCGGACGCCCGGGACGTGCGGGAAGAGCGTGTCGAGGTGCTCGTGGAACGCGGGGTCGTACGCGACGACGAGCGACAGCGGCGCGTTCGCGACGCGCTCCTTGTTGCCGTCGTCCATGTGCGCGACGAGGCGCTCGCGGGCCTCGGGCGTGCGCACCGCGAGGATGCGCAGCGGGACGATGTTCATGGCCGTCGGGCCCCACTTGACGAGGTCGTAGACCGTGGCGAGCTGCTCGTCGCTCACCTCGGTGTCGGTGAACTGCGCGGTGGTGCGCGCCTCGCGGAAGAGGCGGTCGGCCGTGGTGTCGTCGATGTGCAGGCTCGCGGGGGCGAGGGTGTCGGTGCTCATGACCGAGGCAACAGTTGAGTCTTGAACCATCTTCCCAGCAGACGGTGTGACGTGCGTGACACGGCACGGGACGTCCTGGTGCGCGACTACCCTGGACGCCATGGTTCCCTCTGTGGCGGTGAGGTGTCTGTGAGCGCCGGCGAGCCCTTCGTGCTCGGTATCGAGACGTCCTGCGACGAGACGGGCGTCGCGCTGGTCCGCGGTCGCGAGCTGCTCGTCGACACGGTCGCGAGCTCGATGGACGAGCACGCGCGCTACGGCGGCATCATCCCGGAGGTCGCGTCGCGCGCCCACCTCGAGGCGATGATCCCCACGATCGAGCGCAGCCTCGGCACGGCCGACGTCGACCTGTCCGAGGTCGACGCGATCGCCGTCACCGCCGGGCCGGGCCTCGTCGGCCCGCTGACGATCGGCGCGTCCGCGGCCAAGGCGCTCTCGCTCGCGCTCGGCAAGCCGCTCTACGGCGTCAACCACGTCATCGGCCACGCGGCCGTCGACGAGCTCGTGCACGGCGCGTTCCCCGAGCGCGTCATGGCGCTCGTCGTGTCCGGCGGGCACAGCTCGCTCCTGCTCGTGGACGACGTCGCGACGTCGGTCACCGAGCTCGGCTCGACGCTCGACGACGCGGCGGGCGAGGCGTTCGACAAGGTGGGTCGCCTGCTCGGCCTGCCCTACCCGGGCGGCCCGCACATCGACCGCCTCGCACGCGAGGGCGACCCGACGGCGATCCGCTTCCCCCGCGGCCTCACCGCCCGCAAGGACCAGGAGAAGCACGCGTACGACTTCTCGTTCTCCGGCCTCAAGACGGCCGTCGCGCGCTGGGTCGAGGCGCGTCAGGACGCGGGCGAGGAGATCCCCGTGCACGACGTCGCGGCCTCCTTCGCGGAGTCCGTCGCCGACGTGCTCACCGCCAAGACCATCGCGGCGTGCGAGCGGCACGGCGTGTCGACGCTCGTCGTCGGCGGCGGGTTCAGCGCCAACTCGCAGCTGCGCGACATGGCGGCGAAGCGCTGCGCCGAGGCCGGGATCGAGCTGCGGATCCCGCCGATCCGCTACTGCACCGACAACGGCGCGATGATCGCCGCGCTCGGCTCCGCCGTCGTGCGGGCCGGCGTGGCGCCGTCGAGCCTCGACATCGGCGTCGACTCGTCGATGCCGCTCACCGTGACCCACGTGTGACTCCGGAACCCGGCCTCACGCCCGACGAGGCGCTACGGCGCGCCCACGCCTGGGCCGGGGCGGCCTCGTCGGCCGCCCCCGGGCCCGAGCGTGCCCACGCCGAGCACGCTGCGGCGTACTGGGCGGCGCAGCACCGGGCCCTCCTCGCGGCGGTGCCTGCGTACGGGACGGCCGCCGTGCCGGTCGGAGCTCCGTCCACGACGGGCTACGGGACGGCCGACGCCACGGCCGCTCCCGCGGGCTACGGCTCTCCGGCGGCACAGCCCGGATACGGTACCCCCGCGGTCGCGCCCGGCTACGGCGCCGCGGTCGACGGGACGCCCCCCGCACCGTGGGGCGCGCCTCCACGCCGACCGGTCCGACGTCGCGCCGGGCGGGTCGGGACGGTCGTCCTCGTCGTGGTGGTGGCCGTCTTCTCCTACCTCGTCAACGACCGGCGCGAGGCGCGCGACGACGGCGCGGTCCTGCCGACCGAGCAGGAGGGCGCGGTGCCTCCCCCCACGGTCTGGGAGGACCCGAGCCCCGACGCGACCACGTCGGCGTCCGGGACGGAGGCGGCCTGGAAGGCGGGCGACTACGCCGAGCCGCTGCCGGACCCCGTGCCGGGGTCCGCGCAGACGTCGCCCTTCCTGCCCGACCACCCCGACCCCACGGCGTGGCTGCTCGCGCTCAACCCGGCCAACGAGGGCGTGCAGGTCGTCTTCACGGACGACCCCGAGCTCAACTGCGGCATGAAGCACGTCGCGGAGCACGACGCGTACGCCACCGGCTCGGCGGGCTGCTTCCAGCCCGCGCACCCCACGGTGCTCTTCGTGTGGTGGGGCGAGGACGCCGACCCGGCGACGAACCAGGTCCTGCTCGCGCACGAGCTGTCGCACATGCTCCAGTGGTGGCACGAGTTCGACCTGCTCCAGTCGGCCGTCGACTCGGGGCTCGCGGAGGACGAGGAGTGGCAGCACGCGCTCGAGACCGACGCGACGTGCCGCGTCCTCTCGTGGGGCGGGTACTCGGAGGCCGCGGCGGACCGGATGTCGTCGCCGTGCGACACCGACGACTGGTCGCCGACGTGGCTCGCCGAGCGCGCGACCGACCTCGGCGTGGTCCTGCGCGACTACTGACCGCCCCGCGGGGCGGGAGGTCGGGTGACACCGCCGATCAGAGCGGGCGGCCCGCCCGCATCTCGGCGACGAGCGAGCGCACGACGGCGTCGAGCTCGCCCCCGTTGCGGCGCGCGACGGCGCGCTGGCGCTGGTAGGAGGCACCGCGCCGCACGATCGTGCGCACGCCGTCGAGCTCGTCGAGGCACCCGAGCCGCGCGGCGACGGGCTCGAGCTCGACGAGGAGGCGCCCCACGGCGTCGGTCACGAGCTCCTCGTTGCCCTCGCGGTCGAGGATGATGATCGCGTCCATGCCGTAGCGCGCGGAGCGCCACTTGTTCTCCTGCGCGTACCACGGCGGGATGCTCGGGAGCTCGCGGCCCTCGTCGAGCATCGTGGAGAAGTGCTCGACGAGGCAGTGCGTGAGCGCGGCGATCGCGAGCAGCTCGGAGACGTTCGTGACGCCGTCGCAGATGCGGGTCTCGAGCGTGCCGAACTGGGGCGCGGGCCGCAGGTCCCAGCGGACCTCGTCGAACGCGTCGATGACGCCGGTGTGCAGCATGTCCGCGACGTAGCCCTCGAGCTCCTCCCACGTCGCGAACTGGAACGGCAGGCCCGCGGTGGGGAGCTGCTGGAACATCAGCGCGCGGTTCGACGCGTACCCGGTGTCCTTGCCGCCCCAGAACGGCGAGCTGGCCGAGAGCGACTGCAGGTGGGCGAACGTCGTGAGCATCGCGCGCTGGATCGGGAGCACCTTGGCGCGGTCCTCGATGCCGACGTGCACGTGCACGCCGTAGATGAGCATCTGCCGACCCCACCACTGCGTACGGTCGATGAGGGTGGTGTAGCGCTGCTTGTCGGTGACCTTCTGCTGCGCCCAGCGCGCGAACGGGTGCGTGCCCGCGCTCATGAGCTCGACGCGCAGCGGGTCCGTCACGGCCCGCAGCTCCTCGATCGAGCGCTCGAGGTCGCGCCCGGCCTCCCCGACGGTGCGGCACACGCCGCTCACGACCTCGACCGTGTTGAGCAGCAGCTCCTGCTTGATCGACGGGTGCGCGCCGCCACCCGCGGGCCGCACGGCGTCGAGCACGGTCTGGGCGACCTGGCGCAGGTCGCCCGAGTCGGCGTCGACGAGCGCGAGCTCCCACTCGAGCCCGACGGTCGAGCGCTCCGACCGCGCGAACGGGATCGCGGTGCGGCGCGGCAGGGCGCTCACCGCGGACCGTCCTGCGGGGTGGTGGCGGGGGGAACGGTGAGCGGCTCGACGACCAGCACCTGCTGGGAGCCGCCCACGCGCGTCAGGACGATCGTGGCGGTCGCGTCGCCCGTGAGGGCGAGCTGACGGCGGAGCTGCTCGGGCGTGACGGCCGTGCCCCGCTTCTTGATCGTCAGGCGCCCCACGCCGCGCTCGCGCAGGTAGGAGCGCAGCCGCTTGAGCCCGAACGGCATCGTGTCGAGCACGCGGTAGCCGCGCGCGAGTCCGTCCGCGAGCCCGGTCGCGTCGAGCGGCGCGGGGGAGTCGGTCGTCACGTACGCGATCGTCCGGTCGAGCAGCCGCCCGCCGAGCCCGCGCGCCGCATGGGCGACGAGCCCCGCACGGATGACCGCGCCGTCGGGCTCGTAGAGGTACTGCCCGACGCCGCCCACGTCGGGCACGACGTCCTCGTCGCCGGGGCGGTGGGCGAGGCGGCGCGTCGTCGAGCGCTGCGTCCCGTCCTGGTCGGTCCACGACGTGAGGACGAGCGCGGAGCGACCCGGCCCCTCGGGCGCGAGCGGTCCGAACCAGAGCCGGGCCTCCACGACGTCCCCGTCGACGGAGACCCACTCGGTCTCAGCGTCCTCGGGCAGGCCGTCGTGGGGGATCCCGGGGCCGACCTTGATACCGACCGCGGGGACGCGCTCGCGCAGCGCCCACACCGCGTCGAGCGGCGGGGCGTAGGCCCTCGGGTCGAACACGCGCGTGCCGCCCCGTGTCCGTCGGGCGGGGTCGGCGTACACGCCCTCGACCCGCTCGCCCTCGAGGTCGAGCGCGAGCCCGTCGCCGTGCCGCACCTCGGCCTCGGGGAAGTGCCGCAGGTTCACGGTCGCGATCGCCGCGGTGAGCTCGTCGACGTCGGTCGCGACCACCTCGAGCTCCGCGGCGGCGAACGCGAGCGCGTCGACGCCGATCCCGCTCGTGAGGTCGGCGACGCGCCGGATCCCCGCGTCCTGGTACCTCCGCGCGTGCAGACCCGCGACGACGAGCCGGCTCGCCTGCTCCAGCCCCGCCTGCGTGAAGAGCATGCCGTCGGCGAACGCGCCGAGCTTGCCGCGGGCGGCCGCGCGCAGCCGCGACTGCGTGAGCGCCGCCGCGGCGAGGTCGGGGTCGACGCCCTTCGCGCGCAGCCCCGCCGCGAGCACCAGCGCCTGCTGCTCGTCGTACGGGGGGAGCGCGCCGAGCAGCGCCCAGCCCTCGGGGCTGAGCAGCTTGGTCAGCGTGGCGGCGTCCATGGCGTCGATCCTTCCACGGCAGGTGGGCGCCTCGCGCAGCCGGGACGTCGACCGTCCGAGGGGCGGACGTTGGCACTCGCCTTGACCGAGTGCTAACGGCGACCTAGATTTGAGGACGTGCCGCCGCCGCTCGCGGAGGCGGCACCACGTGCGACCAGGCTGTCCGGCACCCGCGACGACGGCCAGCCGGTGCGCTCGACCCATCCGTTGCAGTTCTCACCGCGAAAGGGGAGGTCCGACGTGTCGGTCCCCATCAAGCCGCTCGAGGACCGGATCGTCGTGAAGGCCCTCGAGGCCGAGACCACGACCGCATCCGGCCTGGTCATCCCGGACACCGCCAAGGAGAAGCCCCAGGAGGGCGAGGTCCTGGCCGTCGGTCCGGGCCGTGTCGACGACAACGGCAACCGCGTCCCGCTCGACGTGACCGTCGGCGACAAGGTCATCTACAGCAAGTACGGCGGCACCGAGGTCAAGTACGGCGGCGTGGACTACCTGGTCCTGTCCGCGCGCGACATCCTCGCCGTGGTGGTCGGCTGACGCCGACCCGTTCCAGCAGCAGGGCCCGCGACCGTCCGGTCGCGGGCCCTGCTGCGTTCCGTGGCCGGTCGCCCCACCGTTCCCACGGGTCGTGCGCACGTGCTCCCGGTGCGACGTCGGACCGGGTCGTGCAGGTCTGCGGGAGGGGCCTGCGTCGGGTGGTGCCGCGGCCTGGAGGTGCCGCGCCGGGTGGTGCGGCGGCGCGGCGGGGCTCAGCCGGTGCGGCGCGCGCCGCCGGCGAGGATCGCCGCCCGCTCGTCCTCGCTCAGGCCGCCCCACACCCCGTACGGCTCGCGCACGCGGAGCGACTGCTCACGGCACTGCATCATCACGGGGCACGAGTGGCAGATCGCCTTCGCGGCCTCCGCGCGACGCCGTCGCGTCGAGCCGCGCTCGCCCTCCGGGTGGAAGAACAACGTGTCGTCCGCGTCGCGGCACGAACCCTGGTACTGCCATTCCCACAGCTCCATGACGGGCCCGGGGAGCCTCGAGATCTCTGCCATGGCGAACAACCTACAAGCGTTGCAGAGGTTGTTCAAGTCCCCTGTGGTGAAAAGGTGAACGGCCAGGTCGCGGGCGGTTCTCCTCGGCGGATGTGGGCCATGAGGCGCAGAAGCGATCCATGACGCACGGTCGGCCTGGCGCGATCGTGACGCGATGGCGCGTTTGCGCGTGTGGTGAACAAATGCTGCACAAGGCTGAAGCGAAGGGTGCACGACTGTGACCTGGACGAGGTGGCGAGACCGGTGGCCGGTCGGCAGAATCGATCCATGACCTCCGTCCGGTCCGCCCCCGACCCCGAGGGAGCCCGACCGAGCATGTCCACGAACCCCGGCCTCGCCGTCGCCGCCGTCGCGCGCCGGCTCGGCGTCGCGCCCGCGACCCTGCGCACGTGGGACCGCCGGTACGGCCTCGGGCCCTCGCAGCACCGCGCCGGGTCGCACCGTCGCTACACCGACGACGACGTCGCACGCCTGGTCGTCATGCGGCGCCTCACGCTCGACGGCGTCGCGCCCGCCGACGCGGCCCGTGCGGCCCTGGCCGCCGACGACGACGAGCTCGACGCGCACCGTGGTGCCGTCTCGTTCGACGACCACGGTGCCGAGGGCGGCCCGGACCCCGACGACGACCTCGACGCGGACGACCCCACCCCCGAGCCCGCTCCGCCGTCGCGCCCGTTCCTGCGGGCCGTCCCCGGCGGCGAGCCTGCGCGGTCGGTCGGGCCACGTGTCCTCGGCGTGCGCGAGGCGCCGCGCCCCACCCGGGTCTCCGACGTCGTCGACGCCGCGATCGCCTACGACCAGCGCGGGTGCGACCGGCTCCTGCGCATCCCCGCCGGGAGCGACCCCGCCGCCTGGTGGTCCGACCTCGTGGAGCCCGCGCTCGAGCGGCTCGGCGAGCGCACGGTGCTCGCCGGCCCGGGCGAGGTGCCCGAGGTCGTGCTCGCCAACGCGACGCTCGGCGCGCTGCGCGAGTACACGCAGGCGAGCGAGGACGCGATCGTCGCGGCCGGGGGGCCGCCGCGCAACCACCCGAGCCGCATGCGCCGCATCGTCCTCGTCTTCGCGGCGCCCGACGAGCCGCTCCCGCTCGCCGCGCACGCGCTCGCCGCGTCCCTCGCGTCGCACGGCGCGATGGCCCGCATCGTCACCGGCCCGGCGAACGTCCACCGCACGCTCGAGATCGTGACGATGGTGCGCCCGTCGGCCGTCGCCATGGTCACGACCCAGGCGCGTCCCGACCTCGGGATCGTGCACGCCGCGCACGAGGCGAACCCGAACCTGCCGTTCTTCGTCGGCCTGCCGAGCGACGAGGCCGCCGGCGAGCTCCCGCTCGCCGCGACCGTGCACCGGGTGCGCAGCTTCACGGGTCTCTTGCACGAGCTCCTCGCCGTCGTGCGCTGAGCCGTCCGCTGGACCGGTACCCGGGCCGTCCGTCGGTGCCTCCCGCACGCCGGGCGGGCCGGGACCGGGCGGGAATACGGCGAGGGCCCGCGGCGTAGAATCCTGGTGTGACCGCCTCGCCCGTCCCCGCCGCCGCTCCCGACCGCGACCCCTTCGGCTTCCTGGGTCTCACCTACGACGACGTCCTGCTGCAGCCCGGCTACTCGGACCTCGCGCCGTCGGACATCGACACCACGACGCGCCTGACGCGCGAGATCTCGCTCCGCGTGCCGCTCGTCTCGGCGGCCATGGACACCGTCACCGAGTCGCGCATGGCGATCGCGATGGCGCGCCAGGGCGGCATCGGCGTCCTGCACCGCAACCTCTCCATCGAGGACCAGGCGCTCCAGGTGGACCTGGTGAAGCGCACGCAGACGGGGATCATCGACAACCCGGTGACGATCGGCCCGGACGCGACGCTCGAGGAGCTCGACAAGACCGCGGGCGAGTACCGCATCTCCGGCTTCCCCGTGCTCGACGGCGAGCGCCGCCTCATCGGCATGGTCACGAACCGCGACCTGCGTTTCACGCCCGTCGCGGAGTGGGCGACGACCAAGGTCGACGAGGTCATGACGCCGCAGCCGCTCATCACGGGCCCGGCCGGGATCTCGCGCGAGGAGGCGACCGCCCTCCTGCGCAAGCACAAGCTCGAGCGCCTCCCGCTCGTCGACGCCGACGGCCGCCTCTCGGGGCTCATCACGGTCAAGGACTTCGTCAAGTCCGAGCAGTTCCCCCACGCGTCGAAGGACGGCCAGGGCCG
Organism: Cellulosimicrobium protaetiae; assembly: GCF_009708005.2. NCBI lineage: Bacteria > Bacillati > Actinomycetota > Actinomycetes > Micrococcales > Promicromonosporaceae > Cellulosimicrobium > Cellulosimicrobium protaetiae. Next base: position 3,818,030 of record NZ_CP052757.1, on the reverse strand, counting down.
CCTGCTCGTCGGCGCCGCGATCGGCTACTTCGGCGACGCGTGGCAGCGCGCCACGACGCTCATCGACGCGGGTGTCGACGTGCTCGTCGCGGACACGGCGCACGGGAACGTGCGCATGCTCATCGAGATGGTCGCGCGGCTGAAGTCCGACCCGGCGACGCGCGACGTGCAGGTCATCGGTGGCAACGTCGCGACGCGCGAGGGCGCGCAGGCGTTCGTCGACGCGGGTGCGGACGCGGTCAAGGTGGGCGTCGGTCCGGGCTCCATCTGCACGACGCGCATCGTCACCGGCGTGGGGGTCCCGCAGGTCACGGCGGTCTACGAGGCGTCGCTCGCCGCGCGCCCGGCGGGCGTGCCCGTCATCGCGGACGGCGGCATGCGCCACTCGGGCGAGATCGGCAAGGCGATCGTCGCGGGCGCGGAGTCGGTGATGCTCGGCTCGATGCTCGCGGGCACGGAGGAGTCGCCCGGCGACACGATCCTCGTGAACGGCAAGCAGTACAAGGCGTACCGGGGCATGGGCTCGATGGGCGCCATGTCGTCGCGCGGCAAGAAGTCCTACTCGAAGGACCGCTACTTCCAGGCCGAGGTCACGAGCGACGACATGATCGTCCCCGAGGGCATCGAGGGCCAGGTCGCGTACAAGGGCTCGCTCGGCACCGTCGCGCACCAGCTCGTCGGGGGCCTGCACCAGACGATGTTCTACGTCGGCGCGCGGACGGTCCCGGAGCTCCAGGAGAAGGGCCGCTTCATCCGCATCACGTCGGCGTCGCTCAAGGAGAGCCACCCGCACGACGTCCAGATGACCGTCGAGGCCCCCAACTACACCGGCTTCTGACGACACCCGCCCGGGAGGGCGCTGAGTGCATGAAATAGTCGCGGTCGGACGTCCTGGCCGCGACTATTTCATGCACTCAGCAGGTGGGTCGGGGTCAGTCGCGGAAGGTCTCGATGTTGGCGCCGAGCTCGCGCAGGCGCTCCGTCAGGCCCTCGTAGCCGCGCGCGATGATGTCGACGCCGCGCAGGACGGACGTGCCCTTCGCGGCGAGCATCGCGAGCAGGATGACGACGGCGGGGCGCAGGGCCGGGGGGCAGCTCACCTCGGCGCCGGACCAGCGCGTCGGGCCGGTGACCTGGAGCCGGTGGGCGTCCAGGAGCCGCACGTCGGCCCCGAGGCGCGTGAGGTCGGTGAGGTGGATGGCGCGGCCCTCGTAGACCCAGTCGTGGATGAGCGTCGTGCCGTGCGCGTTCGCCGCGATGACCGCGAAGAACGGCAGGTTGTCGATGTTGAGGCCGGGGAACGGCATGGGGTGGATCTTGTCGATCGGGGCGTGCAGCTCGCTCGGGTGCACGGTGACGTCGACGAGGCGCGTCCGGCCGTTGCGGGCCAGGTACTCGGCGCTCAGCGTGTAGCGCAGCCCCATCTCGGCCAGGGTCGCGAGCTCGATCTCCATGAACTCGATCGGGACGCGGGCCACCGTGATCTCCGAACCGGTGACGATGCCCGCGGTGAGCAGGCTCATCGCCTCGACCGGGTCCTCCGAGACGGCGTACTCCACGTCCACGTCGATGTCCGTGCGGCCGTGGACGCGCAGCGTCGTCGTCCCGATGCCCTCGACCCGCACGCCGAGCAGCTCGAGGTAGAAGCACAGGTCCTGGACCATGTAGTTGGGGCTGGCGTTGCGGATCGTCGTCACGCCGTCGCGGCGGGCCGCGGCCATGAGCGCGTTCTCCGTGACGGTGTCGCCGCGCTCGGTGAGCACGACCGACAGGTCGGTGCCCGACGCCGGGGCGACCGTCGCGTGGTAGTTGCCGCCCGTCGCGGTGACCGCGAGGCCGAACGGCCGCAGGGCGATCATGTGCGGCTCCACGGTGCGCGTCCCGAGATCGCAGCCGCCGGCGTACGGGAGCTCGAACGTGTCGCGGAGCCCGAGCAGCGGGCCGAGGAACATGATGATCGAGCGGGTGCGCCGTGCGGCGTCGACGTCGATGGCGGCGAGGTCGAGCTGGTCCGGCACGACGATCTCGAGGTCGCGGCCGCCGGTCGTCCAGGTCGCCCGCACGCCGATGGAGCGGAGCACGTCGACGATGCGGTCGACCTCGACGATGCGGGCGACGCCGCGCAGGGTCGTGCGGCCCCGGTTGAGCAGCGACGCGCACAGGAGCGCGACCGCGCCGTTCTTCGAGGAGTTGACGTCGATGCGCCCGGACAGGGTGTGTCCGCCCTGCACGCGCAGGTGCGCGTGCTTGGGCCCGCCGAGGCTGATGATCTCGGAGTCGAGCGCGAGGCTGATGCGGTTGAGCATCTCGAGGCTGAGGTTCTGGGCGCCCTGCTCGATGCGGTGCACGGCGCTCTGGCTCGTGCCGAGCCGCTCCGCGAGCTGGGTCTGGGTGAGACCCCGGTTCTGGCGGGCGCCGCGGATGAGCGTGCCGACCTGCGTGAGTGGGGCGTCGTCGATCGCTGTCATGCGAGCGACGATAACTCATGGATGAGATATCCACGCGGCAACCCGGGGGGACAGGGGCGGTATCACGCCATCGTCACACGATCTCCATCCGTGCTGTGAGATAGCCGGTGGCGCCGCTGCTGACGACGACGCCGTTCAGGACGGCCAGCGGCCGTCCGCGCCCGCGCCCACGTAGGGGGGCTCCCGCTCGGGGTCCAGGGCGTCGACCCATCGGCGGTGCGCCTCCACCTGCAGGTCGTGGAGGGCGCCCGGGCCGAGGGCGCCGAGGTCCGGGAACCGGCGGGCCAGCGCGTCGAGGAGGTCGAGCGTCGCGAGCACGTCCGCGTCCGCGGTGTGCAGCCGCCCGACGTCGAGCACGCCGTAGCGCGCGCACAGGTCCACGAGCCGCCGCTTGCCCTCCCGGTCCGGGTCCCACGCCCGGTCCAGCACGAGCGGGTCCAGCACCGGGCGCACGGGCCGCCCGAGCCGGACGGCGAGCGTCGGCAGGCCGTGCCGGACGAGCTCCGCGTCGAGGAGGGACAGGTCGAACGCGGCGTTGTACGCGACGAGCGGCACGCCGTCGCGCTGCGCGTCGACGACGAGCGTCGCGATCTCCTCCAGGGCCTCGGCGGGCGCGGTGCCGTGGGCGACGGCGTGCGCCGTCGTCACGCCGTGGATCGCCGTCGCCTCCGCGGGGACCTCGACGCCCGGGTCGAGGAGCCACGTCCGCACGTGCGTCGACCCGGGCTCGCGCAGGACGAGGGCCGCGGTGACGATCCGGTCGACGTCCACGTCGACGCCCGTGGTCTCGGTGTCGAGACCGAGGAGCGGTCCCGCCGTCCAGGGCGTCGTCGTCATGGTGCACCTCGCGGTCTCGCTCGCGTCCCGGTGCGCGTCGCGCCCGGGTGCCGCCGGACGTCCCGGCGACGAGCGTCACCCTGCCAGCGCCCACCCACACGGCCCCGCCGTGCAGATGACCGGCACGGCCCGCCGGTAGGCTGGCCCGGTGAGCAACGAGATCGAGATCGGACGTGGCAAGCGCGGTCGGCGCGCGTTCTCCTTCGACGACGTCGCGGTCGTGCCCTCCCGGCGCACGCGCGACCCGAAGGAGGTGTCGGTCGGCTGGCAGATCGACGCGTACCACTTCGAGCTGCCGATCCTCGCGGCGCCCATGGACTCGGTGATGAGCCCCGCCACGGCGGTCGCGCTCGGCAACCACGGCGGCCTCGGCGTCCTCGACCTCGAGGGCCTGTGGACGCGTTACGACGACCCCACCGCGCTCCTCGCGGAGATCGCGACGCTCGAGCCGGTCGAGGCCACGCGGCGCATGCAGGAGATCTACGCCGAGCCGATCAAGCCGGACCTCATCACCCAGCGGCTCAAGGAGATCCGGGCCGCGGGCGTCACCGTCGCCGGGGCACTGTCTCCCCAGCGCACCCAGGAGCACTACCAGACGGTCGTCGACGCGGGCGTCGACCTCTTCGTCATCCGCGGCACGACCGTCTCGGCCGAGCACGTCTCGGGCGTCGCGGAGCCGCTCAACCTCAAGCGGTTCATCTACGAGCTCGACGTCCCGGTGGTCGTCGGCGGCGCGTCCACGTACACCGCGGCGCTGCACCTCATGCGCACGGGCGCCGCGGGCGTCCTCGTGGGCTTCGGCGGTGGGGCCGCGCACACCACGCGCGTCTCGCTCGGCATCCACGCGCCCATGGCGACGGCGGTCGCGGACGTCGCGGCCGCGCGCCGCGACTACCTCGACGAGTCGGGCGGCCGCTACGTGCACGTCATCGCCGACGGCGGCGTCGGCCGCTCGGGCGACCTCGTCAAGGCCGTCGCGTGCGGCGCGGACGCCGTGATGATCGGCGCCGCGCTCGCGCGCGCCGAGGAGGCGCCGGGCCAGGGCTGGCACTGGGGCTCGGAGGCGCACCACGCGCAGCTCCCGCGCGGCGAGCGCGTGCGCGTCGGCACCGCGGGCACGCTGGAGGAGATCCTCTTCGGCCCGGGTCGTCAGGCCGACGGCACGCTCAACCTCGTCGGTGCGCTGCGCCGCGCGATGGCGACGACCGGCTACTCCGACCTCAAGGAGTTCCAGCGCGTCGAGGTCGTCGTCTCTCCGTACCAGCCCCGCTGAGCAGCGGCGTGACGGGACGGATCGCGGACGGACCCCGGCTGGCCCGCGCGGGAGACGGCGTGCCCGACCCGGTGCGCGGAGCGACACCGGGCGAGCTGCCTGACGACGGCCGTGCCGGAGCGGGCGCCGACGTCGTGTTCGCGGAGGTCGCGGACGACGACGTCGAGGCCGTCGTCGTGCTGTGGCGCACGTGCGGGCTCACCCGGCCGTGGAACGACCCGTACCGCGACGTCGCGGACGCCCGGCTGGGCGAGACGTCCACGGTGCTCGTGGGCCGGGCGACGCGCGACCTCCCGGGCGCCGCGCCCGACGACGGCGAGGCCGGCGCCGCGGTCCGCGCGGGCGAGGTCGTCGCGTCGGCGGTGGCCGGCGTCGACGGTCACCGCGGCTGGCTCTACTACGTGGCCGTCGACCCGCGCCTGCAGGGAAACGGCACGGGACGGGCCACGGTCGTCGCGGCGGAGGCGTGGCTCGCGGCTCAGGGCGCGCGGGCCGTGCGCCTCATGGTGCGCTCGACCAACGACGCCGTCCGCGGCTTCTACGAGCACCTCGGCTACACCGACCAGGAGTGCGTGGTGCTGGGCCGGCCGCTCGGGGCGCCGGACGCGCGCGACGCCGGCCGATGACGACGGCGACCTGGGCACCGGACGCCGACGACCTGGCCGCCCTGGAGGCCGAGCATCGCGCGCGGGCCCGTGCGCTCGACCCGCTCGTCGCGGTCCCGGACCTGGGCGCGGCCCCGGAGGACGAGCGCCTGCTCGCCGTCCGGCTCCCCGACGGGTCGAGGGCGGCGGGCCTCGTCACGGTCGGCGACGTCGGCGCCGACTCCTCGGCCGCGCTGTTCCGCCCGCTCCGCGAGCACCGGCTGCGCGCCCGGGCGGCGGGCCCGGACGTCCCGGGCGCGGTGGCGGCGCTCCTCTCGGCATGGTCCGAGCGCGTCGCGCAGGACCCGGGCACCCCTCCCGACGGCGACGGCGTGCCCCAGGTGGGACCCGCCCCGCGCGATCACGGGAGGGTGCTCCTCTGGCCGAGCCGCGACGTCGGGGCGGTCGCGGCCCTTGCCGCGCACGGCATGCGCCCGACCGTGCACCTCGCCGCCCGCCGTGGCACTGCCCCCGGCGCCGCAGGACGTGGTCCGGCGGGCGTCGTCGTCCGCGACGCGACGCCCGACGACCTCCCGGCACTCGTCGAGCACCAGCTCGCCGAGCTCGCGTACGACGAGCTCGTGGGCGCGGCCCGGGTGCGTCCCGGGGCTCGCGAGCACCTCGAGACCCAGGTCGCGGGCGCGGTCGCGAACCCGGCCACGACGTTCCTCGTCGCGACGGCTTCCCCGTCGGACGGTCGCGGGAACGCCCCCGAGGATCGGCCCGAGGAGATCCTCGGCGTCGTCGCGGTCGAGCCGCCGGAGCGGTCGGGGGCGGTCGCAGGGACGGTGACGACCGGGCCGGTCGCCTACCTCGTGCTGCTCCACGTGACGGACTCCGCGCGCGGCGCCGGGGTCGGCGGCACGCTGGTCGACGCCGCGCTCGCGCGCGTCCGGGACGGCGTCGGGGAGGACACGGTCGTGCTGCTGCACCACGGCGTCCTCAACCCGCTCTCGGCTCCCTTCTGGGCGCGCCAGGGCTTCCGCCCCGTGCTCACGACGTGGGAGCTCCCCGTCTGAGGACTGTCGGTCCGACGACGTAGCCTGTCCCCATGACGAGCTCATCCGGCACCCCCGGCACCGGCCCCGGCGAGGGCGCCGCGCTGGACGGCCCGATCGACCCCGAGAACCCGGCCGCGACGTACGTGCTCGAGCCCGACGTCGTCGCACCGCTCGCGCAGCGCATCGTCACCGGCAACGAGGCGGGCATGCACCGCTCCGTCCTACCCTTCACGGGTGCGCCGCTCGCCGCGTTCCCCGTCTCCTCCGTGGACGACGTCGCGCGCGCGGTCGAGCGGGCACGCGCCGCGCAGCCGGCCTGGGCGGCGCTGCCCGTCCGCGAGCGCGCGGCTGTGCTGCGACGGTTCGGCGAGCTCGTGCTCGCGCGCCAGTCGGACGGCCTCGACCTGATCCAGATGGAGTCCGGCAAGTCGCGCCGCAGCGCGTTCGAGGAGGTCGCGGACGTCGCGATCCTCACGCGGCACTACGCCCAGCGCGGGCCCCGCTACCTCGCCGACCGCCGGGCGCCGGGCATGCTCCCGGTGCTGACGGGCACGCGCGTGCACCGTCGCCCCGTGGGCGTCGTCGGCGTCATCGCGCCGTGGAACTACCCGCTGACGCTCGCGTTCGCGGAGGCCGTGCCCGCGCTCGTGGCGGGCAACGCCGTCGTGCTCAAGCCGGACCCGCAGACGACGCTCAGCGCGCTGTGGGGCGCCGAGCTGCTCGAGGAGGCGGGGCTGCCCGCCGACCTGTTCCTCGTCGTCGCGGGCGGCGGCGACGTCGGCGCGGCGGTGACCGACCACGTGGACCACATCGCCTTCACCGGCTCGACGGCCACGGGCCGCAAGGTCGCCGCGCGCGCGGGAGAGCGGCTCATCGGCGCGACGCTCGAGCTCGGCGGCAAGAACCCCCTCTACGTCGCGGCGGACGCGGACGTGCGTGCCGCCGCACGTGGCGCGGTCCGCGCGTGCTTCTCCAACTCGGGCCAGCTCTGCGTCTCGATCGAGCGGATCGTGCTGCACGAGGACGTCGCCGACGCATTCCTCGACGAGTTCGTGCCGCTCGTCCGCGAGATGCGCCTCGGGGCCGGGCTCGACTACTCCGCCGACATGGGGTCGCTCACGTCGCAGGCGCAGCTCGACCGCGTCGTCGCGCACGTCGAGGACGCGATCGCGCGCGGCGCGCGCGTCCTCGCGGGGGGCGTGCACCGCGCGGACATCGGTCCGTGGTTCTACGCGCCCACCGTCCTGGACGACGTGCCCGACGACGCCGCGTGCGCCCGCGAGGAGACGTTCGGCCCGGTCGTGTCCGTGCGGCGGGTCGCGAGCGACGACGAGGCCGTGCGGGTCATGAACGACACCGAGTACGGGCTCAACGCGAGCGTGTGGACGCGCGACGTCGCGCGGGGGCGCCGGATCGCTGCGCGCGTGGAGGCGGGCACGGTGAACGTCAACGACGGGTACTCCGCCGCGTGGGGCTCGGTCGGCGCGCCGATGGGCGGGTTCAAGGCCTCCGGGCTGGGCCGACGGCACGGCCGCGAGGGGATCGAGGCGCTCACGGAGGCGCAGACGATCTCCGTGCAGCGTGGCGCGAACCAGGGCCTCACGCTCGATACCGTCTACCAGCTCGGAGGCGAGCTGCCGAGCAAGGTCCTCACGTCGGCGCTCGACGCGATGCGCCGCCTGCGGCTGCCCTGACGCCGGTGGCGACCGGCCGTGCCGGTCGTCCGGGGCACGACCGGGTCGTGCGGCTCAGCGGGCGCCCCGCTCAGCGGAGCCTGGCTCAGCGGCGCACGGCGTCGAGCACGGCCTTCGACGCCGCGGGGACCTCGCGGACGCGGTACAGCACGGCCTTCCACGGCTCGACGCTCGCCGCGCTGACCCCGATCCCGACGGCGTCGAGGCCCGCGACGCGGCACGAGAAGAGGGTGCGCGGCAGGTGATAGCCCTGCGTGACGACCACCGCCGTGCCGACGCCGAACTCGGACACCGCGCGCGTGCACGTCGCGTGCGTGTCGAAGCCCTCGCGGTCCAGCAGGATCGCGTCGTCCGGCACTCCCCGGTCGAGCAGCCACGCGCGCATGGACCCGGGCTCGTCGTAGTCGTCGTGGGCGTCGCCGCTCACGAGGACGACGGGTGCGACGCCCCGACCGTAGAGCTCCGCCGCCGCGTCGAGCCGACGGCGCAGGTACGTGGACGGTGACCCGTCGGGCCGCAGCCCAGCCCCCGGCACGACGATCGCGTCGCTCGCCGGCACGTCCGCGGCGTCGGCGACGTGCGCGCGCCCGACCGCCTGCACGACGACGAACGGCGCCAGCACGAGCACCGCCAGCCCGGCGGCGACCCAGACGAGGGTCCGGCGACGCCGCGACCACCGGGGTCGAACCGGGTGGGACGGGCGACCGGACGCAGACCCGACCCCCGACACCGACACCGAGGCCGACGACGTCGAAGCCGAGGCCGAGAGCAAACCGGGTTTCGTGGGTTCGTCGCTCACGACCCGACCCTAACGCCGCCCGAGCGCCGACCAGGCGATCCCGGCTGGCCGAGCAGGTGGTCGTGGTCCGTCCGTCGCGCTGGACGGACCAGGACCACCTGTTCGGCGGGGTGGGGGTCGGGTGGGGGTCAGGTGGGGGTGTCGAGCGTCGTGAGCTCGTCGTGCAGGTTCTTCCGGGCGGGGGCCTCCCAGAGGGTCGTGCCCTGTGGGGTGCGGAACAGTGCGTCGCCTGCGAGGAGTCCGCGCAGGACGGCGGCGCGACCGGTGCGGAAGGCGTCGTCGGGCACGTGCGCGTACTCGGCGCGCACCTGCCGCGCGTACCGCGCGTACCTGTCCGGGGCGGAGCCGAGGATCGCGAGGTCGGCGTCGGAGACGAGTGCGCCCGGCCCGTCGCCCGGCGCGGGGGAGTGGTCCGTCGTCACGAGGACGAGGCGCGCGACCTCGTCGACCACGCTCGTGCCGAGGTGGTCCGCGAGCCGGGTGCGCGCGAGCTCGGCCGACCGTTCCTCGTCGCGGCCTGCCTCGCCGTCGTGCACCGCGTCGTGGAACCACAGCGCGAGCTGCGTCGCCACGCCGCTCCGCGGGACGTGGTCCGGGTCGTCGCCCGCTTCGCTGCCCGACGTCGCGCCGCCACCCGCGCTCCAGGGCGCGACGACGTCATCGGGCACCCCGGGCTGCCGCCCCTCCAGGAGCGCGAGCGAGTCGAGCGCGTGCACCAGGTGCTCGGGGCCGTGGTAGACGCGGTGCGGCTCGTGCCAGCGCTCGACGAGGTCGACGCCGACGTCGCGCGCGCCGGGGAGCAGCGCGTCCCATCGGGCGAGGAGCGCGTCGGCCTTCGCCGCGCGCCGCGCCCGGCCGGGCACGCGCAGCCCCGACGCCCCGAGCCGCCGGGCGAGCTCGCGCCCGTCGACCGGCACCGCGCCGGCCGCGACCGCGACGTCGTACCGCTCGGCGGCGACGTCGTAGTGGTCGAGGTCGAACGCTCGGCGGCTCACGCCGATCGAGGTCGCGAACGCGTGCAGCTCCGCGAGCGACGCGTCGGACACGAGATGGCTGAACAGCGTGCCGTGCGCGGGCCATGCCGGCGGGTCGATGAGAACGGTCACCGCCCGAGCATGCCACCGGCCGGCGAGCCGACGCGTGTGCGTCGGCCCGCCGGTCGGCGGGTAGGGCTCAACCGGCGGCGCTCAGCCGGCGCGCGAGGCGGCCTCGACGACCTCGACCGACTGGCGGGCGATGGCGAGCTCCTCCATCGTCGGCACGACCATGACGAGCGTGCTCGTCCAGTCGGGCGAGATGACGCGCGGCTCGCCGGAGCGCACGGCGTTGCGCTCAGGGTCGACCGCGAGGCCGAGGGGCTCGAGTCCCTCGACGACGGCGGCGCGCACGTCCGTGTCGTTCTCGCCGACGCCCGCGGTGAACGCGACGACGTCGACCCGGCCGAGCACGGCGGTGTACGCACCGACGTACTTGCGCAGGCGATGGATGTAGACGTCGAAGGCGCGGCGCGCGTCCTCGTCACCGGCGTCGATGAGGCGGCGCAGCTCGCGGAAGTCGTTGACGCCGGACAGGCCCTTGACGCCCGAGCGCTTGTTGAACAGGACGTCGATCTCGTCGATGCTCATGCCCGCGTTGCGCGCGAGGTGGAACACGACGGCCGCGTCGATGTCGCCCGTGCGCGTGCCCATGACGAGGCCCTCGAGCGGGGTCATGCCCATCGAGGTGTCGACAGCGACGCCGCCGCGCACCGCCGACGCGGACGCGCCGTTGCCCAGGTGCAGGACGATCGTGTTGAGACCTTCGATCCGGCGCCCGAGGACGCGCGCGACCTTGCCCGACACGTACTGGTGGCTCGTGCCGTGGAAGCCGTACCGGCGCACCCCGTGCGCCTGCGCGACCTCGCGGTCCAGCGCGTACGTGGACGCGGCGTCCGGCAGGGTGGAGAAGAACGCCGTGTCGAACACGGCGACGTGCGGCACGTCGGGCAGCAGCTCGCGCGCGACCTCGATGCCCCTGACGTTCGGCGGGTTGTGCAGGGGAGCCAGCGGCGACAGCTCGGAGATCTGGCGCACGACCTCGTCGTCCACGAGGACCGGTGCGGAGAAGACCGCGCCGCCGTGCACCACACGGTGCCCCACCGCGTACACGTCCGCGTCGGCGAGCCTCGGGCCGACCTCGTCGAACAAGCCCAGAGCGATGCGCAGGGCGACGCCGTGGTCGGCGACCGGCTCCTCGCGCGTCGTTGTGTTCCCGGCGAACCGGTGCTTGATGATGCCGGTGTCCTCGCCGATGCGCTCGATCGTGCCCGCGGCGATGGCCTCGCCGCCGACCGGGTTGACGAGCTGGTACTTGAGCGAGGACGACCCCGAGTTCATGACGAGCACGGACCCGTGCGCCCCGTAGGCGCTGTAGGGGTTCGGGCGCTCGCCCTCGGGCAGGATCGTCATGAGGTGGCTCCTCGGGAGTCGGCGCCGGACGCGGAGCCGGGGTCGGCGGTGGAAGCGTCCACGGCGGCGTCGGACGGTGCCTGCGCCTGGATCGCGGTGATGGCGACGGTGTTGACGATGTCCTGCACGAGCGCGCCGCGCGACAGGTCGTTCACCGGCTTGTTGAGACCCTGCAGCACGGGGCCCACCGCGACGGCGCCCGCGGAGCGCTGCACGGCCTTGTAGGTGTTGTTGCCCGTGTTGAGGTCCGGGAAGATGAACACCGTCGCGCGACCCGCCACGTCCGAGCCCGGCATCTTCGACGCCGCGACGGACGCGTCCACGGCGGCGTCGTACTGGATCGGGCCCTCGACGAACAGATCGGGGCGGCGCTCACGGACGAGCGCCGTGCCCCGGCGCACCTTGTCCACGTCGGCACCCGAGCCGGACTCGCCCGTCGAGTAGGAGAGCATCGCGACCCGCTGGTCGACGCCGAACTGCTGCGCCGTCGCCGCCGAGGAGATCGCGATGTCCGCGAGCTGCTCCGCCGTCGGGTCGGGGATGACCGCGCAGTCGCCGTAGACGAGCACCCGGTCGTCGAGGCACATGAGGAACACCGACGACACGACGGACACGCCCGGCTGCGTCTTGATGATCTCGAACGACGGCTTGATGGTGTGCGCCGTCGTGTGCTTCGCGCCCGAGACCATGCCGTCCGCGAGGCCGAGGTGGACCATCATCGTGCCGAAGTACGACACGTCCTGGACGCGCTCGCGCGCCTCCTCGAGCGTCATGCCCTTGTGGGCGCGCAGGCGTTGGTACTCCGCGGCGAACCGCTCGACGAGCTCCGGGTCGTGCGGGCTGACGACGTGCGCGGCGTCGATGTCGAGGCCGAGCTCGGCCGCGCGGGCGCGGACCTTCTGCTCCTCGCCGAGGATCGTCAGCTCCGCGACCTGGCGGCCGAGCAGCGTGGACGCGGCGCGCAGGATGCGGTCGTCGTCGCCCTCGGGGAGCACCACGTGCTTGCGGTCCGCGCGGGCGCGCGAGAGCAGCTCGTACTCGAACATGAGCGGCGTGACGACCTCGGGCCGGGGCACGTCGAGCCCCGCGAGGAGCGCCGCGCCGTCGACGCTCTGCTCGAACAGCGCGAGCGCCGTGTCGACCTTGCGCTGCGACTCCTTGGTCACGCGGCCCCGGGCGCTCGCGGCGGCGCTCGCCGAGCGGAACGTCCCGAGGTCGGTGCGGATGATCGGCAGGCTCGGGTCGAGGTCGGCGACGAGGCGCGCGGTCGACTCGGGCGGGAAGAACCCGCCGTTGAGGATGACGCCCGCGAGGGACGGGAAGCCCGACGCCGAGTGCGCGGCGAGCAGCCCGATGAGGATGTCCACCCGGTCGCCGGGCGTGATGACGACGGCGCCGTCGGTGAGCCGGTCGAGCAGGTGCTCGAACGACATGGCACCGACGAGCAGGTCCGTCGCCTCGCGTGCGAGGAGCTCCTCCTCGCCGAACGCGAGCGTCCCGCCCACGGCTTCCATGAGGATGCGCACGGTCGGGGCATCGAGGAACGGGTCCTCGGGCACCGCCCAGCCGGGCAGCCGGGCGCCCGGGCCGGGCTCCGCCGTCGTGCCCGACGCCGCCGCTCCCGACGACACGGAGCCGGACCGCGCGAGCGGCTCCCCGTCCGGGCCGAGCGCGCCGAGCAGCGCGCGCACCGCGTCGAGCTCGTCCGGCCGCACGCGGTTGGCGACCACGCCGATGGGCTGCGCGTGCTGGGATCGCAGCTCGGCGACGCTCACCTCGATGAGGTTGCCGACGGCGTCGGGCGTGCGGCCCTTGCCGGAGACGACGAGGAGCACCGGCGCGCCGAGGTTCGCGGCGACGCGCGCGTTGAACGACAGCTCGGTCGGCCCGGCGACGTCCGTGTAGTCCGTCCCGACGACCACGACGAAGTCGCACTGGCGCGCGACCTCGTGGTAGCGCGCCACGATCCGCGAGAGCGCGGCCTCGGGGTCGGCGTGGACGTCCTCGTACGTGACGCCGATCGCCTGCTCGGCGGTGACGTCCACGCCGTCGTGCGCGAGCAGCAGCTCGAGCACGTAGTCCTGCACGTCCGGGCCGACGGCCCGGGTGACCGGCCGGAAGACCCCGACCCGCTGGACCTTGCGGACCAGCAGGTCGAGGACCCCCAGCGCGATCGTGGACTTGCCCGTCTCGCCCTCGGGCGAGGTGATGTAGATGCTGCGAGCGGTGTCGCTCACTCGTTGTCTCCTCCGGTGTCCTGCACGGCGCGAGCGCCGTCGTGCTGCGGGCCACCCTCCTCGGTCGCCGTGTCGCCGGCGTCCGGCCAGACCCAGTCGCGCACCGCGGGGATGTCCTCCCCGTGCTCGCGCGTGTACTGGCGGGCCGTCAGCCGCGCGTCGACCATCTCCTGGCGCAGACCCGCGTAGGTCGATCGCAGGGACGGCACGCGGTCGATGACGTCGATGACGAGGTGGTAGCGGTCGATGTCGTTGAGCATGGCCATGTCGAACGGGGTGGTGGTGGTGCCCTCCTCCTTGTACCCGCGCACGTGGATGTTGCCGTGGTTGGTGCGGCGGTACGTGAGGCGGTGGATGAGCCACGGGTAGCCGTGGTAGTTGAAGATCACCGGCTTGTCGGCGGTGAACAGCGTGTCGAAGTCCTTGTCCGAGAGGCCGTGCGGGTGCTCGTTCTCGTCCTGGAGCCGCATGAGGTCCACGACGTTGACGACCCGGACCTTGAGGTCGGGGATGCGGCGCCGCAGGATGTCGGCCGCGGCGAGCACCTCGAGCGTCGGGACGTCGCCCGCGGCGCCGAGCACGACGTCCGGGTCCTCGCCCTCGACCTCGGTGCCGGCCCACTCCCAGATGCCGAGCCCGCGCGTGCAGTGCGCGATCGCCTGCTCCATGGACAGGAACTGCGGCGCCGGCTGCTTGCCCGCCACGACGACGTTCACGTACTGGCGCGAGCGCAGGCAGTGGTCGTAGGTCGAGAGCAGCGTGTTGGCGTCCGGCGGCAGGTACACGCGGACGATCTCGGCCTTCTTGTTCACGACGTGGTCGATGAAGCCGGGGTCCTGGTGGCTGAAGCCGTTGTGGTCCTGGCGCCACACGTGGCTCGACAGCAGGTAGTTGAGGCTCGCGACCGGTCGACGCCACGGGATGTGGTTGGTGACCTTGAGCCACTTCGCGTGCTGGTTGAACATCGAGTCGACGATGTGGATGAAGGCCTCGTAGCTCGTGAACAGGCCGTGGCGCCCGGTGAGCAGGTACCCCTCGAGCCAGCCCTGGCACTGGTGCTCCGACAGCATCTCCATGACGCGGCCGGCGCGCGCGAGGTGCTCGTCGACGTCGGGACCGTAGAAGTCCGCGTTCCACTGCTTGTCCGTGACCTCGTAGACCGCCTGGAGCCGGTTCGACGCCGTCTCGTCGGGCCCGAAGATCCGGAAGTTGTCGGGGTTGAGGCGCACGACGTCGGTCAGCCACTGACCGAGGACGCGCGTCGCCTCCGCGACGGAGCCACCCGGGCCCGAGACGTCGACCGCGTAGTCGCGGAAGTCGGGCAGGCGGAGGTCCTTGAGCAGGAGCCCGCCGTTGGCGTGCGGGTTGTCGCTCATGCGCAGCGTGCCCTCGGGCGCGAGCGCGGCCACGTCGTCGAGGAGCCGGCCGTCCTCGTCGAACAGCTCGTCGGCCCGGTAGGACTCGAGCCAGCCGCGCAGCACCTCGAGGTGCTCCGGGGTGTCCCGCGCGCTCGCGAGCGGCACCTGGTGCGCGCGCCACGAGTCCTCGGTCTTCTTGCCGTCGATGACGGGCGGGCACGTCCAGCCCTTGGGCGTGCGGAAGACGATCATCGGCCACGCGGGCCGCTCGTCGTTCCCTGCCGCGGCGTCGGCCTTGATCTGCGCGATGTGGTTGAGCACCTCGTCGAGGAGCTTCGCGAAGCGCTGGTGCACCTCGACGTGGTCCTCGCCGTCGAACCCGCCGGTGAAGAAGTAGGGGGTGTGGCCGTAGCCGATCATGAGGTCGCGCAGCTCGTCGTCGCTGATGCGCGCGAGCACCGTCGGGTTGGCGATCTTGTAGCCGTTGAGGTGCAGGATCGGCAGCACGACGCCGTCGTTGCGCGCGTTGACGAACTTGTTCGAGTGCCAGCTCGTCGCGAGCGGGCCCGTCTCCGCCTCGCCGTCGCCCACGACCGCCGCGACCAGCAGGTCGGGGTTGTCGAACGCCGCGCCGTACGCGTGGGAGAGCGCGTAGCCGAGCTCCCCGCCCTCGTGGATCGACCCGGGGGTCTCCGGCGCGACGTGGCTCGGGATGCCGCCCGGGAAGGAGAACTGGCGGAACAGCCGGCGCAGGCCCTCGGTGTCCTGCGTGATGTCCGTGTACGTCTCGGAGTACGTGCCCTCGAGGTACGCGTTCGCGACGAGCCCGGGGCCGCCGTGACCGGGGCCCGCGACGTAGATCGTCGACTGGCGCCGCTCGGCGATCGCCCGGTTGAGGTGCGCGTAGAGGAAGTTCAGGCCGGGGGTCGTGCCCCAGTGGCCCAGCAGGCGCGGCTTGACGTCGTCGCGCACCAGCGGGGTGCGCAGCAGCGGGTTGGACAGCAGGTAGATCTGGCCGACGGACAGGTAGTTCGCCGCGCGCCACCACGCGTCGACACGACGCAGGGTGTCGTCGTCGAGCGGGGCGACCTCGGCGGGTCGCCAGGCGGTGTGCTCGGTGGCGGTGGTCGTGCTCATCTCACGCTCCTGCAGGGGGAAGGGTTCGTGAACGACTACGGCTTCATACAACCGCATCGACCGAGGCCCTGCACGGTTCGTGACGGCGCTCCGGGGTGTGACGTGCCTCCGCTGCCGGACAAAGGGTCCAAGGTCCCGGGCAGCGCGACGGGTCCGGGACGTCCGTCCCCGCGGCGGCGCGCGTCGGTCCGCCGGATGTGAGTTTCGCCCGGGCGGGTTCGCGGATTCGGGGAGTCGTGCGGCGCGCGGTTACCGTGGGGTCGTGCCCGAGCCCACCGCCCGCCGTTCGTTCTGGGCGGTCGCCCGCCAGCCACGCGTGATCGGGCTGCTCGTGCTGTTCCTCCTCGCCGCGGCGGTGTGCGCGCGGCTCGGCGTCTGGCAGCTCGACCGCGCGCAGCAGCGCGCCGAGCTCGCGGCGCAGCAGGAGGCCGCCGAGCTCGAGGCCGTCGGCCCGGAAGGCCTCGGCGTTCTCCTCCCTCCGCAGTCCACGTTCCCCGGCGAGCTCGTCGGCCGGCAGGCGTGGGTCGAGGGGGAGTACGAGCCGGACGGCCAGCTCGTCGTCGCCGGTCGAGCGCTCGACGGTCGGACCGGCTACCTCGTCCTCACCCCGCTGCGCGTCACCGACGACGGCACGGCAGGGGAGTCGTGGGCCGAGCTGTCCGGCGCGCCCGTGCTCCCCGTCGTCCGCGGATGGGTGGAGGAGCCCGACGACGCGGCGGCGCTCGTCGTGCCCGAGGGCGAGGTGCGGCTCACGGGTTACCTGCAGGCCTCCGAGGCCGCGGGGGAGCTGGTGCTCCCGGCGGGTCAGACGGACGCGATCGCCACGGGCGAGCTCGTCAACGTCTGGGGCGGACCCATCTACTCGGGGTACCTCGTGCTCCTCTCGTCCGACCCCCCGCAGGTCTCCGCCGCCGACGGCGGCCCGGCCCAGCTCCCGCGCCCGACGATCGAGGGCGGCACCGGCCTGAACCTGCAGAACCTGTTCTACGCGCTGCAGTGGTGGGTGTTCGGCGGGTTCGCCGTGCTGCTGTGGGTCCGGCTCGTGCGGGACGAGGCCGCGGGCGGAGCGCGCCGCGCGCGCGGCGACGGCTCCGGGATCGCCGGCCTGCCCGGCGACTGATCCTCCTGCCGCCACGGGTAGGTCCGGGCCGGGCGCCCGTCGAGCACGTCAGCCCTCGACGGCGAGGTCCTTGAACCACGACTCGGTGACGTAGTCCGTCTCCCAACCGAGCGAGCGGTAGAGCTGGTCGGCCTTCGTGGGGGAGTCCGCGTCGACCTCGAGCGCCACGCGGTCGCGCCCGTCGCGCGCTGCGTCCGCGATCACCGTGGCGAGCAGCGACTTCGCCACGCCGCGGCCCCGGGCGGCGCGTGTGACCCCGATGTACTCGACGTAGGTGCCGCGTGCGCCGCCCGGGAGGGCGGCGAGCGACGAGCACACCACCGTGCCCGCCGCGACGCGGTGGCCGTCGTCCGTCTCGACGTACGCGAGCCACCAGTGGTCCCAGCTGTGTCCCGGGTCCTCGCGGAGCCGCTGCACGAACTCCGAGAAGCTCTCGCGGTAGGAGTTGAAGTGGTCCTGGAAGGACGTCTCCAGCATCTGGTGCACGACCTGGAGGTCGGCCGCGACGGGCAAGCCGTTCTGGTGCCGCTCGACCGGGCGCACCGTGACGCGCGCGCGGGGCGTCAGCGCGGCCTCGTCCGCCGTGACGGGGCGGGTCATGTGCAACCAGCTCCGCCGTCTGGCGTAGCCTGCCCGCGTGAGCCAGCCGGTCTGGCGCGTGTCGTCGGCGAACGGGCTCTCGTCCAGACGCGTCGTCGAGACACCGCGCAGGCGTGCCATCGCGACCGCCGTGCGCTCCGTCCATCGGTAGAACGCGTCGGCGATCGCGTCGACCTCGTCCACGTCGCGGTCGAAGTAGCCCCAGACGGTCGCCCGCCCGGCCGCGCGGTCGTGCACCGTGATCCAGGCGTGGGGCACGTCGTCCGGCCCGACGGCGACGAGCTGGCGACGCGTCCACGACGCCAGTCCCGCGACCTCGGACTCGATCCCGGCGGGGTCGACGTGCGTCGAGCCCGTCCCCTGCAGCTCGTCCAGACGCCGCAGCCCGACGAGGGCGTCGATGTCGGCGTAGCCGGGGACCCGGGCCCGCCACGGGCTCGGGAGGGACGGGAGGTCGTGCGGGGCGTCGCTCGTGGTGTCAGGCATCAGCACCATCTTGGCACCCTCCAGCCCGGCCGCGGCCCGGTCCCGGGGGAGGGCCGGACCGGACGCGGACGGTGCTACTCCTGCTGCCAGGACTCCCACAGCCGCGCATAGTCCCCGCCTGCGGCCACGAGCTCGTCGTGCGGCCCGATCTCGGCGATCCGTCCGGCGTCGACGACGGCGACGCGGTCGGCGTCGTGCGCGGTGTGCAGGCGGTGCGCGATCGCCACCACCGTGCGCCCGGAGAGCACGGCGTCGAGCGAGCGCTCCAGGTGCCGGGCAGCGCGCGGGTCGAGCAGCGACGTCGCCTCGTCGAGCACGAGCGTGTGCGGGTCGAGGAGCACGAGGCGCGCGAGCGCGACCTGCTGCGCCTGTGCGGGGGTGAGCACGTGCCCGCCCGACCCGACCGTGGTCTCCAGCCCGTCGGGCAGGGACTCGGCCCAGCCGCGGGCGTCCACGGCGTCCAGCGCGTCGAGCAGCTCGGTCTCGCCCGCGTCGACCTTCGCGAGCCGGAGGTTGTCGGCGAGCGTCCCGACGAACACGTGGTGCTCCTGCGTGACGAGCGCGACCTCGCGGCGCAGGTCCTCCAGCGGCAGGTCGACGAGCCGGACGCCGCCCGAGCGGACGGACCCCGCCGTCGGCGGGTGGATGCCCGCGAGCATGCGTCCGAGGGTCGACTTCCCCGCGCCCGACGGACCGACCACGGCGAGCCGTTCGCCCGGCTCCAGGTCGAGCGAGACGCCGTGCAGCACGGGGCGTCCTTCGCGGTACGCGTACTCGACGTCGCGCGCCACGAGGCGGTCGCCGTCCGGCACCTCACCCGTCGCGGTCCGGTCGCCCGGGACCTGCGCGACGCCGACGATGCGCGCGTACGACGCCGCGGCGACCTGGATCTCGTCGAGCCAGAAGATGAGGTTCCACACCGGACCGGCGAGCTGGAACGCGTACGTCGTCACCGTGGCGACGGCGCCGAGCGTGGTCTGGCCCTGCGAGAGCAGCCACGCGCCCCACACGAGCGCGGCGACCGGGGCGATCGCGATCGCGAGGTCGATGCCGGGGAACAGCACCGTGCGCAGCCCGAGCGTGTACCGCTCCGACTCGAACGCTTCCGTGAGGTCGGCGCGGACGCGGGCCTTGCGCCGCTCGGTGAGCGAGAGCGCGTCGACGGTGCGAGCGCCCTCCACGTTCTCCGTGATGGTGCCGTTGAGCGTCGCGTAGGCGGCGGCCTCGCGCTGGTAGCCGGCCGACGCGCGCTTGAGGTACCAGCGCGAGACGACCACGAGCAGCGGCACGCCGACGAACAGCGCCAGCGCGACCAGCGGCGCCACGACGACCGACGCCACGACCGTGAGCACGAGCGTCACGACCGCGACGAGGAGCTGCGGCACGCCGAACCGCACCGCGTGCTGGATGCGGTCGACGTCGTTGGTCGTGCGTGCGACGAGGTCGCCCGTACCGGCGCGCTCGACGGTCGAGAGGGGGAGCGAGGTCACCGTCTCGACGAGGTCCTCGCGGAGCTCGGCGAACACCGTCTCGCCGAACACCATGGACAGGCGCTGCGCGTACCGGCGCAGCACGGCCTGCGCGACGACGGCCCCCGCACCGACGGCGACGACGGTCGTCACGTAGGACGAGGTCGTGCCCTCGGTGACGGCGTCGACGAGGCGGCCGAGCAGCCACGGCCCGACGAGACCGGCGACGGCGGCCAGGGTGTGCAGCACGGCGATGAGCACGAACGTGCCGCGGTGGCGGGCGAAGAGGAGCCCGGCGGCGCTGCGGACGGTGGGACCGTCGGCGACGGGGAGCTTCACGACTCTCCTCCTTCGGGTGCGGTGCGGGCGAGGACGGGCGACTCGTCGAGCGAGCGCCCGACGACGCGCAGGTAGCGGGCCGCGTCGTCGTCCGGCGCGGTGCCGGACGCGTGGGCGCGGTCGACGAGGTCGCGGTGCGTGCCGCGCGCGGTGACGCGACCGCTCTCGAGGAGCAGCACCTCGTCGACGTGCTCGAGCACGAGAGGCGACGCGGTGACGACGAGCGTCGTGCGCCCGCGACGCGCGTCGGCGAGGCTCGCGGCGATCCGTGCCTCGGTGTGCGCGTCGACCGCGCTCGTCGGCTCGACGAGCACGAGCACCTCGGGCTCGGTGAGCAGGGCCCGGGCGAGGGCGACACGCTGGCGCTGGCCGCCCGAGAGGGAGCGGCCCTTCTCGGGCAGCTCGCCCGCGAGGCCGTCCGGGACGGAGTCGAGCACGTCGTGGGCGTCGGCGACGGCGACCGCGGCGAGCACGTCCGCCTCGGTCGCGGAGCCCCGCGGGTCGAGCTCGTCGCGCAGCGCGCCCGAGAAGAGCTGGGGCGTCGCCTCGGCGACGACGACCCGCCGCCGCAGCGCGTGCTTGTCGAGCTCGGCGAGCAGCGTCCCGCCGAGCCGCACGGGCGTGGCGGACTCCGCGTCGTCGTCGAACCGGCCGAGGCGCGTGGCGACGGCGGCGGACGCGTCGGGGTCCGCGGACACGAGCGCGATGACGCGACCGGGCTCGAGGACCAGCCCGCTCGTCTCGTCGACGAGCGGGCTGCCCTCGGGCGGCATGGGCGCGGTCGCGGAGGTGGCGCCCGCGGCGGGCTCGACCGCGAGGACGCGCACGATCTTGCGCGACGCGACGTGGGCGCGCGTCGCGATGTTGAGCATCTGCGTCGCGACCTGCAGCGGCCAGCCGAGGAACGCGGCGTACCCGTAGAACGCGACGAGCTGGCCGGGCGTGATGTCGCCCGCGATCGCCGCCGTCGCGCCCAGGTAGACGACGAGCACGACGAGGAGGCCCGGCAGGAGGACCTGGAGCGCGTCGAGCAGCGCCTGCGTGTGCGCGACCTTGACGCCCGCCTCGCGCACCTTCTGCGACTGGCGTGCGTAGCGGCCGACGAACACGCCCTCGCCGCCGATGCCGCGCAGGATGCGCAGTCCGGAGACGGTGTCGGCGCCGAGCGTCGTGAGGCGGCCCTGCGCCTCGCGCTGCGCGGCCTGGCGCTGCTGCAGCGGCTTGACGAGGAGCGCGAGCACGGCCGCGACCACGGGCAGGCCCAGCACGACGACGAGCCCGAGCTGGAGCGACGTCGAGAGCATGATGACGGCCACCACGACGTACGCCCCGAGCGCGCCGAGGAACTGGCCCATCATCGAGAAGAGCTGTCCGACGCGCATGGCGTCGCTCGCCACCGTCGACACGACCTCGCCCGTGGGCAGCTCCTCCGTGATCGCGTCGCCGGAGCGCGCGGTGACGTCGCCCACGAGCTGCGACGTGGTGAGCGCCGAGCGCAGCCAGTTCGCGATGTCGAACCGGTGCTGCGTCACTCCCGTGACGACGATCCCGAGCCCCAGGGCGAGCAGCAGGCCGGCCCACTGCCACAGCGCCGGCCCGAACCCCGCGGTGAGCCCCTCGTCGAGAGCACGGCCGAGCATGTACGGCTGGAACGCCTGGCACGCGAAGTTGACCAGCCCGAGCAGGACGGAGACGGTCAGGACGGTCCACTGGCGCTTGGCCAGCCAGAGCAGGTAGCGCGTCGGTCCGCGCAGGTCGGGGGTCCCCGGGTCGGGGAGGGGGAGGGGTCGCACGGTGTTCTACCCTAGGTTCGGCGTCCGACACGCGGCGACGCTTTAACGCTGCGACCGCGTCACGCCACCGCGCGCGGCAGGGACCGCCGCGGCCGTCTCGCCCGGAACGAGGACACTCCCCATGACCACGCAGGACCCGGCCACCCCCACCGACGCGCCCGCCGCCGCGACCGCCGAGGTGGCGGCACCCAGCACGGAGGCCGCGCGCACCGCGATCCGCAAGGCGCGCGGTGCCCTCTCCCGCTACCGGGTCCTCGCGATCATCACGGGTGTGATGCTCCTCATCCTGTGCGTCGAGATGCTCGTCAAGTACGGGGTCGGTCAGTTCGTCGACGTCGACGGGATCATGCGGTACGTCTCCTGGATCCCCTTCGCGCACGGCTGGATCTACGTCGTCTACCTCGTCACGGTCCTCGACCTGTGGACCAAGATGCGCTGGGGCTGGGGGCGCCTCGCGACGATGGTGTTCGCGGGCGTCGTGCCGGTCATGTCGTTCGTCCTCGAGAAGAAGGTGCACGCCGAGGCCGAGGCCAAGCTCGCCGTCCTGGAGGAGCAGTACGCGGCATGACGACGCCCCCGCTCGCACCTCTCGTCGCGCCCGGTCCCGCGCTGAGCACCGCCGAGCTCGAGCGGTACGCGCGCCACCTCGCGCTGCCCGGCGTCGGGCCCGAGGGGCAGCGCCGCCTCGCGGCCGCGCGCGTGCTCGTCGTCGGCGCGGGCGGACTCGGCAGCCCGGCGCTGCTCTACCTCGCCGCCGCGGGCGTCGGCACGATCGGCATCGTCGACGACGACGTGGTCGACACGTCCAACCTGCAGCGCCAGGTCATCCACGGCGGGCCCGACGTCGGACGCCGCAAGGTCGACTCCGCGCGCGACGCGATCGCCGACGTCAACCCGCACGTGCGCGTCGTCGAGCACGCCCTGCGCCTCGACGCGGACACGGCGCTCGACGTGCTTCGCGACTACGACGTCGTGCTCGACGGCGCCGACAACTTCCCCACGCGCTACCTCGTCTCCGACGCGGCCGAGGTGCTCGGCCTGCCCGTCGTCTGGGGCTCGATCTACCGCTTCCAGGGTCAGGTCAGCGTCTTCTGGGGCGCCCCGCGGTTCGCGGCGCCCGACGGCGACGCGCACCCGGGCGGCGCGGCTCCCGCCGGCCCGGACGACGGTGAGGCACGTGGCGTCACGTACCGCGACGTGTTCCCCGTCCCTCCGCCGCCCGGCGCCGCGCCCGACTGCGCGACCGGCGGAGTCTTCGGCGCGATGTGCGGGACCGTCGGCTCCGTCATGGCGACCGAGGCGATCAAGCTCGTGACCGGCGCCGGGACGACGCTGCTCGGCCGCCTCGCCGTCTACGACGCGCTCGACCTCTCCTGGCGCCAGCTCACCGTGCGCGCCGACCCGACGCGCGAGCCGGTCACGGCCCTGCTCCCGGGCGACGACGCCTACGCGTCGTTCTGCGGCCTCGTGCCCGCGCGGCCGGCGCCGACCGAGGTGAGCGCGCGCGAGGCCGCGACGCTGCTCGGGGGCGAGGTCGCGTCGTCGGGCACGGCGTTCCTGCTGGACGTGCGTGAGGACTGGGAGGCGCAGGTGCGCCCGGTGCCCGGGGCCGTGCTGGTCCCGAGCGGTGCGTTCCTGGGCGTCCCGGGTGCGTCCGAGGACGCGGTGAGCGTGGCGCTCGCCGACCTCCCGACCGACCGCCCGGTGCTCGTCGTGTGCGCGGTGGGCGCCCGGTCGGCGCGCGTGGCCGACGTCGCGCGCGCGGCGGGCCTCGACGCTCGCTCGGTCGTCGGCGGCGTCTCCGCCCTCCTCGCCGAGCTGTCGTCGGCCCCGCCGAGGTAGCCCCGCTCGGGGACGATCCGCCGGCGGCGGTCTAGGGTGACGGTCGTGACCGTGCCTGAGGCGTTGCTGGCTTTCGCGGCCGTCGCCGGCGTCCTGACGATCGTCCCCGGTCTGGACACCGCGCTCGTGCTGCGTAGCACCGTGACGCGATCCCGGGGGCACGGCGTCGCGGCCCTGCTCGGGATCCAGGCAGGGACGCTCGTCTGGGGCGTCGCCGCGGCGGCCGGGGCCGCAGCGCTCCTTGCCGCGAGCCGGGTCGCGTACCAGGTGCTGACCGTCGCCGGAGCCGGGTATCTCGTGTGGTTGGGCGCAGCCTTGCTCTGGTCCTCGTTCCGCCGCCGACCAGAGGGTGACGGTGTCGCCGTCCCACCGCCGGTCGGGGGGCGTGGCCGCGACTTCCTCATGGGTCTGACGACGAACCTGCTCAATCCCAAGGTGGGAGTCTTCTACGTCGCCACGATCCCCCAGTTCGTCCCGGAGGGCGTGAACCCGTTGGCGATGGGAGCGTCGCTGGCCGGGGTGCACTGCGTGCTCGGGTCGGCGTGGCTGACCGGGGTCGTGCTCGCGGCCGGTTCGGTCGGCCCTCGGTTGCGCGGCTCCGGTGCCGTGCGGTGGGTCGACCGCGTCACCGGTGGGGTGCTCGTCGTGCTCGGAGCGCGGCTCGCTGCGACCACTCGTCTCTGACCCTGGGTGGACCTCGTCGGCCTGTCCGCTCGCACGGCCTGAGACCCCGGTACCGCTGCGGTGTGCTCCGCCGGGCTACAGGGCGAGGTCGAGGCGGCCGTCGGGCGACGAGCTCGCGAGCGCGCCCTCGCGGCGGGGGATGCGGCCGGCGCCGGCGGCGAGGCGGCCCGACTCGACCGCGAGGCGCATCGCGTGCGCCATGCGGACCGGGTCTGCCGCGCGCGTCACGGCGGTCGCGAGCAGGACGCCGTCGCAGCCGAGCTCCATCGCCTGCGCGGCGTCGGACGCCGTCCCGATCCCGGCGTCGAGGATGACCGGCACGCGGGCCGCGGCGGCGATCGCCTCGATGTTGCGGGGGTTGAGGATGCCGAGCCCGGTGCCGATCGGTGCACCGAGCGGCATGACGGCGGCGCAGCCGACGTCCTCGAGCCGGCGCGCGAGGATCGGGTCGTCGTTCGTGTAGGGCAGCACGACGAACCCGTCGCGCACGAGCTGGTCGGCCGCGTCGACGAGCCCGACCGGGTCGGGCAGGAGCGTGACGTCGTCGGCGATCACCTCGAGCTTGACCCACTCGGTGCCGCACGCCTCGCGCGCGAGGTGCGCCGTGAGCACGGCCTCGCGCACGGAGAAGCACCCGGCCGTGTTGGGCAGAGCCCGGATGCCGAGGCGGGCGAGGAGCGCCCAGATCCCGGCGTCGGGGCTGGCCTCGCCGCCGGCGCGCACCGCGACGCGGCGCATCGCGACGGTCGTCAGCGCGGTGCCGGACGCGACGAGCGCGTCCTCGAGCGTGAGCAGGTTCGCCGCCCCGCCGGTCCCCATGACGAGGCGCGACCCGATGGTCGTCCCGGCGACGACGAGCGGGTCGTCGCCCTCCGTCGGTCGGTTCGCGGTCGCGGGGGAGCTGTCGGTCGTGGTCACGGGTCCTCCTCAGCCGCCCTGGACGGCGGTCACGATCTCGATGCGGTCGCCGGGCGCGACGACGGTCGTCGCCCACGAGCCGCGCGGCACGACGGCGTCGTCCACGGCGACGGCGACGCCCTGCGGCGTCCCGTCGGCGACGTACGCGGGCACGAGCGCCGCGACGAGCTGCTCGAGGTGCACGGGTGCGTCGAGCGGGTAGGGCTCGCCGTTGACGAGCGCGGTCGGAGCGGGTGGGGTCATGAAGATCACCTCGGTGTCGTCGTCGAGAGCGCGGCGAAGCGGTCGGGGCGGGTCGGGGCGAGGGCGGTCGCGGCGTCGGTGGGGAGCGCGGCGCCGGTGAGGCCGGCGACGACAGCGGCGGCGGTGAGCGGCGCGAGCAGGATGCCGTTGCGGCCGTGGCCGGTCGCGAGGTGCAGCCCGGGGACGTCCGTGGGGCCGACGAGCGGCAGGTTGTCCGGCGTCGCGGGGCGCGCCCGGGGCGTGACGTCGACGAGCGCGGCCTCGTCGATGCCGGGCAGGAGTGCGCGTGCGTCGCGCAGCAGCGCGAACACCCCGCCCGCGGTCGCGCGGCGGTCGTCGGGGTTCTCCTCGGACGTCGCGCCCACGACGACCTCCCGGTGCCCCGCGCAGCCGTGACCCTGCCCCTCCGGGACCGGGTCGCGCGGCACGACGTACACCGGTCGCCCCTGCACGACGCCGCGCACCACGTGCTCCAGCGCGAGGTCCGGACCGGCGTCGAGGCGCAGCGTCTGGCCCTTCACCGGTCGGGTGGGCACGACGGCGCCCGGCACGTCCGCGAGCAGCGCGCCGGACTCCCAGCCCGCGGCGACGACGACCGCGCCCGCCCGGTGGAGCCGGCCCGCGTCGTCGTGCACCCCGACGACCCGCCCGGCCGGGTCGAGCGCGAGCCGCGTCGCCGACGCACGCACGACGGCGGCGTGCACGACCGAACCTCCGTCCGCGCCCGCGAGCGTGCCCGGCTTCGCACCGGGGACGGCGTCGAGCGCGCCGAGCAGCGCGGCGTGCGCCGCGCGCGGGTCGACCGCGTGGTCCGCGGGCGCCCAGGCCGCGCCCGCGACCCGCGGGCCGAGGTACGGCTCGCGCCGACGCGCGTCGGCGACGGTGAGCTCGTGCGACGCGAGGCCGTGCGCGGCGTGCAGGGCGAGGACGCGGCGCAGCAGGGCGAGGTCGTCGGCGTCGTACGCGAGCGTGAGGGTGCCCGCGGTGCGCAGCCCGACGTCGGCCCCCGTCGCGGCGTGCAGGTCCGCGGCGAACCCGGGCCAGGTCGCTGCGGCGGCGAGGTGCAGGCGCAGCGCGGCGTCCTCGCCGAAGTCCGCCTCCGTGACCGGGGCGAGCATGCCCGCGGCGGCGTGCGTGGCCCCGTCGCCCGGCGCCGGGTCCAGCACCGTGACGGTCAGCCCGGCGCGCGCCGCGCGCCACGCGACGGCGAGCCCCACGATGCCGCCGCCCACGACGACGACGTCGCGTGCGCCGTCGGGCACGGGCGCACCGGCCCCGGACGTGCGGGGTCCGGGACGGACAGGGGTGTGCATGCGCGCTCCCTTCGCTGGCATGACCCAGATCAGGTTCGACGGTCGGCTCCGACGCCCTCTCAGCCCCGTGCGGGGCTCCCGTGCTGTCGGCCACACTACCCGCGTGCGGGAGCGGGCGCGGCTAGGCTCCGGCGGGTGAGCACCGAGACCTTCGCCACGCCCGCTACCCCCGTCGTGCCGGCTCCGGACGACGCGCGCACCCGCCTCGCCGATGCGCGCCTGTACCTCTGCACCGACGCGCGCGAGGAGCGCGGCGACCTCGAGGACTTCCTCCACGCCGCGCTCGCGGGGGGCGTCGACGTCGTCCAGCTCCGCGACAAGTCGCTCGACGTCGCGCGCGAGCTCGAGCTGCAGGATCTCGTCGCCCGGGTGGCGGCGGAGCACGGCGCGCTCTGGGCGGTCAACGACCGGGCCGACGTCGCGCGCCTCGCCGGCGCGCCCGTCGTCCACATGGGCCAGGGCGACCTCCCCGTGCCCGCGGTGCGCTCCCTGCTCGGCCCGGCGCCGGTGCTCGGCCGGTCCACCCACTCGGCCGACCAGGCCGCCGTGGCCGAGGCCGACCCGGACGTCGACTACTTCTGCGTCGGGCCGCTGTGGGCGACGCCCACGAAGCCGGGACGCGCCGCCGTCGGGCTCGACCTGCTGCGCGACGTCGCCGCGACGCGCCCGACGACCCCCTGGTTCGCGATCGGAGGGATCGATGCCGAGCGGCTCGGTGCGGTGCTCGACGCCGGCGCGACGCGCGTCGTCGTCGTGCGGGCGATCACGCAGGCGTCCGACCCCGAGCGTGCGGCGCGGGACCTGCGCGCCCGGCTCGGCACCGTCTGACGCGGGCGCTCCGCCGCGCCTCGACGCGGCGGAGAACGTCTCGGTATGGGTACTTCTGCCCGCCGCAGGAGGGTTACGCGGGTGTGCCCGGTATGGCAGGGTCGACGGCGGGTCGCCGCCCGGCAGTCGGGTGGCGGTGGACCGTCCGACTCGGGGGATCATGAACCGCGCACGCTCGTCGCTCACCGCCCTGGCCGTCATCGCCACGCTCGCGCTGTCAGGCTGCGGGCTGCTCGGCGGATCCCCGGAGGACGCCGACCCGCCCGCGGCGAGCTCGGCGCAGGCCGACGAGGGTGGCGCGGAGGCCGGCGTCGACGAGGCCGCCGCGGGTGGCGCGGCGCGCGTCGCCGACTCCGTCATGGCCGAGCAGACCGTCGACGCCCCGAGCAGTGAGCTCGGGGGAGAGCTCACGACGACGCTGCGCTCCGTCGAGGTCCAGGACGAGATCCTCACGGTGCGGTGGGCGCTCCGCTGGGACAGCGACGACCAGCCGGACGACGCGTCGGCGAGCCACCTGGACCTCGGCATCGACTGGGTCCTCACCGCGACCGACCCCGTCGGGCTCGTGCAGTACCGTCCGTTCTGCACGGAGGGCTCGTGGAAGGGTGGCTCACCGGACCCGCAGCAGTGCAGCTATCACATCGTCGGCTCGCCGCGGTACCCGTTCGACGGGTTCGTCAACCACGCGACGATCGAGGCGTTCGCCCAGCTCCCCGCCCCCGAGGGATCGCCCGCGACGATCGACGTCCTGCCCGGCCAGGGGCTGCCGGTCTTCACGGCCGCGGAGATCACGTACCTCGACGGTGCCGAGTGACGAGCTCCGCGCGGACCGCCGGCCGCTCGCCGCGCGTGCGTGCGGTCCGCACGGCGGCCGCGACCTTCCTCGGGGCCGTGCTCGTCGCCGCGCCGCTCGGCCCGACGCTCCCCGCGGCAGCGTCCGACGACGGCTCCGATCGTCACGACGAGCTCGTCGCCGAGGTCGAGCAGGAGCTCGCGGCGGAGCGCGAGGCGATCCTCGACGCGACGCCTCCCGGGGCGATCACGGACGCGATGCGCGAGGACGCCGTCCACCCGCTGAACGTCGACGACTCGACGTTCCCGCTCGACGTCGAGGACGCGACCACGCGCCTGGAGACGACGCGCGAGGACGCCGGCGAGACGGTCGTCGTGCTCACCTCCGACCTCCTGTTCCCGTTCGACGAGTCGGCGCTGACCCCGGCGGCGGCAGCGGCGCTCGCCGAGCTCGTGGACCAGATCCCGCAGGGGGCCGCGGTCGCCGTCGACGGGCACACCGACTCGATGGGGACCGACGCGCGCAACGACGAGCTGTCCGTCGCGCGCGCCGAGTCCGTGGCGGCCGTCCTGCGCGCCGAGCGGCCCGACCTCACCCTCACGGTCGGCGGGCACGGCAGCCGGGAGCCGGTGGCGGAGAACATCGTCGGCGGCGAGGACAACCCGGCGGGCCGGGCTCTCAACCGGCGCGTCGAGCTGTCCTTCGAGGACGGCTGACGGGCAGCGGTCCGCGGGCACCTAGAATCGACGGGTGACCTCCGCTCCCGACGCCTCCACGTCTCCCGCGCCCGCCACGCCCCGACCTGTCCTCGTCGTCGACTTCGGCGCGCAGTACGCGCAGCTCATCGCGCGCCGCGTGCGCGAGGCCAAGGTGTACTCCGAGATCGTGCCGCACACGTTCACGGTCGAGCAGATGCTCGCGAAGGACCCGGCGGCCATCATCCTCTCGGGCGGCCCGTCGTCCGTGTACGCGACCGGCGCCCCGTTCGTCGACCCCGCGCTGTTCGACGCCGGCGTCCCCGTCATGGGCATCTGCTACGGGTTCCAGGCGATGGCCAAGGCGCTGGGCGGCGAGGTGGCCCAGACGGGCCTGCGCGAGTACGGCGGCACCGAGGTCGAGGTCTGCTCGGCAGGCGTGCTGCTCGCCGAGACCCCCGAGAACCAGACCACGTGGATGAGCCACGGCGACGCCGTGCACCGCGCGCCCGAGGGCTTCGAGGTGCTCGCGACGTCGTCCGGCTCGCCGGTCGCCGCGTTCGAGAACCGTGAGCGCCGCCTGTTCGGTGTGCAGTGGCACCCCGAGGTCAAGCACTCCGCGCACGGCCAGACCGTGCTCGAGCACTTCCTGTACGACGGCGCGGGGCTGGCTCCCGACTGGACTCCCGGCAACGTCATCGCCGACCAGGTCGCGGCGATCCGCGCCCAGGTGGGCGACGCGCGCGTCATCTGCGGCCTCTCGGGCGGCGTCGACTCGTCCGTCGCCGCGGCGCTCGTGCAGAAGGCCGTGGGCGACCAGCTCACGTGCGTGTTCGTCGACCACGGCCTGCTGCGCGCGGGCGAGGCCGAGCAGGTCGAGCGCGACTTCGTCGCCGCCACGGGCGTGCGGCTCGTCGTGCGCGACGAGCGCCAGCGCTTCCTCGCGGCGCTCGCGGGGCACAGCGACCCCGAGACCAAGCGCAAGATCATCGGTCGCGAGTTCATCCGCGTGTTCGAGGACGCCGCGCGCGACGTCGTCGCCGAGGCCGGCGCGCACGGGGAAGAGGTCAAGTTCCTCGTCCAGGGCACGCTCTACCCGGACGTCGTCGAGTCCGGCGGTGGTGAGGGCGCGGCGAACATCAAGTCCCACCACAACGTCGGCGGCCTCCCCGACGACCTGCAGTTCTCGCTCGTCGAGCCGCTGCGGACGCTGTTCAAGGACGAGGTCCGTGCCGTCGGCCTCGAGCTCGGCGTGCCCGAGGAGATCGTCTGGCGTCAGCCGTTCCCCGGCCCCGGGCTCGGCATCCGCATCGTCGGCGAGGTCACGGGCGACCGGCTCGAGACGCTGCGCGCCGCCGACGCCATCGCGCGCGAGGAGCTGACGAAGGCCGGCCTCGACCGCGAGATCTGGCAGTGCCCCGTCGTGCTGCTCGCGGACGTGCGCTCCGTGGGCGTGCAGGGCGACGGCCGCACCTACGGTCACCCGATCGTGCTGCGACCGGTGTCGTCCGAGGACGCGATGACGGCGGACTGGACGCGCCTGCCCTACGACGTGCTGTCCGTCATCTCGACGCGCATCACCAACGAGGTCGCGGAGGTCAACCGGGTCGTCCTCGACGTGACGAGCAAGCCCCCGGGCACCATCGAGTGGGAGTGACCCCTTAGCGGGGGCGACGGGCCCGGCGAGCCACCGCGATCGAGGTGGCTCGCCGGGCCCGTTCGTACGCCGCCTCGACGTCCGCGAGGACGCGCGGCCAGCCTGCCGACGACGGGACGTCGCGGTTGTGCGCGACGATCCGGTCGAGCAGGCCGTCCTCGGTCGCGAGGCGGACGAGCGCGTCGGTGAGGCCGGCGTCGTCGTCCGCGAGGAGCGCGTCGACGCCGTCGGTGAGGCGTTCCGCGACGCCGGACTGCGAGCGCGTGAGGACGGCGAGCCCGGCGGCCTGGCCCTCGAGCGCGGCGATGCCGAACGCCTCCTCGACGGCGGGCGCGGCGAACACGTCGGCGCGCGCGTAGAGGCGCTTGAGCCCGGTCGCGTCGAGCCGTCCGGGCAGCGACACGACCGTCCCCAGCCCGTGCTCCGCCACGAACCGGCGTGCCACGTCGAGCTCGGGGCCGTCCCCGGCGAGCGTCACGTGGAGCGCCCCCTCGGGCAGGCGCGCGACGGCGTCGCGCACGACCTCCAGGAGCGGCAGCACGCGCTTGCGGGGAGCGAACCGCGTCGCCGCGACCACGTGCACCGCGGCACCCTCCATGCGGTCTCCGCGCTCGGTGCGCGGGACGCGCCACGCGTCGAGGTCCAGGCCGTTGTGCAGCACCACGACCTCGCCGTGGTCGCCGACGATGCGGCGCAGGGGCGCGGCCGTCAGCTCGCTCACGGCGGACCACAGCACGGGCCAGCGCGACCAGCCCACGACGCGGTCGAGCCCGGCGAACGCCTTCTCCGCCCGGCCCCACACGCTGTGCACGGTGAGCACCGCGGGCAGGCCCGCGCGGACGACGGTGCGCAGCGACGCCTGCGTCGAGGGCGTGAGGACCCCCATGTGCAGGTGCACGACGTCGGGCCGGTCCGCCCCCAGGATCCGCGCCACGTGGTGCGGTGCGCGCGGGTGCACGGGGTAGCCGCCCGGGACGCGCGCGGCGAGCCGGTGGACCGTGACGTCCCCCTCCCGCTCGGTGGAGACCCCGTGCGCGCCCGGACGGGCCGGGGTCGTGCAGACCACCGAGACGTCGTGGCCGGCCGCGGCCTGCTGCTGGGCGAGGCGCGCGACCTGGGTCTCGATCCCGCCGAGCAGGGGCAGGTAGCAGTCGGTCAGGTGGGTGATGCGCACGGACGGCATCCTCCCATCCCCGCGCGGGGTGACGTCGGACCGGTCCCGTCCGGCCCGCGGCCCGCGGTGAGGGCGGGCCGGGCTCCGGGCGACGCGCTGAGGTGCGCGTTCGCCGCGCGGTCCGTCGTCGTCGTCGCTACCGTGGGTCCCGTATGGGTGGTTCGACCGCCCTGCGGCGGTCCCGCGCCCGCGGGTCGCGGCCCGCGGGCGGCATCAGGTGGGTCCTGACGAAGGGGAGAGCGCGCCATGTCGAGCACCGTCACCGTCACACCGGCGAAGGGGGCACGGGGCATCGGCCTCGTGTCGATCATCGCCGGCATCGTCCTCCTCCTCGCCGGGATCGGGACCTGGATCGTCGTCGCGAACCAGCTCTCCGCCGAGGAGATCACCGTCTCGGACGACGCGTCGTTCATGGCGGGCCGCCACGTCAACGGGCCGCTCACCGCGTACGCGCAGGCCGAGGTCATCAACAAGCACGCCCTCGAGGCGAGCGGTGGCCAGACGTACGCCGAGCTCGACCAGGACGACCCGACGCGCCAGACCGTCATGACGGCGTCGTTCCTCCGGGCGTCGCTCTTCACGTCCGTCGTCGCGTTCGGCGTGTGCCTGCTCGTCATGGGGCTCGGTGTCCTGTTCATCCTCGTCGGGATCGCGCTCCGGCGGCTCGCGGGCGGCCCCAGCGTCGCGGTCGAGACGCCGGGGGCGTACACGTCGTCGGGTGACCTGTCGGACGCGGGCCGACACGTGGCGCCCGCCCATGCGGCTCCCACCGCGCCGCCCGTCCGTCCCGAGCCCACACCTCCGGCCGAGCCGCCGAGCCGCGCGTCCGCCCTCTCGACTCCGGGCGCCGAGGCGCGCGCGGCCGCGACGCCCGTCGAGGCGACGGGCGCACCCGGCACGGGGACGCCGTCCGCCCCCGGTGCGTCACCCGCCGCCTCGCCGGACACGACGCCGCCCGCGACCGGTCCGACCGTCACCCCGCCCGAGCGTCGGGGCGACGAGCCGACCCCCTGACCGTCCCGGCCGTCCGTCCGGACGCCGAGGACCCGCTCCCGCCGGGTCGCACCGGGGAGAGTGTGCGGGGCGGCGTCGCTCGGACACACCGAGGGGCCGTGGCACGTGTGCCACGGCCCCTCGGTGTGTCTCCGCCTGTATCGTCTCGGCCCGCCGTGTCAGGGTCGGCGCGGCGGGCGCCCCGCGCGGCACGGGCCGGACCGGCTCAGCCTCGCCGGCGCCGGGCCCCCGAGACGATGGACCCGATCACGAGCGTGAGACCTGCCGCGGCGAGCACGACGATCGTGGCGAGCCCGAGGTCGACCCGTGCGCCGAGCGCGGCGGCGAGGACGACGACGCCGAACGCGACGATGACGAATCCCCACACGATCGTGGAGACGCGCGGGCCGCGACGGACCGGTGAGGTGGGTTCGGCGGGCGCACCGGGCGGCCGGTGCGCCGTAGGCGACGTCGCGACGGGTGCCGGCCCCGAGGGCGGGACGGCGCCGGCGGTCGGCCCAGGGCTCGACAGGGTGTGCGGAACCGTCTCCGGGGGCTCGTGGGTCGTCGGCCCGGGCACGTCCAGGACGGACGTCTCCCCGTCCCGAGCCGGCGGCCCGGAGCGCAGCGGCTCCGTCGGGAGCGGCTCGGGTGCCGCCGGGTCTCCCACGAGAGGCTCCGTGGCCGGCGGCTCGGTGGACAGCGGGACCGTCGGGTGGGCGTCCGCTCCCGGGGTCGCGGTCCGGGGCGTGTCGAACAGCTCGTCGCCGAGCGGCCGCGTGTCGTCGTCGCGGCGGTCTCCGTCGTTCATCAGTCCTCCTCGATCGTGATCTGACCGGCCCCGACCTCGACCCGCAGCACGAGCAGCGGGTCGTCGCCGGACTGGACCTCGTCGTTGTCGAACGTGACCGGCTGCGTGCTGACGCCGCCGATCTCCTGCCGGTCGCCGTCGACGTGCCAGCGGGCGTTGCCGGCGAGCACCTGGACCTCCGCACGGACGGGGACGCCGTCGGGCACCACCACCGTCGCGTCACCCGCACCGAGCTGGACCGGGACCTCGACGGGGGAGGCCGCCGTCGCGTCGGACAGGTCGAGCCCGGTGAGGTCGATCGTCGGGTCGCCGAACGTGACCCCGAACCCTTCCTCGGCGACGTCCGGGTCGGTCACGCGGTGCGTGCCGTCGGTGACGGTCCGTACCGAGTCGTCGAGGAAGAAGGTGAAGGGTGCGGACCGCCACGCGGATGCGGGGAGCGCGACGACGAGCAGGAGCACGGCCAGCCAGCCGAGGCCGCCGCTCGTCCGCCCGCGCAGGCCGCTGACGACGATCGCGAGGCCGGCGAGGATGCCGGACAGGCCCGCCCAGGTGAGGAAGACGGGCCAGGGGAGCTCGCCCTGGCGCTCGACGACGAGCAGGAACGCGCCGAGCAGGAGGCTCAGCCCGACCACGATGCCGGTCGTGGTCGCTCCCGGCCCCCGGGTGCGCGGGGGCTTCGGCGGCCGGGGAGCCTGCGGGGGCTGTGGCGGCCGCGGCGCGGACGGGTTCTGCCGTCCCTGGTGGACACGCGGTGCTCCGGCCTGCGGGGCGCGGGGCGCCGTCGGGCCGAGCGGTGCGCCCGAGGCGTACGGGGGGACGGGCGCGGTCACGCCCGGCGCGGCCGACGTGTAGGGGCCGGCCTCGGCGGACCAGGTGACGCGGTCCTGGGGGCCGGTGGGCGCGGCGCCCGACGGCGTCCCGGGGGTGCCCCACGGGGCGTCGGTCGGTGCGGGGCCGCCACCGGGAGAGCCGGGAGGGTTCCCCGGCCCGGTCGGACCGTACCCGGGTCCGGTCGGGCCGTACCCGGGCGTCCCGGGACCACCGGCGCCCGGGGCGCCGGGACCTCCGGGCCACGGCGGCGCCGGCGGCGGCGCGCCCTGGGTGCCCCGGGGGCCGCGCTGCGTGAGAGCCGAGGCCACGACGACGGCCACGGTGACGAACGCCGCGACCCAGAACAGACCTGTCAGCCACCCCAGGTGGAGCGCGTCCCACCACGACCACCAGCCGCCGCCCCAGGAGAAGCCCACGACGACGAACGCGGCCGCGCCGAGCAGCGCGACGTCGACGTTGCCGCGGAACGCCTCCTGCAGGTGGATGCGCCCGTCGCGCCGCTCCGGCAGCAGGGCCCACGCCGCGCCGTACAGGACGAGCCCGGCACCGGACAGGAAGAACGTCACGAACAGCAGACCGCGCACGATGAGCGGGTCGATCCCGAACCGCTCGGCGACGCCGGACGCGACACCACCGATCCACCGGTCGTCCGCACGGTAGATGCCGACACGGCGGACGGCGTCGAAGAACCCGTCGGTGCCGTTCGGGCGGGTCGCGCCCGGGCCCTGCGGCGAACCCTGGGGAGGGCCCTGCGGCGGACCCTGCCCGGGATCGGTCGGGCCGGAGGGCCCGGTCCACGCGGGGTCGGGGCCGCCCGGCCCTGGAGGGACGGTGCCCGGCTGGGCGCCGGGCGTGTTGGCGGCGCCGCCGGAGGGCCCGGGCTGGGGGCCGGGTCCGGGAAGGTCGGGAGTGCTCATGACCACCATGCTGGTCCCGGAGCCGCCTCGCCGGTATCGGGTGCCACCCTGACCCGACCCTGAACGGGTCGCTGCGCGACCCTGGTTTCCCCGTCCGGGGGCGCTCCGAGCGCCCGGGACGTGTGACGATCGGGGGGTGACCACTCCTGCACGCCCCGGCCCGCGGCCCGGCGCACCGAGCGGCACCGGTCGCGGTGCCCGGCCCGGTGCCCGCCCGCGTGACCTGCCGCTGCGCCGCCCCGAGCGCGGCCGCTGGGTCGCCGGCGTGTGCGCGGGGCTCGCGGCGCACCTGGGCGTGGGCGTCGGGGTCGTGCGCCTCGTGATGGCGTTCCTCGGGCTCGCGGGCGGTGCCGGTGTCGCGCTCTACGTGTTCTGGTGGCTCACGGTGCCGTCCGGCGACCCGGCCGCGGCGCGCGACGAGCAGCGCCCGGCGTCGCTGTCGCGCCTCGCGCCGCGGCTGCAGGGCAGCGTGCGCCGGCTCCCCGTGCGCGACGTCGCGATCGGCGTCGTCCTGCTGGGCGGCGCCGCCCTGCTCGTCGCGCTGCGCACCGGCATCGACGTCGAGGTGTCGTGGGTGATCCCCGTCCTCATCGCGCTCGCGGGCGCGGCGCTCGCGTGGAGCCAGCTCGACGCCGTCGAGCGCGGCCGCCTGCTCACGCGGGCCGGCGGGCGCACGCCCGCCGGGGTCCTCCGCATCGCGGGCGGCGTCGTGCTCGTGCTCGTGGGCATCGTCCTCCTCGTGGGGCAGGACGCGCGGCCCACCCAGATCGTCCGCGCGGCGGTCGCGGCGGTCGCGGTCCTCGGCGGCGTCGCGATCGTGCTCGCCCCGTGGTGGCTCAAGCTGGTCCGCGAGCTCGGGGACGAGCGTGCCGCGCGCGCCCGGGAGGCCGAGCGCGCCGACATCGCCGCGCACCTGCACGACTCGGTCCTCCAGACGCTCGCGCTCATCCGCGCCCGCGCGTCGGACTCCGACACGGTCGCGCGCCTCGCGCGCGCCCAGGAGCGCGAGCTGCGCGAGTGGCTGTACGACGACCGCCCCTCGCCGGGGACGTCGCTCGCCGCCGAGCTGCGCGGGCTCGTCGCGGAGATCGAGGACGGGCGTGTCGGCCGACGGGCCGAGCCCATCGGGGCTCCCGGTGCCGGCGTGCCGGGCGGCGCCGAGCCCGACCCGGGACCGGTCGTCGTGGACGTCGTCGTGGTGGGCGACTGCACCCCCACCCAGGAGACCGCGGCGCTGCTCCAGGCGACGCGGGAGGCGCTCGTCAACGCCGTCGCGCACGGCGGGCCGCCGTACTCGGTCTACCTCGAGGTGAG
This sequence comes from Cellulosimicrobium protaetiae, assembly GCF_009708005.2. Taxonomy (NCBI): domain Bacteria; kingdom Bacillati; phylum Actinomycetota; class Actinomycetes; order Micrococcales; family Promicromonosporaceae; genus Cellulosimicrobium; species Cellulosimicrobium protaetiae. The sequence continues at coordinate 3,781,312 of NZ_CP052757.1, read as the reverse complement.
CGACGCGGCCGTCGAGGTCTTCGTGCGCGACCGCGGGGACGGCTTCGACATGGACGACGTCGCGCCCGACCGGTTCGGCGTCCGGGAGTCGATCCTCGGGCGCGTCCAGCGCCGCGGCGGCAAGGCCGAGATCATCAGCAGGCCGGGGTGGGGCACGGAGGTACGGTTGCGCGTGCCACGGGCCGTGACGGGAGAGCCCGAGCCCGCCCGCCCGCCGTCGGGCACCCCGTCGAGCGCCCCGTCGAACCAGGAGGACCCGTGACGACCATCCCCAGCACGCCCGCCGACGGCGTCCCAGCGACCGGCCCCGTCCCGGTGGTGCTCGTCGACGACCACCACATGTTCCGGGCGGGCGTGCGCGCGAGCCTCGACCCGGCGCTCGTCGCCGTGGTGGGGGAGGCGGACGACGTCGAGTCCGCGGTCGCGCGCGTGCACGAGCTGCGGCCCCCGGTCGTGCTGCTCGACGTGCACCTGCCCGGCGGGAACGGGGGCGGCGGCGCCGAGGTCATCCAGCGCTGCGCCGATGTGCTCGGCGACGTGCGGTTCCTCGCGCTGTCGGTGTCCGACGCCGCGGAGGACGTCGTCGCGGTCATCCGCGCCGGGGCGCGCGGGTACGTGACCAAGGCGATCTCCGGGCCGGACCTGTCGGCGGCCGTCGGGCAGGTCGCGGGGGGCGACGCGGTGTTCTCGCCGCGCCTCGCCGGGTTCGTGCTCGACGCGTTCGGCACGGGCGCGGGCGACGTCGCGGTGCGCGACGACGAGCTCGACCGGCTCTCGGCCCGCGAGCAGGAGGTCATGCGCCTCATCGCACGCGGCTACACCTACCGCGAGGTCGCGTCCGAGCTGTTCATCTCGATCAAGACGGTCGAGACCCACGTCTCCGCGGTCCTGCGCAAGCTCCAGCTCTCGTCCCGTCACGAGCTCACCCGCTGGGCGGCCCAGCGCCGCCTCCTCTGACCGCTGAGTGCATGAAATAGTCGTCCTCGAACCGATTCGAGGGCGACTATTTCATGCACTCAGCGAGGGGCGGGGGTCGGCCAGGCGGGGGAGAGGGTGACGACGTCGCCCACGACCGTGACCGCCGGGGGGCGGACGCCCGCCTCGCGGGCGCGGTCGGCGATGGTCGCGAGGGTGCCGACCGTCGTCCGCTGGCGCGGGCCGTAGCCGTCCTCGACGACCGCGACGGGCGTCTCGGGCGAGCGGCCCTGCGCGACGAGCGCGTCCGCCGTCTCCGCGAGCCGCGAGACGCCCATGAGCAGGACGACCGTGTGGTCGCTCGCCGCCGGGACCTTGCCGACGTCCTCGTGCCCGGTGAGCACGGTGAAACCGCGGGACAGGCCGCGGTGCGTCACGGGGATGCCTGCGGCTGCGGGGACGGAGACGGCGCTCGTCACGCCCGGCACGACCTCCACCGGGATGCCGTGCTCGCGGCACGCGTCGAGCTCCTCGCCGCCGCGGCCGAACACGTACGGGTCGCCACCCTTGAGGCGCACGACCCGCCGCCCGACGAGGGCGTGGTGCACGAGGATCCGGTTGATCTCCGCCTGCGGCACCGGGTGGTGCCCCGGCGTCTTGCCGACGTCCACGACCTCGACGTCGTCGCCGAGCTCGGCGAGCAGGCCGCGTGGCCCGAGCCGGTCGACCACGACGACGTCCGCCTCCGCGAGCAGGCGTCGCCCGCGCACCGAGATCAGCCCCGTGTCGCCGGGCCCGCCCCCGACGAGGGCGACCGACCCCACCGGGCGCACGAGCGGTGCCGTGACGGCACCGGCGAGCGGCAGGCCGCCCAGCTGCTCGTCGGCGCCCGACGAGGCGACGCCGGGCGCGCGCACGGCGCGGAGCGGCAGCTCGCCCGTCTCGAGCAGGGCGGCGACGGCGTCGCGCACGCGCTGGGCGCGCCGTGGGTCCCGGCCCGCGTTGACCGACACCGTGACCTCTGCGGCCTGGCGGAGCGAGTCGTCGCGAGCCGGACCGCCCGCAACGTCACCCGGAGCCGTGCTCGGGACGCGCGTACGCGCCACGGCGGGCACCCACGCGGTCGCGAGGTCGGCGTCACCCGCGGCGACGCAGAAGACCCGGTCGGCCTCGGCGTCGGCCGCGACCTCGGCGTCCACGTGCGGGTCGCCGGTCGCGGTGTGGACGAGCCACGCGCCGTCGAGGTCGCCCGTGAGGTAGTCGCGCCGCACCCACGACAGCCGCGCGCCGCGGTCCCGGGGCGCGACCGCGTGCCCGTGGGCGCCTCCGGCGTCCTCGGTCCCGTGGGCCGCGAGCAGCTCTGCGAGGTCCTCGCACACGAACGGCGCGACGACCGAAACGACGGCGCCCGCGTCGAGGAGCCCGCGCGTGCGGCGCGCCGCGACGGGGCCACCGCCGACCACGACGGTCCGGCGGCCGTCGAGACGCAGGCCCAGGGGGTACGTCTCGTGCTCGGGTGCGGTCACGGTTGCCAGCCTAGATCGCGTACGAGCCGGGCCGGGACGCCGGGCGGCGCGCGGCGGCGAGCGCGTCGCCGACCATGCCGGCGGCGAGCGTGCCGCCGTCCTGGCCGTCGACGAGCAGGAACGCGCCCGTGCGCCGGGCGACGACGTACTCCTCGGCGGCGACGGGCGACGCGAGCCGCAGCGTCACGCGACCGATGTCGTTGAGGTCGAGGCGCTCGGCGGGCTCGAGCTCGGCGGTGTCGAGGTCGAGCCGCCCGACGACGTCGCGCACGACGGCCTGCACGGTGCGCGTCGTGTGCTTGAGCAGCACGCGGGCGCCGGGCAGGAGCGGGCGGTCGCTGAGCCACGCGACGGTGCCCTCGACGTCCTGCGTGACCTCGGGGGCCTCGGCAGCGGAGGCGATGAGGTCGCCGCGCGCGACGTCCACGTCGTCCGCGAGGCGGATCGTCACGGACTGCGGGGCGAACGCCTCCGTGAGCTCCTCGCCGGACGCGAGCGAGTCGGCCGTGTCGATCCCGACGACGGTCGTCCGGCGGCCGGACGGCAGCACCACGACCTCGTCCCCGACCGTCACCACGCCCGACGCCACCTGGCCGGCGTACCCGCGGTAGTCGCGGTAGCGCTCCTCGGCGGCGGCCTGGGGGCGGATGACAACCTGCACGGGGAAGCGGAACGCCTCGGCCTCCGGGTCGTCGCCCGTCGGGAGCTCCTCGAGGAGCTCGAGCAGGCTCGGGCCGTCGTACCAGGGCGTGTTGACGCTCGCCCGGTCCACCACGTTGTCGCCCACGAGCGCGGAGACCGGGATCGTGTGCACGTCGCCGACGCCGAGCGACGTCGCGGCCGCGCGGATGTCCGCCGCGAGCTCCTCGTACCGGGCCTCGCTGTAGTCGACGAGGTCGATCTTGTTGACCGCGACGACCACGTGCGGCACGCGCAGGAGGCTCGCGACCGCGAGGTGGCGGCGCGTCTGCTCCAGCAGGCCCTTGCGCGCGTCGATGAGCAGCACGACGACGTCCGCCGTCGACGCCCCGGTCACCGTGTTCCGCGTGTACTGCACGTGCCCGGGGCAGTCGGCGAGGATGAACGAGCGGCGCGCCGTCGCGAAGTACCGGTACGCGACGTCGATCGTGATGCCCTGCTCACGCTCGGCCCGCAGGCCGTCGGTGAGCAGCGCGAGGTCGGCGGTCTCGAGCCCGCGGTCGCGCGAGACGCGCTCGACGGCGTCGAGCTGGTCGGCGAGGACGGACTTCGAGTCGAAGAGCAGGCGGCCCACGAGCGTGGACTTGCCGTCGTCGACGGAACCCGCCGTCGCGAGGCGCAGCAGCGTGCCGCGCCGCGCGTCGTCGAGCGGCAGGGTCGCGCCCTCGGCGACGGTGCTGGTCTGGGTGCCCATCAGAAGTACCCCTCCTTCTTGCGGTCTTCCATCGCGGCCTCGGAGAGGCGGTCGTCGGCGCGGGTCGCGCCGCGCTCGGTGATGCGGGTCGCGGCGACCTCCGCGATGACGTCCTCGACGCCCGTCGCGTCGGAGCGCACGGCGCCGGTGCACGACATGTCGCCGACGGTGCGATAGCGCACCCTCTCCGTCCGCAGGGACGCGGCCTCGGCGTCCGTGCGGGGCTCCGAGTACGGCCCGACGGCGAGCAGCATCCCGTCGCGGTCGAACACCTCGCGGTCGTGCGCGTAGTAGAGCTCGGGGAGCTCGATGCGCTCGCGTGCGATGTAGCGCCACACGTCGAGCTCGGTCCAGTTCGACAGCGGGAACACGCGGACGTGCTCGCCCGGCCGGTGGCGCCCGTTGTAGAGGTTCCACAGCTCCGGGCGCTGGTTGCGCGGGTCCCACTGACCGAACTCGTCGCGCAGCGAGAACACGCGCTCCTTGGCGCGCGCCTTCTCCTCGTCGCGACGGCCACCCCCGAACACGGCGTCGAACCGGTGGCCCGAGATCGCGTCGAGCAGCGGCTGCGTCTGCAGGGGGTTGCGCGTCCCGTCGGCGCGCTCGCGCAGGCGGCCGTCGTCGAGGTAGTCCTGCACGCTGGCGACCTCGAGCCGCAGGCCGAGGCGCTGCGCGGTCGCGTCGCGGTAGGCGAGCACCTCCGGGAAGTTGTGGCCCGTGTCCACGTGGAGCACGGGGAACGGCACCGGGCCGGGCGCGAACGCCTTGACCGCGAGGTGCAGCATCACCACGGAGTCCTTGCCGCCGCTGAACAGCAGCACGGGCCGCTCGAACTCGGCGACGACCTCGCGGATGATGTGGATGCCCTCGCTCTCGAGCGCGTCGAGCTGCGCGAGGCGGCGCCCGCCCGGCAGCGCCGTGGCGGGGGCCGGCGCAGCCTCTGCGGAGGCGCCGGCGGGAGCACCGGCGGGGGAGCCCGGTGCGTCGGTCGTCAGGTCGATGGTCGTCATGCCCGTCCTCATACGTGGAGTCCGCACTCTGTCTTGTCGAGCCCCGCCCAGCGGCCGGCCCTCGGGTCCTCGCCCGGCGCGACGCGCCGGGTGCACGGCTGGCAGCCGATCGACGGGTAGCCGTCGTTGAGCAGGGGGTTGAGGATCACCTGGTGCCGCGCGGCGTACGCGAGCAGGTCGTCGAACGACCAGGCCGCGAGCGGGTTGATCTTCACGAGCCCGTTCTTCTCGTCGAAGGTCACGAGCGGGGTGCTCGTCCGGGTCGGCGCCTCGTCGCGGCGCACGCCCGTGACCCACACCTCGTAGCCCGCGAGCGTGCGGTGCAGCGGCTCGACCTTGCGCATCTGGCAGCACAGCGCCGGGTCGCGACCGAACAGGTCCTTGCCGTGCGCCGCGTCCTGCTGGGCGACCGTGAGCTCGGGCCGGACGTCGACGATCGTCACGTCCATCTGCTGCTCGACGGCGTCGCGCGTCCCGACCGTCTCGGCGAAGTGGTAGCCCGTGTCGAGGAACAGGACGTCGACCCAGGGGACCTGCGCCGCCACGACGTGGGGGAGCACGGCGTCGGCCATGGAGCACGCGACCGCGACGGACGTCCCGAACTCGCGTGCCGCCCAGGCGATGACCTCCTCGGCCGTCGCCTCCGGACGCGTGGCACCCTCGACGCCCGGCGTGCCGTCGCCGTGCAGCAGCTCCTCGCCGCGCCGCGCGATCTCGCGCAGCTCGTCGAGCGACCGCTTCGGCCGGCCGTGGCGCTCGCGCTCCGCGTGGTGCGCCGCCTTCGCGCTCTCGCGTTGCTCGGCCTTCGCCCGCGCCGCGGCGCGCAGCGCGGCCAGCGGGTCGGCGGTGCCCGACGACGGGGTGCCGGCGGTGGTGGTCGTCGCGCCCTGGTCCTCGCTCACTGGAGCGCCTCCTCGTCGGCCCGGTGCGCCCACTGGGCGAACGTCTCGGTCCCGTCCTTGTCGGCCTCGTACCGTCGGACGACGCGCTCGACGTAGTCGGGCAGGTCGCTCGCGGTGACCTTGAGGCCGCGCACGGTGCGGCCCAGGCCGGCGAGCTCCCGGTCGTCCGACGCGAGCCCGCCGCCCAGGTGGACCTGGAACCCCGGTACCTGCTCGCCGTCGTCGTCCATGACGAGCTGACCCTTGAGGCCGATGTCCGCCGTCTGGATGCGCGCGCACGAGTTGGGGCAGCCGTTGACGTGCAGCGACAGCGGCTTCATCTGGGAAAGGTCGCCGAGCCGCTTCTCGAGCTCGTCGATCGTGGAGCTGGCGGTGTCCTTGGTGTCGACGATGGCGAGCTTGCAGTACTCGATGCCCGTGCACGCGATGGTGCTGCGGCGGAACGGGCTCGGGGCGGCGTCGAGCCCGTTGGCCTTGAGCGTCGAGACGACGTGCTCGACGTGCTCGTCCGGGACGTCGAGCACGAGCAGCTTCTGGTGCGGCGTGAGGCGCACGCGGTGCGAGCCGACGGACTCGGCGAGGTCGGCGACGTTGGCGAGGATCGTCCCGGACACGCGCCCCACGTAGGGTGCCGCGCCGATGTAGTTGAGCCCGTCCTTCTGCTTGTGCACGCCCACGTGGTCGCCGGGGACCGGCGGCTTGGGGGCGGGCGGGCCGTCGGGCAGCGCGTACCCGAGGTACTCGGTCTCGAGGACCTCGCGGAACTTCTCCGGTCCCCAGTCGGCGAGTAGGAACTTCAGGCGGGCCTTGTTGCGCAGGCGGCGGTAGCCGTAGTCGCGGAAGATCTGCACGACGCCGTGCCAGACGTCGGGCACCTGCTCCTCGGTGACGAACGCCCCGAGGCGCTCGCCGAGGCGCGGGTTCGCGGACAGCCCGCCGCCGACCCACAGGTCGAACCCGACGCCGAGCTCGGGGTGGCGGTGCGCCACGAACGCGACGTCGTTGATCTCGTGCACGACGTCCTGGCTCGGGTGACCCGTGAGCGCGGTCTTGAACTTGCGCGGGAGGTTCGCGAGCTCGGGGACGCCGATGTACTTCTCGGTGATCCCCGCGACGGCCGGGCCGATGTCGATGAGCTCGTCGGCGGCGATCCCCGCGACCGGGCTGCCGAGCACGACGCGCGGGACGTCGCCGCACGCCTCCGTGGTCTGGAGACCGACGGCCTCCAGGCGGCGCCAGATCTCCGGGACGTTCTCGACCTCGACCCAGTGGAGCTGGATGTTCTGGCGGTCGGTGATGTCGGCGGAGTCGCGGCCGAACTCCGTCGAGATGCCCGCGATGACGCGCAGCTGCTCGGTCGTGAGCGCCCCGCCGTCGATGCGGACGCGGAGCATGAAGAACTTGTCCTCGAGCTCGTGCGGCTCGAGTGTCGCCGTCTTGCCGCCGTCGATCCCGGGCTTGCGCTGGGTGTACAGGCCCCACCAGCGGAAACGCCCGTGCAGGTCGTCGCCCGTGATGGAGTCGAAGCCCTCGCGCGCGTAGATCGTCTCGATCCGCTCGCGGACGGAGAGGCCGCCGTCCTCCTGCTTCCACTTCTCGTTCGCGTTGAGCGGCTCGGTGCCGTCCACCTTCCACTGGCCGTTCGGGCGGGCCGCCCGGGCCGGGCGCGCGGGGCGCTCTCCCGTGGCCCGCGCCGGCCGCGCGGGGCGCTCCGGCCCTGCGGGGGTGGTGTCAGGCGCAGTCGTGGCCTGCGTCATCGGGGTTCCTCGTGTCCTCGTCGGGGGCGGGGACGCGCGACGGCGAGCGCTCAGCGAGGGTGCGAGTGGCTGAGGACCGACGGCGCGCGCCGGTTCTCAGGGGTTCTCCGGGGAGAGGGGCGAGCGTGCGGGCTCGCGCTGAGTCGGGCGCGGTTCAGCGACAACAGCTGAGACACGTGTGCGCGCACGCCGGCATCCCGTGACGCGAGGTCACGAGGAGGGTGCGGGCTGCCGTGGTCATGCGCAGAACGATAGCGGCGGTCCAGCGCCGTGGACACCCCTCGTCCGTATCGTGGGAAACCGGAAATACTAGACTGATTCAGTCTGGTTTGTCCAGGCCTGACGCGCGGCGGGGTCCGGGCGGCGCGCTCGACGCGAGAACCGGGCGTATCTCACCTTGTGCAAACTTTCACGACACGCGCGTCAGCAAATAGGATGGCGGCATGGAGTTCCTCTACAACGTCTTCGTCGCGCTGCACTTCATCGGGTGGGCCATCGTCCTCGGCGGCTACCTCGCGTCCCTGCGCTCGCCGGGCCTCTACAAGGGTGTCTTCCACGGCGCGCTCACCGCGCTCGTCGCAGGGGTCGCCATGGTGGGCATCGGCGAGGCGTCGGTCTGGAAGGACTGGGCCAGCGGCGGCCCGGACATGGCCAAGATCGGCGTCAAGCTGGTCGTCGCTCTCGTCATCGCCGTGCTCGCGTTCGTCGCCAAGCGTCAGGCGACCAAGGCGGCCGACGGCGCCGTGGCCCCGGGCGTCAAGCACGCCATCGGCGGCCTGACCCTCGTGAACATCCTCGTCGCGGTCTTCTGGAACTGACGCCCGGCGGCCGGCTTCCTCGCGAGGTCGGCAGCGGCGGGCGAGATCGGCACTCCCGGTTGCCGATCTCGCCCGCCGTTGCCGACCTCGTGCCGTGTCCGGGTTGAACCCTTGCGTCCAGAGTAGTCGCATGGTCCACTAGTCGCATGGTCCTTCGATATCTCGTGCTCGGCCTGCTCACCCTCCAGCCCATGACCGGCTACGACCTCAAGCGCGCGTTCGACTCGTCCGTGCGCCACTTCTGGGCGGCCGACCGCTCGCAGCTCTACCGCACGCTCGCCGCGATCGTGGACGCCGGCCTCGCGGAGGTCGAGGTCGTGCCCCAGGAGAGCTATCCCGACCGCAAGGTCCACACGATCACCGACGCCGGCCGCGCGGCGCTGCGCGACTGGCTCGCCTCGCCGCTCGAGCCGGAGGACTCCCGCGAGCCCTTCCTCGGCCGGCTCTTCTTCGCCGACCAGCTCGACGACGACGGACTCGCGACGCTCCTCGCGACCCGCCGCGCGCTGGCTGAGGAGACGATCGCCACGCTGACCGCGGAGGAGGAGCGGGTGGCGTCCGTCCTCGCCGGCGGAGGGGCCGACGCCGACCGCGTCCGGGACACCCGAGGGCTCGCTCTCCGGCTCGCGACCCTGCGCCACGGGCTCGTCCACGCCCGGACGGAGCTCGCGTGGCTCGACGCGACCGAGGGCGAGGTGCTCCCGTGACCGTGCCGGACGCCGTCGTGCACCACCCGAGCCGGCGCGAGGGGGTGCCGGGGACCGAGCGGGCGTCCGTCGTCCTGCTCCACGGCGGGAGCGTCGCCTCCTGGATGTGGGAGCCGCAGGTCGAGGCGCTCGACGACCTCGACGTCTGGACCCCTGACCTCCCCGGCTACGGCACGCGAGCCGCTGCGGACTGGCACTCGTTCGACGCGACGGCCGACGACCTCGCGGCGTGGCTGGCACCGCTCGCGGCCGAGCGCGAGGTGCACGTCGTCGGTCTCTCGCTGGGCGGGCTCGTCGCTCTCCGGCTCGCAGCGCGGCACCCTGCGCTCGCGACGTCCGTCCTCGCCTCCGGCGCCGTGGTGGACGGCGTGCCCGGGATCCTGGGCGCCATCGGCCGGGCGCAGCTGCGGGTGTGGGACCGGCGCTGGTACTGGCGGGGACAGGCGTACGCACTCCGCCTCCCCCGGGAAGCGCACGACGTGTTCGTGCGTACCGGGCTGGCCATCCGGCGGACCAACATGGAACGGCAGGTCGCCGAGCAGTACGGCGGCGCCTGGCCGGAGGGCCTGGAGACCACCGGGGCGCGGGTGCTCGCGGTCGCCGGGTCGCGCGACCTGCGCCCGGCGCGCGGTGCGCTCGCGACGATCGCACGCCGGGTCCCGGACGCCGTCGTGCGCCTGGCGCCGGGGATGCACCACCAGTGGAGCGCGGAAGACCCGGACCTCTTCAGCGCCATGATCCGCACCTGGGTGCTCGACGGCGTCCCGCACCCCGCACTCGTGCCTCTCGCTCCCGGCGGGTGAGGACAGGCTGCCGAGAAGTGTCTCCCCGCCCCCGAGTCGTCCGTCTCCGGGGCGGATGGTCACTTCTCGGCGCCCTGTGCGAAGGTGGGCGCCGTGAGCATGGGCGGAGAGGTCCTCGTCGGGCTGGCGATCCTTGTCGGGCTGGTCGGGATCGTCGTGCAGATCCTGCCCGGGAACGTGCTCGTGCTCGGCGCGATCCTCGTCTGGGCGATCCTCACGGGCGGTACCGCGGCGTGGGTCGTCTTCGCCGTGGCCGCGGTGCTCGTGGTCGCGGCCGAGGTGGCGCAGTACGTGCTGGCGGGACGGCACATGCGCCGCGCCGACGTCCCGTGGTCGACCCTCGTCTGGGGCGGGATCGCCGGCGTCGTCGGCTTCTTCGTCATCCCCGTGATCGGCCTGTTCATCGGGTTCGTGCTCGCGGTGTTCGTCGCGGAGCTCCTGCGCCGCCGCGACCGTCGCGCCGCCTGGCGCGCGACGGTCGCCGCGATGCAGGCGACCGGCATCACGATCCTTGTCCAGCTGCTCGGTGGCCTGCTCGCGGCGGCCACCTGGGGCGTCGGGCTCGCGATCACCTGAGCCTGCCCGAGAGCGGACCGGTCAGCCCGGCAGCTCCATGACGTAGAGCGTGTTCCCGTCGACGTCGCGCAGCGAGAACATCGGCGGGACGCCCTCCCAGCGCAGGAGCTCGCCGGTGTCCGCACCGGCGTCGGTGAGCGCCGCGTGGTCGGCGGCCGCGTCCGAGGTCGTGAGGCGCACGCCCGTGTCGACCCCCGCGGGGAAGCCGTCGCCGGCCGCGACGAGCGCGACGGACGTCGCGGCGCCCGGGGGAGCGACCTCGACCCAACGGAACCCTTCCTGGAGCTCGCCGTCCATGCGGACCTCGAACCCGAGCGTCCCCGTGTAGAACTCCAGCGCGTGGTCCTGGTCGGTGACCGGGACCGCGACGGTGTGCACGCCGGTGAGGTGGGTCGTCGCCATGGTGTGTCTCCTTGGGGTGCGGCGGGTGCTGCGGTCGTCATGGGGGAGACCGTCGTCGACGGCACGACTCATCGGCGAGCGCGGCATCGGGTGTGGGTGCGGGCGCCTAGGCTGGAGGGGCTATGGCTTCGCTCTTCGAGAACCTCCCGCTGCCCGGCCTCGACACGCTGTTCGACGGCCCGCGCGTCGACCACGGCGGCGAGTCCCGCCTCCCGCGGACCGCCCCGCGCTGGACCGACGACCCGGCCGTGCCCGACGGCGCGGGGTCGCCCGCCGGGGACGGCGCCCAGGGCGGGGCGGGGACGGGAGGCGACAGCGCGTCGTCGGGCTCGGTGCCGGGCGAGCGTCGCGGCCGGTACGCCCACCTCGATCCCGAGGCGCTGCTCGACGGGCTCAACCCGCAGCAGCGCGAGGCCGTCGTGCACGCGGGCGGGCCGCTGCTCATCGTGGCGGGTGCGGGGTCGGGCAAGACGCGCGTGCTCACGCACCGCATCGCGTACCTGCTCGCCACGCGCCGGTCCAACGCCGGGCAGATCCTCGCGATCACGTTCACCAACAAGGCTGCGGCGGAGATGCGCGAGCGCGTCGAGACGCTCGTGGGGCCGGGCGCGCGGAACATGTGGGTCTCGACGTTCCACTCGGCGTGCGTGCGCATCCTGCGGCGCGAGGCCAAGACGCTCGGGCTGCGGTCGAGCTTCTCGATCTACGACGCCGCGGACTCGCAGCGCCTGATCACGCTCGTCACGCGCGAGCTGGACCTCGACCCCAAGAAGTACCCGGCCCGCTCGCTCGCCAACAAGATCTCGGACCTCAAGAACGAGCTCGTCGACCCCGAGACCTACGCGCGCGACTCGGGAGCGCACGCGACCGACGACGGGCTCGCGGCGCGCGGCGGCCAGCACGGCGCGAGCGTGCCCGAGTTCGACCAGGTGCTCGCCGACGTCTACACGCGCTACCAGGCGCGGCTCGTCGCGGCGAGCGCGCTCGACTTCGACGACATCATCATGACGACGGTCAACCTGCTCCAGGCGTTCCCGGCCGTCGCGGAGCACTACCGCCGCCGGTTCCGGCACGTGCTCGTCGACGAGTACCAGGACACCAACCACGCGCAGTACGTGCTCGTGCGCGAGCTCGCGGGCGTCGGCGAGGACTCCGCCGCGACCGACGCCGCGACGAGCGGGACGGGCGCGGCGCAGGTCCCCGCGCTCGACCCCGCGGAGCTCACGGTCGTCGGCGACGCCGACCAGTCGATCTACGCGTTCCGCGGCGCGACGATCCGCAACATCCTCGAGTTCGAGGCCGACTACCCCGACGCGCGCACCATCCTGCTCGAGCAGAACTACCGCTCGACCCAGAACATCCTCTCCGCGGCCAACGCCGTCATCTCGCGCAACCCCGACCGCAAGCCCAAGCGGCTGTGGACCGACTCGGGCGCGGGCGCGAAGGTCATCGGCTACGTCGCGGACAACGAGCACGAGGAGGCGCGGTTCGTCGCGGAGGAGATCGACCGCCTCGGCGACTCCGACGGCGTGCGCCCCGGCGACGTCGCCGTGTTCTACCGGACCAACGCCCAGTCCCGCGCGCTGGAAGAGGTGCTCATCCGCGTCGGCCTGCCCTACAAGGTCGTCGGCGGCACGCGCTTCTACGAGCGCCGCGAGGTCAAGGACGCCGTGGCGTACCTGCGCGCGATCGACAACCTCGACGACGACGTCAACCTGCGCCGCGTGCTCAACACCCCCAAGCGCGGGCTCGGGGACCGGGCCGAGGGCGCGGTCGCGGCGCTCGCGGACCGCGAGCGGATCTCGTTCGGCGCGGCGCTCGCCCGCATCGACGAGATCCCCGGCCTCACCAACCGCACGCTCAACCCGCTGCGCGCGTTCGTCGAGCTCATGACCGGCCTGCGCGAGCTCGCGGACTCCGGCGCGACGCCGTCGGACATCCTCGGTGCCGTGCTCGACCGCACGGGTTACCTCGCCGAGCTGCGCGCGAGCGACGACCCGCAGGACGCGACGCGTGTCGAGAACCTCGCCGAGCTGCACGCCGTCGCGACGGAGTTCACCGAGCTGGACCCCGAGGGCACGCTGTCCGACTTCCTCGAGCGTGTCTCGCTCGTCGCCGACGCCGACCAGATCCCCGCGGACGACGCGGACGACGAAGCGGAGGGCGAGGAGAAGGAGGACCCGGGCGTCGTCACGCTCATGACGCTCCACACGGCCAAGGGTCTCGAGTTCCCCGTCGTCTTCCTCACCGGCATGGAGGACGGGACGTTCCCGCACATGCGATCCCTGCACGACGACGCCGAGCTCGCCGAGGAGCGCCGCCTCGCCTACGTGGGCATCACCCGCGCGCGCGAGCGGCTCTACGTGTCGCGGTCCGCGGTGCGGTCCGCGTGGGGCATGGCGAACGAGTTCCCGCCGAGTCGGTTCCTCGAGGAGATCCCCGAGGAGCTGTGGGACTGGCGGCGGCGCGAGTCGTCGATGGCGACCCTGCGCGCGGGCGGGTCCGTGTGGGGTCGCGGCTCCGGCTCCGGCTCCTGGTCTGGGTCGCGGTCGGGGTCCGGGTCGTGGTCGGGGGCGCGGTCCGGGGCCGACGACGACGGGTCTACCCTCCGCGGCCCTCGTTCCTCGGGCCGCTCCCGCCAGGCCCGCCACGACCCGTCGTCGTCGGCCCCTGCCCGCGCCGCGTTCGGCTCGCCTACCGGTGGGGCGAAGTTCGGGTCCGCGACGCCGCGGGCCGACGGGGACGTGCCGAACCTCGCGGTGGGGGACAAGGTGACGCACGACGCGTACGGGCTCGGGACGGTCGTCGCGCTCGAGGGCGCCGGGCCGAACGCCGTCGCGAAGATCGACTTCGGGGCCGACGGGACCAAGCGTCTCCTGCTGCGCTACTCGCCCGTGACAAAGCTCTGAGTGGTCCGGGGGAGCTGAGGGCTAGCCGATCGTGCCCAGGGCTCGGTAGGCGAGGACGAACGCGGCCGCGACGACGGCGGTGCCCGTGACGGCGATCGTGGCGGGCACGGCGCCGCGGACGCGGCGCGCGAGCATGGCGGCGAGCAGGACGAGCGCGACGACGCCGATCGCGACCCAGTAGGTGGCGCCCGTCGTCTCGACGACCGTCGTGAGCCCGTAGACGCACTCGCCGAGACCGACGCCCGCGAGCAACGCCGTGCCGAGGGCGGCGTGCACACCGGTGCGCCGCAACCACGCCGCCGCGACCCCGACGAACGGGCCGACCACCACGCCGACGACCCCGAACAGCACCGGGTCGTAGAAGAACCCGCGCAGGTCGGCGGCGACGGTGTAGCCGAGGACGAGCAGGACGAAGCTCGCGGCGCCCAGCACCGCTGCGTGCCACGTCCGGGCGCGGGGGTCGCCCGCGTGCCAGGCGACGAGGAGGGCGGTGAGCACGGTCCACCCGCTCGCCGAGTTGGCGAAGGGCGCCGCGGCGTCGGGCAGGAGTCCTTGCGCGTACGACGTCGTGCCGCCGAGCACCAGGCTCGCGACGAGGACGACGACGGCGCGCAGCACGGTCCGACCCGTCCGGTGGCCGCTGGTCGTGGTCGGTGTCGGGCGCGCTGCGAGGTCGACGGCGGCGCGCCCCGGACGGAGGTCGGGTCGGGGCATGGCGACCACGCTAGGGAGTGGCGTCACCGACGGCGTCCCCCCGTCGTCCGGTCCCCGGAGACCCGGCGTCCACCTGAGGTGGGAGTCGCCGTGACGCGTCGTCGCGCTGCCGACGCTCCGGGACACCGTTCGACGACTTCGTGGCGCATATCGAAAAACGATAGTATCGTTTGTCGTTGTTATCGCTCTCCGATATGCATGGCGCAGTCCCAGGGAGGATCCCGTGCCCACCGAACCCCGCAAGCGCTTCTCGCTCGTCGAGCTCGACCGGTCGGACGTCGTCGTCACCATGCTCGTCGCGGCGGCCGTGGTCGTCGGTGCGGCCGTCGTCATGGTGCGGCGTGTCGCCGAGCTCCTCGGCGACGGGCCGGTCCCCGTCCGGGTCGAGCTGACCGGCGACGAGGTCGTCCGCGCGCCCCTCGGCCCCGGCGGCGCCGACGTGACCGCGACGGCTGGATCCGTGGTCGTCGACGTCCCCCACCTGGCCGGCTTGGCGCGGGCCGCGGCGCTCGTCGAGGCGGTGGCGATGCCCACCGCCTTCGCCGTCACGGCGGTGTGCCTCGCGCTGTTCTGCCGCCGCGTGGTGCGGGGGCTGGCGTTCACGGCCGCGACCACGCGCCTCGTGCTCGTCGCGTGCCTCGCCACCCTCGTGGCGTGGCTCGTGCAGGTCGGCGCCTCGGTCGTCGTCGGCGGTGCCGCGCGGTCCGCGCTCGGCGGGGGTGACCCAGGGAGCGGCACGGTCTTCGTGACGGCGTTCCCGCTCGGGCTGCTGCTCGTCGCGATCGCGCTGGGGGCCGTGGCCGGCGCGATGCGTGTCGGGGAGCGGCTCCAGCGCGACACCGAGGGTCTGGTCTGATGCCGCCCGAGGAGGACCCCGGGCGCGTGCACTGCCGGCTCGACGAGCTGCTCGAGGAGCGCGGCATGACGCTGAGCCGGCTCGCGGAGCTGGTGGGGGTGACCGTCGTCAACCTCTCGGTGCTCAAGAACGACCGGGCGCGCGCCGTCCGCTTCTCCACCCTCACCGCCGTCTGCGACGCGCTGGGGTGCGAGATCGGCGACCTGCTGGTGCTCCGGCCCCGCTGAGCGTGCCCGGCCGGACGGTTCAGGAGGCCCGGCGCTGCCGTGCCGCGAGCGCGGCGCGCAGGCCCGCGACGTCGGAGCCCGCCTCGGCGAGCGCGTCGACCAGCGCGCGGTGCGCCGTCGAACCCTTCGCCCGCGCGACCGCCGCGAGGACGTGGCCCGAGTCGATGGTGCGCGACCCCTCGTGCACCGCCTCGCGCAGCGAGAGCTCGAGCGTCTTCTTCGCCTCGGGCGTGAACGGGATGTGGGACCGGCGGTTGCGCCGACCGCGGGCGCGCTCCCCGTCGCCCGCGCGGTCGAGCGCCCCAGGGCCGAAGACGACGTCGGTGCGCGCGCGGATCTCGTCGAGGTCGATCCCGAGCGCCGCGAGGGCGGGGCCGTCGAGCGTGTCGTGCCGGCGCGCGGCGTCGACGTGGCGCTCGAGCCCGGCGCCGTCGACCCCGGCCGCCGCGAGCGCGGCCGCGCCCGCGCCGCCCTCCTGGCGGGCGAGGGAGAGGAGCAGGTGCACGGCGTCGATGGCGTCGTCCTCGCGGGAGCGAGCGACCTCCTGGGCGCCGACCACCGTGTCGCGGGCGTCGGCGGCGAAGCGTTCGAACATGTCATGACCTCCTGGTGGTGCGGGACGCCCCGTACTTCTTGTGCACGGCCTGGCGGGAGACTCCGAGGCGGTCGGCGATCTCCTGCCACGACCAGCCGAGCGACCGGGCGTGCTCGACCTGGAGCGCCTCGAGGCGCTCGGCGAGCACGCGCAGCGACCGCACGGCGCGCAGCCCCGTGTCGGGGTCGGTGCTGCTCGCGGCGTCCATGTCGACGGGTTCCATGGATGTCAATCTAGGTTGACGACGCGCAGACTGTCAATAGAGGTTGACGTTCTTGGTCGGCTCGGAGAGGCGTCCCCGTGTCGGCTAGTGTCGGGGCCGCCGCGCGGGGGTCGAGTCGTCCGCGGGTCAGACGACGATCGACGGGGGAGCGCACGATGCACCAGCGGAACCGGACGCGAAGGGCGGGCGTCGCGCCCGTCCTCCTGGCGGGAGTGGCCCTGACCCTTGCGGGCTGCGGCGCCGACGCGCCGGATCCCGGCCCGGGTCAGGCGACCTCCGCGCCGCCGACGCTCTCCACCGACCCGACACCCGTCGCGGTCCAGGGCAACGTCCTCGGGCTCGACATCGAGGGCACGGTCGGTCCCCTGGTCGTCGACGGGGACCTCGCCGTCCTGCGCGTCGAGCTCGGGGCGATCGGCGGCGAGGGCTCGTTGCTGGCCGGGAACGTGTTCGGGAACCGGGCGATCTCGGACTACGACGACTCGTTCGACGGGGTGCGGCTGGTCGACCTCGACTCCGGTGTCGTCCGAGAGGCGGCGCGGTCGGTCTCCGGGAAGGCTCTCGCCGAGCTGGGCGACCAGTACATGATCGCGCCGGGCCGTGAGCCGGTCGTGGGCTTCGTCGCGTTCGACGCGCCGACCACGCCGACCACCGCGGTCCTCGTCCCGTCCCTCGGTCTCGTCGAGGAGATCCCGGTGGTGGCTGCTGCCGACGCCGACGGGCTCACGGTGCCGGTGGCCGACCTCGCGCCGTCCGGGGTCGACGACGTCGTGGCGCCGACCGCCGTCCTCGAGACGTACAGCGCCACGGCCGACGACGCCGTCCGCACGCGTGACACCGGCGAGAAGGTGAGCGTCAACGTCAGCTCCGACGTGCTCTTCGCGGTCGACTCCGCCGACCTCGGCCCGGAGGCGGACACCGCGCTCGAGGCCGTGGCGCGCGAGCTCGCGCTCGCGGCGGACGGCGAGCTCGTGGTCGCCGGGCACACGGACGACGTGGGTGACGACGCCGCGAACCAGGACCTGTCGGAGCGCCGCGCGCGAGCCGTGGCAGACCGGCTGGGGCAGGTCGCGGACCTCGGTCGGTTCGACGTGCGCGTCGAGGGGCGCGGCGAGCGCGAGCCGGTCACGGCCGAGCTCACCGACGAGGCACGCGCTCTCAACCGCCGGGTCACGGTGGAGTTCACCGCGGCCGACGAGCCCGTCGTCGCCGAGGGGTCGACGGACGGCGACGCCGTGCCGGCAGCGGGGCCGACCGTCGAAGGGCTCGGGGGTGCGACGCTCGAGCACCTCGACTCGGTCGGCGCGGTCCAGGACCTGCACGTCGAGCTCGTCGAGGTGCGTCGTGCGGGCGGCTATCTCGTCGGAACCCTCGACGTGCGCAACGACGGGACGGACTACGCGACGTTCGTGAGCGTGCTCGGGTCCGTCCGCGACGGGCGCGGCGACCTCGGCAGCGGGTTCCTGGGCGCGAGCAACGTCACCCTGCTCGACGGCGGCGTGCGCGTCTACCCGGTCGACTACCTCGTGGAGCCCACGTTCTACGACCTCAACGAGCGCAACGTCCTCGCGGACCTGCAGGTCGGCTCGCTGAACCCGGGCGTCACGTCCCGGGTGACGGTCGTCTGGCCGGACACGGGGGCCGGCACCGTCGTCGTCGACGTGCCCGACGGCTCGACGACCGTCTCGGACGGCAGCACGCCGGTGCGGTTCGTGGACGTGCCGGTCGCGGACTGACCGCGCACCGCCCGCGCAGGACGCCGCGTGACCAACGGAACA
The DNA here is from genome assembly GCF_009708005.2 of Cellulosimicrobium protaetiae. NCBI lineage: Bacteria > Bacillati > Actinomycetota > Actinomycetes > Micrococcales > Promicromonosporaceae > Cellulosimicrobium > Cellulosimicrobium protaetiae. The sequence continues at coordinate 3,763,201 of NZ_CP052757.1, read as the reverse complement.
CGCGGCGGCCGCCGTCGGGTGCCACCGAGCGATAGGAGCCCCCGCCTTCCCGGGCTACCCTGTACGGGGATGTCTTGATGTCGAGACATCGGTCATGCCGCACACGGCGCATCAGACGGAAGGACGCAGCAGGGTGGACCTGTTCGAATACCAGGCGCGTGACATCTTCGAGAAGCACGGCGTGCCCGTGCTGGGCGGGGTCGTCGCGACGACGCCCGACGAGGCTCGCGCAGGCGCAGAGAAGCTCGGCGGCGGGACCGTCGTCGTCAAGGCCCAGGTGAAGACCGGCGGCCGCGGCAAGGCCGGCGGCGTCAAGCTCGCCCACTCGCCCGAGGAGACCGCCGAGAAGGCGTCCGAGATCCTCGGCATGGACATCAAGGGCCACACGGTCCACCGCGTCATGGTCGCCCAGGGCGCCAAGATCGCCGAGGAGTTCTACTTCTCGGTGCTGCTGGACCGGTCGAACCGCAACTACCTCGCGATGTGCTCCGTCGAGGGCGGCATGGAGATCGAGCAGCTCGCGGTCGAGCGCCCCGAGGCGCTCGCCAAGGTCGCCGTCGACCCGATCGTGGGGATCGACGAGGCCAAGGCGCAGGAGATCGTCGACACCGCGGGCTTCGCCGAGGAGCTCAAGGCCCCGGTCGCGGCGGTCATCCGGAAGCTCTGGACCGTCTTCACGGCGGAGGACGCGACGCTCGTCGAGGTGAACCCGCTCGTCCGCACCGAGGACGGGTCGATCATCGCGCTCGACGGCAAGGTCACGCTCGACGACAACGCGTCGGAGGTCCGTCACCCGGACCACGAGGCGCTGGAGGACAAGGAGTCGACCGACCCGCTCGAGGCCAAGGCCAAGGCGAACGGCCTCAACTACGTCAAGCTCGACGGCGAGGTCGGCATCATCGGCAACGGGGCGGGGCTCGTCATGAGCACGCTCGACGTCGTCGCGTACGCCGGTGAGGCGCACGGCGGCGTGAAGCCGGCCAACTTCCTCGACATCGGCGGCGGCGCCAACGCGCAGGTCATGGCGAACGGCCTCGACGTCATCCTCAACGACCCGCAGGTCAAGTCGGTGTTCGTCAACGTCTTCGGCGGCATCACCGCGTGCGACGAGGTCGCCAAGGGCATCGTCGGCGCGCTCGAGATCCTCGGCGACGAGGCCTCCAAGCCGCTCGTCGTGCGCCTCGACGGCAACAACGTGGACCTCGGCCGCGCGATCCTGCGCGAGGCGAACCACCCGCTCGTGACGCTCGCCGAGACCATGGACGGCGGCGCCGACAAGGCTGCCGAGCTGGCCAACGCCTGATCGCCCGAAGACGCGGAAAGCTGAGACAGAGAACACCATGTCGATCTACCTGAACTCCGACTCCAAGATCATCGTCCAGGGCATCACCGGCGGGATGGGTGCCAAGCACACCGCCCTCATGCTCGACTCGGGCGCGCAGATCGTCGGCGGCGTCAACGCCCGCAAGGCCGGGACGACCGTCACGCACAAGGACCACGAGGGCAACGACGTCACGCTCCCCGTGTTCGGGACCGTGGCCGAGGCCATGGCCGAGACGGGCGCGAACGTGTCCGTCCTGTTCGTCCCGCCGGCGTTCACCAAGGACGCCGCGATCGAGGCGATCGACGCCGAGATGCCGCTCATCGTCGTCATCACCGAGGGCGTGCCCGTCCAGGACACGGCCGAGGTCTGGGCCTACCTCCAGGGCAAGAAGACGCGCATGATCGGCCCGAACTGCCCCGGCATCATCACGCCGGGCGAGTCGCTCGCCGGCATCACCCCGCACACCATCACGGGCAAGGGCCCGGTCGGTCTCGTGTCGAAGTCGGGCACGCTGACCTACCAGATGATGTACGAGCTCAAGGACCTCGGGTTCTCGACCGCCATCGGCATCGGCGGCGACCCGATCGTCGGCACCACGCACATCGACGCGCTCGAGGCGTTCGAGAACGACCCCGAGACCAAGGCCATCGTCATGATCGGCGAGATCGGCGGCGACGCCGAGGAGCGTGCGGCGGCCTACATCAAGGACCACGTCACGAAGCCGGTCGTCGGCTACGTCGCGGGCTTCACCGCCCCCGAGGGCAAGACGATGGGCCACGCCGGCGCGATCGTCTCCGGCTCCGCGGGCACCGCGCAGGCCAAGAAGGAGGCCCTCGAGGCCGTCGGCGTCAAGGTCGGCAAGACGCCGTCCGAGACCGCCGCGCTGCTGCGCGAGGTCCTCGCCTGACCCAGGGTGCACGACCACGGTGCCTCGAGCACCGACGACGCCCCGCGGCCGGACCTCCGGCCGCGGGGCGTCGTGCGTGCACCCCTCAGGGGGTGGGTCCGCGTCGCCCGGGCCGCGCCGGCGACGCGGTGGGAGCGCCGGCGGCGGCGAGCCACGCGTCGAGCCGGACCCACTGGGCGTAGAGCCACGCGGCACGCTCCTCGTCGCCGCTCGGCAGGTCCGCGCGGGGCGTGGACCACACCTTGAGCGTCAGGCGCTTGTCCATCGGCAGCTCGCGCCAGATGTCCCGCGGGGCGACCAGGCGCTCGAGACCCGTGTGCGCCACGACCGCGACGCCCGTCGTCGGGGTCGCGTCGAGCGCGGCGAGGAAGCCGCCCACGTGCGGCGCCATGACGTGCGGCATCGTGACGGCGAGCTCGGCGAGGTCGTCCTCGCCCGCGGCCCGGAGGGCGGCGATGCGCGCGTCACGCCGCCGCGGGGTGACGTTCCCGCCCTCGGGGAACAGCAGCACCGCGGAGTCCGGCGCGAGACCGGTCGCGAGCGCGGTCACGGCCTCGGTGCCGGTGGGCGCCCCCGGCCGCCGGCGCGAGCGCGGCACGACGAAGTACGACGGGATCCGGTGCAGCAGCACGTCGATCGCCGGGTCCCACTGCAGCGTGTCCTTGAGCACGACCCGGGGCTCGCGCCGCGCCGTGTTGAGGATCCGGTCCATGAGGACGAACGAGTCCCCGGGCCCCGCGTGCCGGCTCACGACGAGCATCGGGGCGCCGTCCAGACCGCCCGCCTCGCTCAGGTCGGCGTCGATCTGCAGCCGGAGCGTCCAGCGCACCTGCCAGAACAGCACCGACAGCATCGCGCCCGCGAGCCGGACGTGCGCGCGCCGGAAGCCCGGACGGTCCAGCGCCCACCCGAACCCCGACCCCACCCAGAGCCCGAACAGCGCGACCAGCGCGACGGCGTCCCACACGACGTAGAAGCTCACCAGCCACAGCACGCGCGGCGCCCGGAGCCTCCCGGGCAGCGCCCAGCTCACGATCCCGCCTACGAGGAGCACGAGCATGAGGCTCGTCGGGACGAGCAGCACCGCCAGGACGACGACGGCCGGCGCGAGGAGCAGCCGGCGGACCCACCGTGGTGGGGGAGCGACGTTCACGCGTCGCCCCCCAGGTCCTCCAGGTAGCGGCGGGACGCGGCGTACGACGACGACGCGCGGGCACGGGTCGTGTCGAGGCGGCGCGACGAGGAGAGCCGGTCGTCACCGGGCAGCGGCCCGCCGCTGGGCAGGACGTGGACGGTCACGTCGTCGGGCACCTCGGCGAGCTCGCGGGCGAATCGGTGCCGCCGGGCGATCTCGAACGTCACCTTCGCGACCTCGACCGCGGTCCGCGGGGGTCGTAGCGGCTCCTCGATCCGCCCGACCTGGAGCACCCAGACCGTGCGCGCGCCGCGTCGTACCGCCTCGCCCAGCGGGATGGAGGAGACCACCCCGCCGTCGACGTAGTGCTCGTCCCCGATGCGCGTCGGCGGGAGCGCGCCGGGGACGGACGCCGACGCGAGCACGGCGTCCACGAGCGGGCCCTCGCTGAACCAGCGCTCCGCCGCTCGCTCGATCGACGCCGCGGCGACGACGAGCGGCACGTCGAGGTCGGCGAACGTCGCGCGCGCGCCCAGCACCTGGCGCAGGAGCGCGCGCAGAGGCGCCGGGCTGGCGAGGTGGGTGCGTGTCGTCGCGAGGCGGCGCACCTGCCGGTACCAGGCCTCGCCGTAGACCTGCGCCGCGGCGGGTGAGGACCAGGCGGACTCGAGACGGGGGACGACGGCGAGCGTCGGGTCAGCGGCGAGGGCCGCCCCGTTGATCGCGCCGATCGACGTGCCGACGACGAGGTCCGGCGCGATGCCCCGCTCCAGGAGGGCTCGCAGCATGCCGATCTGGACCGCACCGCGCACCCCGCCACCCCCGAGCACGAACGCGGTCGGGGCGGGCGACGTCGTCATGGACCGATCGTAGGCGCGGGTAGGCTGGCGCGCCGGGGCGAATGCCACGTACCGACCACTCGATCGACGACGATGGGCACCATGAGCACCACCAGCACGACGCGTGGTGCGCGCACGCGCACCGTGGACGGCAGCCCGGCCCCCGCACCGGTCGTGGTCCGGCGCGGACCGTCGGGCGTGCTCGCCGCGCTCCAGGCGCTCGCGCTCTCCCTCGCGGTCGTCGTGCTGCCCGGGGTCGTGGCCTTCCTCGCGTCCTCGACGGGGACGTCAGAGGGCGGTGGGTGGGGACAGTCCGTGACGATCGCGGCGGGCTTCTGGCTCCTCGGCCACGGGGTCCCCCTCGTCGCGAGCGGCACGACCGTCACGCTCGTCCCGCTCGGGCTCACCGCGCTCGCGCTGTTCTGCTGCTTCGCGTCCGCGCGCCGCTCCGCGCACACGACGACGTCCGCGTGGGTCGCGGGCACCGTGACCTACGCGCTCGCGACGCTGGGCGTCGCCCTGCTCGCCGGGTCGACCCCCCTGTGGGGCCTCGGCGTCGCCGTCGTCGGGGGCGCCGTCGTCGGCGGTCTCGGCCTCGGGGCCGGGATCCTCGCGCGGCCGGACGCGCCGTTCGTCGGCGACCTCACACAGCGGCTCGACCGGTGGCTCCCGCCGTCGGTGCGGCTGGGCCTGCGCGGCGGCCTGCTGGGCACGAGCCTGCTGGCGGGCGCCTCCGCGGTCGTCGTCGGGGCCTGGCTCGTCGCCGGGCGCGCGACGTCGGGCGACATCGTCGCGGGCCTCGTCCCCGGGACCGTCGGCGGGATCGTCCTCGCGCTCGCGCAGCTCGCCGTCCTCCCGAACCTCGTGGCCTGGGCGGGGGCGTGGCTCGTCGGTCCCGGGTTCGCCGTCGGCGAGGGCAGCGCGTTCGCCCCGACCGGCTCGGAGCCCGGCGCCCTGCCGGCGATCCCGATGCTCGGTGCCCTGCCCGGCGACGACTGGACCAACTCCCTGACCCCCTGGGTGCCGGCCGTCGTCGTCGCGTTCGGCGTCGTGGCAGGGACGTTCGTGTGGCGCCGCCTGCGCGACGTGACCCGCACGCACCCGGACGACGACGTCCGGTGGCTCGACGTCGGCCTCGCCGTCGCCGGGGTCGCGGTGGGCGCGGGGCTGCTCGTCGGGCTCGTGAGCTGGCTCGCCGGCGGAGCGGTCGGGCCCGGGCGGCTCGAGGTCGTCGGAGCCGACGCGCTCGTCGTCGGCGCGCTCGCCGCGGCCGAGATCGGCGGCGGTGCCGCGCTCGCGATCCTCTGGGCACGGCTCGACGTCCTGGGCCGCCGCCACGCCGACCCCCTCGACGACGAGGCCCGACCGCCGAGGTAGAACTCTGGTCGCGCGAGGCAGAACCGTGGTCGCGCGAGGTAGAACTCTGGTCTGCCGAGGTAGAACCCTGGTCGGGTCTCGGACCCGCGGGGTCGGGTCCGCGGTGGGGGCGGCCTCGGTGCTCGGGGCTGCGGCGCCATCACCCCGGTCCCTCGGCCGTGGGTCTGAGGAGCGCCGCTCTGACGCCCCTTCGCATCCGAGCCCACCCCCACCGCTCGGCCGTCATCCCGCCATGGCACGGCGGCGGCCGACCAGGCGATCGTGGCAGGCCGAACAGGCGACCGTGGCTCGTCAGGCAGACAGGACGAACCCAGACCACCTGTTCGGCGTGATGGCGCGACGACTCGGCGCGAAGTCGCGACGACCAGGTCGCGTCGCGACCGCGACGCCACCCACGATCCCCAGCTGCGGCGCGGCGGTGCGGCGGTGCGGGACACGGTCCGGGGCGGTGGGGCCAGGTGTCGTGCCGATTCCGGATGCGGCGACGGCGACCTGGATCGCACGACCGACACCGCGGGCGGTCGCCCGGGTGAGCGACGCCGAGGGCGCGACGGAGCAGGTCGGGGTGGGTGGTGGTGCCGCGTCGTGGCTGGGCCTGGCGGGAGCCGCGAGGAACGAGCGGCGGATGGTAGACGCGGCACCACCACCCACCCCGACCACCCAACGCAACCACACGCCGTCGAGCACAAGAACCAGCGTTCTACCTCGCGTGACCGCGGTTCTACTTCGGCCGACCAGGGTTCTATCTCGCGCGACCAGGTTCTCCTTCGGCCGAACGAGGGTTCTGTCTCGGCGGGTGTCAGGCGGTCGGGGTGGGGACCGTGGGGGTGCCCTCGGTGGGGGCCGTGGCGGCGGGGTCGGTGAAGGCCTGGCGCGGGACGACGGCGAGGAGGAGGACGGCGGCGACGAGCGCCGTCGTGCCGCACACGACCCAGACGGTGACGTACCCGCCGAACGATCCTGCCGTGCTCTCGGTCGCGCCGCCCTGGAGCGCGGCACCGGCGAGCGCGATGCCGAAGACGCACGACGCGATCGCCCCGCCGACGGTCTTGACGGAGTTCGTGAGGCCGGTCGCGACGCCGGTGAGCGTCGGGGGTGCGGCGGCGGCCGCTGCGGCAGGCAGCGCGGCGACGAGCGCGCCGGAGCCGAGTCCGACGACGACCATGTTGGTGAGCACGTTCGCGTACGTCCCGTGGAACGGCAGGAAGAGCAGGAAGCCCACGCCCACGAGGGTGGACGCACCGACCAGGGTGAGGCGCGGCGTCGCGCGGCGGGCGACGCGGGGGTAGGAGAGCGCGCCGACGATCATGCCGACCAGGTAGACGCCGATGAGGAGGGACGTCTGGAAGCCGGTCGTGCCGAGCCCGTACCCGTGCTCGGCGGGGTCGGTGCGGGCGAACGTGGACAGCGGTGCCTGGGCGCCGAGCACGGAGACGCCGAACAGGCCGGCCGTGAGGAACACCGGGCCGAGCGTGGGGGAGCGGAACATGCGCACGTCGACGAGCGGGTCGTCCTGGCGCAGCTCCCACCGGGCGAACGGCCACAGCAGCGCGACGCCGAGCACCACGAGCGCCCACGGCGCGAACGCGACCACTCCCTCGAGGCGCAGCAGGCTGAGGCCGCCCGTGAGCGCGAGGAGCGCGAGCGAGACGAGCACGAGGCCGACGGTGTCGAAGCGCCCGCCCGCAGGGTCGGGCGACTCCTTCACCCCCAGGAGCACGACGACGAAGCACACCACCACGAGCAGCGTGGGCACCAGGAGGACGACCCGCAGCGGCAGCGCGTCGACCAGCGCACCGCCCGCGAGCGCGCCGAGGATCGCGCCGGTCTCGAGCGCCGCGACGAGGATGCCCGCGGCCCGCGCGGTGACGGCGGCCGGGTTCGCCAGGCGCCGCGCGCGCGACCACACGAGCGCGATCTCCAGCGGCAGCCACACGACGTAGAACCCCTGCACGGCCCACGCGACGAGGAACACCGCGAACGAGTCCGTGAACGGCAGGACGAGCGACGCGGCCGCGGTGACCGCAGTCGACCACAGGAGGATGCGGCGGTGCCCGACCATGTCGCCGAGCTTCGCCAGCGCGGGCACGACGAGGGCCGACAGCATGAGTTGGGAGCCCTCGAGCCAGTTCACGTCGGCGTCGTGCACGCCGAGGTGCCGCGCGATGTCCGTGAGCATCGGCGTGTAGTAGCCCTGGAGGACGCCGCTCGTCAGCTCGACGAAGGCGAGGAACCCGACGACGCCGGCGAGGGTAGAACCCGCGAGGCGCCCGGTGAGCGAGCGAGCCATCGCTGCTCCTTCTGCGTGGGGAGGCGCGCGTCGTCGCGCGCCCCGGAGGTGGGGGAGCGTCAGGGTAGCCGCTCGAGGAGGGCCCGGTGGAACCGCTCGCCCCGCTCGAGCTCGGCGACCTCGACGCGCTCGTCGACGCCGTGGATGGTCGCGCGCAGCTCGGCGGACATCGCGAGCGGCGCGAACCGGTAGACCGCGGGCGCGAACCGGTGGAAGTGCCGCGCGTCGGTCGCCTGCATCGTGATGTACGGGGCGGGCAGCGCGTCGGGGTGCGAGACGCCGACGCACGCGGCGAGGAGGGCGAACCGCTCGTCGTCGACGGGGGACTCGGGCGAGGGCTCGCTGCCCTCGACGACCTCGATCTCGACCTGCGGGTCGTCCACGCGCCGACGCACGCGCTCGACGGTGCCCGCGACGGTCTCGCCGAGCGCGATCCGCAGGTTGACGGTCGCGGACGCCTGCGACGGCAGCACGTTCGCGGCCGTGCCGCCGGAGAGCATCGTGGGCGCGACGGTCGTGCGGACGATCGCGGCGGCCTCGCCGCCCATCGCGGCGAAGGTCTGCGCCGACACGGGAGGGGCGGCGGCCAGGGCGCGCAGCGCGGTGCGGGCCGGTCCGGTCGCGCGGTCGGAGAACAGGCGGAGCATGCGCGAGATCGCGACGGGCGTGCGCGCGGGGAAGGTGCGCGGACCGAGGCGCTCGACGGCGCGCGCGACCCGCCGGACCGCTGTCGTCGTGGGCGGGGCGGAGGCGTGGCCGCCCTCGCCGCGCGCGGTGAGGCGCAGCGTGAGCACGCCCTTCTCGCCGACGCCGATCATCGCGGCGCTCCCGGGGACGAGGGGGAGCGGGGAGTCCGTGACCGCCCCGCCCTCGTCGAGCACGAGCCATGGGATCACGCCCCGCTCGTGCAGCGTCGCCGCGATCGCGGCGGCGGCCGCGCCGTGCGACTCCTCGTTGCCCCCGAACGACAGGTAGACGTCGCGCGCGGGCGTGAAGCCCGCCGCGAGCAGGTTCTCGACCGCCTCGAGCACGACGACGAGCGGCCCCTTGTCGTCGAGCGCACCGCGCCCGTGCACCCAGCCGTCGGCGACGCGCCCCTCGAAGGGTGGGTAGGTCCAGTCGTCGCTCTCGTCGACCGGGACGACGTCGTAGTGCGCCATGAGCACGACCGGTGCCTCGTCGGATCGCCCCCGCCAGCGGTAGAGCAGCCCGAGGTCGGTGATGCGCTCGCGCTCGAGGTGCTCGTGGACGAGGGGGTACAGCTCGCTCAGGAGGTCGACGAGCTCGTCGAAGGGCGCGAGCCCGCGCTGCTCCAGCTCGGCGGACACCGTCGGGATCCGGATGAGCCGGGCGAGGCGCTCGTCGGCGCCGGGCCGGGGGGACACGGTCGCGGTCGTCATGGGCACACCTTAGAGACTCGATGTCACGAGCGGGTGACGGAGTCTCACCGGGTGCCGCGCGGCGTCGGACGGGTCAGGACGACGCGGGGGCCGGCGTGGGGAACCACCGGGCGAACGTCTCCTCGAGCGCCTGCGTCCGCTCGACGTCGCAGCGCTTCTCCGCGGAGACCGTGATCGCGCCGTCGAGGCACTGCTGGTGCGCCAGCGCGACGTCCCACGTGACGAGCGTCGAGACCATCTGCAGCGCGAGCATCGCCGAGAGGCCCACGCCGATGCCCAGTGCGGGGACGAGCGCACCGCGCACGCGTGCGCGCCAGACGGCGAGCAGCGCCCGGATGCCCACGACGATCGCCCCGACGGCGAGCGCGAGGCTCACGGCCTGCCACGGGAACGGCATGGTGCTCACGACGATCACGGCGAGCAGCAGGAGCCCGAAGTGGAGCACCCGCCGCGTCGCGGCCCGCGCGAGCTCCGGGTCGGGCTCGGGCGGCTCGTTCGGGGCCGGGCGGCGGTCGGCCTGCGGGTCGGTGACGAGGGGCGCGGGCCACCCGGTCCCGGGCGGTCCCGGGGGCGGGGTCGTGCCCGACGGGGGGACGTCCGGCGGGGGCGGGACCGGCGCGTCCGGACGCGCGCCCTCCTGCGGCGGCTGCTGCGGCTCGGGTCGGGGCTGCTGCGGCGCGTCGGGACGGGGCGGTGCGTACGGGTTGCCCACGGGCAGCTCCTCGGTCGGTCGGGCGGCTCGCGGTACATTCTCCCATCGGAGACCGGGTGCCCGGGAGGGCGTCCGCCCCGTCCCGCCGAGGTGCCGCAGAAGCTCATCGCGGCACCACGCCGCAGCCACCGAGCCCGCACCCGGGCCACCCCCGAACCCCGCAGGAGCACCGTGCAGACGCCGTCCGGCCACCCCGTCGAGTCCACCTCCGCCGCCCGTGTCGTCGTCCTCGTCTCGGGCGCCGGCTCCAACCTCGCCGCGATCCTCGCCGCGCACGACGACGCCGCGTACGGCGCACGCGTCGTCGGCGTCGTGTCGGACAAGGCGGACGCCGGCGGCCTCGACCTCGCCCGCGAGGCCGGGATCGCCGCCGTCGTCGTGGCCCCGGGCGACTTCGACGACCGGGCCGCGTGGAACGAGGCGGTCGCGCAGGCGGTCGACGTCTTCCGGCCCGACCTCGTGGTCCTCGCAGGCTTCATGCGCATCCTCGGCCCGGCGTTCGTCGGGCGCTTCGCGGGGCGCACGATCAACACGCACCCCGCGCTCCTGCCGTCCTTCCCGGGCGCCCACGGCGTGCGGGACGCGCTCGCCTACGGCGTGCGCGTCACGGGGTGCACGGTCCACGTGGTCGACGACGGGGTCGACACCGGGCCGATCATCGCCCAGGTCGCGGTGCCGGTCGAGGACGGCGACGACGAGTCGTCGCTCCACGAGCGCATCAAGGTCGCGGAGCGCGCGCTGCTCGTCGAGACGGTCGGCCGGGTCGCGCGCGAGGGGCTGCGCGTCGAGGGCCGCCGGGCGCTGCTGGGCTAGGACTCCGACTCCGACTCCGACTCCGACGTCGACTCCGCGCGGCGCGGAGCCGTGGGACGTGGTGCCGTCGTGCCCTCGCCCACCCGGGCGTCGTCCGCCGGGGGGAGGTCGCGGGGCGCGAGCACGGCGAGGGCCTGGTAGGTCTCGCGACGCTCCTGGGGCGCGGCGCGCCCCTCCTCGAGCGAGCGCGCGGTCCAGCGCTCGAGCAGCTCCGCGAGCTCGCGGGACATCGTCGCGGCCTGCTCGGCCGTGAGCACGAGCGTGCTGAGGGCGAGGATCCGGTCGTCCCGAGCCCCGGTCGCGCTGCCGCGCCGGAACGTCTCCTCCGCCCAGGCCAGGGCGGGGCGCACCACGTGGCGCACGGCGTCGGGCGTCCCGGGCTCCACGGCGTAGCTCTCGGCCACGTTCTTCCACACCCGGTCGCGGCGGTCGCGCGCGTGCTCGGGCGCCTCGACGATCATCCCGGCCTTGGCGAGCACCCGGAGGTGGAAGCTCACGGAGTTCGCGGGCTCTCCGGTCGCCTGGGCGAGGTCGGCGGCGCGCGCGTGCCCGAGCACGGCGAGCTCCACGAGGATGCGTTGGCGCAGCGGGTGCGCGATCGCCCGCAGCGCCGCGGGGTCCTGGACGCGGAAGGTCTCGAGCACAGGCCGAGGCTAGCAACGCCCGGGGCCGTGCACGCGGTGGTGCGCAGAAGAAAGTGCGCAACACCTATTGCGCAACAGGAGTTGCGCACCTAGGTTCGTGCCATGACGAACCCGCCTGCCGCCTCGGTCGAGGACCACCCGCCCACCGGCCCGTCGTCGACGGCCGCAGACCCCGCCACGCCCGCCGCCGTCGTGCCGGACGCCGTCATGCCGGGTGCCGCCCCCGGCGGTGCGGTCCCGCCGTCGCTCCTGCGCAACCGGTCGTACATGCTGCTCATGACGGGGATGACCGCGGAGTCGCTCGGGGCGGGCGTCGCACTCTTCGCCGTGCCGCTCGTCGCCTACGGGATCACGGGGTCGGTCGTGCAGGCGGGCGTGGTCGCGGCCGTCGGCCAGCTCGGGGCGCTCCTCGCGACGCTCCCGGCCGGCGTCGTCGCGGACCGGGTCGACCGGCGTCGGCTCATCGTCGTGTCCGCGAGCGTCGGCGCGGCGCTGTGGGCGACCGTCGCGCTCGCCGCAGGACTCGGGTCGCTCACCGCCTGGCACCTCGCGGCCGTGCTCTTCGGCGCCTCGGTGGTGGGGGCCCTCGTCGACCCGGCCACGAGCGGAGCCTTCCGCTCGGTCGTTCCCGTGCCCCAGCTGCCGACGGCGCTCGCGGCCGTGCAGGGACGGGACGCCGTCGCGAGCCTCCTCGCGGGGCCCCTCGGCGGGGTGCTGTACGCCGTCGCGCACGCCGTCCCGCTCGCCGGGGCAGCGATCGGGCACCTCGCCACCGCCGTCTGCACCTGGTTCGTGCGCGAGCCGCTCAACGGCGACGTCGCCGCGGCGCGCGCGACCCGCCCCGCGGAGGCGCTGCGCGAGGGGCTCCGGTTCGTGTGGTCCGTGCCGTTGTTCCGCGCGCTGCTCGGCCTGTTCGTCGTCATCAACGTCGCGTTCGGCGGGCTCATGGTCGGGATCAACCTCGAGCTGGTGCGCACCGGCACGGCGCCCGTCCTCATCGGGCTCGTCGACCTCGCGGTCGGCGTGGGCGTGCTCGTCGGCGCGGTCCTCGCGCCCCGGCTCGTCGCCCGGGTCCGCGCGGGTGCGCTCGTCGTCGCGGCCCTCGGGGTGCTCGCGGCAGGGGCCGTCGTCATGGCGGTGCTGGAGTCGTACGCCGCCTACCTCGTGGTGCTGCCGCTCGCGCTCCTGCTCGTCCCTGCGGTGAACGCGGGCCTCTCGGGCTACGCCGCGGCGGTCACCCCGCCGCAGCTCCAGGGCAGGCTGTCGTCCGTGCTCGGGCTCACCGGTCTCGCCGCGGGACCTCTCGTCCCGCTCGTCGGCAGCGGTCTCCTCGACCGGTTCGGGCTCGGGTCCGCGCTCGCGGTGCTCGCGGGGCTCCTCGTCGTCACGGTCGCGGTCCTCAGCACGGTCCGGTCCCTCTGGCGGGTCGGCACGCCCGACACCTGGGCCGACGACGCCGCCGCCCTCGCCGCGTCGGGCATCGCGGCGGACGAGCCCGGGCCGTCCGGGGCGGACCGGTAGACTGGGCGACGGCCGCGACTGGCGAGGGTGGGAACGACCACCGGGGAGCGACCGGACCAACCTGCTGGTGCGTCGACCGCCTGGGCGCCTGGGTTCAGCCACACGGTACCGGCACGCCGCCGGACCGCGACCGCGACCCAGAGGAGCCCCTCGTCATGTCCCACCCGGCCCCGCACGTGCCTGCCGCCCCCGACGTCCAGCTCGCCGACGACGCGCAGCGTCCCGTGCGGCGCGCGCTCCTGAGCGTCTACGACAAGACCGGCCTCGTCGAGCTCGCCACCGCGCTCCACGCCGCGGGCGTCGAGCTCGTCTCCACCGGCTCCACCGCGTCGACGATCGCGGGTGCGGGCGTCCCCGTGACGAAGGTCGAGGACCTCACCGGGTTCCCCGAGTGCCTCGAGGGCCGGGTCAAGACGCTCCACCCGCGCGTGCACGCCGGGATCCTCGCGGACTCGCGCAAGGCCGACCACCTCGCGCAGCTCGACGAGCTCGGCATCGCGCCGTTCGAGCTCGTCGTCGTCAACCTCTACCCGTTCGCCGCGACCGTCGCGTCGGGTGCGGGGCCGGACGAGGTCGTCGAGCAGATCGACATCGGCGGGCCCTCGATGGTCCGCGCGGCCGCGAAGAACCACCCGAGCGTCGCCGTCGTCGTCGACCCGGCCCGGTACGACGACGTCGTGGCGGCCGTGCAGGCGGGCGGTTTCACCTACGCGCAGCGCAAGGCGCTCGCGGCCGCCGCGTTCGTGCACACCGCGACGTACGACGTCGCGGTCGCGTCCTGGATGGGGAACGTCGTGGCGCCCACGGACGCGGTCCCGGCCGACGGCGAGACCGTGAGCACGGGCTTCCCGGCCTGGATCGGTGCGACGTGGGACCGCGCCGACGTACTGCGCTACGGCGAGAACCCGCACCAGCGCGCCGCGCTGTACACGAACGGCGACGGCCGGAACGGCCTCGCCCAGGCCACGCAGCTCCACGGCAAGGCCATGAGCTACAACAACTACGTCGACGCCGACGCCGCGTGGCGCGCCGCGCACGACCACACCGCGCCGGCCGTGGCGATCATCAAGCACGCGAACCCGTGCGGCATCGCGGTCGGCACCGACGTCGCCGACGCCCACGCCCGGGCCCACGCGACCGACCCCGTCTCGGCCTACGGCGGCGTCATCGCGGCCAACGGCGTCGTCACCAAGGCTGCCGCCGAGCAGATCGCGCCCGTGTTCACCGAGGTCGTCGTGGCGCCCGGCTTCGAGCCCGAGGCGCTGGAGATCCTCCGGGCGAAGAAGAACATCCGCCTCCTCGTCGTCGACGCCCCGCCCGCGGCGGCCGTCGAGACACGGCCGATCAGCGGCGGGCTGCTCGTGCAGAGCGTGGACCGGGTCGACGCCGTCGTGACGGACACCGAGGGCCAGGTCACGGGCGGCGACGACCCGCAGCACTGGAACCTCGTCACCGGCGAGGCCGCCGACGACGCGACGCTCGCCGACCTCGCGTTCGCGTGGCGCGCGATCCGTGCCGCGAAGTCCAACGCGATCCTCCTCGCGCACGACGGCGCCGCCGTCGGCGTCGGGATGGGACAGGTCAACCGCGTGGACTCGTGCCGCCTCGCGGTCGAGCGCGCCAACACCCTCGCCGACGGGCAGGAGCGGGCGCGCGGCGCCGTCGCGGCGTCCGACGCGTTCTTCCCCTTCGCCGACGGCCTGCAGATCCTCCTCGACGCGGGCGTGCGTGCCGTCGTCGCGCCGGGCGGGTCGATCCGCGACGCCGAGGTGATCGAGGCGGCGCAGGCGGCGGGCGTGACGATGTACTTCACGGGGACGCGCCACTTCGCGCACTGACCGGGAATCCCGGTCAGATTCCGGTCTGGTCTGGTCGGGGCGGGCCGAGGGACGGGGCTGCGCGCGGTCTACCATCCGCGCCTCGTTCCTCAGCGCTCCCGCCAGGCCCGCCACGACCGCGCGCAGCCCCGTCCCTCGGCCCGCGCTCTCGGCTCGCCTCGTGACCGGCTCGCATCGCGACCGGTTCGTCACGGGGTCGGCTGGCTTCGTGACCGGGTCGCCACGGGTCGGCTGGCTTCGTGACCGGCTCGCCACGGGTCGGCTGGCTTCGTGACCGGCTCGCCACGGGTCGGCTGGCTTCGTGACCGGCTCGCCACGGGGTCGGCCCGCCTCGTGCCCGGCTCGTCACGGGGTCGGCTGGCCCTGCGACCGGTTCACCGCGGTCAACCGGCCTCGCGGCGGGCTCAGGCCAGGGCGTCGCGGAGGCGGCGGGTCGGGTCGAGCGCGGCGTCGAGGTTGACGCGGAGACGGCCGGTGCGGTTCATCGCCTTGCGGACCGGGCCGACGTCGCGTGGCGAGTCGACGAGCAGGACCGCCCGGACCTCGATGGACCGGTGCTCGGGGCCGCCGTCCGCAGCCGGGCTGCCGTCCGCCGTCGTGCCGTCGCCCGAGGTGGAGCCGGAGTGCGCGCCCGGGGCGAGGTAGAACGCGGCCCAGCCGTCGTGGCCGGTCGCGCCGCCCGTCGGGTCGCCGCGGAACAGCACGATGTCGCCCTCGGCGGGCACGCCGAACAGGGCGAGGTCGTGCCCGAGCTGCTGGGAGAACACGTAGGGCGCGTGGCCCGTTCCGACCTCGTCGTCGCCGAGCAGCGCGGCGACCGTCGCGTCGGGGTCGTGGAGCGCGGCGGACCAGTGACCGCCGGGGACTGCGCCGAGCAGCGGGTGCTCGCGCGTCGCGCAGTCGCCCACGGCCCAGAGCCCGTCCAGGCCCGGTACCGCGCCGGTGGTGTCCACGGGGATGCTGCCGCGCGGGTCGCGCGGGACCGCGCCGTCGAGCCAGTCCGTCGCGGGGCGGGCGCCCACGGCGGCGAGCACGAGGTCGGCCGACAGCTCGCGACCGTCGGCGAGCCGGACGCCGTCCGGCCGCACCTGCGCGACCGCGACGCCGGTCACGAGCTCGGCGCCGACGGCCGCGTACCACGGCGAGAGGTGCGCGCCGACGACCGGTCCGAGCTGGCGGCGCAACGGTGCGTCCGCGGCCTCGAGGACCGTGACGTGCGCACCCGCGCGGACGGCGACGCCGGCCAGCTCGGCCCCGATCCATCCGGCGCCGACGATCACGAGGCGAAGCCCCGGGTGCAGCGCTGCGCGCAGGGCCGCGGCGTCCTGCGCGGTGTGCAGGAGCGTGGCCTGTTCCCAGCCGTCGGGCCGGACCGGCGCGGACCCGACCGCGAGCACGACGGAGTCGGCGGTCAGGCGGTCGCCCGACGCGGTCGTGACCTCCCACGCGCCACCATCGGACGCCCGGCGTCGCACCAGCTGCACGGCCGGGTCCTGGAGGCGGACCTCGTCCGCCAGGTCCTCGACGTCCACGCCCAGGTCGTCGGCGAGCCATGCGGGGCTCGGGCGGCTCAGGAGCTCCTTCGACAACGGCGGCCGGTCGTAGGGAGGAACTCCCTCGGCGCCGAGGACCGTGACCCGACCGGCGTAGCCCCGACGGCGGAGCGCGCCTACCGTCTGCGCGCCGGCGAGCCCCGCGCCGACGACGACCACCGACGCGGGCGGACCCGGGACGCCCGTGGGAGGAGCGGCGCGGTGCGCGGGGGGCGGTGGGAGGACCGGCGGCTCGGCGGACGACATGCACGTCACGCTAGGCCACGACGGTAGGCTTCCGGACGTGGAAGGTGCAGCAGCGTGACCGACGTCACCGCGGACGGAGGGACGCGGCACCGGCCGCCGACGACGCTCGTGCCGACGTGGCACCACGTCGACGACGAGCCGGGAGACGGTGAGCCCTCCGCAGGGGCGCGGCCCGACGACGAGGCACAGCCCCCGGTCCCCGAACCACCCGCGAGCCTCGCCCCGGCGCGCCAGCCGGCGATGTGGCTCGTGCTCGCGGGCGTCGCGGTCTCGACGCTCGTCGCGGTGCTCGTCGGTGCGCGCGCCGGCTGCTTCACTCTCGCCGCGCTGCTCGCCGTGGCCGGCGTGTGCCGCGCCGTCATCCCCGGCCCCGGCCCCGTCGGGATCACCGTCCGCTCGCGCGGGCTCGACGTCTTCTTCTTCCTCGCACCCGCCGCCGTCATGGCGTTCCTCGCACTGAGCCTCGACCAGGGCGAGATCTGATCTCGCGGTAGACGACGGCGGGCCCGGACCGCGGTCGCGGTCCGGGCCCGCCGGGCGTGGGGCGTCAGGCCTTGGGAGCCTCGTCCGTGCCGGTGGCGTCGTCCGCCGCGGGTGCCTCGGGCTCGTCCACCTCGACGACCTCGACGACCTCCTCGACCGCGACGACGTCGCCGTTCTCGTCCGTGACGACGACCTCCTCCTCGACGACGGCCGCGACGGCACCCGCACCGACGGCGCCCGCACCGACGGCGCCGGCCGCGGCGGAGTACGCCGGGGCCTCGGCCCCGGTCAGCGAGACGACCTGGTCCTCACCGAGGAGGTCGTCCTGCTTCGGCGCGAACGCGAACGCGCGGTAGAACAGGCCGGCGATCGCGGCGCCGAGCAGCGGCGCGACCCAGAAGACCCACTGCTGCTTCCACAGGTCGCCGTCGCCGGCGAAGACCGCCGAGGCCATCGAGCGGGCCGGGTTGAGCGACGCGTTGGTGATCGGCGCGGCGACGAGGATGAGCGCGGTGAGCGTGAAGCCGATGACGACCGGCGCGTACTGGACGCTCGCGCGCTTGTCGGTGACGCCGAGGATCACGCCGACGAACACGGCCGTCACGATCGTCTCGATGAGCAGCGCGGCGAGGAGGCCGAACTCGGTGCCGCCCTGCGACGCGGTCGAGAGCGAGGAGAAGCTCCCGTACCCGTTGGCGGTCGCCACGAACATGCCGTTCCGGGTCTCCTGCCCGACGAGGGCGGGGAGCGACGTCGGGACGGTGGACATGAGGACGAGGCCGGCGAGGAGCGCACCGACGAGCTGGGCGACCCAGTAGGGCAGGACGTCGCGCCACGCGGTCCGTCCGCCGACCGCGGCACCGAGCGTCACGGCCGGGTTGAAGTGGCCGCCCGACACGTTGCCCACGGCAGCGGCGCCCGCGATCACGGCGATGCCGCCGGCGAGACCGACGGCGAGGGCGTTCTGCTGGCTGACGAACGCGTAGAGCGCCACACCCACGATCGCGAGGACGAGGAAGAACGTGCCGAAGACCTCGGCGCCGAGGCGCGCGAGGAGGCTGGGCTGGACGACGGCGACGGCCTCGGTCGGCACGGGCCGCGTGTCGTCGACGGTGCCCTCCGGTGCGCCGGGAGCGGTGGTGTCCTGGGACATGATCATCCTGTCTGGTTCGGTGGGTACTTCGGGCGGTCCCGCCCCGGCCGCCACGGTGCGGCACCGGGGGCGGTCGGGACGACGGCACGATGCCTTGACCGAGTGCCCGGCCATTCCGGCATCTGGGGGCATCTTGCCACCACCACCCGGGAGAAGCGTGGAGATCGGCGGTGCCCCGCCTGAGAACGGACGCTCCGTCTCACGATGCGGGCGATCCACGCAGGCCCGGGAAAGTATCTTGACGTCGAGAAGTCGAGTACCCTGGACCGCGGTCAGCAACGCCCCTGTGTGCGACGGACCGGGCCCGAGGGGCCGCCGGCCGCCGTCCGACTCCCGGGGGCACCAGTCCCCGACAGTTGGAGCGATCTGCGCATGGGCAAGATCAAGGTCGTCAACCCGGTCGTCGAGCTCGACGGCGACGAGATGACGCGCATCATCTGGCAGTTCATCAAGGACCGCCTCATCCACCCGTACCTCGACGTGGACCTCAAGTACTACGACCTGTCGATCCAGAACCGCGACGCGACGGACGACCAGGTCACGATCGACGCCGCCAACGCGATCAAGCAGTACAACGTGGGCGTCAAGTGCGCGACGATCACGCCCGACGAGGCGCGCGTCGAGGAGTTCGGGCTGAAGAAGATGTGGGTCTCCCCGAACGGGACGATCCGCAACATCCTCGGCGGCGTCGTCTTCCGCGAGCCGATCATCATCTCCAACATCCCGCGCCTCGTGCCCGGCTGGAACAAGCCGATCATCATCGGCCGTCACGCCCACGGCGACCAGTACAAGTCGACGAACTTCAAGGTCCCCGGCCCGGGCAAGATCACGATGACGTTCGAGCCGGCCGACGGCTCCGAG
The DNA here is from genome assembly GCF_009708005.2 of Cellulosimicrobium protaetiae. NCBI lineage: Bacteria > Bacillati > Actinomycetota > Actinomycetes > Micrococcales > Promicromonosporaceae > Cellulosimicrobium > Cellulosimicrobium protaetiae. The sequence continues at coordinate 3,744,105 of NZ_CP052757.1, read as the reverse complement.
CCGCAGAAGTTCGAGGTCGTGACCATGCCCGAGGAGGGCGGCGTCGCGATGGGCATGTACAACTTCAACGAGTCGATCCGCGACTTCGCGCGCGCCTCGTTCGCGTACGGCCTCCAGCGCGAGTACCCCGTGTACCTCTCCACGAAGAACACGATCCTCAAGGCCTACGACGGCCAGTTCAAGGACCTCTTCCAGGAGGTGTTCGACGCCGAGTTCGCCGAGGCGTTCGCCGCGAAGGGCCTCACCTACGAGCACCGCCTCATCGACGACATGGTCGCCTCGGCCATGAAGTGGGAGGGCGGCTACGTCTGGGCCTGCAAGAACTACGACGGCGACGTCCAGTCCGACACCGTCGCGCAGGGCTTCGGCTCGCTCGGCCTCATGACGTCCGTCCTCATGACCCCCGACGGCCAGACCGTCGAGGCCGAGGCCGCGCACGGCACCGTCACGCGCCACTACCGCCAGCACCAGCAGGGCAAGCCGACGTCGACCAACCCCATCGCGTCGATCTTCGCCTGGACCCGTGGCCTCATGCACCGCGGCAAGCTGGACGGCACGCCCGAGGTCACCGAGTTCGCGCAGACCCTCGAGGACGTCGTCATCAAGACCGTCGAGGCCGGCCAGATGACGAAGGACCTCGCGCTCCTCGTCGGCCCGGACCAGGAGTGGCTGACGACCGAGGACTTCCTCGCCGCGCTCGACGAGAACCTCAAGGCGCGCCTGGCCTGAGTTCCGGTCAGACCTGCCCGACGGCGGCGCCCCTCTTCGCAGGGGCGTCGCCGTCGTCGTCTTCCGGACGTCGTCGGGCTTCCGAGCGGTTCCCGCTGTGGGAGAGTGAGCGCATGACTTCCCCCGTGAACGTGACGGTGACCGGCGCTGCCGGTCAGATCGGCTACGCACTGCTCTTCCGGATCGCGTCGGGCCAGATGCTCGGCCCCGACACCCCCGTGCGCCTGCGCCTCCTGGAGATCCCGCAGGGCGTCAAGGCAGCGGAGGGCACCGCGATGGAGCTCGACGACTGCGCCTTCCCGCTGCTCGCGGGCATCGACATCTCCGACGACCCGACCGCGGCGTTCGAGGGGACGAACGTCGCGCTGCTCGTGGGCGCGCGCCCGCGAGGCCCGGGCATGGAGCGTGGTGACCTGCTGGAGGCCAACGGCGGGATCTTCAAGCCGCAGGGTCAGGCGATCAACGCGGGCGCGGCGGACGACGTCCGCGTCCTGGTCGTCGGGAACCCGGCCAACACGAACGCGCTCATCGCGGCGTCGAACGCGCCGGACGTGCCGAAGGACCGGTTCACCGCGATGACGCGCCTGGACCACAACCGCGCGCTGACGCAGGTGGCCAAGAAGGCGGGCGTGCCGGTGTCGGAGGTGCGCAAGGTGACGATCTGGGGCAACCACTCGGCGACGCAGTACCCGGACGTCTTCCAGGCGGACGTCGCAGGGACCCCGGGTGCGCGGCTCGCCGAGGACCGTGAGTGGCTCGAGGCGACGTTCATCCCGACGGTCGCGAAGCGTGGGGCGGCGATCATCGACGCGCGGGGGGCGTCGTCGGCGGCGTCAGCGGCGAACGCGGCGATCGACCACGTGCGCGACTGGGTCCTCGGCACGCCCGAGGGCGACTGGACGAGCGCGGGCGTCGTGTCCGACGGGTCGTACGGGGTCCCGACGGGCCTCATCTCGTCGTTCCCGGTGGTGTCCCGCGGTGGGGCGTGGGAGATCGTCCAGGGCGTCGAGCTGTCGGAGTTCTCGCGCGGGCGCGTCGACGCGTCGGTCGCGGAGCTCCAGGAGGAGCGGCAGGCGGTGGAGCAGCTCGGGCTCGTCTGAGCCTGGCTCCGGTCGCGCGGTCCGAGGCACGGTCCGGACCGCGGGACCGGGGACGCTCCGGGGGCCGGACGGGAGCGTCGGTGCGGGGCGTTCGGGGGCGGGTGACCGGGCGGAAAATCGCTGCGCCCGCGGTGGTGCGGCGCCGTAGGGTCGTCGGGCCATGATCGACGCCACCCTGCCGACCGAGCAGCCCCCGAACCCCCCGGCCACCCCGAACCCCACCCCGGCGGCGGGTGCGTCGCGCGCACCCGTCGACCCCGCCCGTCGCTTGGACTGGCGGCGGCTGCGCGGGCCGCTGGCCGTCGTCGCGCTCGCCGCGCTCACGCTCGGTGCGGTCGGTGCCGCGCTCGGGACCGTCATCGCGGGCTGGCTCGCGGACGACCCGACGACGGCGACGCTCCAGCTCCTCGCGCTGTGCGTCGTCGGTGCCGCCCTGCTCGACACGGCGGGCCAGGTCGTGTGGGCCGGGGTCGTGGACCGGGCCGAGGGCCGACTGCGCGGCGACCTGCTCACGGCGGCCCTGCACCAGCCGCTCGCCACGCTCACGGAGCAGGCGGTCGGCGAGGTGCTCGACCGTGTCGACGACGACACGCACGCGGTGGGCACGCTCGTGCGCCGTCAGCTCTGGGGCGCGGGGCGCACCGTCGTCGGCGTCCTGCCGATGTGGGTCGTCGCAGGCCTCACGTGGTGGCCCGCCTGGATCCTTTTCCCGGTGCTCGGCGCCCTGGCCGCCGTGATCGTGCGGCCCATGCTCGGGGAGATCGCGCGCCGCAAGGTGATCGAGGAGGCGGCCTGGACGGACCACGCCGCGGCGTTCGAGGAGTCGGTCGCCGCGCGCGACGACCTGCGCACGAGCCTCGGCCAGTCGTTCGCGGTGCGGCGCCTCGCCGAGCGCTCGGCCGCCGTGCACCGGAAGTTCGAGGCCGTGCTCGTCGTCGAGTCGCGCATGCTCCGGCGAGCGGGCCTCGTGCTCGCGTCGCTGCTCGCCGGCGTCGCCGTCGCGGGCGCCGCGCTCGCCGCGGACGGCGACCTCGGCGTCGACCGTCTCGTCACCCTGTTCCTCGTGACGGCGATGTTCGTCGGGCAGGTGGACAACCTGGTCCACCACCTCCCGGACATCCAGGAGGGCATCGGGGCGCTCACGCGCATCCGGCAGATGCTCGCGGTCGAGCCCGAGCCGACGGGCGGGCGCACGCTGCCCGCCGGGCCGGTCGGGATCGAGCTGCGCGACCTCCACTTCTCCTACGCCGAGGGCACGTTCGCGCTCGACGGCGTGAGCCTGCGGGTGCCCGCGGGCGAGACGGTCGCGCTCGTCGGGCGGACGGGGTCGGGCAAGTCGACCCTGGCGTCGCTGCTGTCGCGCGCGGTCGAGCCGCCGCGCGGCACCGTGCTCGTGGGCGGGGTCGACGTGCGCGACCTCGACCTCCAGGCGCTGCGCGCCGCGGTGGGCGTCGTGACGCAGCGCACCGAGATCCTCGCGGGGACGCTCGCCGAGAACGTCGCGCTCTTCGCCGACGTGCCGCGCGAGGACGTCGAGGCCGCCGTGCGCGAGCTCCGGCTCGACGACTGGGTCGCGGGGCTCCCGGACGGCCTCGAGACGTTGCTCGGTCCGGGCGGGACGTCGCTCTCGGCAGGGGAGGAGCAGCTCGTCGCCTTCGCGCGGCTGCTGGTCCGCGACGTGCAGGTCGTCGTGCTCGACGAGGCGACGGCGCGCATGGACCCGCTCACCGAGGCGCGCGTCGTCGCGGCCTCGGAGCGGCTGCTCGCGGGGCGCACGGGCGTGCTCGTCGCGCACCGTCTCACGACGATCGAGCGCGCGGGGCTCCTCGCCGTGCTCGACCACGGCCGGGTCGTGCAGCAGGGAGAGCGGGCGGCGCTCGCGCGCGTCGCGGGTCCGTACCGCGACCTCCTGGCGGCCAGCGTCGCCGAGGGGGCTGCGACGGGTGCCGGCGGCCCGCGCCCCGACGGAGGCGGCGAGGACCTGCTCGACGGGGCCGGCGGCCCTGAGGGTCCGGGTGCACCCGACGGCGTCGACGCCCCGGCTCCGAGCTCCGCCCCGGAGCCGGACCGCGCTGCGGAGGCCGTCGGCGGTCGTCGCCGGCGGGGTGAGCCCCCGGTCCTCGACGACCCGGGCGACGGCCCGAGCCTCGCGCGCGGCGTGCTGCACGCCCTCTTCGTGCGCCCCGCGTGGGGCGTCGTGGGCGCCGTGCTGTTCCTCGTGGCGAGCCTCGTCTCGGCGCAGGGCGCGGTGACGGGCTTCCTCTGGGGCCGCGCGGTGCAGGACCTCGACGACGGCTTCCCCGCGCAGCAGCTCGTCCCGCTCGCCGTGCTCCTCGTCGTCGCGCCGCTGTGTCTCGCGTGGGCGCTCTACGTCTACCCCCGCTGGTGGATCGAGGTGCTGCTGCGCGTGCGCATGGCCGTCATGGCGGGCCAGACGCGCCAGCACCGTCTCACGGCGACGCCCCCGGGCGAGGTGGTCGCGCGCGCCATGGACGCCGACCGCTTCGTCCGGTACGCGGACCGCTGGGTCGACTTCGTCAACGGCCTCGTCATCGCCGGGGTCACGGCGCTGCTCAGCGGGTCGTGGCTCGCGGGCGCGGTGCTGCTGGCCGTGATGGTCGTGTCTGCGGCGGCGTCCGCGCTCGGGCGCCCGATCGCCGGACGCTCGGCCACGCGGTCGTCGGCGGCGCGCGCCCGGTTCGGGCGCGCGCTGGTCTCGGCGCTCGACTCGGCGCGTACCGTCAAGCTCGCGGCGCGGACCCCCCAGGTGCACGCGCACCTGCGAGACGTCGACGCGGGCCGGGTGCGGGCCGCCGTCTTCGAGCACCGGGTGCAGGCCGCGCTCGACGGTGTCCCGCTCGTCATGATCCAGCTCGGCGTCGTCGCGGCCTGGGCCGGGCTGCTCACCGGGACGTGGGACCTCGCGACCGCGCTCCTGGTCGCCAACGCGGTGACCGGCTTCGGCTGGTTCGGCGTGGTCGCGGGGGCGGTCGTGACGGAGGCGCCCGGCACGCGTTCGTGGCAGCGTGCCACGAGCCGGTTCGCCGCCGGGACGGACCTCATGGACCTGCCGCCCGGCGTCGACCTCCTCACGGGGGAGGCGCCCGTACCCGACCCGGGACCGCGTCGGCCGCTCGAGCGGCTCGACCTGGTCGACGTCACCGCGCTGCACGACGACGGCACGATCGGCGTCCAGGGCGTGGACCTCGCGGTGCGCCGCGGCGAGCTCGTCCTGCTGCTCGGGCAGGTCGGGGCGGGCAAGTCCAGCCTGCTCTCGGCCCTCTCGGGACTCATGGAGCACACGGGCGACATCCGGTGGAACGGGACCGACGTCGTCGACGCACAGACGTTCCTGCGTCCGGGACAGGTCGCCCACGTGGCGCAGGTCCCGCGCGTGCTGTCGGGGTCGTTCGCGGACAACGTGCGGCTCGGGCACGAGCGCGACGTCCACGGCCCGGTCGCGGCCGCGCGCCTGGAGCGCGACGTCGTCGAGGCAGGCGGCCACGAGGCGCTCGTGGGCCACCGCGGCGTCCGGTTGTCGGGAGGGCAGGTCCAGCGCCTCGCGCTCGCGCGGGCGCTCGCGACCGACGCCGAGCTCCTCCTCGCCGACGACGTCTCGAGCGCGCTCGACGCGGCGACCGAGATCGAGCTGTGGACGTCGCTCCGGGAGCGGGGGACCACGGTCATCGGCGCGACGTCGAAGCGGGCCGCGCTCGCGCGGGCGGACCGCGTGGTCGTGCTCGACGAGGGCCGTGTTGCCGAGGTCGGGCCGTGGCGCGACCTGGCGCCACGGTGGGGGCACCTCGCGGGCTGATCTCCCGCTCCCGGTCGAACCCGGGGTCCCTCCTCACCGGACGTGTTCCGTGGGGGGCGGCCCCGGGTTCGCCGTCGTCTGGGGGCGGTGAGGCGGCGGGCGCCGGACCGGTTTCTGACTCTTGCTGCAACTTTCTGCAAGCAGTACAGTTCGGCTCAGCCGTACGCTGAGAAGCCGCGGTCGACGTCGCCCGCTGTCGGTCGCCGTCGTCCGCGTCCACCGGTTCGTGCCAGCTCATGCCTGCGGCCCCGCACCAGCCACCGGACGAGGGAGTCCTCATGACCTCCACGCCGCGACGTCGCCGCGTTCCGCGCACCCCGTCGCCCTACCCATCCGACCCGTCGCCCCGCCGCTCGCGCGGGGCTCGCACGACGGCGTCGGTCACCGCCGTCGCGGTCGCCGCCGCGAGCCTCGCGGGCGTCACGCTCGCCGCGTTCGCAGCCCCCGCCGCGGGGGCCGACGAGCGCACGCTCGCGCTCGTCGGTGACCTCCAGTCCGAGCTCGGCTGCGCGGCCGACTGGGACCCCGCGTGCGCCGCGACAGAGCTCTCACCGACCGACACCGCGGGCGTGTGGTCCGCGGACTTCGACCTGCCCGCGGGCACGTACCAGTACAAGGTCGCGTACGACGACGCGTGGGACGAGGCCTACGGGCGCGACGGGAGCCAGGACAACGCGCCGCTCGTGCTCGGCGGCGACGCGACCGTGCGCGTCTCGTTCGACGAGTCGACGCACCGCATCGCGCTCACGCCGCTCGGGCTCGCCGGCGGCTACGACGAGGCGCAGGACGCGGGGCTCGTCGTGCCCCCGGTGCGCCAGCCCGGGTCGGACGAGCGCTTCTACTTCGTCATGACCGACCGGTTCGCCAACGGTGACACCGCGAACGACGCCGCGGGCCTCGGCGACGACCCGCTCGTCTCCGGCTACGACCCGACGAACAAGGGCTTCTACCAGGGCGGCGACATCGCCGGCCTGCGGCAGAACCTCGACTACGTCGAGGGTCTGGGCACGACGGCGATCTGGCTCACGCCGTCGTTCAAGAACCAGCCGGTGCAGGGCACGGGCGCCGACGCGTCGGCGGGCTACCACGGCTACTGGATCACCGACTTCACCCAGATCGACCCGCACCTCGGCACCAACGCCGAGCTCGAGGCGCTCATCGACGAGGCGCACGACCGCGGCATCAAGGTCTACTTCGACATCATCACGAACCACACGGCCGACGTGATCGACTACGAGGAGAAGCAGTACTCGTACGTCGACCAGGCCACGTCGCCGTACCGCGACGCCGAGGGCGCCGTGTTCGACCCGGCGGACCACGCGGGCACGGGCGAGTTCCCGGCGCTGGACGCCGCGACGTCGTTCCCGTACACGCCGGTGGTCCCCGCGGGCAAGGAGGACCTCAAGGTCCCGGCCTGGCTCAACGACCCGACGCTCTACCACAACCGCGGCAACTCGACGTGGACCGGGGAGTCGGTGACGTACGGGGACTTCGACGGCCTCGACGACCTCATGACCGAGCACCCGACGGTCGTCGACGGGTTCGTCGACGTCTACCAGGACTGGATCGACCTCGGGATCGACGGCTTCCGCATCGACACCGTCAAGCACGTGAACTTCGAGTTCTGGGAGACGTGGACCACCGAGGTCCTCGACTACGCGCACGCGCAGGGCAAGGACGACTTCTTCATGTTCGGCGAGGTGTACGACGCCGACGCGGCGAAGCTCTCGCCCTACGTGCGCAAGACCGACATGAGCTCGACGCTCGACTTCACGTTCCAGTCGGCCGCGACGAGCTTCGCGAGCGGCAACAGCGCCAAGGGCCTCGCCTCGCTCTTCGCGAGCGACGACATGTACACGACGCCCACGACGAACGCGCAGGCGCTGCCGACGTTCCTCGGCAACCACGACATGGGGCGCGTCGGGTACATGCTCGCGAGCACCGACGACCCGCTCGCGCGCGACGAGCTCGCGCACGACCTCATGTACCTGACCCGCGGGCAGCCGGTCGTGTACTACGGCGACGAGCAGGGCTTCGCGGGGACGGGCGGCGACAAGGACGCCCGCCAGACCCTGTTCGCGACGCAGGTCGACGAGTATGCCGACCAGCCTCTCGTCACCGGCGAGCAGGCGGGCAGCGTCGACCGCTTCGGCACCGACGCGCCGCTCTACGCGCACATCGCCGAGCTCGCCGCGCTGCGCGAGGCGCACCCGGCGCTGGCCGACGGCGCCCAGGTCGAGCGCTACGTCGAGAACGGCGCGGGCGTGTACGCCTTCAGCCGGGTGGACCGCGCGGAGAAGGTCGAGCACCTCGTCGCGCTGAACAACGCGGCGGAGGACCGGACGGCGACGTTCACGACCCTCACGCCCGGCGCCTCGTACGAGGTGCTCTACGGTGAGTCGGCCCAGCCCGTCACCGCCGACGTCGACGGCGTCGTCACCCTGACCGTCCCGGCGACGGGCACCGTCGTGCTGCGGGCCGACCGCGAGGTCGGCGCGGACTCGTCGGGCGAGATCGCGGTCACCGTGCCGCGCGCCGGGGGAGCGGTCACCGGGGTCGCGCCCGTGACGGCCACGGTCGACGCCGATGCGTGGGCCGAGACGTCATTCGCGTGGCGCGAGGTCGGGAGCGCCGAGTGGCAGCCCCTCGGCACCGCCGAGGACACGGCGCCGCGCGTCTTCCACGACGTCGCGGGCCTGGCCGAGGGCACCCTGGTCGAGTACCGCGCCGTGACGACCGACGCCGACGGCGACCGCGCCGCCGCGTCGACGTTCGCGAGCGTCGGGGTCGACGTGAGCGGGGTCGTGGGCGAGGAGCCCGAGCCCGAGATCGACCTCGTGACCGTGCCCGGGAGCCACAACGCGGCCATGGGCTGCGCGGGCGACTGGGCCCCGGCGTGCGAGGCGGCCAAGCTCACGAAGCGCGCCGACGGCGTCTACGCGGGCACGTTCGACGTCCCGGCCGGGACGTACGAGTACAAGGTCGCGCTCAACGGGTCGTGGACGGTCAACTACGGAGTCGGCGGCGTACAGGACGGCGGCAACGCGACGTACACGACGACCGGCGGCCCGGTCACGTTCTACTGGGACCCGGTGAGCAAGGACTTCTCGAGCACCGCGCAGGGCCCGATCGTCACCCTCCCGGGCTCGTTCCAGGACCAGGTCGGCTGCCCCGCCTCGTGGGCGCCGGACTGCCTCGCGTCCTGGCTCAGGGACCCCGACGGCGACGGCACCTACACCTGGTCGACCGACCGCCTCGCGGCCGGCGCGTACGAGGGCAAGGTCGCGCACGGCCTGAGCTGGGCCGAGAACTACGGCGTGGGTGGCGCGCCCGACGGGGCGAACTACCAGTTCTCCGTGGGCGACGGCGAGAACGTCACGTTCTCCTACGACCTCGCGACCCACGTCCTGACCGTCGAGGTGGCGAACCCGCCGCTGCCGGGGACCGGGCAGCAGGCCGCGCACTGGGTCCGTGAGGGCCTGGTCGCCTGGCCCGCGGAACTCGGCGCCGGGTCGGAGTGGACCCTGTGGGCGGCGCCGGACGGCGGGATCTCCGTCGCCCCAGGCAGCGCGGACGGCGAGGTGCAGGCACCGGAGGGGACGGCGTCGTACACGCTCGAGGTGGACCCGGCGGGCCTGCCCGACGACGTCGCCGCCGAGTTCCCGGCGCTCGCCGGGCACACCGCGCTGCGCGTGCTCGACGACGGCGAACCGCTCGACCGTGCCGCGGCCGAGGCCGCGCTCACCGGCCAGCTCCTCGTGACCCGGGCCGACGAGGGCGTCCTCACGGCCGCGACCGGCGTCCAGGTGCCGGGCGTCGTCGACGACCTGTTCGCCGAGGACGCGGCCGAGCGCGAGCTCGGAGTCTCCTGGCACGCCAACGGCAAGTGGGCGTCGTTCGCGCTCTGGGCGCCGACGGCGAAGGCCGTCTCGGTGCTCGCCTGGCCCGCGGGGGCGTCGCTCGACGACGACCCGCGCCGGTTCGAGGCCGCGCGCCAGGCCGACGGCACGTGGACGCTCGACGGCAAGGCGGCCGACAAGAAGCTCGGCGGTGCGGACGTCGGGTGGAAGGGCGCGCGCTACCTCTACGAGGTGCGGGTCTACGTCCCGAGCACGGGGAAGGTCGAGACGAACGTCGTCACCGACCCGTACTCGGTCGGGCTCACGCTCGACTCCACGCACTCGGTGGCCGTCGACCTCGACGACCCCGCGTTCCGCCCGAGCGTCTGGGAGGGCACGCCCGCCCCGGTCGTCGAGCGCGCGGTGGACCAGACGATCTACGAGCTGCACGCGCGCGACTTCTCGATCTCCGACGAGACGGTCCCCGCCGAGCGGCGCGGCACCTACCTCGCGTTCGCCGAGCAGGACTCGGCCGGGATGACGCACCTGCGCGAGCTCGCGGACGCGGGCCTCACCACGGTGCACCTGCTCCCGACGTTCGACATCGCGTCGATCCCCGAGGACCGGGCCGCCCAGAAGACGACGGGTGACCTCACCGGGTTCGCGCCCGACTCGCCCGAGCAGCAGGCCGCGGTCGCGGCGGTGCAGGGCGAGGACGGCTTCAACTGGGGCTACGACCCGTGGCACTTCAGCACACCGGAGGGGTCGTACGCCCTCGACGCGGACGGCGGCGCGCGCGTCGCGGAGTTCCGCACCATGGTCGGGTCGCTCCACGACGCCGGGCTCCAGGTCGTGCTCGACCAGGTGTTCAACCACACCGCGGCGAGCGGGCAGGACGCGAAGTCGGTCCTCGACAGGGTCGTGCCGGGCTACTACCACCGGCAGAACCCGACCACGGGCTCCGTCGAGACGAGCACGTGCTGCCAGAACGTCGCGACCGAGCACGCGATGGCGGGCAAGCTCATGGTCGACTCGGTCGTCACGTGGGCGAAGGACTACCGCGTCGACGGGTTCCGCTTCGACCTCATGGGTCACCACTCGAAGCAGAACATGCTCGACGTCCGTGCCGCGCTCGACGAGCTCACGCTCGCCGGGGACGGCGTCGACGGGAAGAGCGTCTACCTGTACGGCGAGGGCTGGGACTTCGGCGAGGTCGCGGGCAACGCGCTGTTCGAGCAGGCCACGCAGGGCCAGCTCGGTGGCACGGGCATCGGGACGTTCTCCGACCGGCTGCGCGACGCCGTGCACGGCGGCTCGCCCGTCGACGGCGCGTCGACCTTCACGCAGGGCTTCGGCACGGGCCTCGCGACCGACCCGAACGGGCAGCCCGCCCGGGCGGGGGAGCCGGGGACCGTCAACGACGGCTCCGCGGACGAGCTCGCCGACCTCGGCCACCAGACCGACCTCGTGCGCCTCGGCCTCGCGGGCAACCTGCGCGACTACACGCTCCTCACGTCCACGGGCGAGGAGAAGCGGGGCGACGAGATCGACTACCGCGGAGCGCCGGCGGGCTACGCCGACTCGCCCGAGGAGGTCGTGACCTACGTCGACGCGCACGACAACGAGACGCTGTTCGACCTGCTCACGCTCAAGCTCCCGGCGGACACGCCGATGGACGAGCGCGTGCGCATGAACACGGTCTCGCTCGCGACCGCCGCGCTCTCCCAGACGCCGTCGTTCTGGCACGCGGGCACGGACCTGCTGCGGTCCAAGTCGCTCGACCGCAACAGCTACGACTCGGGCGACTGGTTCAACGCGATCGACTGGACCGGTCAGGACAACGGGTTCGGCAAGGGCCTGCCGATGGCGGCCGACAACGAGGACAAGTGGTCGCTCATGGCACCGCTCCTCGCGGACCCCGCGCTCAAGCCGTCGGCCGACGACATCGCCACCGCGTCGACGCAGGCACAGGACCTCCTGCGCCTGCGGCACTCGACCGAGCTCTTCCGGCTCGGCGACGCGGACCTCATCCGGGAGAAGGTCACCTTCCCGGGTGCCGGGACGGACCAGGTCCCGGGGGTCGTCGCGATGTCGGTGGACGACACCGTGGGCGCCGACGTCGACCCGGCCCTCGACGGCCTGCTCACGGTGTTCAACGCCTCGCCGGACGAGGTCGCTGTCCCGCTGTCCGCGCTGGTGGGCCGCGAGTACGTGCTCTCGCCGGTCCAGGCCGAGGGGAGCGACGCCGTCGTGCAGGGCACCACGTGGGACGCGGCCTCCGGGACCGTCACGGTCCCGGCGCGCACCGTCGCGGTGCTCGTCGAGCCGCAGGCGGCCGGCGAGCTGCCCGTCACGGTCGAGGTCCAGCCTCGCTGCCTCGCGGGGAAGGCGTACGTCGCGGTCCGCGCGACGAACGACGGCGCCGTCCCCGTGGACCTGACGCTGTCCACGCCGTTCGGCGAGAAGGGGTTCTCGAAGGTCGCGGCCGGGAAGAACGCCTACCAGTCGTTCGCGACCCGCCAGAAGGCGGTCACGGCCGGCGAGGCCACGGTGACCGCCACCGCGGTGGTCGACGGCGAGGAGGTCACCTCGACCTTCACCGTCACCCATGAGGAGCTCACCTGCTCCTGAGCCGACCGCCGAGGTAGAACCCTGGTCCGCCGAGGTAGAACCTTGGTCCTCACCAGGGTTCTACCTCGGCCTACCCCGGTTCTACCCCGGCGGAGTCGGGTTCTTCCCGCGAGACGACCGGGTGCTACGGTCGCGAGCCGTGACCACCGCGCCCCAGCCCGCCGTCCCCCCGACGGCGGGTCTCGTGTTCCGTCCGGCCGTCGCCGCCGACCTGCCCCGCGTCGTCGCGCTCATCGCGGACGACGCCATCGCGCGCGCCCGCACGGGGGAGGTCGGTCCCGAGCACGAGGCGGCGTTCGCCGCGATCGACGCGGACCCGCAGAACGAGCTGGTCGTCGTCGAGCTCGACGGCGAGGTCGTCGGCACGATGCAGCTCACCGTGATCCCGGGGATCTCCCGGCGCGGCGCGTCGCGCCTCCTCGTCGAGGCGGTCCGCGTCGACCGTCGACTCCGTGGGCAGGGCGTCGGGCGCGCCATGATGACGTGGGCCCACGCGTGGGGTGAGGAGCGCGGGTGCGCGCTCGCCCAGCTCACGTCCGACAAGCAGCGGGCCGACGCCCACCGGTTCTACCGGTCGCTCGGTTACGAGCAGTCGCACGAGGGCTTCAAGCGCCCGCTCCCGCCTCGCTGAGTCACAGGTCGGCGCCTCCGTCGAGCAGACGGACACCGCCCCTGACGACGCTCTGACGCGCGCTCTCCGACCGGGACCGCCGCATCCTCCTCCTGCCCGCGTGGGAAGACTGGGCGCGGCACCCACGAATGCTCGGGAGCGGTTTGCGACAGTCGGTTGGAGCGCTCTCACGTCTTCAGATCGTGACCGCTTGGGAGCGTTCCCGCGTGTTTGCGCTCACATCGTGGGGCATATGTCTGCGCTGTCATGGGACCAAGGTCGCTGTTTGGTCACGGTTCTGTCGATCCTTGCGTTCAGGAGTTGACGCCAAGAACGTGACCGGCATAACGTCAGGCCCGCTCGGACGGCGCTGAGGGTGTCCGGGTCCGCGGCGCGTCGGTGCGCCGCGAGCTGTCCTCGGCAGGAGGAGGTCCGATGACGGACGACCGCGTGATCCTCGAGATGCGGGGCATCACCAAGGAGTTCCCGGGCGTGCGCGCCCTCGACGACGTGAACCTGCGCGTCCGTGCGGGGGAGATCCACGCGATCTGCGGGGAGAACGGCGCCGGCAAGTCGACGCTCATGAAGGTGCTCTCGGGCGTGTACCCGCACGGGACCTACTCGGGCGACATCTACTACGACGGCGCGGAGGTCCAGTTCAAGGACATCCGGTCGAGCGAGCACGCGGGGATCGTCATCATCCACCAGGAGCTCGCCCTCATCCCCGAGCTCTCGATCACCGAGAACATCTTCCTCGGCAACGAGGTCAAGGGTGCGTTCGGCATCGACTGGGGCGCGGCCCGCCAGCGCGCCGAGGAGCTCATGGCGCGCGTCGGCCTCCAGGAGTCGCCCGACGCCCAGATCAAGAGCATCGGCGTCGGCAAGCAGCAGCTCGTCGAGATCGCCCGCGCCCTCGCCAAGGACGTGCGCCTGCTCATCCTCGACGAGCCGACGTCCGCGCTCAACGAGGAGGACTCCGAGCACCTGCTCGACCTGCTGCGCGGCCTGCGGTCCAAGGGGCTGACGAGCATCATGATCTCCCACAAGCTCAACGAGATCGAGGAGGTCGCCGACTCGATCACGATCATCCGCGACGGTCGCTCGATCGAGACCCTCGACGTCCAGGGCGACGCCGTCGACGAGGACCGCATCATCCGCGGCATGGTCGGCCGCTCGCTCGAGTCGCGCTTCCCGGCGCACACGCCGTCCATCGGCGAGACCTTCTTCGAGGTCGAGGGCTGGACCGTGGAGCACCCCGAGGTGCCGGGCCGCTACGTGTGCAAGGGCTCGACGTTCCACGTCCGCCGCGGCGAGATCGTCGGTTTCGCCGGGATCATGGGCGCCGGCCGCACCGAGCTCGCGCGGTCGCTCTTCGGGCGGTCGTACGGGCGCTACAAGTCCGGCGTCGTGCGCATCGACGGTCGCGAGGTGTCCATGCCCACGGTGCTCTCGGCCATCGAGAACCGGATCGCCTACGTCCCCGAGGACCGCAAGGCGCTGGGGCTGAACCTGCTCGACACGATCCTCGGCACGATCCAGGCGGCGAACCTGCCGCGCATCGCGAAGGCGGGCGTCATCGACCAGGACGCGGCGTTCGTCGCGGCCGAGTCGTACCGCAAGGCGTTCTCCATCAAGGCGCCGAGCGTGCACGAGGGTGTCGCCAAGCTCTCGGGCGGCAACCAGCAGAAGGTCCTGCTCGCCAAGTGGATGTACACCGAGCCGGAGCTCCTCATCCTCGACGAGCCGACGCGCGGCATCGACGTGGGCGCCAAGTACGAGATCTACGGCCTGGTCCAGAAGCTCGCCGACGCGGGCCGCGGCGTGGTGGTCATCTCGTCCGAGCTGCCCGAGCTCCTCGGCCTGTGCGACCGCATCTACACCGTCTTCGAGGGGCGGATCACGGGCGAGGTCCCCGGGTCGGAGGCGACCCAGGAGGGGCTCATGCGCCTCATGACCGGGACGCCCGGCGACGCACCCTCCGACGCGGCCGCCTGAGCGCGTCCCCCCAACCAGCCACCGCATCGCAACCGAGAAGGAACCACCGACGATGTCGTCCATCAAGCAGCTGCTGAGCGGGGGAGCGCGCCAGTTCGGCATGCTCTTCGCGCTCCTCGCCCTGATCATCTTCTTCCAGGTCGCCACGGGCGGGCGGGTCCTCACGCCGAGCAACGCGCAGAACCTGCTCAACGGCAACTCCTACATCCTCATCCTCGCCATCGGCATGGTCCTCGTGATCATCGCGGGCCACATCGACCTGTCCGTGGGGTCGGTGGCCGCGGTGACCGGCATCATCGTGGCCCTCGCGATCCGCGACTGGGGCATCCCGTGGTGGCTCGGCATCCTGCTCGGGCTGAGCGTGGGGGCGATCATCGGCGCGTGGCAGGGGTTCTGGGTCGCCTACGTCGGTATCCCCGGGTTCATCACCACCCTCGCCGGCATGATGCTCTTCCGCGGCCTCAACCAGTTCATCGGCGACTCGAACACCGTTCCCGTCCCGCAGGAGCTCCAGACGCTCGGCGGCGGCTACCTGCCCGAGTGGGGGCCGAACACGGGCCTCAACAACTCGACGCTGCTGCTCGGGATCGTCGCGATCGCGTTCGTCGTGTGGTCCGAGCTCCGCCGCCGCGCGAGCGCCCGCAAGCTCGGCGCCGAGCCGGTCCCGACCTCGGTCGCCGTGACCCGCGTCGTGCTCTTCAGCGCCGTGATCGCCTACCTCACGTACCTCTACGGCTCGGGCCGTGTCGGCACGTCGTTCCCGGTCCCCGCGCTCGTCCTGGTGCTCCTCGTCGTCGTCTACCAGTTCGTGGCGTCGCGGACCATCACCGGTCGCCACGTCTACGCGGTGGGCGGCAACCGGGCGGCGGCGGCGCTGTCCGGCGTGAACATCAAGCGCACCAACTTCTTCGTCATGATGAACATGTCCATCCTCGCGTCGCTGGCCGGGATGATCTTCATCGGCCGCTCGACGGCCTCCGGCCCGTTCGACGGCAACATGTGGGAGCTCGACGCGATCGCGGCGGTCTTCATCGGCGGGGCCGCGGTCTCCGGCGGCGTGGGCACCGTCGTCGGCTCGGTCATCGGTGGCCTCGTCATGGCCGTCCTCAACAACGGTCTCCAGCTCATGGGCGTCGGTTCCGACCTGACCCAGATCATCAAGGGCCTCGTGCTGCTCGCCGCCGTCGCGTTCGACGTCTACAACAAGGTGCAGGGTCGGCCGTCGATCATCGCGCTGATCTTCCCGTCGCGGCGCGACAAGGGCACGGGTGCCGTCACGGGCGCCGACGACCTCCAGCCCGAGGTCCCGGTCGAGGCCGGGGCCACCGCCGCCAAGGGCTGACCTGACCGATCAATCACGTCCCACCCACCGCACGACCCCTGACCGCATCCGACGACGGATGCCCGACAAGAAAGTGGTACCCATGAAGAAGCTCACCACGACGCTCCTGGCGCTCACCGCCGCGAGCGCGCTCGTGCTCAGCGGCTGCTCCTCCGACCGCGGGGGCGAGTCCGGTGGCGGCGAGACGACCGGCGGCGAGTCCGCGGCGGCCGGCTTCGAGGAGGGCGCGACCATCGGTGTCGCCCTCCCGCAGAAGACGTCGGAGAACTGGGTGCTCGCCGAGCAGCTGTTCAACGACGGCCTGACCGAGGCCGGCTTCAAGCCGATCGTGCAGTTCGCCAACGGCGGCGTCTCGGAGCAGCAGAGCCAGATCGACGCCATGGTCGAGCAGGGCGCGAAGGTCATCATCGTCGGCGCCGTCGACGGGTCGCAGCTCGGCAGCCAGCTCAAGAACGCCAAGGACAACGGCGCGACCGTCATCGCCTACGACCGTCTCGTGAAGAACACGGACGCCGTCGACGAGTACATCGCGTTCGACAACTTCCAGGTCGGCGTGCTCCAGGGCGAGGCGCTGCTCCAGGGCCTCGCCGAGCGCAAGGGCGAGGGCCCGTACAACATCGAGCTCATCGCCGGCTCGTCCGACGACGCGAACTCGACGCCGTTCTTCGAGGGCGCCATGAGCGTGCTCGACCCGAAGATCGAGGACGGCACGCTCGTCATCCCGTCCGGCCAGACCTCGTTCGAGCAGGTGTCGACGCAGGGCTGGAAGGCCGAGAACGCGCAGAAGCGCATGGACACCGTGCTGTCGGGCAGCTACTCCGACAAGGAGCTCGACGGCGTCCTGTCACCGAACGACACGCTCGCCCGCGCGGCGCTCACGTCGGCCAAGCAGGCCGGCAAGGAGACCCCGGTCATCACCGGCCAGGACTCCGAGGTCGAGTCGGTCAAGTCGATCGTCGCGGGTGAGCAGTACTCGACGATCTACAAGGACACGCGCAAGCTCGTCGAGGAGTCGATCAACGCGGTGAAGGCGCTCCAGGCGGGCGAGGAGCCGGAGATCAACGACACCGAGTCCTACGACAACGGCGTCAAGGTCGTCCCGGCCTTCCTCCTCGAGCCGGTCATCGTCACGCAGGAGAACGCGGCCGAGGTCTACGCGGGTGACCCCACCCTCGAGGAGCTCACCAAGTGACCCGTTCGCTCTGAGCGACCGGGAGGCGGCGGCGTACCGGCACGCGGCCGCACGACGGCCCCCGTCACGTCCTCGGACGTGGCGGGGGCCGCCGTCGTGCAGGGGGCGTTGCCGGCGCCGGGAGCGGGCGAGAGCCGCGGCTCAGCGGAAGACGACGGTGCGGTGCCCGTCGAGGAGCACACGGTGCTCCGCGTGCCAGCGCACGGCGCGCGCGAGCGTCTGGCGCTCGACGTCCTCGCCGATCGCGACGAGGTCCTCGACGCGGCGCGAGTGGTCGACGCGCTCGACGTCCTGCTCGATGATCGGGCCCTCGTCGAGGTCGCCCGTCACGTAGTGCGACGTCGCGCCGATGAGCTTGACGCCGCGGTCGTGCGCCTGGGCGTACGGGCGCGCGCCCTTGAAGCTCGGCAGGAACGAGTGGTGGATGTTGATGATGCGCCCGGGCATCTCGCGGCACAGCTCGTCCGACAGGATCTGCATGTAGCGCGCGAGGACGACGAGCTCGACGTCGAGCTCGTCGACGAGCCCGCGCAGCCGCGCCTCGGCGTCGGCCTTGGTGTCGCGCGTGACGGGCACGTGGTGGAACGGCTTGCCGTAGAACGTCGCGATGTCCTCGAGGTCGCGGTGGTTGCCGACGACGCCGACGACCTCGATGGGCATGCCCTGGGAGCGCTCGCGGTACAGCAGGTCGACGAGGCAGTGCGGTGCCTTGGAGACCATGAGCAGCGTGCGGATGCGGCGCCCGACGACGTCGAGCTGCCACGTCATGGCGAACCGGGCCGCGACCTCCTCGACCGCGCGCTCCAGCTCGGCGCGCTCCGCGGCCGCCGTGACCTGCACGCGCATGAAGAACAGCCCCGAGAGCGGGTCGCCGAACTGCTGCGACTCCGTGATGTTGCCGCCGAGCCGCGCGAGGGCCCCGGCGACGGCGTGCACGATCCCCGGCCCGTCCGGGCACGAGAGCGTGAGGACCCAGTGCGTGGGGTCGCCGGTCGGGGGCTGCGCGGTGCGGAGCGCCGAGGTGTCGGGGACGTCGGCGCCACGGGGATCTGTCGTGGACACCCCTCAGAGGGTAGCCGCGTCCGGGCGGTGACGAGGCCGCCGTCCGGCGGCCTGACATCACCCGGACACGCGCGGTCGCGCCGCGCGATGTCTGACACGATGTCTTCATGAACGACGCGCAGATCACGACCCGCCTCGTCGACGACGCCGAGGCCGGTGAGCTCCTGACCCTGCGGCGGGCGGCGTTCGTCACCGAGGCGCAGCTCTACCAGGACCCCAACATCCCCCCGCTGACCCAGACCCTCCACGAGCTGCGCGACGACCTCGCGCGCGAGGACGTCGTGACGATCGGCGCGTGGCTCGGGCCTCGCCTCGTGGGCTCGGTCCGCGTCGAGATCGAGGACAGCAAGGCGACGCTCGGCCGGCTCGCGGTCGCACCGGACATGCAGGGCCGCGGCATCGGGACGCAGATGCTCCTCGAGGTGCTGCCGTACCTCCCGGAGCAGACCACGGAGATCTGGGTCTTCACGGGCAAGGACTCCAAGCAGAACCTCGCCATGTACACCAAGCACGGCTACGAGGAGCAGTACGACAAGGCCGCCGGCGACCTCACCTACACCTACCTGCGCCGCATCCTCGGCGAGGCCGAGGCCCGCAACGCGTCCGACGCCGTCGGGCAGGAGTAGCCCGGCACCGCCCGCGGGCCGTGCGCTAGGATCGACGCGTCGCGACTGGCGCCGCCCGGTGGAACTCCGCCCGGGCAGGGTGGATCACCACCGGGGAGCGACACGCTGTGCAGACGACGGGTCGTTCGCCTGGGCCCCGGGTCACCCCCTGGTGGGGCGTACCCGGCGAGCCGGGAACGTGACCACCGACGACACACTGCCAAGCACCCGCGGAGGAGACGCCATGAGCGCCCAGCCAGCCGACAACGTCCTCGACACCCCGCTCGCCGAGCTCGACCCCGAGATCGCGGCCGTCCTCGACGGGGAGCTCGCGCGCCAGCGCGACACCCTCGAGATGATCGCGTCCGAGAACTTCGTCCCGCGCGCCGTCCTGCAGGCGCAGGGCTCCGTGCTCACCAACAAGTACGCCGAGGGCTACCCGGGCCGCCGCTACTACGGCGGCTGCGAGCAGGTCGACGTCGCGGAGAACCTCGCGATCGCCCGCGCCAAGGACCTGTTCGGTGCCGAGCACGCCAACGTCCAGCCGCACTCGGGCGCCACGGCCAACGCCGCCGTGCTGCACGCGCTCATCAACAAGGGCGACAAGATCCTCGGCCTGGAGCTGGCCCACGGCGGCCACCTCACGCACGGCATGAAGATCAACTTCTCCGGCAAGCTCTACGACGTCTCCGCGTACGGCGTGGACCCGCAGTCCTACCGCATCGAGATGGACGAGGTCCGCAAGCAGGCGCTCGAGACGCGCCCCGACGTCATCATCGGCGGCTGGTCCGCGTACCCCCGCCATCTCGACTTCGCGGCGTTCCGCGAGATCGCGGACGAGGTCGGCGCGAAGCTCTGGGTGGACATGGCGCACTTCGCGGGCCTCGTGGCCGCGGGCCTGCACCCGTCCCCGGTGCCGTACGCGGACGTCGTGTCCTCCACGGTGCACAAGACGATCGGCGGCCCGCGCTCCGGCTTCATCCTGAGCAAGGAGGAGTACGCCAAGAAGATCGACTCCGCCGTGTTCCCGGGCCAGCAGGGCGGCCCGCTCATGCACGTCGTCGCCGCCAAGGCCGTGTCGTTCAAGATCGCGGGCTCGGACGACTTCCGCGACCGCCAGGAGCGCACGCTGCGCGGCGCGAGCATCATCGCCGACCGCCTCGCCCAGGCCGACGTGGCCGAGGCCGGTGTCTCCGTCCTCACGGGCGGCACCGACGTCCACCTCGTGCTCGTCGACCTGCGCCACTCCGCGCTCGACGGCCAGCAGGCCGAGGACCTCCTGCACGAGGTCGGCATCACCGTGAACCGCAACGCGGTGCCGTTCGACCCGCGCCCGCCGCGCGTCACGTCCGGCCTGCGCATCGGCACGCCCGCGCTCGCGACCCGCGGCTTCGGCGACGCCGAGTTCACCGAGGTCGCCGAGGTCATCGCCGCGACCCTCAAGGCCGGCGCAGCGTCGGACGTGGACGCGCTGCGCGCCCGCGTGCGCAAGCTCACGGCCGACTTCCCCCTCTACCCGGGCCTGTCCCAGTAGGTCGACCCCGACCGCTGAGTGCGGGGTATTCGTCGCCGGCCGACCGGAACCGCGACGAATACCCCGCACTCAGCGGTCTCTCCGGCCCCGTCAGACCCACGAGGAGACCCACATGACCGCACAGATCCTGGACGGCAAGGCGACTGCCGCCGCCATCAAGTCCGAGCTCAAGGAACGCCTCGCGGTCCTCGCCGGGAAGGGCGTCGTGCCCGGGCTGGGCACGCTCCTGGTCGGCGACGACCCGGGCTCGCAGTGGTACGTCGCGGGCAAGCACCGCGACTGCGCCGAGGTCGGGCTGTCGTCGATCCGCGAGGACCTGCCCGGCGACGCGACGCAGGAAGAGATCGAGGCCGCCGTCCGCCGCCTCAACGAGGACCCGGCCTGCACGGGGTACATCGTGCAGCTGCCGCTCCCGAAGGGCATCGACACCAACCGCGTGCTCGAGCTCATCGACCCGGCCAAGGACGCGGACGGGCTGCACCCGACGAACCTCGGCCGCCTCGTCCTCCGCGTCAACGAGGAGGTCACGTCGCCGCTGCCGTGCACGCCGCGCGGGATCATCGAGCTCATCGAGCGGCACGGGATCTCCCTCGCGGGCAAGGAGGTCGTGGTCGTGGGGCGCGGCGTGACCGTCGGCCGCTCGATCGGCCTGCTGCTCACGCGCCGCGCCGTCAACGCGACCGTGACGCTCACGCACACCGGGACGACGGACCTCGCCGAGCTCGTGCGCCGCGCCGACGTCGTCGTCGCGGCCGCGGGCGTGCAGGGCATCGTCACGCGCGACATGGTCAAGCCGGGCGCCGTCGTCATCGACGTCGGCGTCTCGCGCGAGGTCGACCCGGAGACCGGCAAGAGCCGGGTCGTCGGGGACGCCGCGCCCGACGTCGCCGAGGTCGCGGGCTGGATCTCGCCGAACCCCGGCGGGGTCGGGCCCATGACGCGCGCGATGCTCCTCGCGAACGTCGTCGACGCGGCGGAGCGCGCCTCCGCCTGATCCGAGGAACGGGCGCCACCCCACCCTCCTTCGGCATCTCACCTTCTGCGCGCCGTCCGTCCGTCGACCTCACCGCCGTGCCGCGGACCGAGCACGACGCGTGAGCGCTAGTCTGCGCGGGTGACGGAGCGCATCGCGACGACGGCGGCGTACGCCGTGCAGGGCTTCGGGTTCGCCGTGGTGCTGACGAGCATCCCCGGGTACAAGGACCGGCTCGGCATGGGGGACGACGTCGTCACGCTCGTGGTGCTGGGCGTGTGCGTCCTCGCCGGGCTGGGCAGCGCGCTGTCCGGCGTCGTCGCCGCTGTTCGCGGTGCGCGCGCCGTGGTGGTGGGCGGCCTGCTGCTCGCCGCCCTCGCGGTCGCCGGCATCGGGCTCGCGCCGTCCTGGCCCGCCTTCTTCGTGGCGATCGGGTTGTACGGGCTCGCGCTCGGCGCGGTCGACGCCGCGATGAACATGCTCGGGATCGACGTCGAGCGCGCGCACGGCCGCAGCCTGCTCGCGTCGTTCTACGCGGCCAACGCGGCCGGGGGAGTGCTCGGTGCGCTCGCCGTGTCGGGCAGCGCGCTCGTCGCGCTCGGCCAGCCGGTCGCGCTCCCGCTCGTCGCGCTGCTCGTGGCCGCGGGCGCCGTCTTGCTCGCGCTGCGGCTTCCCGACGGCGGCTCGGCGGCCCGCGCGGCCGCGCACCCGGGCGCGGCGGCGTCGGGTGCGGCGGCGTCGGCCGCAGAGCTGCCGAGTGGGGAACGGCCGGGTCCGGAGCCGGCCGGGCCGACGGATGACGCCCGACGCCTGGCCCTGCCCGGGACCGCGTGGGTGGCCGGGGGGACGATCGCGCTGCTCGGCGCGGGGATGCTCGCGTTCCCTGTCGCGGACTCGGCCGTCTCGAGCTGGAGCGCGACGTTCCTGCGCGACGTCCTCGCGGCGAGCGCGGTGGCCGCGCCCCTCGGGTACGCGGCCTACCAGGCGGCGCTCATCGTGTCGCGGCTCGTCGGGGACGGTCTCGTCGAGCGACTCGGCCGGGTGCGGGTCGTGCGGCTGGGAGGCACGCTCGGCGCCCTCGGGTTCGTCGCGGTGGCCGTGGCTCCCGCCTGGCCGGTCGCCGTGCTCGGGCTGGCGGCGACCGGGCTCGGGCTCGGGGTCGTCGCGCCGCTCGCGTTCTCGGCGATCGGGGACCGCGCCCGCGAGGCGGTCGCGGCGGTCTCGGTGGGCGCCGAGGCCGCGGCCTCGGGCGGGCGCGTCGAGGACGCGGTCGGGGACGGTGTCGTCGAGGACGTGCTCGTCGACGCGGAGACGGGCGCGGCACCGGTCGAGCCTCCCGCCGTGGTCGTCGCGACGGTCACGGACCGCGCGGTCGCGCGCCTCAACGTCTTCACCTACGCGGGCGCTGTGCTCGGCGGCGTGCTCACGGGCGTGTTCGCGACCGCCCACCACCTCCGGCTCGGGTTCGTCGTCCTCGCCGTGCTCGCCGCTGTGTCGGCGGTCCTCGCCGGCGCGTTCAGGCCCGCCCGCGTCGCCCCCCTGAGCGTGAGCGAGACCACGCCTCCTGCGTGACGCCGGGGACCCGTCCTGTCGGTGGCGTGTGATGGGATGGCCGGCGTGCCGCGACCGTCCTGGCGGCCGCGCGCGACCGTCACCGAGGGAGGACGAGCCCACTTGCTCACCATCGCCACCGCCAACGTCAACGGGATCCGCGCCGCGTACCGCCGCGGGATGGACGCCTGGATCGCGTCCCGGACGCCCGACGTCCTGCTGCTCCAGGAGGTCCGAGCGCCCGACTCGGTCGTCAACGACCTCCTCGACGGGTGGCACGTCGCGCACCAGGCGTGCGACGTCAAGGGCCGGGCGGGCGTCGCGGTCGCGTCGCGGCTCCCCGTCTCCGCCGTGCGCGTCGGGCTGGGTGCCGGCGAGCCGGAGCCGCCCGTCGACACGGGCCGCTGGGTCGAGGCAGACCTCGAGCTGCCCGACGGCGGCCGCGTCACGGTGGTCTCGGCGTACATCCACTCCGGCACCGTGAGCCAGCCCGAGACGATGGTCGCGAAGTACGCCTACCTCGAGAAGGTCACCGCCCGGCTGCGCGAGCTCGCGGCCACGGGGGAGAAGGTCGTGCTCGCGGGCGACCTCAACATCGCCCACCGCAACGTCGACATCAAGAACTGGAAGGGCAACCTCAAGAGCGCCGGCTTCCTCCCGGAGGAGCGCGCCTACGTCGACACCTGGCTCGACCAGGTCGGTCTCGTCGACCTCGGCCGCGTCCACGGCGGCGAGGGCCCCGGCCCGTTCACCTGGTGGTCGTGGCGGGGCCGCGCGTTCGACAACGACTCCGGCTGGCGCATCGACTACCAGCTCGCCACGCCGTCGCTCGCCGAGCGCGCGGTCAAGGTCGAGGTCGACCGCGCGCCGTCGCACGACGAGCGCTGGAGCGACCACGCCCCCCTCGTGATCACCTACGACATCTGAGCCGTTCCGCCCCCGCCGAGCACGACATGAGGGTCGTGAGATGCCGCATGACGACCCTCATGTCGTGTTCGGCGGCGTGTGGTGTCTGCTCGGGTCAGGCGACGCGCTCGGCCGGCGCGGACGGCGTCGCGAGGAGGAAGCCGGGCGCACCGAGGCCCTCGCGCTCGAACGCCGTGCGGACGGCGTCGGCCACGGCCTCGACCTGGTCGGTGCGGACGAGCGCGATCGCGGAGCCGCCGAACCCGCCGCCGGTCATGCGCGCCCCGAGGGCGCCGGCGACGCGCGCGGCGTCCACGGCGACGTCGAGCTCGACGCTCGACACCTCGTAGTCGTCGCGCAGCGACGCGTGGGACGCGTTCATGAGCGGCCCGACCGCGTCGGGGCGGCCGTCGCGCAGGAGCGCGACGAGGTCGCGCACGCGGCCGATCTCCGTCACGACGTGGCGCACCCGGCGGCGTGCGACGTCGTCGGGCAGCTTCTCCAGGGCGACGTCGAGCGCGCCCGCGGGGTCGTCCCGCGTCGCGACGTCGTCCGCGAGCTCGCGCAGGGAGTCCAGGCCGAGCGTGCGGGCCGCGTCCTCGCACGTGGCCCGGCGTGCGGCGTACTGGCCGTCGACCAGCTGGTGCTCGGCTCGCGTGTCGACGACGAGCAGGGCGAGGCCCACGGCATCGAGGTCGAACGGCACCTGCTCGGCGGACTCGACGGGGTCGAGTCCCGGGCGGCAGTCGAGGAGGAGCGCCTGGCCCGCCTGCGCGCGCAGCGACGCGGACTGGTCCATGCCGCCCGTGGGCGCTCCGGCGATCTCGTTCTCGGCGCGGATGCTCGCCGCGGCCAGGGTGGCGCGTCCCCCGTCGGTCGCGGCGAGGCCCAGCCCCGCGACGTCGTCGAGCGCGACCGCCACGGAGCACTCGAGCGCGGCGGACGACGACAGGCCGGCCCCGAAGGGGACGCTCGAGTCGACGGCCGCGTCGAAGCCGGTGATCGCGGCGGGGTCCGCGCCCTGGGCGACGAGGTGCCCGCGCAGGGCCCAGGCGACGCCGACGACGTACGACCCCCACCCGGCGACCGTGCCGGGAGCGACGTCGTCGAGCGTCGTCGTCCAGGTCTCGCCGGGCGCCTGGGCGGACGCGAGCCGGACGACGGAGTCCGTGCGCGGGCGCAGCGCGACGTACGTGCGGTGGGGGAGCGCGATCGGCAGGCACAGGCCCGCGTTGTAGTCGGTGTGCTCGCCGATGAGGTTCACGCGGCCGGGCGCCGCCCAGACGTCGACCTCGCCCGGGTGGTCGCCGGACGGCTCGTCCCCGGGTCCGGGGTCGGCCTTGCCGAACGCCGCCGCGAAGACCGCGCGCGCCCGGGCCGCACCGTCGTCGTCGGACCACGAGGGGACCCACCCGCGCGCGGCGCCGGAGGGCGCGAGCTCCTGGAGCCGCGCCGCGATCCGCTCGGGCGTGGTGTCGCTGATCCACGCGCCCATGCCCGACTCGGACCCGGCGAGGTACTTGAGCTTGCCCGGCGCACGCAGGACGGAGAAGACCTGCAGGTGCAGCCGGGCGAGGGTCACGTCGTCCGTGCCGCCGTCGGCGACCGAGCGTCCCTCGTGCGCGGGCGCCTGGTGCCACGCGGCGATGTACGGGAGCGGGATGGGGTCGCCGTCGGCGGTCTCGAAGAAGCGGTCGAGGCGACGCAGGAGCTCGAGGTAGGCGGTGGCGAGGTCGTCGCGCTCGGCGTCGGCGAGCGCGGGCAGGTCGGGCACGTCGCGGCGCGGGGCGAGGTGGACCTCGACGGGCCAGCGGGCCGCGAAGGGGACGTAGGCGACCCAGTGCTCGGTCTCGAGGACGACGCGGCGCCCGTCCGCGAGCTCGGAGTCGAGGACGTCGCGCAGGAGGTTGCGGCCGGTGCGGTCGTGGTGCGCACGCGCCTCGTCGAGCAGCGCGCGCGTGCGGGGCGTGACGTACGGGTAGCCGTAGATCTGACCGTGCGGGTGGTGCAGCGTGACGCCGATCTCCTGGCCCCGGTTCTCGAAGCAGAAGACCTGCTCGACGCCCGGCTCCGCCCCGAGCGCGGCGGTGCGGTCGGCCCACGCGTCGATGATCGTGCGCACGCGCTGCGGGGACAGGGCGCCGAACGACGTGCGGTGGTCGCTCGAGAAGCACACGACCTCGCACCGGCCTGCCGCCGGGGCGTGGACCTGGAGCGGCGCGTCCTCGACGACGCCGTCGGGCGTGCCGGGCACGCGCTGCAGGGAGGGGAAGCGGTTCTCGAAGACGACGACGTCGTAGTCGGTGTCGGGGACCTCGCCGTCCGAGTACGCGGCCCCGGGCCGGGCCGGGCACAGCGGGCACGAGTCGGCGGCGGGGAGGAACGTGCGGTTCATCCGGTGCGCGGCGAGGGGCACCCAGTCGCCCGTGAGCGGGTCGCGGCGCATCTCGGGCCCGACGTACGGGTGCGGCGTCCCGTCCGGGCCGGGGACCGGGACGAACCGGTCGGCGAGCGGCCGGGGGTCGTCGAGCCGACGTGAGCGCTCACCTGAGACGTACTCGGGAGAGTCGTCGAAGTAGACGAGCTCGCGGCCGTCGGCGAGGCGGGTCGAGGTGCGGCGCAGGTGCGGGTTCATGCGTACGTGGTTCCGATCGCGGTGCTGGGGTGAAGAGTCCGGGGCGGCCGTCAGGCGACGACGAGCCGCTCGACGAGGTCCTGGACGCGGGTGCGCTGGTCGTCGGGGAGGCCGGCGTCGGTGACGAGGACGTCCACGTCGGCGAACGTCGCGAACACGCGCAGGCCGGTCGTGTGCCACTTCGTGTGGTCGGCGAGCACGACCGTGCGGCCGGCGGAGTCGATGAGGGCACGGTTGGTCGCGGCCTCGTCGAGGTTCGGCGTCGTGAGCCCGATGTCCGGGTCGACGCCGTGCGCCCCGACGAACGCCAGGTCGACGCGCAGCCCGGAGATCGCCGCCTCGGCGAGCGGGCCCACGAGCGCGTCGGACGGCGTACGGCTCCCGCCGGTGAGGATCGTCTCGAGGCGGGGGTCGTTCGCGCGGTGCAGGACCTCCGCGACGGGGAGGGAGTTCGTGACCACGGTGAGCGGTCGCAGCGCGGTGTCGGCGGCGATGCGGGCGGCGAGCAGGTGCGTCG
Source organism: Cellulosimicrobium protaetiae (assembly GCF_009708005.2). Lineage (NCBI taxonomy): Bacteria > Bacillati > Actinomycetota > Actinomycetes > Micrococcales > Promicromonosporaceae > Cellulosimicrobium > Cellulosimicrobium protaetiae. The sequence goes on along the minus strand of NZ_CP052757.1, from coordinate 3,717,070 downwards.
TCGTCCCGGCGCTCAGCGCGATCGACGCGTTCGGCGTGACGAGGCGGGCCGCGGCCGTCGCGATGGCCTCCTTCTCCGCGGCCTCGCGCGAGCTCTTGGCGGCGAACCCGGGCTCGTGGGCGGTGGTGTGGGGAGCGACGGCGCCCCCGTGGACCTTGCGCACGAGACCCTGGTCGGCGAGCTCCACGAGGTCGCGACGGATCGTCATGTCCGAGACGCCGAGCTCTCGGGTCAGGTCGCCGATGCGTACCGCTCCGTGGTCGCGGATCTCGGCGAGGATGCGGTCCTGGCGCTGGGTGGCGAGCATGTGACCAGTATTGTCTACGTCGCCGAAAAATCCAACATGATCGCACACGACTCAACATAACGCCGCGGCACCGGCGCCCCGCGGGTCGCCCGACCGGGACGGCGTCCCCGGCCGGGCGACCGGACGGTCAGGTCCCGCCGCGCAGCGCCGCGATCGGCTCGATCGCGGCGGCCTTGAGGGCCGGGTACGTCCCGGCGAGCAGCCCGACGACGCCCCCCAGGAGCGCCGCCCCGACGGCCATGCGGACGTCGAGGATCGGCGTCCACTCCTGCACGACCGAGACGACCACCACCGCCAGCACCCCGAGAGAGGAGCCCACGAGCCCGCCGAGGAGCCCGACGACGACCGACTCCACGACGAACTGCGCACCGATGTCGCGACGCGTCGCACCCAGGGCGCGTCGCAGCCCGATCTCGCCGACCCGTTCCATGACCGAGAGCAGCGTGATGTTGGCGATCCCCACCCCGCCGACGAGGAGCGCGATGCCGCCCAGCGCGAGGAAGATCGCGTTGACGTCGGCCTGGACGTTCTCCCGCAGCGCTGAGCCCGACGTCGGCGCCTTGACGACGAACCCCTCGGGCGCGTTCGGGTCGAGCGCGACCGGCGCCTGCCGGGCGACGACGCGCCCCGCGCCGGTCGCGATCCGCACCTGGAGCTCCTCGGGCGGGCCGACGCCGAAGTCCGCGCGCGCCGTCCCCGCCGGGAGGATCACGGCGTCGAGCAGGTCGGTGCGCCGCTGCACGTCGTCGACGATGCCCATCACCGTGTACGACCGCTCGCCGACGAACACGGACGGCTGACGGTCCACCCGGTTGATCCCGAGCCGCTCGGCCGCGCGCGCGCCGAGGACGGCGACCCGGACCGCGCGCGCGTCGTGCCCGGCGTCGAAGAACCGACCGGTGACGACGTCGCCCCGCACGGCGCCCAGGAGCCCCGGCGTGGCGGCGACGACGTCCGGGCTCGCCTGGGCGGCGACCGACGGGTCGTTGACCGGGACCGCCGTGACCGTGGCGCCACCGACGTCGACCGGTGCGACGGCGCCCGCCTGCTCGACGCCCGCGAGCCGCAGCACGCGCTCGGGGCCGTCCCACGGGAGCTGCGCGACGGCGCGCTCCTCGCCCGACATGAGCATCGACGTCTTGGGCTCGACGACCACCTGCGTCGCCGCCACCGCGTCGAACTGCTTGCTGATCTGCCCGGCGGCCGTCTGCGCGAGACCGACCGTGACGACGACCGACGCGATCCCGAGGACCGTCCCGAGCACGGTGAGGAAGAGCCGGCCGGGCCGCGCGGCGATCCCGTGCGCTGCCTCGGCGAACAGGTCGCGCGCGCCGAAGCGGTCGCGGCCGCGCACGCGCAGCCGCGTGCCGCGTCGGAGGTCGCCCTCGCCGCGTCGGCGGGCGTGCCGGACCCGCGCCCACGGCGCCCTCACCGGTCCAGCTCCTCGAGCCGGCCGTCCGCGATCCGCACGCGACGCTGGGCGCGCGCCGAGACGACCGGGTCGTGCGTGATGACGGCGAGCGTGAGCCCGTCGGCGTGGAGCTCGTCGAAGAGGTCCATGACCTCCGCCGAGTTCGTCGAGTCGAGGTTGCCCGTGGGCTCGTCCGCGAGCAGCAGGTGCGGCGCGGCGACGATCGCCCGGGCCACCGCGACCCGCTGCCGCTCGCCCCCCGAGAGGGTCGTGGGGTGGAACGTCGTCCGGTGCGTGAGGTGCACGCGCTCCAGCGCGGACCGTGCCCGCTCCTCCCGCTCGCCGCGCGGCACCCCGCTGTACAGGGTCGCGAGCAGCACGTTGTCCAGCACCGTGCGGCGCGGGAGCAGGTGGAACGACTGGAAGACGAAGCCGATCCGGCCACCGCGCAGGCCCGAGCGCACCGACTCCGACGCGCTCCCCGTGGGGACGCCGTCGAGCAGGTACTCGCCCGACGTCGGGCGGTCGAGCAGCCCCAGGATGTTGAGCAGCGTCGACTTGCCCGAGCCGGACGGGCCGATGATCGAGACGTACTCCCCGGGGTCCACGCGCAGGCTCACCTGCCGCAGCGCGTCGACCCGTGGCGGTCCCGGGAAGCTCCGCGACACGTCGACGAGGTCGACCACCGCGGCGGGAACGCCCACGGGGCCCGGGCCGGCCGACGACGCCTGGCCATGGCTGCCCGGGGCGGCGGAGACGGTGCGCGCGGGTACCGCGTCGGAGCCGCCGCCGGGGTCGGTCCCCGGGAGCCCCAGCTCGGTCCAGGTCACTCGCCGACCACCACCAGGTCGCCCTCGTCGAGCTCGCCGTCGGCCGAGACGATCTCGACGAAGCCCTCGGCCGCGAGGCCGGTCTCGACGTCCACGAGCTCCGTCGTCGCGTCCTGCCCCGACCCGCGTCGCACCTCCACGCGCGACTCGCCTCCCGGCCCCGCGGTGAGGGCCGCGAGCGGGACGGCGAGCACCTCGCCCCCGGTCGAGCTCACCGGGACGCGCACGCGCACGTTCTGTCCCTGCAGGGCCGTGACCTGCTCGGGCGTGAGGGCGTCGGGCGCGAGCGTCACCGTGTACCGTCCGGCGCCCCCCTGCTCGTCCCCCTGGCCCTCCTGCTCGCCGTCCTTCGACGCCGCCGCGGGCCCGACGGCGGTCACCGTTGCCGTCGCCTCGGTGTCGTCCGGCAGCGTGAGCGTCGCCGTGGCGCCGACCTCGAGCAGCTCCGCGTCCGACGCGGACGCGGACGCCTCGAGCACCAGCGTCGCCCCGGACACGGAGAGGACCGGGCCCTCGACCGTGCCGCCGCGCTCGACGAGCACCTCGTCGACCCGGCGCGGCAGCCCGGCGAGGAACAGCACCTCGCTCACGGGCAGCGCGGTGAGCGTCTGCGTGCGTGCCTCCTCGAGCGCCTGCTGCGCGTCGCCGAGCTGGCGGCGAGCGGACTCCACGCCCGCGCTCTCCGCCGCCGTCTCGCGCGGCCGGTCGAGCTCCGCACGCTGCGCCTGGGCGAGCCGGAGCTCGTCCTGCGCCCCCGCGACGTCGCCACCGTCGGCCTGCGCCGCGGCGACCGCACGCTCGGCCGCGCGCACCGCGTTGTCCGCCTGGAGCTTCTCCACGTCGCTCGCCCCCGACTGCGCCGCGGTCAGGGCGGCGCGCGCGCCGTCGAGCGCGTCCTCGGCCGCGCGGACGCCCTCGCGCGCGCTCGAGACCGCGAGCGCGGCCTCCTCCTCGGCCGACGGGGCCGGGTAGCCCACCTGCGCGTAGAGCTTCTCGACGGCGGTGGCGGTCGCGGCGTCGTACAGGTCGCTGTCGGCACGGCCCGGGTCGATGCCCACGGCGGACAGCGCCGCCTTCAGCTGCAGCACGTCGGGCCCGGAGACGCCGACGCGGAGCGACCGGTAGGCGGGCAGCTCCCCGGGGAGCACGATCACGGGACGCCCGGCGATCTCCAGGGCGACGTTCGCGGGGCCGAGCTCCGCACCCACCTCGGGGACCTGACCCGTGACGACCGCGGGGCCGCCCAGGTCGCCGGTCTCGATCTTCACCGACACGGCGTCGTCGTACGTCGCGTCCGCGCGCAGGGTCACGTCGTTGTCGAGCGCCCGGCGCTCGACCGGCACCGTGATGGGGCCGGCCTGCGGGGGCTCGGCGTCGGCCGCCGCCTGGGCGGGGGAGACGACGAGGCGACTCACCACGATCCCCGCGACGAGGCTGAGGACCGCGACCCCCGCGACGAACCACACGAGGCGGTGCCCGGTGAGCGCGAGCCTGCGGCGCTCGCGCGGCCCGTCCTCCCCGGGTGGCTCCGTCCCGGGCTCCGGGGTGCGCAGGAGCGTGTCGTCGGCGGTCACTTCTGCGCCTCGGTCAGGAGGTCGCGGACGACCTCCATCTCCGCGCGGTGCTCCTCGACGAACGCCCCCTCGAGCTCGCGCTGGACGTCGAGCTGGACCTTCTCGTAGCCGACCTCCTCCTTGCACGCCAGGTCGGCGACGGCCGTGTCGCGCTCGAGGTCCTGCGCCTCCTGGATGGTCTCCTCGCTCGGGCCCTCCGGGTCGGTGCCCTCCCAGAGACCGTTCGAGCGCTCCATCATGTCGTCCATGGCCTCCTGCGGGGTGGTGTACCCGGCGAAGCCCGCGTCGGCCATGCACGCCGACCACGCGGTGTCCGCCTCCTTGAGGCGCGGGTCGGCGGCGATGTCCTCGTAGAGCTGGGTCGTCGCCTCGTTGAACGAGACCATCTCGGCGCTCTCGTAGAGCGCGTTCTGGTCGCCGCGCACCTCGAGCTCTGCGGCGCCCTGGCACCCGGCGGTCGCCGGGTCGTACTCCGGCATCTCGGCGTCCTCGTCGTACTCCATGAACGCCTGCTCCCCGTAGAGCGCCTCGTAGTACGCCGTCTGCTCGGACTCCGACATGGCCTCGACGTACTCCTGGTTCGGGTCCACCCAGGCGTCCATCGCGGCCTGCTCCTCCTCCGAGGGCTCCTGGTAGACGGAGAATCCGTACCCGTACTCGGCCGCGTACTTCTCGGGGTCCTGCTCGTCGGTGGAGGTCGTGTACGACATGGCCGACTGGTCGACCGGCTGGTATTCGAAGCCCTGCTCGACCATGCAGCGGGCCATGGCCTCCTCGATCTCCATCTGCTCGGCCTGGGCCGTCTCCTCGTCCCAGTCCCCGTAGACGTCGGCGAAGAACTCGGTGAGCGGTCCGTCGGTCGAGGCGTCCGTCGCGGCGTCGTCACCCCCGCACGCCGCGAGGGCGAGCGTGCTGACCAGCAGCAGCGCGGTCGAGGTGGTGCGAAGGGCGGTGACTCGTCGTGCCATGTCGTGCATCCCCTGTTCGTGGCAGTTGTCGTCGTGCTGTCGATGTGCAGTCGTGGGTCGGAGGCGTCGTGACGGGGCGGGCGGGCTCAGTAGCGGATCGCGTCGATCACCTTGACGCGGACGGCGACGAGCGCCGGGAGGAGGCCCGCGAGCGCGCCGATCCCGACGGCGGCGAGCATGCCCGTGAGGGCGGCGGAGAACGGGAAGCCGGGCCGGTCCTGGACCGTCGAGCCCATGAGCGCGTCGAGCGGGACGTTGTGCAGCGCGACGACGGCGACGGTCACGCCGAGCAGGCCCGCGACGGTCGTGGCGACGACGCTCTCCATCATCACGGAGAAGAACACGCGTCCCGAGCTCGCGCCGAAGCTCCGCCGGATCCCGATCTCCCGGATGCGGTAGCGCACGGTGACGAGCGCGATGTTGACGAGCCCGAGGCCACCCAGGAGCAGCGCGACGACGCTCACGCCGAGCACCGTCCACCGGATCGCGCCGTCGACGGTCGCGTAGTCGGGCGAGTCGTAGCGGTAGACGTCGGCCTGCACGCCCTCGAGCGCGCCCGCGACGTCCCGCCGGATCGCCTCGACGAGGCCGTCGGAGAGCTCCTCGGGCACCCACAGCTCGAGCCGCGGCGGCCCCATCATCTCGATGGTCTCGGGCGTCACCCACGTCGACTGGGCGTCCACGAGGGCGTACGCGACCGGGTCCATGCCCGGCCAGTCGTCGGGGAACGCCCCGACGACCGTCGCGACCACGGGGTTCTCCCCGCCGATCGTCACGGTCGGGTGGTCGGCGACGCTCACGCCGCCGAGCGCGTCGAGGAACCCCTGGTTGACGACGAGGGCGGGGGAGAGCCGGTCCGCGTCCGCGTCCGTGAACCAGCGTCCCGAGGTCACCTCGAAGCGGTGCATGGTGGCCCAGTCCGCCTCGACGCCCGTCGTGGTGACCTCACGGGTCCCGTCGGGGAAGCGCACGGGTGCGGGCGCGTCGCGCAGCATCGACGAGTACTCGACGGAGTAGCGCGCCACGACCTCGTCGAAGACGCGCTCGTACTCCTCGGGCGCGGGCATGACGCTGCCCGCCTCGCCCGTCGGCCAGGCCGACACCTGCAGCGTGGCCGGGCGACCGTTCCAGCGCTCGTTCTGCTCGGCGGAGACCTGGCGCAGCATCTCGCCGGCCGCGGAGATCGCCGTGATCGCGCACACCGCGACCGCGACGCCCACGAGCGCGAGCAGGACGCGCACCTTGTGGACACGGAGCTCGTCCCACGCCTCGAGGAGCGCGCCGACGACCCCGGTCACGCGGCGCCCCCCGCGTGCGGGGCACCGACGGGCGCGACGAGCGGGCGCGCGACGTGCTCGGCCTGGTCGTCGCCGGCCTCGAGCGCGTGCGCCGCGCCGACGGGGTGACCCGGTCCGGGCCCGTACGGCTCGGCGTCGACCGTGCCCCCGGTGCCCGGACGGCGCGCGTCGAGCGCGGCGAGCGACCCGGCGCTGCGCGCGCTGATCGCGATCGGGGTGAGCACGCCGTCGGCGAGCCGGAACTGCCGGGAGGCGCGCGAGGCGACGGCGAGGTCGTGGGTGATGGCGATGAGCGCCGACCCGTTCTCGCGGGCGATGGTGTCGAGCAGGTCCATCACCTCGCTGCCGGTGTCGACGTCGAGGGCGCCGGTCGGCTCGTCGGCGAGGATCACGCGGGGCGTGCGCACGAGCGCGCGCGCGATGGCGACGCGCTGCTGCTCGCCCCCGGACAGCTTCTCCGGACGGGTGTCGAGACGGTCGCCGAGACCGACGCGGTCGAGCATGTCGGCCGCGAGCGTCGTCCGCTGCCAGAACTGCCGCCCCCGCGCGTACAGCAGCGGCGCGACGACGTTCTCGAGCGCCGTGCGGCCCTGCAGGAGGTTGAACTGCTGGAACACGAACCCGAAGTCGGTCCCGCGGCGACGCGCACGGGCGCGGCCCGAGAGTCGGCCGATCGGGACGCCGTCGAGCAGGTACTCGCCACCCGTGGGCGTGTCGAGGAGGCCGAGGATGTTGAGGAGGGTGGACTTCCCGGTCCCCGAGCGCCCGACGATCGAGACGTGCTCGCCCGCGTCGACCGTGAGGTCGATGCCGCGCAGGATCTCCAGCTCGCGGTCGTCGGGGAGGAGGACGGAGCGCGCGACCCCGTTCAGCTCCAGGAGGCTCATCCCCCGATCACCTCGCCGGTCATGGGGTCGACGACGGGCACGACGTCCTGGCCGGGCACGAACTCGAGGACCTCGTCGCCCTCGGCGAGCCCCTCGGTGACCTGCACGACGGCGCCGTCGGTGATCCCGAGCGTGACGGCTCGCTCCTCGGCCTCGCCGTCGGCGCCGACGACCCACACCTTGCCCTGCTCGACGCGGCCCAGGACGGCGGTGACCGGGACGACGAGCGCGCCCTCGACCGATCCCGCGGTGATCTCGAGCTCGGCCGCGAGCCCGGCGAACACGGTGACGTCCCCGGGCACGGCGCACGTGACGCTCGCGGACGACCCGCCCGCCGCGGGGTCGGCGCCTCCCTCCTCGGGCGTCCCGGCCGGGGCGGCGGCCGCACCCATGCGCAGGTTCGTGCACGTGAACGGGGCCGGGCCGCCGGTGACGGTGACCGTCGCCTCGGCGGGGATCTGCAGCAGCCGGAACTGCTGCTCGGCGACCATGCTGCCCGTGGCGGAGAGGGTGCCGGGGGAGATCGACGCGAAGTCCTCCCCGACGGCGACCTCCTGGTCCTTGAGGGCGGTGAACGTCGCGACGGTGCCGCCGATGCTCGCCTCGACGGTCTCCTTCGTCACCTTCGGGCGACGTTCGGTGACGGTGACCTCGCCGGTCTCCGGGTCGGTCTCCGTCAGGGGCTCGCGGGGCTCCTCGAGGGTGACCTCGAGCAGGGGGGCGCCGGCCTCCACGACGTCGCCGGGCTTGGCGTGGACAGCCGTCACGACACCGCGCTGGGTGACCTTCTGGGACGTCGCCGGGTCGGCGACGATCTGACCGGTCACGGTGACTGTGTTGGTCACGTCTCCCGTCGTCACGGCCACGCGCGGCTCGACGAGCTCGGCCGTCGGGAACGCGGGGTCGGTCGGCGGCTCGGGTGCCGAGCGGAACGCGATCACGGCTAGCAGGGCGGCGATGGCCGCCCAGATGACGATGCGGAGGGCGGGGAAGACGATCCGGCGGGTGATACCCACGTGCGGGCTCCTGGGACGAGGGTGACGGACGGCGGGGCGGGCGCTGCTGACGGGGGGCGGGGCCGCCCCGCCCGAAGGCTAGGGCGGCGGAGGGGAGGGCCGCGTCATCCCTGGGGAGGAGTTCCGTCGAGACTTCTCCACCCGCAGGTCGGCACCGGGTATGGCGCGCCGGAGGTCGCGACGGCGGTGCGCGGGGCGCTGGCCGAGCGCGTCGCGGGACGGGTGCTGCGTGCGACGTCGCACGTCAGGCAGGGAGAGGGGGCGCACGGGGGCACGGCGGTGCGGCAACGACGCCACGTCACACGATCCCCCTCACCGGCCTGACGGCCGTCCCCCTGACGAGATGCGGGCGAGACTATACCGTGGCACGAGGAAAAGACAGGGACCCTTCGAGAGGGTCGCCGTGGGACCGCACCGGGCCCTCGGGCGGGACCGGACGTGTGTCAGACCACGGTGACTCCGAGCGACCGTCCCGCGAGACCGCGCGGCCGGCGCGCGAGCCCCGCCGCGACGTCGCGCAGCGCGACCGCGGCGGGCGCGGCGGGGTCGGCCAGGACGACCGGGGTGCCGCCGTCGCCCGCCTCGCGCAGCGAGACGTCGAGGGGGACCTGGCCGAGGAGCGGGACGTCGGTGCCCGTCGCGCGCGAGAGGTTCGCGGCCACGCGCTCGCCCCCGCCGGACCCGAAGAGCTCGAGGCGCGAGCCGTCGGGCTGCTCGAGCCACGACATGTTCTCGACGACGCCGACGAGGCCCTGCTGCGTCTGGGTCGCGACCGAGCCGGCCCGCTCGGCCACTTCGGCGGCCGCGACCTGCGGCGTCGTGACGACGACGATCTCGCTGCCGGGCAGGAGCTGCGCCACGGAGATCGCGATGTCGCCCGTGCCGGGAGGGAGGTCGAGGAGCAGCACGTCGAGGTCGCCCCAGAAGACGTCCGCGAGGAACTGCTGGAGCGCGCGGTGCAGCATCGGCCCGCGCCACACGACCGGCTGGCCGGGCGGGACGAACATGCCGATCGAGACGACCTTCACGCCGTGCGCGATCGGCGGCAGGAGCATGTTGTCGACGCGCGTGGGCTGGCGGTCGACGCCGAGCATGCGGGGGATCGAGAACCCGTAGATGTCCGCGTCGACGACGCCGACCTCGAGGCCCTGCGCGGCGAGCGCGACCGCGAGGTTCGCGGTGACCGACGACTTGCCCACCCCGCCCTTGCCGGACGCGATCGCGTAGACCTTCGTCAGGGACTCCGGCTTGGCGAACGGGATCTCGGGCTCGCCGACGCCGCCGCGCAGCATCGTGCGCAGCTCGGCGCGCTGCTCGGCCGACATGACCCCCAGGTCCACGCGCACGTCCGCCACGCCGTCGACCGCGCGCACGGCGGCGTCGACGTCGCGCGTGAGGGTGTCGCGCATCGGGCACGTCGCGACCGTGAGGTCGACACCCACCGCGACGACCGTGCCCGACGCGCCGGGCTCGACGACGACCGAGCGGATCATGCCGAGGTCGGTCACGGGGCGGCGGATCTCGGGGTCGAGGACCGTGGTGAGCGCCTGCCGGACGGCGAGCTCGAGCGGGTCTGCGGCGGGGTCGGGCATGGACCCATCGTAGGCGCGGCGGGTGCCGCGTCCGCCGGGCCGTTGGTCCTGGTCCGGACGTGAGCCCCGTCGCACGACGGCCGTCCCGGATCGGGGCTACCGTGCACGGATGGACGCCCTGGCCTCTCTCGCCCGCGACAGCGAGCTCTTCGGTGACGCTGCCCGCAGCGCACCGCCCGACGCTCGCGTGCCGTCGTGCCCCGAGTGGACGGGCGCGGACCTCATCTACCACCTCGCCGAGGTGCAGGACTTCTGGGCGCGCGTGGTCGGGCCGGGTCCGGGCAGCGGCCTCGACGGCGACGACGTCGAGCCGCTCGCGCGCCCGTCCTCGGACGCCGAGCTGCCCGCGCTGCTGCAGCGCTCGACGAGCCGACTCGTCGCCGCGCTCACCGGTCGCGACCCCGGGGAGCCGTGCTGGTCGTGGCACGACGACGGGAGGCACGTGGGCTGGGTCGTCCGCCGGCAGGCCCACGAGGCCCTGATCCACCGCGCCGACGCCGAGCTCACCGCCGGTCGCGACGTCACCCCGGCGGACCCCGACGTCGCGGCGGACGGGGTCGACGAGGTGCTGACCGTCATGGTGGACGGTGTGCCCGGCTGGGGCGTCTTCACGCCCGACGGCGCGACCGTGTCGGTCGTCGTCGACGGGTTCGGGGAGCGGCCCCGGAGCTGGGAGCTCGCGTTCGGGCGCTTCACCGGGACGGGTCCGGAGTCGGGCACCGCCTACGACCTGGACGTCGCCCAGCTCGTCGACCTGCCCGGCTCGACCACGACGCAGGTCGCCGGGCCCGCCTGGGCGCTGGACCTGTGGCTGTGGGGCCGTGGCCCGGCCGACGGCCTGACGGTCGAGGGCGACCCTGGGCTCGTCGAGCGTCTGCGGCGGGTCGCGGCGGAAGGGACGCAGTAGCGCGGTCGGTCCCGCGTCAGCGGTCGGGCGTCTCCTCGTCGGCCGCGCGCGCCGACTTCTCCTCGAGCTCCTCGAGCAGGTTGCGGATCTCCGAGCGGACGAAGTCGCGCGTCGCGACCTCGCTCAGCGCGATGCGCAGCGCGGCCATCTCGCGCGCGAGGTACTCGGTGTCCGCGAGGTTGCGCTCGGCCCGCTGGCGGTCCTGCTCGGCGGTGACGCGGTCGCGGTCGTCCTGGCGGTTCTGCGCGAGCAGGATGAGCGGCGCGGCGTACGACGCCTGGAGCGAGAGCATGAGCGTGAGCGCCGTGAACCCGAACTCGGCCGAGTCGAACCGCAGCCCCTCCGGCCCCCAGGAGTTCCAGATGATCCACACCGCGCAGAACACGGTGAGGTAGACGAGGAACCGGGGCGTGCCCAGGAAGCGGGCGATGCCCTCGGTCGCGCGCCCGACCGCGTCCTGGTCGACCTTGACCCGCGGGATGAGGGAGCGCCGCGCGGTCTTCGGGGTGTCGAGGCGGTCAGCCACGGGTCACCCCCGCCGCGCCGCCGCGGGCCGCGGGCCGCGGCAGCGACCCGGGTGCGAGCGCGGCGCGGGCGTGCTCGGTGTCCACGTCGTCGTCGGTCTCGCGCCAGTCGTCGGGCAGCATGTGGTCGAGCACGTCGTCGACGCTGATCGCGCCGAGCAGGCGCTTCTCCGCGTCGAGGACCGGCACGCACAGGAGGTCGTACGTCGCGAGGATGCGCGTGACCCGGCCCAGCGGGGCGTCGGGCGCGACGCCCTCGACGTCGGAGTCGAGCACCGAGCCGACCGCGGCGTGCGGGGGCTCGCGCAGCAGCCGCTGGAAGTGCGCGACGCCGAGGAACCGGCCCGTCGGCGTCTCGAGCGGGGGGCGCGCGACGAACACCATCGACGCGAGCGCGGGCGCGAGGTCCTTGCGCCGGATCTGCGCCAGTGCGGTGGCGATCGTCGTCTCGGGGCCGAGCACGACGGGTTCGGACGTCATGAGGCCGCCCGCCGTGTCCTCGGCGTAGGCGAGCAGGCGACGCACGTCGCGCGCCTCCTCGGGCTCCATGAGCTCGAGGAGCTGCGCGGCCTGGGCCTCGGGCAGCTCGTGCAGCAGGTCGGCCGCGTCGTCGGGCTGCATGGCCTCGAGGACGTCGGCGGCACGGTCGGTGTCGAGGCCCGAGAGGATCGCGACCTGGTCGTCCTCGGGCAGCTCCTCCAGCACGTCGGCGAGGCGCTCGTTGTCGAGCGCGCCCGCGACCTCGAGGCGGCGCGTGTCGCCCAGGTCGTGGATGACGTCGGCGAGGTCGGCCGGCTTGAGGTCGTCGTAGGCGGCGAGGAGCATCGCGGCGCCCTGCGCCTCGGTGCCGCCCGCGAGGCCGGTCACCGCGCCGACGTCGACGACGATCGCGTCGCCGCGGCGGCGCAGCCCGAGCGTCCCCTTGTGCTGGGACCTGCGCCGCACGTAGAGCTTGGTCACGAGCCAGTCGCCCGTCCGCTGGCGCTCGATCGCGAGGTCCTCGATCGTCGCCGAGCCGGACCCGTCGACGAGCTCGACCGTGCGCTCCAGCAGCTCGCTCACGGCGAGCGTCTCCATCGCGCGCTGCTCGAACCGCCGCATGTTCACCAGGCCCGTCGAGATGACCTGCCCGGCGTCGATGCTCGTGACGCGGGTGAGCGGGAGGAAGACCCGGCGGCGCCCCGGCACCTCGACGACGAGGCCGACGGCGCGCGGCGCGCCCTTCGGCCGGATGAGCACGACGACGTCCCGCACCCGACCGACCTGGTCGCCGATGGGGTCGAACACGCTGGTCCCGGCCAGACGCGCGACGAAGACGGTGGTGGCTGCGCTCACGCGGCCAGCCTACGCACGCACCCCGGTCGTCGCCCGTTCCTCCCGGCACGTGGCGCGCCCCTCGGACGCCCCCGCGCCGCACGCTGCCCCCACCCGTCGCCGCCCGGCTCTCGCGCGCTCCGCACGAGTAGGACAGACTGGGCGAATGAGCATGTCACGCCCGGGTGCCGTCCCCCGTGTCCCCACCCCGCCGCGCGGTGAGCAGGTCGCGTCGTACGCGACCTACCTCGAGGCGCAGAAGGCCGTCGACTTCCTCTCGGACAACAAGTTCGCCGTCGAGCTCGTGACGATCGTCGGCACGGACCTCAAGATGGTCGAGCGCGTGACGGGCCGGCTGACGTACGGCCGGGTCGCGATCGCGGGCGCGGCGTCGGGCGCCTGGTTCGGGCTCTTCGTCGGCCTCCTGCTCTTCCTCTTCTCCGGCGACGGCTCGTTCGTGCTCACCGCGATCGGGGTCGGCGCCGGGTTCGGCCTGCTCTTCTCGGTGCTGTCCTACGCGCTCACGCGAGGCAGGCGCGACTTCACGTCGCAGAGCCAGATCGTCGCGTCGGCGTACGGGATCCTCTGCGCGCCCGAGCGCGCGGGCGACGCGCGCCAGCTCCTGTCCCGGATGCCGGAGGGCGCGGGCGGCGTGCGCGCGGCCGCGCCTCCCGCGAACCCGACGTGGGGGACGCCCGGGGCACCGACGCCGCCGGTCGCGCCGCCGGCCCCCGCTCCCGAGCCGCCGTCGGGCGCGCCCGTGCCCCCGGTGACGCCGCCCGCGCGGACGCCGGACCCGCGCTGGACCACCCCGACCGGCGAGCCGCGCTACGGCGCGATGCGCCCGACGTCGGACCAGCCGACCGACCCGCAGCCCGGTGCCCAGTCCGACCCCCCGTCGACACCGGGAGCGCAGCCCGACCCCCCGTCGGCACCCGGCTCGCAGCAGCCCGACCAGCCCGAGCGCCCTGCCTGACCCGACGACGAGGGCCGGCCGCCGGACGTCGTCGTCCGTCGGCCGGCCCCTCGCCGGAAGCGCTCGCTAGCGCTTCCGCGACTTCACGGAGGTCTCGGCAGCCCTCTCGCGCTTCTGGGCGCGCTTCTCCTTGAGGGACATCGATGCTTCCTTCTTGGTGCTCTTCGCCACGTGAGTTCACCTCCCCTCGCCGGTGGATGAACGGGTCACCATAGCCCAGTTCCGCCGCCGGCGAGGCGGGCCCTCGATCAGTCGCGCAGGCGCCTCATCCAGGCCTCGACGTCCTCCGCTCGGCGGGGGAGCGCGGCAGAGAGGTTCTCGTTGCCGTCGGCCGTGACGAGCACGTCGTCCTCGATGCGGACGCCGATGCCGCGGTACTCCTCGGGGACCGTCAGGTCGTCCGCCTTGAAGTACAGGCCCGGCTCGATCGTGAAGACCATGCCCGGCTCCAGGACCCCGTCGAGGTAGAGCTCGCGGCGCGCCTGCGCGCAGTCGTGCACGTCGAGGCCGAGGTGGTGGCTCGTGCCGTGCACCATCCAGCGGCGGTGCTGCTGACCCTCGGGCGAGAGCGACTCGGCCGCGCTCACCGGGAGCAGCCCCCACTCCTCGAGCCGCGCGGCGACGACCTCCATCGCCGCGGCGTGCACGTCGCGGAAGCGCGCGCCGGGGACGGCGACCGCGAACGCGGCGTCCGCGGCGTCGAGCACCGCCTGGTAGACGCGGCGCTGGACCTCGGTGTACTCGCCGTCCACGGGCAGCGTGCGCGTGACGTCCGCGGTGTAGAGCGAGTCGACCTCGACGCCCGCGTCGAGCAGCACGAGCTCGCCCGTCCGCACGACGCCGTCGTTGCGGATCCAGTGCAGCGTGGTCGCGTGCTCGCCCGCGGCGGCGATCGTCTCGTAGCCGACCGTGTTGCCCTCGAGGCGCGCGTGCGCGTCGAACGTCGTCTCGATGACGCGCTCGCCGCGGCGGTGCTCGACGGCGCGCGGCAGGTTCCGCACGACCTCCTCGAAGCCCGCGATGGTCGCGTCGACGGCCTCGCGCATCTGCTCGACCTCGTGCGCGTCCTTGACGAGGCGCAGCTCGGAGACGGCCTCGACGAGCGCGGCGTCCGTGCGCCGGTAGGCGGCTTCCGCGCGCGCGAGCCACTCGGCCTCGGTGAGCTCCTGCGTCTCCTCGGCGACGTCGTCGAGCCCCGCCTCGGCGCGGATCGCCTCGACGAGCGCCTCGACGGCCTCGTCGGCACCCGCGACGACGAGCAGCGTCACGCCGCCCGGGCCGACGTCCTTGGCGAGCGCGTCGCGCAGCTCGTCGACGTGCCGGGCCTCGACGCCCGTGGCGGTCGCGACGTCGTCGAGCGACGTCCGCACCCCCACCCAGAACTCGCCGTAGCGCGAGTCGGCGTAGAACTCCTCGGTGTCGCGCGCGGCGAGCGGGCGCACGTAGAGCACGGCGTGATGCGCGGAGCCGCCGTCGCCGGTGCCGGGCTCGACCGGGTGCAGGACGAGCACCGCGTCGGGCTCCTGGTCCGTGCCGTAGCCGGTGAGGTGCGCGAACGCGGAGTGCGGGCGGAACCGGTAGTCGGTGTCGTTCGAGCGCGTCTTGAGCGGGCCGGCGGGGACGACGAGGCGCGATCCCGGGAACCGGGCCGACAGCGCGGCGCGCCGTGCGGCGGTGAAGGGCGCGGCCGGGAGGGGCTCGACGTCGAGCTGCGCGCGCGGCGCCCAGCCGCTCGTGATGAAGGCCTTGAACGCGTCGGAGTCCGGGCGCTGCGAGCGGTTGCTCCCGCGCGCGGCGAGGTCCTGGGCCTCCTGGGTGTCGGGGGTCTGCTCGGGCGTGACGGGGGTGGCGTCGGTCATGCCCCCAGTCTCGCACCGCGCACGCGACCGAAGTCCGCGAGCGCGCGCCCGAGCACGCGGTTGAAGGCTTCGGGGGCCTCGCTGTTGACGTCGTGGCCGGCGCGCGGCACGACGACGAGCGCCGCGTCCGGGGCCGCCGCGAGGTAGCGCTGCTCGTCGAGGCGCAGGTGGTCGCGGGCGCCGTTGACGAGCCAGACCGGCACGTCGACGTCGCGGACGTGGGCGAGCCACGAGCGCCCCGCGAGCTGGGTGAGCGCGTCGGTCACGACGTGCCAGCCGGGGGCGGCGGGGGTCGTCCCGGTGGCGTCACCGGGTCCGGCGAGAGCGTACGACGACGCCGCGCCGGCCGGGAGCGAGCGGCCGCCGCGGGCGATCGTGCCCCACGCGGCAGCGCTCGTGCGGGCGGCCCAGCGCGCGCCGCGGCCTACCGCGCCCCCACCGGCGACGACGAGGCGCGCGACGTCGCGGTAGAGCGCGACCGGCTTGCCCTTGGGGTCCGACGTGCACGCCGCGGCGACGACGCCCGCGAGGTTCGCGGGGCGGCGGGCCGCCCAGGCGAGCGACGTGTACCCGCCGAGCGAGAGCCCGACCAGCGCGACCCTCCGGCCCGGGCCGAAGGACGCGACGGCCTCGTCGAGCACCTCGAAGGACCTGTCGAGCGTGAAGCGCTCGTGCGCGCGGGTGCCGTGCGCGGGCAGGTCGACGGCCACGGCGTCGTGCCCGAGCCCCCGCACGTGCTCCACCTGGCGGTCCCAGATCGCGCTCGACGTCCGCATGCCGTGGACGAAGACGACGGCGGGCGGGACGTCCGGGCCGGCGGCGGACGCGTCGGTGCGGTGGCCGGGCGGGGTGAGGAGGGCTGCGGAGGAGGGGACGGGGGCGAGCGTCGTGGGGGTCATCGCTCTCGACTGTGGCACCCCAGCCTGGGACGGCCGTGGTGAGGGGCCGGGTCCCGTGTGCACATCGTGTGCGGGTCCGGTGCCGTCGCCCCGCGGTCCGGTCACTATCCTGGGTCGCGTGCGCATCGACCTCCACACCCACTCGACCGCGTCGGACGGCACGGACGCGCCGGGGGAGGTCGTCGAGGCCGCGGCCGCGGCGGGCCTCGACGTCGTCGCGCTCACGGACCACGACACGACCGCCGGCTGGGCGCAGGCGACGGACGCCGCGCTCCGGCACGGCGTCGCGCTCGTCCGCGGCGCGGAGATCTCGGCTCGCTCGGGCGGCATCAGCGTGCACCTGCTCTCCTACCTGCACGACCCCGCGCACGCGGCGCTCCTCGCCGAGCTCGACCGCACGCGCGACGCGCGCACCAGCCGGGCGCGACGGATGGTCGACCTCATCGGCGAGGACTACCCGATCACATGGGATGATGTGCTCGCGCAGACCGTCGAGGGCACGACGATCGGACGCCCGCACATCGCGGACGCGCTCGTCGCGGCCGGGCTCGCGCCCGACCGTTCGGCGGCGTTCGCGACGATCCTCGCCACCGACACCCCGTACTACGTGCCGCACTACGCGCCCGACGCCGCCGCGGCCGTGCGGGGCGTCCGGGCGGCAGGCGGCGTCCCCGTCTTCGCCCACCCGGGCGCGGACGGTCGCGGGCGCGTCGTCGCCGACGCGGTGATCGAGGAGATGGCCGCGGCGGGGCTCGCGGGGCTCGAGGTGTTCCACCGCGACCACGACGACCGCCAGCGCGCACGGCTCGACGACCTCGCCCGCACCCTGGGCCTGTTCGTCACCGGGTCGAGCGACTACCACGGGGCCGGCAAACCGAACCGGCTCGGGGAGAACACGACAGCACCGACCGTGCTGGAGCAGATCGAGGAGCTGGGACAGTTGGACGTGATCCGATGATCGGACGATGAACGAGTTCTTCGACGTCCGGCTCTTCACGGAGGTCTTCGTCACCCTGTTCGTCATCATGGACCCGCCCGGCACGGTGCCGGTGTTCCTGGGCCTGACGAGCGCGATGGGTGCCAAGCAGCGCAACCAGGCGGCCCGCACCGCGATCCTCGTCGCGTTCGGCGTGATCGTGGCGTTCGCGGCGTTCGGCCAGCAGATCCTCAGCTACATGCACATCTCGCTGCCCGCGCTGCAGACCGCGGGCGGTCTGCTGCTGCTGCTCGTCGCGATGGAGCTCCTCACGGGCAAGATGGAGGAGCCGCAGCCGTCGGGCAACAAGGGCGTCAACGTCGCGCTCGTGCCGCTCGGGACGCCGCTCCTCGCCGGGCCGGGAGCGATCGTCGCGACCATGGTCTTCGTGCAGCGCGCGGGCGAGCGCGGGGGCGGTGTCGCGGAGTGGGTGGCGATCGTCGCGGGCGTCGTCGCGGTGCACGTGTGCCTGTGGCTGTCCATGCGCTTCGCGAACGTCATCAACCGCGTGCTCGGCGACTCCGGGACCATCCTCGTGACGCGCATCGCGGGGCTCCTGCTCGCTGCCATCGCGGTCCAGCTCGTCGCCGACGCCGTCACGCAGTTCGTCCAGGCCGCCTGACCGTCGCTCTCCTCCGGCCCGGCCCACCCTCGCGGTGGCCGGTCCGGGAGCGCTAGGGTCGGGCCGACGCGGACGACGGCCGTCCGCGCGGCGAGTTCGGCAGGGGTCCTCATGAATGCAGGCAGGCGTTCGGTGCGACGCACGCTCGGTGTGCTCACCGTGGTCGTGGCGGGCGGGGTCGCGGTCCTCGCCGGCTGCACGCCCACCCCTGGTGCCGCACCGTCCGGGCAGGGCCTCGGGCTCGTCCCGCTCCCGGCCTCGGTCGAGGTCTCGGGCGGGGAGCCGTTCGTGCTCGACGACGGGACCCGGGTCGTCGTCGACGTGTCGGCGGGCAGCGCCGTCGGGCAGGACGGAGCGGTCCGCGTCGGCGAGCTGCTCGCCGACGAGCTGCGGACCCCCACGGGGCTCGGTCTCGCCGTGGAGACGACCCGGGACGACGGTGGGACGGAGGGCTCGACGGAGGGCGATGCCGTGGTGCTGCGGATCGACGCCGGAGGCGAGTCGTGGGAGCCGCACGGGCTGCTCGACGACCCCGCGGACGAGGCGTACATCCTCGAGGTCACCGAGGACGCGGTGGTGGTCTCGGGGACGACGCCCGCGGGCCTCTACCGCGGGACGCGCACCCTGCTGCAGCTCCTCCCGCCCGAGGTCGAGTCCCCGGCACCGGCGGACGGCGTCGCGTGGGAGGTGCCCGCGGTCGAGATCGCGGACGAGCCGCGCTACGCCTACCGGGGCGCGATGCTCGACGTGGCCCGGCGCTTCTTCCCCGTCGAGGACGTCAAGCGGTTCGTCGACCACCTCGCGGACTACCGGCTCAACGTCCTGCACCTGCACCTCACCGACGACCAGGGGTGGCGGTTCCCGGTCGACGGCCTGCCCGAGCTGACCGACGTCGGCGGACGGACGCAGGAGGGCTGGCCGCCGGGGACCGGGGGGCCGTGGTCGTACACGCCGCAGGAGTACGCGGAGATCGTCGCGTACGCCGCCGAGCGGTACGTCACCGTCGTCCCCGAGGTCGACGGTCCGGGGCACACGCTCGCCGCCCAGTCCGCGATCGGGTCGCTGCGGTGCGACGGGACGCCCGGCGAACCGTACTGGGGCCCCGAGGTGAACAACCCCATCGTCTGCTCGAGCGACGAGAACATGCCGGCCGTGCGTGGCTACCTCGAGACCGTGCTCGCGGCCGTCGTCGCGCAGAACCCCGGGCCGTACGTCCACGTCGGCGGCGACGAGGCGCCGGACCCGGAGGAGGGCTGGTACGAGAACTACGCCGCGGCGGCGAACGAGATCGTCGCGGGGCACGGCCGGACGGTCGTCGGGTGGCACCAGTGGGCGCAGGGCACGACCCTGCCCGCGGGCAGCCTCGTCCAGTACTGGGGAGTCGGCGAGCACAACCGTCCGCTCGTCGGGACGGAGCGGGAGACCGAGGACGTGCGGGAGGTGCGGGCCGCGCTCGCCGCGGGGGCCGACCTCGTCATGTCTCCGGCGGACCGGACGTACCTCGACATGAAGTACGACGACCTGACGCCCTACGGCCTCGAGTGGGCGGGCCGGATCGACCTCGAGCGCGCCTACGACTGGGACCCCGAGACCGAGCTGACGTCGACGCTCGACCCGGAGCGGCAGGTCGACGTCGCGGGGCGCGTCGCGGGGGTCGAGGCGCCGCTCTGGTCGGACCGGTCGTACCCGGACAGCCTCACCCACCTGCCGACGAGCACCGACGAGTTCGTCGAGCCGGTCGTCTACCTCGACCACATGACGTTCCCCCGGCTGCCCGCGCTCGCCGAGGTCGCGTGGACGGCGCAGGCCGACCGCGACTACGCGGCGTTCGAGGCGCGCCTGGTCCCGCACGCGGCCCGGTGGGACGCCGCGGGGATCGGCTGGAACCGCGTGCACGACGTGCGCTGGGACGACTGAGCGGCACGACCGGCGTCCGGGCCGAGGGCCCCGACGCCGGTCGTGCCGCCGCCACGGGTCAGCGCCGCGGGTCAGCCGCGTGGGCCGGTGGCACCGCGCACTCGCGGGTGGCTGGTGCCGGTCACGGCCAGTACTCGTCGAAGTTCCGGGAGAACTCCCACCCGTTGAAGCGGTCCCAGTTGATCGACCACGTCATGAGCCCGCGGAGCGCGGGCCAGCGCCCGTGGGTCTGGTACGACCCGCAGCCCGTGCCCTTCGTGAGGCAGTCCAGGGCCTGGTCGACCTGGGCGGGCGACGTGTGGCCGTTGCCGGCGTGCGTGCTCGCCGGCAGGCCGATCGCGACCTGGTCCGGGCGCAGCGCGGGGAACGTCTTGGACGCGTCGCGCGCGACGGGGAAGCCGGTGAGCAGCATGTCCGTCATGGCGATGTGGAAGTCCGCACCGCCCATCGTGTGGTACTGGTCGTCGAGTCCCATGATCGGGCCCGAGTTGTAGTGCTGGACGTGGAGCAGCGTCAGCTCGTCGCGCAGCGCGTGGATCACCGGGAGGTACGCGCCGCAGCGCGGGTCCTGGCCGCCCCACGGCCCCGAGCCGTAGAACTGGTAGCCGTTCTGGACGAAGAACGTCTCCGGTGCCATCGTCAGCACGAAGTCGTCCCCGTAGCGCGCCGTGAGGGTCTTGAGCGCAGAGATGAGGTTGACGATCACGGGGGTGGTCGGGTTGCGGAAGTCCGTGTCGCCCGTGTTCAGGTACAGCGAGTGGCCCTCGAAGTCGATGTCGACCCCGTCCAGCCCGTAGGTGTCGATGATCGAGCTCACCGAGGCGACGAACGCGTCGCGCGCGGCGGTCGTCGTGAGCTGCACCTGGCCGTTCTGGCCGCCGATCGACAGGAGCACCTTCTTGCCCGCCGCACGCTTCGCGGCGATGGCGGCCTTGAACTCCGCGACCGACTCGACGTTCGGGCACTCGGTCTGCGGGCACAGGCTGAACCGGATGTCTCCGGACGTGACCGTCGTCGGCTCGCCGAACGCGAGGTTGATGACGTCCCACGAGTCCGGGACGTCCGCCATGCGCGTGTAGCCCGAGCCGTTGGCGAACGACGCGTGCAGGTACCCGACGAGAGCGTGCTCGGGGAGCCCGCCGCCGGTCCTGCCGGCAGTCGTCGCCGTGACCGCGGTGGAGCGGGGGGACTCGCCGCCGGCGTTGGTCGCGGTGACCTGGAAGGAGTAGGAGGTGGACGCCGCGAGGCCGGTCACGGTCGCGGTCGGGCTCGTCGTGGTCGAGACACGGACGCCGTCGCGGTAGACGGCGTACCCGGTGGCTCCGGTCACGGCGCCCCAGGTGAGGGGGACGCTGCTCGCCGTGGGTGTCCCGGCCGTGAGCCCCGTGGGCGCCGCGGGCGGCTGCGTCGTGCCGCTCGTCGTCCTCACGGTGACGGCGGGGGAGCGGGGGGACTCGCCGACGGCGTTGGTCGCGGTGACCTGGAAGGAGTAGGAGGTGGAGGCGGCGAGGCCGGTGACGGTGGTCGACGGGGCCGTGGTGGTGGCGACCCTGGTGCCGTCGCGGTAGACGGCGTACCCGGTGGCCCCGGCCACGGCGCCCCACGTGAGGGGGACGCTGCTGGCGGTGGGCGTCCCGGCGGCGAGGCCGGTGGGCGTGGCGGGCGGCTGGGTCGTGCCGCCGCCCGGACCGACAAGGCTGACGTCGTCGGCCACGTAGGCGGGCTGGCCGTACCAGCCGTGCAGGTAGATCGTCGCGGACGTCGCCGTCGACGTCGTGGTGAACGTGACGCTGAGGCGCTGCCAGGTCGCGGCCGACGGCGTCCACGTCGAGACGGGCTGCGCCGTGGCCCCGCTCGCCCCGAGGTACACGTACGAGCCCTGGACCCACGCGCTGAGCGTGTACGTCGAGGAGGGCTGCACGGCCACGGTCTGCGAGCACCGCGCGTTGTCGGCGCCGGCGGGCGTCGCCCGGAGCGCGCCCGTGCCGGAGCGCACGGGGCTCGCGGTCGGCTGCCCCGTCGATCCGGAGCAGGTCCACCCGGACAGCCCCGACTCGAACCCGCCGTTGAGGGCGATCTCCGTGTCGGCGGCGGTGGCCGCCGTGATCCCGGTGAGCAGCGTCCCGACGAGCGTCGCCGAGGCGACCAGGGCGAGGATCCTACGCGGTCGCAGTCGCAGCCGCAGCCGCCGTCGTCGTGGGGTGGTGGGGTCCATGGTGATCTCGCTTTCGTCGTCGAGGAGCGGTCTCGCGCAACGTCCTCCTGGTGCCGCGCGATGGTCAATCCCCGTACGAGGGACCCCGTACGGTGCGCGGCGCACTCGAGGTAAACAGGGGATGTTAGGTTCTTTCGGTGAACCACGCGATCGTCCCTCCCCGCAAGGTGTCCGAGCTCGTCGTCGAACGGCTCAGCGAGCGCATCGCGTGCGGGGAGTGGCCCGTCGGCACCCGCATCCCGCCCGAGCCCGAGCTCGTCGCCGAGCTCGGCGTGGGTCGTAACACCGTGCGCGAGGCCGTGCGCGCCCTCGAGCACGCCGGCGTCCTCGAACCCCGGCGCGGCGACGGCACGTACGTCCGCGCGGCGGACGGCCTCGACGCCGCCCTGGTCCGCCGCGCCCGGACGGCGGACGCCTTCCACGTGCTCGACGTGCGCGCGATCCTCGAACGCGGGGCGGCGCGCGCCGCGGCCGTGCGACAGGACCCCGACGCGATCACCCGGCTGGACGCGGCGCTCGCGGTCCAGACGCAGTCCCGCGACGCCGACGAGGACGCGTTCCAGGCCGCCGACGTCGCGTTCCACGCCGAGGTCGTGCGCGCGGCGGGCAACCCCCTGCTCGCCGACCTCTACGACGGCCTCGACCACGCGCTCGTGCGTACGTACCCCTCCGGGATCCGGCGGCGGCACGACCGCGACGTCCCCGGGCACGAGGAGGTCGTGGCCGCGATCCGCGCGGGTGACGCCGCCGCGGCCGAGCGCGCGGTGACCGCGACGATCGACGCCGTGCGGGCCCAGCTCGTCGAGGCGGTCGCGGACGAGGGGCCGGGGCGACGCGACCGGGGCGCGGGGGCCGGGGCGTGAGCGGGCTGCGCCGCCCGCTGGGGCTCGGCGCGGTCCTCGCGATCGTCCTCGCGGCGCTCAACCTGCGGCCCGCCGTCGTCGCGATCTCCCCGCTCCTGGGGGAGATCCGGCTCGACGAGGGTCTGAGCGCGACCGCGGCGGGCGTGCTCACGACCCTGCCCGTCCTGTGCTTCGGCCTCCTGGCGCCGGTCGCGCCCGTGCTCGCGCGCCGGTGGGGGCTCGAACGTGCGCTCTTCGTGAGCCTCGTCGTGCTGTGCGTCGGGTTCGCCCTGCGGCTCGTCCCGGAGACGTGGGGGCTCTTCGCCGGGACCGTCGTCGCCGGGTGCGCCATCGGCCTCGGGAACGTGCTGCTGCCCGCCCTCATCAAGCGCGACTTCGCCGACCGCATCGGCCTCATGACGGGGCTCTACTCGATGGCGCTCTCGGGTGGCGCGGCGCTCGCCGCGGGCCTCACGCTCCCGGTCGCGGCTGCGGCGGGGCTCGACTGGCGCGGTGCGCTCGCGACGTGGGGCGTGCTCGCCGTCCTCGGCGTGCTCGTGTGGGTGCCGCGCGCGCTGCGGCCCGACCCGGCCGGCTCGACGGCGTTCGGCGCCGGGGCCGGCGCCGCTCGTTCCGCGGTGTGGCGCAGCCCGCTCGCCTGGGCGGTCACCGTCGTCATGGGCATGCAGTCGCTGTCGTTCTACGCCGTCAACGCGTGGCTGCCCGAGATCATGGTCGCGCAGGGGTGGACGCCGGAGGCGGGCGGCTGGCTCCTCGCACTGTGCAACCTCGCGGGGATCCTCGGGTCGTTCGTGACCCCGGTCCTCGCCGGGCGGATGCGCCGGCAGCGGGGCATCGGCGTCGTGCTCGTCGTGCTCGTCGGGACGGGCTTGCTCGGGTTGGCGCTCGCCCCCGGCGCGGCGGCGCTCTGGGTCGTGCTGGTCGGCCTCGGTCAGGGCGGCGGCATCAGCCTCGCGCTCACCCTCATGGCCCTGCGGGCGCGCGACGCGGCGCACACGTCCGAGCTCTCCGGCATGGCGCAGAGCGCGGGGTACCTGCTCGCCGCGACCGGGCCGCTCGGCCTCGGCCTCGCGCACGACGCGACCGGTGCCTGGACCCTCCCGCTCCTGCTGCTCGTCGCGGCGGCCGCCGTCCAGGGTGCCGCCGTCTGGTTCGCGGGGCGCGACGCACACGTTCACTAGGTGAGAGATTCTGACTGTTTGATCTTCCATTCAGTCAGATATTGACAGTTTGCCGAGGTGGCGGCAGGATCCGGGGATACGTCGCCTCGATTGAGGAGTGCCCCGTGACACCGTCGTCCACGCCCCGCCACCTCCACCGTGCCCACCCGCCCCGAGCTGCGCGCACGCGCCGCCTCGGTGCCGGGCTCGCCGTCCTGCTCGCGCTCGGGACGCTCCCCGCGCTCGCCCCGGCGTCCGGCGCCGAGCCAGGCCCGCCGCCCGCCGACGCGACCGACCTCGCGCTCGTCCCGCGCCCCGCGGAGGTCGCGCTCCAGGAGGGGCCCGGCTTCGTCGTCGCCCCCACGACCCGTGTCGTCGCCGCGGGCGACGCCGCCCCCGTCGGCGAGTACCTCGCCGACCTCCTGCGGCCGTCGACCGGATTCGAGGTGCCCGTCGACGGCGCCGGGAGCGGCGACGGAGCGGTCGAGCTCGTCGTCACCCCCGAGCCCGGGCTCGACGAGACGGAGTCCGAGCGGTACGCGCTCGCGGTGACGGACGACGGCGTGCGCCTCGAGTCGCCGACCGCCGCGGGGCTCTTCCGCGGCGTCCAGACGCTGCGTCAGCTCCTGCCCGCGCAGATCGAGGCCGGCACAGTCCAGGCGGAGACCTGGTCCCTGCCGGCGGTCGAGATCGCCGACGAGCCGCGCTTCGCGTACCGCTCGTCCATGCTCGACACCGCACGCCGGTTCTACCCGGTGGAGGACGTCAAGCGGTACATCGACCAGATGGCGCTCTACAAGCTCAACACGCTGCACCTGCACCTCACCGACGACCAGGGCTGGCGCATCGTCGTCGACGACCTCCCCGCCCTCACGGAGATCGGTGGGCAGACGCAGAGCGGCTGGGCGCCGGGGACCAACACGGGCGACCCCTGGTTCTACTCGAAGGCCGACTACGCCGAGATCGTCGACTACGCGGCGTCGCGGTACATCGAGGTCGTGCCGGAGATCGACGGTCCCGGCCACACGCTCGCCGCGCAGGCCGCGATCGGCTCCCTCAACTGCGACGGGCAGCCGAAGGCGCCGTACTACGGGTTCGACGTCGGCAACCCGATGGTCTGCGCGACGCCCGAGAACGCCGCGAACGTGCGCGTCTACCTCGAGAAGGTCATCGCCTCGGTCGCGGCGCAGAACCCCGGCCGCTACCTCCACCTCGGCGGCGACGAGGTGCCGGACCCGCCCGCCGGCTGGTACGAGGCGTACACCGCGACGGCCAACGAGATCGCGACGGCGCACGGCAAGACGATCGTCGGCTGGCACCAGTGGGCGCAGGGCTCCACGCTCCCGGCCGGCAGCCTGATGCAGTACTGGGGCGTCGCGTCCCGCAACCGGCCCACGATCGGCACCGCGAACGAGTCGGTCGACGTGCGGGAGGTCCGCACGGCCCTCGCCGCGGGCGCGCGCCTCGTGGTCTCGCCCGCCGACCGGGCCTACACGGACATGAAGTACGACGCGTCGACGCCCTACGGGCTCCAGTGGGCGGCGATCGTCAACCTCCGCCGGGCCTACGACTGGGACCCCCTGACCGAGCTGTCGAGCACGGACGGCAGCGTGCACCTCGCGACCGAGGAGCAGGTGGCCGGGGTCGAGGCGTCGCTGTGGGCCGACCGCGCCTACCGGGGCAGCAGCAGCCTGCCCACGAGCCACGACCAGTTCATCCCGCCCGCCGTGTACACCGACCACATGACCTTCCCGCGGAT
The DNA here is from genome assembly GCF_009708005.2 of Cellulosimicrobium protaetiae. Classification (NCBI taxonomy): domain Bacteria; kingdom Bacillati; phylum Actinomycetota; class Actinomycetes; order Micrococcales; family Promicromonosporaceae; genus Cellulosimicrobium; species Cellulosimicrobium protaetiae. The sequence goes on along the minus strand of NZ_CP052757.1, from coordinate 3,691,196 downwards.
GCCCGCCATCGCCGAGGTCGCGTGGTCGCCCGCGGGGCGCGACTACGACGAGTTCGTGCAGCGGCTCGTGCCCCACGGCGAGCGGTGGACCGAGCTCGGCTACGGCTGGTACCGGGCACCGGACGTCGCCTGGGAGCCGGTCGAGCCCGTCGAGCCGGAGCTCGTCCACCACTGGGCGTTCGACGAGGGCACCGGGACCGGCGCACGCGACGCCGTCACGGGGGACGAGGCAGCGGTCGACGGCGCGCGCTGGGTCCCCGCGCCGCAGGGCGGCGGCCTCGCGCTCGACGGCGTCGACGACGGCGTGCGGCTCGACGCGGACCCGGTCGAGGGGTCCTGGACGCTGGCCGTCTGGGTGAAGCGCACGGACCCCCGACGCAGCTCCGTCCTCGTCTCGGACGCGACGGCAGGCGTCCGGACCGCCGTCAAGCTCGAGCAGTACCGGGACACCGGACGGGTCGGGCTCACGCGCCTCGGGGTCGCCGACGACGTCTCCGGGTACGCGACCCCGCTGGACGAGTGGGTGCACCTGGCCCTCACCGCGGACGGCGCCACGACACGGGTCTACGCCGACGGTGTCGAGGTGGGCCAGGTCCCGGCGACGGCGACGCTCGGGATCGACCAGCTCGGCCGCCTCTGGGACGCCCCCGGGTGGCCGGGCGCGACCGACGCCGCGGCGATGGAGGTCGACGACCTGAGGGTGTACACCGGCGCGCTCGACGCGCAGGCGGTCGCCGACCTGTACTCCGAGGTCTCGCCCGAGGAGGGGCCGCACGTCGAGGTCGAGGCGCAGGTGCGCTGCCTGGCCGGTCGTGCCGCTGTCGCGGTGCGCGCGCTCAACACGGACGACACGACGCTCGACGTGGTGCTCGCGACCCCGTGGGGGACGCGGACGGTCGCCGCGGTCGCGCCCGGCGCCTCGGCGTACCAGACGTTCTCGACGCGGTCGGTGTCCGTCCCGGCGTCGACCGCGACCGTGACGGCGAGGGTGGCGGGTGCGCTCGACGGGCCGCCCACCGTGGTGGACGTCGACCTGGCCGCGACCGCCTGCGGCTGAGCCGGACGCGACGAACCCCGGGTCGCTCCCCACGGTGCGGTGACCGTGGGGAGCGACCCGGGGTTCGTCGTCGGGCTGCGGGGCGCTCCGGACTACTCGGCGGGCTGGGCGGCCGGCGCGCCGCCGCCCTGCTGCTCGACGGGGCGACCACCGCGCGTGCGGCGGCGGTTGCGGGACCGACGGCGACGCTCGCCGCCCTCGGGCTGCGCGCCCTGGGCGGTGGCGTCGGCCTGCTCGCCCTCGGCACGACCGCCCGAGCGCTCACCCTCCGCGCGACGCCCGCCGGAACGGCCCTGGCCGCCGGACCGACCGCGCTCGCCCTCGGAGCGTCCGCGACCGCCGTCGGACCTGCCGCCCTGGCGACCCCGCGAACCACCGGCCGGCGTGTGTCGCTTGCCGGTCTCGCCGAGGTCCTCGATCTCCTCCGCCTCGAGCCCCGCGAGCGTGCGCCGCTCCTTCGGGAGGCGGCCCTTCGTGCCCTCGGGGATGTGCAGGTCGGTGTACAGGTGCGGCGAGCTCGAGTACGTCTCGACCGGCTCCGGGATGCCGAGGTCGAGGGCCTTGTCGATGAGCGACCAGCGGGGGATGTCGTCCCAGTCGACGAACGTCACCGCGGTGCCCTTGTTGCCCGCGCGGCCGGTGCGGCCGGTGCGGTGCAGGTAGGTCTTCTCGTCCTCGGGGCACTGGTAGTTCACGACGTGCGTGACGTCCTCGACGTCGATGCCGCGCGCCGCGACGTCCGTCGCGACGAGCACGTCGATCTTGCCGTTGCGGAACGCGCGCAGCGCCTGCTCGCGCGCGCCCTGCCCGAGGTCGCCGTGGATCGAGCCGGCGGCGAAGCCGCGGTCGACGAGCTCGTCCGCGACCTTCGCCGCGGTCCGCTTGGTCCGGGCGAACACGATCGTGCGGCCGCGGCCCTCGGCCTGGAGGATGCGCGCGAGCATCTCGACCTTGTCCAGCGCGTGCGCGCGGTAGACGACCTGCTCGATGTTCTTGACCGTCTGGCCGCCGTCGTCCGGGTCGTTCGCGCGGATGTGCGTCGGCTGCTTCATGTACCGGCGCGCCATCGAGACGACGGCGCCCGGCATGGTCGCCGAGAAGAGCATCGTGTGCCGCTGCGCGGGCGTGCGCGCCAGGATCTTCTCGACGTCCGGGAGGAACCCGAGGTCGAGCATCTCGTCCGCCTCGTCGAGGACCACGGTCGCGGCGCGCGTGAGGTTGAGGTGGCCCTGGTTCATGAGGTCGATCATGCGGCCCGGCGTGCCGACGACGACCTCGACGCCGCGCGTCAGAGCCTCGACCTGGGGCTCGTAGGCGCGCCCGCCGTAGAGCTGGACGATGCGCACCGAGCGGCGCTTCGAGGCCGTGGTGAGGTCGTTCGCGACCTGGACCGCGAGCTCGCGCGTCGGGACGACGACGAGCGCCTGCGGCTTGCCGGGGGAGGGCAGCTCGTCGAAGCCGGGCTCACCCGGGGCGACGACGCGGTGCAGGAGCGGCACGCCGAAGCCGAGGGTCTTGCCGGTACCGGTCTTGGCCTGGCCGATGATGTCGTGGCCGGACATGGCGACCGGGAGCGTCATCGCCTGGATGGGGAACGGCTGGACGATCCCCGCGTCGGAGAGCGCGTCGACGATCTCCTGGCGCACGCCGAAGTCGGCGAAGGTGGTGTTGTCCGCGTGGACGCTCGCTGCGACGGTCGTCGCGTCCGCGCTCACGTCAGGGGTCGCGTCTGTGGTGGTCACTGGTGCCTCTGTCTCGTTCGGGCACGCGCGACCGTCGGCGGGCCCGGCGGGGCCCGGTCCCGGGAGGCTCCCGGTCGCGGTCGTACGCACCTCGTGGCCGGCAGCCGATCGTGGGATGTCGTGGCCCGGCCCGCGCTGCGGACCGTGCCGTGCCGTCGTCGTTCGTGTGACGAGCGTGAGGTCTGGACGACCGGGCAACCGATGTACGCCCGCCATGATATCGGAGAACTATCCTGGCCCGATGAGCGACACCGAGCACGTGAGCCCCACGACCCTGTCCACCGTGGACCACGCGGACGCGGTCGAGCTGCTCGGCCTCGTCGCGTACACCGAGCTCGCGAGCTTCGGGCGCCTCGCGGGCGACGCCGCGCACGCGCCCACGCTGCGCCAGCGACAGGCGCTCTCGCGGCTCGCGGCGGCCATGCTCGACCGGCAGGAGCGCGTGCTCGTGCGCGTCGACGAGCTGGGCGGAGACTCAGCCGACTGCATGACGGCCTTCGACGGCCTCTTCGACGACTTCGACGCCCGCACGCGTCCCAGCACGTGGTGGGAGGGGATCCTCAAGGGGTACGTGGGCCAGGGCGTCGCGGACGACTTCTGCCTGCTCGCCGCGCAGGGCCTCGACGAGCGTTCGCGCGCCGTCGTCGTGGACGCGCTCACCCAGGACACGCCGGCTCAGCGCTACGCGCCGGTCATCGCGGACGCCGCCGCCGCGGACCCCGTGCTCGCGTCCCGCCTCGCGCTGTGGGGTCGGCGGCTCGTCGGCGAGGCGCTCGGCGTCGTCGGCGTCGTCCTGTCCCGGCGCCCGGCGCTCGCGCGGCTGGTCGCCGCGGGGGTGGACGCCGTGGCCGCCGACGCGCCGGACGGTCCAGGGAACGGCCCCGCGCCCGCGACCCAGTCCTGGGTCTTCTCGCGCCTCACCGCCGAGCACTCCCGCCGCATGGACCGCCTCGGCCTCGCCGCCTGAGCCTCTGGCTCCACCGGTCGCACCGGCCCGGGAGCGTCGAGGACGCCGTCGCCGCCCGCCACGTGCTGGTGACGGGCGGCAACCGCATGCTCGTACGACCTGGTCGGCCTCGGTCAGAGGGAGCCGAAGCCGACCTTGCGCTGCTCCTCGGTGCCGATCTCGACGTAGCCGAGCGACGCCGTCGGGATGATCACGCGACGACCGCGCGAGTCCGTGAGCTCGAGCGCCGGGGCGCCGCCCAGCGCGTCGGCGACCGCGGTCGCCACGGCCTCGGCGGACAGGTCCGTGTCGACGACGAGCTCACGGGCCAGGTTCTGCACACCGATCGTGACTTCCACAGCTTCTCCTCACAGCGGCTGCGCCAGGCGCAGCGACGACGGGCCTCGGGACGCCCGGGGGCGCCCACCGGCGACAACGCGTTCGATAGTAGTCAGATTCCCGCCGACGACCCGGCGGGCGCACCGCCCTCGACGGACCCGGTCCGCGGCCGGCGCAGCATGCCGTGCACCCCGCGCCACACGAGGCGCGGGACGAGGCGCGTGACGTCGTCCGCCGTCGCGCTCCCGTCGGGGCGCACCGCCTCGGTCGCGGCGGCGCGGCCGACGGCCGTGCACGTCCGCGAGACGACGAGCGCCTCGTCGGCGTCGAGGTCCGCGATCCGGACGAGGACGTCGGCGAACGCGCCCGCGATCCGGGCGTCGGGTGCGAGGACGCGCGCCCGGACGACCGGGTCGCGCATGACGTCGGACTCGAACAGCAGCGCCGCGGACCGCCCGGCCGAGCGCGCGTAGGCGACGTACGCCCGGACGATGCCCTCGATCACGGCGAGACCGTCGACCGCGAGCGCGTCGAGGTCTCCCGCGGGGACGCCCGGCGCCGGCTCGCGGAACGGGTCGAGCGTGCGGTGGACGGCGCGGACCAGGCGTTCGCCCTGGTCGTCGACGATCGCGAGGTAGAGGTCGAGCTTCGAGGGGAAGTGCCGGTACAGCACGGGCTTGCCGACCCCGGCGCGGTCCGCGATGTCGTCCATCGAGATGTGGTGGTAGCCGTGCGAGGCGAAGAGCTCCTCGGCGATCGTCAGGAGCTGGGCGCGACGCTCGTCCCGGGGCATCCGGGTGCGTGCGCCCCTGGGCGCCCCCGCCGTGACGCGTGCGCGTCCCTCGCTGGCTCCCGTCATGGGGGGAGGATACGGAAACCGCCCCCGGTGTCGACCTCGTGTCGCGAGGGGTGGGACGATGGGCGCGTGCCCGACAGACATACCACCCCGAACCGGCCCGCGAGACCCCGCGAGACGCGCTCGTCGAGGGGGCTCCGGCACGGGGCGGCGGTCGCCGCGTGCCTCGTGGTCGGGTTCGGCGGCGGCGCGGCGACGGCGGAGGTGTGGGACGTCCCGGTGCCGCCGGGCGCCGAGCTCCCTGCGGCGGCGGACCGCACGGACCCGCCCGCACCTGTCCGGGACGACACGGATGCGGCGAGCCGCTCGCAGGCCGAGCGCGCCGCCACCACCGGGAGCACGGCGACCGGTCCGGGCGCGCTCGGGCTCCTCGCACCTCGTCCGGACGCCGTGGTGACGCCGGCGCCGGCTCCCGAGCCCGACGCGACGGCCGCGGTCCCGGTGCCCGCGCCGGTCCCGACGCCCGAGCCCCCCGTCGCGGAGCCGGGCTCGGGCCTCGTGGGCGAGGTCGTCGTCGAGCCCGACCTCGGCGGCACGCTCGTCGTGGTCCCGGGCGAGGCGCCCGCGCCGGGCGGCGGGACGGTCCGCTCGGTCCGCGTCGAGGTCGAGGCCGGGCTCCCCGTCGACGGAGAGGTGCTCGCGACCGCGGTGCTGGCCACGCTCAACGACCCGCGCGGGTGGTCGGGCCCCGACGGCGTGACGTTCTCCCGGACCGCCGCGGACGACGCGTCGATCCGCGTCGTGCTCGCGAGCCCCGCGACGACGGACCGGCTGTGCGCGCCGCTCGCGACCGAGGGGAAGTACTCGTGCGGCAACTCCGTGTCCGGGGTCGCCGTGCTCAACTTCGAGCGCTGGGTGGTCGGCGCCCCCGACTTCGGGGACGACGTCGCGACGTACCGGCAGTACCTCGTCAACCACGAGGTGGGGCACGTGCTCGGGCACGGCCACGAGGACTGCCCGGCGCCGGGCGCGGTCGCGCCCGTGATGGTCCAGCAGTCCATCTCGGCGCAGGGCTGCGTGCCCAACGGGTGGCCCGTCCCGTAGCCGTCCGCTCGTCGCGCGCCGGTCGCGCGACGCCGCCCGGTGCGGGCGGTGTGGGTGGTTCGTGATGGGATCGGGCCGTGCCCAGGACGACCGCCCCTCGCCTCGTCGCGCGGTCGCGCGACCACGAGGCCGACGTCGAGCTCGACGACGCCCAACGGGCGGCGGTCGCGGCGGCGTCCGGTCCCGGCGCGACGGTCGTCGTCGGGGCTCCCGGGACGGGGAAGACCCTCGTCGCCCAGGAGGTCGTGCTCGCCGCCCTCGCGTCCGGGACCGCCCCGGAGCGCGTCCTCCTGCTCGCCTCGACCCGCCGCGCCGCGTCGGCGCTCCGTGACCGGCTGTCCGCGCGCGCCCGTCGGACGGTCGGCGCGCCGATGGTGCGGACCGCGGCCTCCGCGGCGTTCGCCGTCCTCCGCGAGCGTGCCGCGGCGCTCGGCGAGCCGCCGCCCACGCTCATCTCCGGCCCGGAGCAGGACCTCGTGCTCTCCGAGCTGCTCGAGGGCCACCTCGAGGGCGACCTCGCGCACCTCGGGGCGCCGCTCGCCCTGCCGCCGGGCCTGCCCCCCGAGACGCTCGGGCTGCGCGGTCTGCGCCAGGAGCTGCGCGACCTGCTCATGCGTGCGGCGGAGCGTGGCCTGACCCCCACGGACCTCGCGGCCCTCGGGGAGCGCTACGACCGCCCGGAGTGGACGCTCGGCGCCCAGCTCTTCGCGGAGTACCTGGACGTCACGGCGCTGCGGTCGGGGACCCCGGACGCGGGCGCCCGGTTCGACCCGGCGATCGTCGTCGACGAGGCGGCGGAGGCGCTGCTCGCGTGGGACGACGAGGTGCCCGACGCCGCCCGGCCACGCTGGGACCTCGTCGTCGTCGACGACTACCAGGAGGCGACGGTCGCGACCGCGCGCCTCCTGCACGTGCTGCACGACGACGGCGCCCGGCTCGTGCTGCTCGGCGACCCCGACTCCGCGGTGCAGACGTTCCGCGGGGCGAGCCCGGGGCTCGTGGGCCGCGCGTCGGCCCCGGCCCGTCGGGACGGCGCCCGCCGTGGCGAGCTCGGCGCGCGCGTTGCCGTGCTCGGCACGGCGTGGCGGCAGGACGCCGCGCTGCGGGACGTGACGCGCCGGGTCGCGGCGCAGGTCGGCACCGTCGCGGGTGCGGTGCACCGCGGTGCCGGCCCCCGGGGCGTGCCCGCCGACGTCGCGGGCGCGGACGACGCGTCCGGTCCGGTGGACGTGCCCCCGGGGCACGGCACGGGCGCCGAGCCCCGGGCCGCCGCGCCCGTCCAGGTCGTCGTGCTGTCGGCCGTGGCGCAGGAGGCGGCGTACGTCGCGCGCGAGCTGCGGGCCGAGCACCTGCTGCACGGCACGCCGTGGCACCGGATGGCGGTCGTCGCGCGCACCGGGACGCGGCTCGCGGCGCTGCGGCGAGAGCTCGTCGCGGCGTCGGTGCCGGTGACCCTGCTCGGCTCGGACGTCCCGCTGCGTGACGAGCCGGCGGTCGCGCCCCTGCTCGCGGCGGTCCGGGTGTGCGTGGCGGACGCGGACGACCCGGACGCCCTCGACCCGTTCACCGCCGCGGCCCTGCTCACGTCCCCGGTCGGTGCGCTCGACGTCGTCGCGCTCCGTCGGCTGCGGCGGGCGCTGCGCGCCGAGGAGATCGAGGGCGGTGGCGGGCGCTCGTCGGACGCGCTGCTGGTCGAGCTGCTGCAGGACCCGGCACGCGCGGCGACCCTCGCCCCGACCGTGCGACGCGGCCCGGTCGCCGTCGCGCGCGCGCTCGAGGCGGGCCGGACGGCGGCGGCGGAGCCCGGCGCGACGGCGCAGACGGTGCTCTGGGCGGCGTGGGCAGCGACGGGCCTGGCGGACCGGTGGCGTTCGGCCGCGCTCGACGGGGGTCCGGCCGGTGCCCGGGCGGACCGCGACCTCGACGCGGTCCTCGCGCTGTTCCGCGCCGCGGAGACGTTCGTCGACCGCATGCCAGGAGCCCCGGCGGGAGCGTTCGTCGAGTACCTCGCCTCGCAGGACCTCCCCGCCGACTCGCTCGCGGCGAGCGCGAGCGGCGCGGACGCGGTGGCGGCCCTGACGCCCGCGGGCGCCGCCGGGCGCGAGTGGGACGTCGTCGTGGTCGCGGGCGTGCAGGACGGCGTGTGGCCCGACCTGCGGCTGCGCGACTCGCTGCTCGGCTCGCAGGCGCTCGTCGAGCTCCTGGCGGGCCGCGCCCACGACGCGCACGGGGTGGGGGCGCAGGCCCGGGCGCAGGTGCTCGCGGACGAGCTGCGCGCCTTCGTCGTCGCGACCTCGCGCGCGACCCGACGCCTGGTCGTGACGGCGGTCCAGGACGCGGAGGAGGCGCCGTCGGTGTTCTGCGACCTCGTCGTCCCGCCCTCCGGCCCCGACGGCCCGGACGAGGGCCCGGGCGGCACCGACGGGCCGGACGACGGGTCGCCCGGCCCGGCCGCGGCAGGTGGGGCGGTCGTCGGACCCGCGCCCGGGACGGCACCCGACGGGCGCCGTCACCTGCGCGTGGGCGCGCCGCTCGACCTGCGCGGGCTCGTCGCCGCCGCTCGCGGCGTGCTCGTCGAGACCGCGGCGCGCGAGTCGCACGCGTCCGACGTCCCGGACGCGCGCGCGGTCGCCGCGGCCACGCTCCTCGCCGACCTCGGCGCGCTCGGCGTCCCGGAGGCCCGGACCGAGACCTGGTACGGCGTCGCCGGCGTGTCGAGCACCGCGTCCCTGCGGGCCCCGGCGGAGACCGTGACGGTCTCGCCCTCGAAGGTCGAGACCGTCACGACGTGCCCCCTGCGGTGGTCGCTCGAGGCCGCGGGCGGGACGGCCCCGGACGCGACGCACCAGAGCCTCGGGACGCTGGTGCACTCGATCGCGGAGAGCCACCCGTCGGGCTCGCTCACGGAGCTGCGCGCGGAGCTCGACCGTCGCTGGGCCGAGCTCGCTCTGCCCGAGGGCTGGCCGACCCGCCAGCTCCGTCGCCGCGCCGACCGCATGATCGAGAAGCTCGCGGCCTACGTCGCGCAGGCGGGGGAGCCGCTCCTCGTCGAGCCGACGTTCGACGTCACCGTGGGCCGTGCGCGGCTGCGCGGGACGATCGACCGGGTCGAGGCCGCGGGAGAGGGGAAGGTCCGCGTCGTCGACCTCAAGACGGGGCGGCGCACGGCGACCAAGGCGGAGGGGGCCGAGCACCCGCAGCTCGGCGCGTACCAGGTCGCGGTCGAGGCGGGCGCGCTCGACGTGCCCGAGGGGACGCGGAGCGCGGGCGCGCAGCTCGTCTACGTCGGGAGCACGCACGTCGGCCCCGCCGTCGTGCCGCAGCCCGCGCTCGACCCCGCTCCCGACGGGTCGAGCTGGGCGCGCGACCTCGTCGAGGAGGCCGCCGGGACGATGTCGGCGGCGACGTTCACGGCCCGCCAGAACGGGCTGTGCGAGATGTGCCCGGTGCGGCGCGCGTGCCCGGTGCAGCCCGAGGGCAGGAGGGTCGTGGCGTGAGCAGCGAGCTGTTCGAGCTCCCGGAGCCGGAGCCCACGGTCCGGCTGGTCGCGGCCGACGGGGTCCCGGTCGAGAGCACCGCCCGCCTCGCGGGGGCCGTCGAGCCGTCCCGTCCGACGTTGTCCGCGACGCAGATCGCCGACCTGCTCGGTCGCCCCCGGCCGACCCCGGAGCAGGTCGAGGTGATCGAGGCGCCGCTCGAGCCCACGCTCGTCGTCGCCGGAGCCGGATCCGGCAAGACGGAGACGATGGCGGCGCGCGTCGTCTGGCTCATCGCGAACGAGCTCGTCCCCCCGGACGCCGTGCTCGGCCTGACCTTCACGCGCAAGGCGGCCGGCGAGCTCGCCGAGCGCGTCCAGGTACGGCTCGCGCAGCTCGCGCGCGCCCGCGGCGGGGCGTCGTCGGCCCTGTCGCTGCTCGACCGGCCGACGGTCGCGACCTACAACGCCTACGCCGCGTCGCTCGTCGGCGACCACGGCCTGCGCGTCGGCGTCGAGCCCGGTGCGCGGCTCCTGGGCGAGGCGCAGCAGTGGCAGCTCGCGTCCGAGGTCGTCGAGGGCTGGGACGACGACCTCGGCACCGACCGTGCCCTGAGCACCGTCGTCGCGGCGGTGCTCGGGCTGTCGGGCGCGCTCGGCGAGCACCTGCTCGAGCCCGCCGACGCCCGCGACCGGCTCGCCGGCATCGTCGAGCAGCTCGACGCGCTGCCGCTCGGCCCGCGGCAGAAGGCCCGGACCAAGGAGGTCGAGAAGCTCGTCGGCGACGTCGCGGAGCGCGTCCGGCTGCTCGACGTCGTCGCGGAGTACCGGCGCCGCAAGCGCGCGACCGACTCCCTCGACTTCGGCGACCAGGTGGCGCTCGCGGCCCGCCTCGCGCGCGAGGTCCCGGTCGTGGGGGAGACGGAGCGGGCGCGGTTCCGGGTCGTCCTGCTCGACGAGTACCAGGACACGTCGCACGCCCAGGTCGAGCTCCTCGCGGGGCTGTTCGGCGGCGGGCACCCCGTGACGGCCGTCGGCGACCCGCACCAGTCGATCTACGGCTGGCGCGGCGCGAGCGCGGGCGGCCTCGCCCGGTTCCCCGAGCGGTTCCCGCGCGCGGCGGGCGACCGGTCGGCCGTGCGCTTCCTGTCGACGTCGTGGCGCAACGACGCCGCGGTGCTCGCCGCGGCGAACGTCACCGCGGGCCCGCTGCGGGGCGGCGCCCGGCCGAGCTCCGGCGACCGGGTCGAGGTGCCGCCGCTCGCGCTGCGCCCGGACGCCGGGCCGGGCAGGGTGTCGGCGCACGTCGCGGCCACCGCGGAGGAGGAGGCGGCTGCGGTCGCGGAGCTCGTCGCGGCGCGCTGGCGGCCGGCGGGCGCGCCGGGCGGGCGCGCCACCGCCGCGGTCCTGTGCCGCAAGCGCAGCCAGTTCGCGGCGGTCGAGGTCGCGCTGCGCCGTCGCGGACTGCCCGTGGAGGTCGTCGGGCTCGGCGGTCTGCTGACGACGCCGGAGGTCGTCGACGTCGTCGCGCTGCTCGAGGCCGTGCACGACCCCTCGCGCGGCGACGCGCTCGTCCGGCTCCTGACCGGGCCGCGTCTCCACCTCGGCGCGGCCGACCTGCACGCGCTGGGGAGCCGCGCCGCGGACCTCGCGCGCATCGAGGGCGCGCTCGGCGCGCGGCGGCGGAGCGCCGGGCAGGGCCCCGACGACGGTGCCGCGGTCGTCGAGGGCGACGTGGCCGACCACCGCTCGATCGTCGACGCTCTCGACGACCTGCCCGCGCCGGGCGAGCCCGCGGGGGACGGGCGCACGCTCACGGCGCAGGGCCACGCCCGCCTGTCGGCGCTGGCGCGCACCCTGCGCGCGCTGCGCGGGCTCACCTACCTCTCGCTGCCGGAGCTCGTCGTCGAGGCGGAGCGCGCGCTCGGGCTCGACGTCGAGGCGGCCACGAACGAGGCCCTCCTCGCGTCGCGCCGGCTCGTCGACCCGGAGGCCGTGAGCGACCGGGCACGCGAGCACCTCGACGCGTTCCGGGACGTCGCCGCGACGTTCACCCAGACGGCCGACGTCGTGACGCTCGGCGCGTTCCTCGCCTGGCTCGGCGTCGCCTCGAGCAGGGAGAACGGGCTGGACCTCCCGGTGCGCGAGCCCGACCCGGACGCCGTGCAGGTCATCACCGCGCACGCCGCGAAGGGCCTCGAGTGGGACGTCGTCGTCGTCCCCGGGCTCGTCGACGGCGTGTTCCCGACGACGGCGCAGTCGTCCTCGGGCGTGCGCGCGGACAGCGGGTGGCTCACCGACGTGAGCCAGCTCCCGTACCCGCTGCGCGGCGACGCGGCCGACCTGCCGGAGTTCCGCTTCGACCTCGCGTCCGACACCAAGGAGCTCGTGGCGCGGCGCGACGAGTTCCGCGCGGCGAGCGGCGAGCACCAGCTCGGGGAGGAGCGCCGGCTCGCGTACGTCGCGTTCACCCGGGCGCGCCGGGAGCTGTACCTCACCGCGTCGTGGTGGCAGACGGGCTCGCGCCCGCGCGTGCTCTCGCCGTTCCTCCTGGAGCTCGTCGAGTCCGGGGTCGTCGGCGCGGACGGCTGGTCCCGGCCGCCAGGCCCCGACGACACGAACCCGCTCGAGGACGTCGAGGTCACCGGCGAGTGGCCCGCGTCCGACGACGCGCCCGAGGGGTCGGCGCGTGCGGTCCTGCGCAGCACCGCGGCGGCCGTCGAGCGGGCCCGCGAGGCGCGTGCCCGGCGTGCCGTCGGCGGGGCGGGCATCGGCGCGGGTAGTGGTGCCGTCCCCGACCACGGCGCCCCCAGCCCGACACCTTCCGGCAGCGAGCCGAGCAGCGAGCCCGGCAGCGAGCCCGGCGGGGCGCTCGACCCGGTGGCCGGCCATGCCGCGGGCGGACCTGCCGGGCTCACCGCGCCCACCGGCGTGCTGGTCGACGGCGAGGGTCGTGACCTCGTCGCGCTCGCCCGGGTCCTGCTCGCGGAGCGGGCCGAGCGGTCGGGCCGGGAGGTCGAGCTCCCGGCGCACGTCTCGGCGTCGAGCCTCGTGCGGCTCGCGGCCGACCGTGACGAGTACGCGCTGCACCTGCGGCGCCCGGTCCCGGTCGAGCCCACGGTGCACGCGCGCCGGGGCACGAGGTTCCACCTGTGGGCCGAGCGCTACTTCACGACGTCCTCGCTCCTGGACGTCGAGGACCTGCCCGGCGCGGACGACGAGGACCTCGACCCGGACGCGGACCTCGACACGCTCCAGCGCACGTTCCTCGCTTCCGGGTGGGCCGGCCGCACGCCTCTCGCCGTCGAGGTCGACGTCGAGACCCCCGTCGGGGCGACGGTCCTGCGCTCGCGCATCGACGCGGTGTTCCCCGAGCTGCCGGAGCACGCAGGCGGGGCCCGGGACGCCGTCGTGGTGGTCGACTGGAAGACGGGCCGCGCGCCGACCGACGCCGCCGCGCGCAGCGTGCGCGAGGTGCAGCTCGCGGTCTACCGGCTCGCGTGGTCGCGATGGACCGGACTGCCGCTCGAGAAGGTCAACGCCGCGTTCTACTACGTCGCGTCCGACGAGACCGTGCGGCCGCGCCGGCTGCTGGGCGAGGCGGAGATCGAGGCGCTGATCGCGGGGTGACCCTTGCGCGCCGGGCGCGGCCGACGACAGCCGCGACCGCGACCGCGCACGTCGCACGGCGGCCGCGCGGTCAGTCGTCGGCGCCCTGCGTCGCCTCGTCCAGGTCGGCGAGCATGTCGAGCGCGTCGGCGACGACGTCGTCGAGCCCGTGCCGCACGCCGTGCAGGAGCCAGCGCGCGAGCGCGAGCTCGCCGACGAGGAGCGCGCGGTCCACGAGGTTCTTGTCCGTGAGCTCGGTGCGGCGCAGCTGGTACGCCTCCATGATCGAGTCGATCGCCTCGGGCGGGGCGGACACGAGCAGCCACGCGAGGTCGTCCGCGGGGTCGGCGACGCGCGCGCTCGCCCAGTCGGTCACGGCGACGACGCGGCCGCGCGCGACGAGGACCTGCTCGGGGCCGAGGTCGCCGTGCACGACGACGGGCTGGTACCGCCACAGGGACACGTCCTCGAGCGCGGTCTCCCAGCGGCGCAGGAGGGCCGCCGGCACCTTCCCGGTCGCCGCGGCCTCGTCGAGCTCGGCCATCCGGCGCGCGCGGTACTCCTCGACGTCGTACCCGGGCAGGCCCGCGTCGTCGACGATCGTGCGGGGCAGCTCGTGGATCGACGCGAGCACCCGCCCCAGGTCGGCGGCGAGCCCCGGCCCCGGGCGCAGGCCGTCCACGTCGAGCGCCGTGCCGTCGAGCGCCGGGTGCACGACCGCGCGCCCGCCCTCCGGCAGGAGCGCCGTGCCGCTGATGCGCGGGACCGCGAAGGAGAGCACCCCGGAGTCGGCGTAGAGCTGGAGCGAGGTGAGGAGCTCCGCCTCGGCCTCGAGCGCCGCACCTGCCTGGAGGCTGCGCGGGGCGCGCACGGTCCACCGGGCCCCGTCGGCATCGGTGACGACGGCCGTGTCGTAGTCGCCCGGGTCCTCGACGGGCCGAGCGCTGCGTGCGTCGAGCCCCGGCACGGCGGCGGTCGCGAGCGCGGCGAGGGTCAGCGGTGAGCGAGGCACCCGACCACGGTAGTCGCTCCCCGCCCGGGTCCCGGGGCACCCACGCCGTCCGCGTGGCCTACGGTCGGAGGGTGACCATCCCCGCCGCCCGGCCGTCGTCGGGCACGCTCCCCAGGACCACCCTCCGCGACCTCCCGCTGCCGCTCGACGGTGCGGTCCTCGACCGCGCGGCCCACCGGCGCGCCGAGCCCGACCTCGTGCGGACGCTCCGGACAGATCCCGCGACGCGCGTCGTGCTCGTCCACCGCGGTCGGCTCGCGCTCGCCGGGGCGAGCCCGACGGACGGCGTCGCGCTGCTCGACCCGGCGGACCTCTCCGACGTCGGCGTCGCGGCCGACGAGGACCAGGCGCGCTGGCTCTTCCTCGGGGAGGGCGACGGCACGACGTACGTCGCGCTCGTCCTGCCCGACGACGCGGACGCGGAGGAGGTCGACATCGAGGGCGTCGACGCGTCCGACCCGTTCGCGGTCCTCGCGCGCGAGCGGTCGTGGTCGGGGCTGCGCGAGCTCGTCGGCGGGCTCGACGCGCCCCTCGCCGGGCTCGCGACCGAGGCCGTCGCGCTCGCGGCGTGGCACGCGAACCACACCCGGTGCCCGCGCTGCGGCGGCCGGACGACGGTCGAGAACGGCGGGTGGACGCGGCGGTGCGTCGCGCAGGGCGTGGAGCTGTACCCACGCACGGACCCGGCGGTCATCATGACGGTCGTGCACGGCGAGGGCGACGACGAGCGGCTGCTGCTCGGGCACGCCGCACACTGGCCCGAGCGGCGCTTCTCCACGCTCGCCGGGTACGTCGAGCCCGGCGAGTCGCTGGAGAGCGCGGTCCGGCGCGAGGTCGCGGAGGAGGCGGGGGTCGTCGTCGGCGAGGTCGCCTACCGCGGGAGCCAGCCGTGGCCGTTCCCGGCGTCGCTCATGCTGGGGTTCGCCGCGCGGGCGCTGACGACGGACCTGCGGGTCGACGGCGTCGAGCTCACCGACGCGCGGTGGTTCACGCGCCCCGGGCTCGCCGCCGCGGTCGGCTCCGGGGAGGTGCTGCTCCCGGGCCGCGCGTCCATCGCGCGCTCGCTCGTCGAGGACTGGTTCGGCGACCGCCTCCCCGACCCCTGACCACCGGGTGCCGACGCTGACCGCTGAGTGCTGGGTATTCGTCGTCCCGACGAGCCGTGGACGACAGATACCCAGCACTCAGCAGGTGGGTCAGGCGGCGAGGCGCTGCTTGACCTCGGCGAGCGACGGGTTGGTCGCGGCGGAGCCGTCGGGGAAGACGACGGTCGGGACCGTCTGGTTGCCGCCGTTCACCGACTCCACGAACTCCGCGGTCCCCGGGGTCTCCTCGATGTTCACCTCGGTGTAGCCGATGCCCTCGGAGTCGAGCTGCGTCTTCAGGCGGCGGCAGTACCCGCACCAGCTCGTCGAGTACATGACGATCGAGCCGGCGTCGGGAAGGGTCGGGGCGGTGCTCATCGAGGGCTCTCCTGGTGCTGGTCCGGGCGGCGCGTGCCGCGGTCGATCGGTCGTGACGGTAACACCGGTGGCTTCCGTGCTGTTCCCACCGTGCGCGCGGACCGGCGCGCGTGTCACCGGCGCCTGCGAGAATCGCGGGTGATGTCCACGCCACCGGTCTCACGTCCGCCGTCCCTGCGTACCGCCGACGAGATCCTCGAAGCTCTCGACCCCGACCAGCGCGACGTCGCCGTCGCGCTGCGCGGTCCGGTGTGCGTGCTCGCCGGGGCCGGGACGGGCAAGACGCGCGCGATCACGCACCGCATCGCCTACGGCGTCCGCACCGGGGTGTACGCCCCGACGAGCGTGCTCGCCGTGACCTTCACCGCGCGGGCCGCGGGCGAGATGCGCACGCGCCTGCGCGAGCTCGGGGCGACGGGCGTCCAGGCGCGCACGTTCCACGCGGCGGCGCTACGACAGCTCGGATACTTCTGGCCCAAGGTCGTCGGGGGCGCGCCGCCGCGCATCCTCGAGCACAAGGCCCCGGTGATCGCCGAGTCGGCCCGCCGGCTCGGGGTCGGCGTGGACCGCGTCGCGGTGCGCGACCTGTCGTCCGAGGTCGAGTGGGCCAAGGTCTCCCTCGTCACCGCGGACGACTACGTCCGGGCGTGCGAGGCGATCGACCGCGAGCCGCCCGCCGGGTACGACCACCAGACCGTCGCGCGCCTCATCACCGCGTACGAGGACGTGAAGACCGAGCGCTCGGTCATCGACTTCGAGGACGTGCTCCTCATGCTCGGCGACATGCTCGCGACGCAGGGCGGGGTCGCGGACGAGGTGCGGCGCCAGTACCGCCACTTCGTCGTCGACGAGTACCAGGACGTCTCGCCGCTCCAGCAGTTCGTCCTCGACCAGTGGCTCGGGGGGCGTGAGGAGCTGTGCGTCGTCGGGGACCCGTCGCAGACGATCTACTCGTTCACGGGCGCGACGCCGCACCACCTCCTCACGTTCTCGCGCACGCACCCGGGCGCCCAGGTCATCCGGCTCGTGCGCGACTACCGCTCGACGCCGCAGGTGGTGAACCTCGCGAACCAGCTCCTCGCGCGCGCCGGGCGCGCGGGCGGGGCGCACCAGGCGCTCGAGCTCGTCGCCCAGCGGCCCGCGGGCCCGCCGGTCGCGTTCACGGCGTACGACGACGACGAGGCCGAGGCGACCGGCATCGCCCAGCGGATCTCGCGCCTGCTCGCGGCGGGGACGCGCGCGAGCGAGATCGCGGTCCTCTACCGCACCAACGCGCAGTCGGAGGCGTTCGAGTCGGCGCTCGCGGACGCCGGCATCGGCTACCTCGTCCGGGGCGGCGAGCGCTTCTTCCAGCGCAAGGAGGTGCGCGACGCGATCGTGCTCCTGCGCGGGGCGGCTCGCTCGGCCGACCCCGAGGTCGCGATGCCCGAGACGGTGCGCGACGTCCTCGCGGCGGCCGGCTGGGCGCCCGAGCCGCCCGCGGCGCGCGGCGCGGCACGCGAGCGGTGGGAGTCCACGCAGGCGCTCGTCGCGCTCGCGGACGACGTCGCGGCGCTCGCGCAGGCGGCCGAGGGACCGGCGCCGACGGTCGCGACCTTCGTCGCCGAGCTCGACGAGCGCGCCGCGGCGCAGCACGCCCCGACCGTGGAGGGCGTCACGCTCGCGTCGCTGCACGCGGCCAAGGGCCTCGAGTGGGACGCCGTGTTCCTCGCGGGCACGAGCGAGGGGCTCATGCCGATCTCGCTCGCGGAGACCGACGAGGCGATCGCGGAGGAGCGGCGCCTGCTCTACGTGGGCATCACGCGTGCCCGCGAGCACCTCGAGCTGTCGTTCGCCCGGTCGCGCAACCCGGGTGGCCGCGCGACGCGGCGTCGGACCCGCTTCCTCGACGGGCTGTGGCCGGACGAGCCGGGGGCGCACGGCACGCGCCGCCCGCGCGCCGGGCAGGCGAAGCTGCGGCTCACGGGGGAGTACGACCGCGAGCTGTTCGAGAGCCTGCGCGAGTGGCGGCGTCAGGTCGCGCAGGAGACGGACAAGCCGGCCTTCACGGTGGTCGTGGACACGACGCTCGCCGCGATCGCGGAGACCCGGCCCACCAGCACGGCCGCGCTCGCTCGGATCAACGGACTCGGGCCCGCGAAGATCGAGCGGTACGGCGCGGAGATCCTGGAGATCGTGGGTCGTGCGGATCGTTGAGGGGGAGCCGTTCTCGGGCTCCGCAGGGGGCTCGACAAACTCGTCGGAGAAATTCTCGTAAATAAGTTGTGCGTCCTGCGACGCGCGACATATGGTCGACGAGTCCTGTTGGAGAGGGGCGCGCCGGAAGGCGGGCCCCGAACGGAGAGAGGGGGTGGGAAAGCTGATGAAGAACCAGATCGCCATGGCGCACCTGCTGGATAACGCGTCCGTCTACACGGGCACGCCAGGAGGACTCCGTCCGCGTGCAACCGCGCACCGCGGCGGCACCTTCGTCACCCGCCCCGCTCCCGACTCCGCCTCCAGGACGCGTCTGGTCTGACCGACCAGAACCTTCCAGGCCGCGGAGTCCGTCTCGGACCCGTGGCCTTCGTGTTCTCCGGACACGTCTGCCGATGAGGATCACCGGTCTCTCCCGTCTCTCCCATGACGGGGACCGCTGTCCTCGGGTCCTGTGACGACGACGTTCACACCCACGACAGGACATCACTGGAGGACATCGTGCGGCTCACCGCGCTGCTCGACAACATCACTGCCCAGGGCGGATCCGGCCCCTGGGTCCCCCACCAACCGCTGGCCACCCCGCTCGGCGAGCAGGACTCCGCGGAGTTCGACCGTCTCCTCGCGGGCCTGCTTCCCTGCCGCACCAACGACCCGGAGCTCTGGTTCGCCGAGCGGTCCGCCGAGGTCGAGGAGGCCAAGGCACTGTGCCGCACGTGCCCCCTCGTCGAGGGCTGCCTCGCCGGCGCGATCGAGCGTCGGGAGCCCTGGGGCGTCTGGGGCGGAGAGGTCTTCGTGGACGGCGTCGTCGTCGCGCGCAAGCGCGGTCGCGGCCGTCCGAGCAAGGCCGAGGTGCTCGCCCGCGAGGCCGAGCGCCAGGTGCAGGAGGCCGCACGTGCCGGCGCCGGGGCGTCAGTCGGCGCCTCGACGGCGGCCTGACATGGGCAGCGGCGCCCCGTCCGGGGGCGTGCGCGCCAGCTCGCCGCACCCGCAGAGCGGGTGGCGGCTCGTCTCGCGCAGCCGCGGCACGGCATCGGGAGCAGGGATCTCGATGCAGGCCGTGGCTGCGCGGGGCACCAGCCCGTCCAGGGCTGCCAGGACCTGACCGAGCGCGACGGCGGCCGCCGACGCCGCGACGAGCGTCTCCTCGCACGACCCCGCAGGCCGTCGTTCCCTGAGCTGCCGCGCGAGCTGCGGCCAGCACGGGTCGACGTCCGCCTGGCGCAGGTCCACGCACGTCAGGCACGGGTCGAGCCCCGGCCGGACGAACGGTCCCACGACGACGTCGGCCTCCCGCACCACGACGGACAGGTGCGCGACCCCCTCACCCACGAGCCGCCGGACCCGTCCCGGGTCCGCCGCGCCGTGCTCGACCACGACGACGACGTCGGGTGGTGGAGCCGGGACGTGGGCCGTCGTGCGCTCCGACGACGTCCCGGCGACCACGACGGCGGGCGCGACCTCCTCGACGAGCCTCCTGACCGCCGCCTCGCGCGACGCACCCACGTCCCTGACCCGGTACGCACCCGACCCGACGTCGGTCGAGAGGACGGTGCCCGGGTCGTCGACGACGATCGTGCCCACCCCCGCGGTCGCGAGGTGCAGCGCGAGCGCCGCCCCCACCCGCCCGAGCCCGACGACGGCGACCGTCGACCGAGCGCGGGCCGCGAGCACGCGGTGCCCGGCGCCGTCGGGCCGCAGGGCCGAGAGCACGCCGAGGTCGGCATGGCCGTTCGCCGGCGCGGTCGAGGCCGCACGTCGCGGTCGTGCCGGGACGAGCAGGTGCGCCTCCTCGAGCAGCGTGACGAGGGCGCTGCGCCGGCCGGAAGCGCCCGTCGCCCCCGCGAGCACCGGGTCCGGGCCGCCACGCTGCCCGGCGGGGGACGCGAGCGCGCCCAGCCACTCCTCGTCGTCCGGCTCGAGCCCCGCGATCCGCACCGACCAGCGGGGGTCGGTGCCGACCTGCACCTCTCCGGGGGCGCGTCGCAGGACGCGGGCCTCGGGTCGCAGGACTCGTCGTCGGGGCACGGTTCCTCCGTGGTCGTCGGGTGCGGCGCGGCGGGCGCCCGGTCCAGACTGGCACGGCGCCGCGGCCCGACCCCGGTTGTCCACAGGGCGTGATCAGGGCGCTTCGTGGGCCATCCCTTGACCGGACGCACAAGCATTGCGGCCGTCCGCTCGACCTGCGGGCGCAGGAATCCGCCGCGCGCGGCGTGGGGCCCTGCCTTTTCGTGGCGAGAACCACTACGGTCTGAGCGTGGCCCGGGAGACGATCGTGGAGGTTCGGCGGAGCCGCCGACGCAAGAGCACGGTGAGCGCCTACCGTGACGGCGAGCGCACCGTCGTCGCGATCCCGGCGCGCTTCACGCGCGCGCAGGAGCGTGAGTGGGTCCAGCGCATGCTCGACCGCCTCGCCGACTCCGAGCGCCGCCGACGGCCCTCGGACGACGAGCTCGAGCGGCGGGCGGCGGAGCTGTCCGAGAAGTACCTCGACGGCCGGGCGCACCCCACGAGCGTGCGCTGGTCCGGCAACCAGGACCGACGGTGGGGGTCGTGCACCCTCATCGACGGGACGATCCGCATCTCGACCCGGGTGCGGGGGATGCCGCCCTGGGTGCTCGACTACGTGCTGCTGCACGAGCTCGCCCACCTGCTCCACGCCGGGCACGGCCCCGGCTTCTGGAAGCTGCTCGAGGCCTACCCGAGGACCGACCGGGCGCGCGGCTTCCTGGAGGGCGTGTCCTTCGCCCGCGACGCCGGGCACGAGGACCCGGACCACGAGGACCCGGCACACGAGGACCCGGACCACGAGGGGGAGGACTCGGGCGACGACGCGGTCCCCGACGGGCGCGCCCTGACCTGACCTGGCCGACCGGGTCGTCGACCGGGTCGGGGTGCCCGCCCGGGTCGACGCCGTCGGCTCAGCGCGCGGCGCCGTCCCCGTCCGTGGTGCCGTCGTCGTGCGGCTCGTCCGTCGACGGGTCCTCGTCCGACCCGCCGCTCGCCGCGGCTCGGAAGATCTCCTCGAGGGCGCGGTCGACGTCGGCCTCCTCGATGCGGGTCACGGCCCGCCGGCTCTCGTAGCCCGTCGGGTCGTCGAGGTCCGTCGCGTCGGGCAGGAGGTCGGGGTGGTCCCACACGCCGTCGCGCGCGCTCGACCCGGACTGCGCGGCGATGAGCGCCCAGAGCGCCGCCGCGTCGCGCGAGCGACGGGGACGCAGCTCCAGCCCGACCAGGGTCGCGAAGGTGTGCTCGGCGGGGCCGCCCGCCGCGCGTCGTCGTCGCAGCATCTCGCGCAGCGGGACGGCGTGCGGCAGGTGGGGGAGCGCCGCGGCCGCCGTCACCTCGTCGACCCAGCCCTCGACGAGCGCGAGCGTCGTCTCCAGCCGGAGCAGCGTCGCCTGCTGCTCGGGCGTGTTCTGGAGCCCGAACACACCGCCCGAGAGCGCCTGCTGCAGGGCACCGGTGTCGGTGAGGTCGACGTCGGCGAGCTGCGACTCGAGTGCGGACAGGTCGATCGTGATGCCGCGCGCGTACGCGTCGACGAGGCTGCGCAGGTGCCCGCGCAGCCACGACACGTGCGTGAAGAGGCGCGCGTGGGCGGCCTCGCGGAGCGCGAGGAAGAGCCGTACCTCCTCGGCCGGCGCGTCGAGTCCCTCGGCGAACGCCTCGACGTTCGTCGGCAGCAGGACCGTCCCGGGCTGGTCGAGCAGGGGGAGCCCCACGTCGGTGGCACCGAAGACCTCGCGCGACAGCGTCCCGGCGGCCTGGCCGACCTGCATGCCGAAGACGGCCGAGCCGAGGCGCTGCATGAGCGCCGCGGGGTCGCCCGGCATCCCGAGCGCGCCCGCGGGCAGACCGGGGACCTGGCCCGGGAGCGTGAAGCCGACGCCCGGGAGCGCGGACGGGTCGTCCCCGAGGCCCTCCGGGAGCTGGTCGCGCAGGACGGTCGCGAGCGCGTCGGCGACGGACGCGGCGACCGGAGCGACGAGCTCGTTCCACGCCGGGAGCGTGTGCTCTACCCACTCGGAGCGGCTCCAGGCCTGGGCGCGTCCGCCCGACGGCGGGAGGTCGGTCACGGCGTCGAGCCACAGCTCGGCGACGGACAGCGACTCGGTGACGGCCCGCTGCTGCGCCGTCGTGACGGAGGGGTCGCCCTCGGCGACGGCGACCTGGCGCGCGACGTCGTGCGAGACGTCGGTGTTCACGGGGCCGTCGCTCGGCGTCGACAGCAGCCGCTGGACCTGCGCGAGGACGTGCTGGAACAGCTGCGGGTCGGCCGCGCCCCCGGCGGCGAGCGCCTGGGGGTCGAGGCCGCGGGCGCGCAGCTCGCGCAGCGCCTCGTCCGCGTCGGGTCCGAGCATCGAGCGGAGCAGCTCCTCGAACCGCGGGTCGAAGGGCGTGTCGTCGTCCGGTCCGGGTGTGCGGTCGGGGGGAAGGCTGCTCATGGCGACTCCTCACGGTAGCGTCGGTGATCACCGTAACCACGATCGAGCGCCGAGAACGGGGGCTGGGCCATGTCCGAGGGCCGGGTTCGCTCACGGCGCAGCGACGCGGTCCCCGCCGGGGGGCAGCCCCCCGGAGGCACGGGGGAGTCCCGGGTACCCGGGCCTGTCGTGCCGCCTCGTGACCCCGTCGTGGTCGTCGGGGTCGGTCAGGTCGCGGACGCGGTCCGCCGGGGGCTGGGCGCGGCCGACGTGTCTCCCGTGGACCCCGACGGGTGGCCCGACGACGCACGCCGGCTCGTCGTCGTCGCCCCCGCGGGGGAGTTCGGGGCGCCGCGGGCGAAGACCGACGCCGAGCAGCGTGCCCGGCTCGCGCTCCTCGGCCGGCGCGCGGGCGAGGCCGCGGTCGCCGCGGGGATCGAGCACGTCGTCGCGGTGACCTCGGCGGCGGTGCACGGGGCGACGCCGGGTCGCGCGGTGATCGAGGACGACGACCCGGTCGCCGTCGACGACGCCCCCGGGTTCGCGGGGGACGTGGCCGCGTTCGAGGACGCGCTGCGCGAGGCGCTCCGCGGGGTGCCGCTCGGCCTGGTGCGGCCGGCGGTCGTCGTCGGGCCGGGGATCGACACCCTCCTCACCCGGCACTTCGAGGCCCCACGGCTTCTCACGGTGCGCGGCGGGGAGCGCACGTGGCAGCTCGTGCACGTCGAGGACGTCGTCTCGGCGGTCCGCGTCGCGCTCGACGGCGGCCTGGTCGGCGGCCTGACCGCGGGCCCGCTGCGGGACGGGCTGCCCGACGAGCTCGACTCCGAGACGGTCGCGGCGGCGGCCGGGCTGCGCACGGTCCAGCTCCCGCCGGCGACGGCCTTCGGCGCGGCGGAGCGCCTGCACCGGGTCGGGGTGCTGCCGTCGCCGGCGAACGACCTCGCGTTCGTCGTGCACCCCTGGTCGGTCTCCGCCGGGCGTCTGCACGGCGCCGGGTGGGAGCCGACCTGGACGGGCGCGGCCGCGCTCGAGGTGCTGCTCGCGGAGGTGCGCGGCCGGGTGGGGGTCGCGGGGATCCGGTTCGGGGGACGCGACGCGGCGGCCCTGGGCGCGGCGGGCGCGGCCGTCGCTGCCCTCGGCACCGCGGCGGTGTGGCGGCAGGCCCGAGCGCGCAAGCCGTGACGTCCCGGGGCCGCGCGCGTGCCGCACCGGGCTCGCGGCGGCGTCGGCAGGGAGAACCCAGCAACCTCGGGGATGATGTCCCGGTGAGCGACGCCCCCTCCTTCGACGCCCTCCTCACCGAGGACGAGCACACCCCGCCGCCCGTGACCCGGCGGACCGTGACGTTCGGCATCTCCCTGCTGGTGACGACGCTGCTCGTCGCGGGCCTCGCGATCCTGCCCGCGCCGTACGCGGTCCGGTCGCCGGGGCCGACGGAGGACACGCTCGGCGAGCAGGGCGGCACACCGCTCATCTCCATCACGGGCGCCGAGACGTTCGACTCGACCGGCGAGCTGCGCCTGACGACCGTCTCCGTCGCGGGGGGACCGGGGTACCCGGTCAACCTCGGCCAGGTCGTGCAGGGCTGGTTCGACCGCTCGCGCAGCGTGCGACCCGTCGAGGAAGTCTTCCCGACCGGTCGTACCAAGGAGGAGACCGAGCAGCAGGGCCAGGCCGAGATGATCTCCTCCCAGGAGAACGCGACCGTCGCGGCGCTCACCGAGCTCGGGTACGAGGTCCCGGCGACCCTCACGGTCGAGGCCGCGGTCCCGGACAGCGGGTCGGACGGCGTGGTGGAGCAGGGCGACGTCATCGTCGCGCTCGACGGCGCGCCGGTCCCGACGTACCAGGACCTCATCGACGGGCTCGCGACGGTCGAACCGGGGGCCGACGTGACCCTCGGCGTCGTGCGCGACGGCACGGCGACCGACCTCACGGTCACGACGACCGACGGCGGCGACACCGCGCTGCTCGGCGTCTTCATCGACCCGACGTTCGACTTCCCGGTCGACGTCACGATCCAGATCGAGGACATCGGCGGCCCGAGCGCGGGCACGATGTTCGCGCTCGGCATCGTCGACCAGCTCACGCCCGAGGACGAGGCGAACGGTGTCGTCATCGCCGGGACGGGGACGATGAGCGTCGAGGGCGACGTCGGCCCGATCGGCGGCATCCAGCAGAAGCTGTACGGCGCCCTGCGCGACGGCGCGTCGTGGTTCCTCGCGCCGCAGGCGAACTGCCCCGAGGTCGTGGGCAACGTCCCCGAGGGGTTGCACGTCGCCGCGGTCTCGACGCTGGCCGACGCCCGCGCCGCGATGGAGGCGATCGGCGCGGGCGAGGGCGACTCCCTCCCGACGTGCGAGGCGCGCGGCTGACGCGGGCCGCCCGCGTCAGTCCTCGAGCGTCGCCCGGAGCGCCGTGACGAGTCCGGGGACGAGGTCCGGACCGCCCGCGACGTCGGTCGCGGAGTCGTGCGCGCGCGACCGGACGGCGCACCACGCGGGCCCGTCGCGGAGCACGCCGACGGCGAGGCGCACGTCCTGGCGGTCGGGGTGCGACGTGAGGTAGTCGAGCGCGGCGTCCGGGTCCTCGGGTACACCCTCCTCGGCGGCCGGGGGCAGCACGATGCGTTCGACGACGAGCGCCGCGCCGTCGACCGTCGCGGGCCAGGCGACGCGCGCGAGCCCGTCCTCGAGGTCGCCGTCCACCGCGAAGCCCTCCTGCTCGATCGAGAGCAGGTGGTGCGGGTCGGCGGCGGCCGCCGCGACGACGTCGGGCGGCAGGCGGTCGGCGAGCGTCGGGTCCGCGGCGAGCGCCCCGGCCGTCGCGACGAGCGCGAAGAGCCGCGGCGGGGCGTCCCAGCCCGCGTCCGCCGCGTGCGCCTCGACCTCGTGGACGGCGAGCGCGAGCGCGTGCTGCGGCGTCGGGCCGCCGGGCGCGACGGGGCCGGGACCGGTTGCGGGGACGGGGGAGGGCGCGACGTCGTCAGGCTGGGGCATGCCCCCATCGTCCCCCATCGTGCGCCGACCGGGCGCGGACCGCGGTGACCGGCCGGTGTCGTCTCCCCACCGGACCGCGGACCGTGGGAACCTTGGGGGAGGACCGGGCGTTGACCCCGGTGCAACGCCCGAGCCACGACCGAAGAGGTATACCCACCGTGTCATTCGCCGCAGCGCCCCGCCGGCCGTCCTCCGGGGCGAGACCGTCCCGGCGCCGGAGCCCGATCGGGATCGCGATCGCCGTCGTCGGCGCCCTCGTGGTCCTCCTGCTCCTGCTCGCCCAGTTCTGGACCGAGGTGCTGTGGTTCCGGCAGCTCGACTTCGCGAACGTCCTGTGGACGCAGTGGGGCGCGCGCATCGCCCTGTTCGTCGGCGGGTTCCTCGTCATGGGCGGGCTCGTCTTCCTGTCGTTCTCGCTCGCGTACCGGTCACGGCCGATCTACGCGCCGTCGACGCCCGAGCAGGCCACGCTCGACCAGTACCGCGAGGCCATCGAGCCGCTGCGCAAGGTCGTCATGATCGTGGCGCCCGCGCTGGTCGGCTTCTTCGCCGGCGCGGCGGCGGCGTCGCAGTGGCAGACCGTGCTGCTGGCGCTCAACTCCGTGCCGTTCGGCACGACGGACCCGCAGTGGGGAATCGACCTCTCGTTCTACGTCTTCACGCTGCCCGCGCTGCGGTTCGTCGTGAGCTTCCTCATGGCGGTCGTCATCATCGCGGGCATCGCCGCGGTCGCGACGCACTACCTCTACGGCGGGCTGCGCATCGGTGGCGGCTCCGACGCGGGGCCGCGCACGACGACGGCCGCGCGCGTCCAGCTCTCGGTGACCGCCGCGCTGCTCCTGGTCCTCATCGGGGCCAACTACTGGCTCGACCGGTACTCGATCCTCACCTCGGGCGGCGCGAAGTTCGACGGCGCCTCCTACGCCGACGTGCACGCCGTGATCCCCTCGAAGGCGATCCTCACGGTCGTCGCCCTGTTCGTCGCGGCCCTGTTCGTCGTGACCGCGGTGCGCGGCAACTGGCGGCTCCCGGCGATCGGCGTCGGCCTCATGGTCGTCTCCGCCATCGCCATCGGCGGCATCTACCCGAGCGTCGTGCAGCGCTTCCAGGTCACGCCGAACGCGCAGGACTTCGAGGAGGAGTACATCCAGCGCAACATCGACGCGACGAAGGCCGCCTACGGCATCGACGCGGTCGAGACCGAGCAGTACAACGCGAAGACCGAGGCGGAGGCGGGCGCGCTGCGCGAGGACGCCGACACCACGGCGTCGATCCGCCTGCTGGACCCGGAGATCGTCAGCCCGTCGTTCAGCCAGCTCCAGCAGAACAAGCAGTACTACCAGTTCTCGCCGTCGCTGTCCGTCGACCGGTACACGATCGACGACGAGAGCCGTGACACCGTGATCGCGGTGCGCGAGCTCAACCAGGACGGCCTGGGTGCCGACCAGCGCAACTGGGTCAACGACCACACGGTGTACACGCACGGCTTCGGCGTCGTGGCGGCGTACGGGAACCAGATCGGCCCGGACGGCCGTCCCGCGTTCTACGAGGGCTCGATCCCGTCCACCGGCGCGTTCACCGACATGTACGCGGACCAGGGCGGCTACGAGCCGCGCATCTACTTCTCGCCGGAGGCGCCGCAGTACTCGATCGTCGGCGCGCCGGAGGGCCGTGACCCCTGGGAGCTCGACTACCCGGTCGACGACGAGGGCGGTCAGGTCAACAACACGTTCCCGACCCAGGACGTCGCGGCCGGCCCCAGCGTGGGCTCATTCATGAACAAGGTGCTCTACGCGCTCAAGTTCGGCTCCGAGCAGATCCTGTTCTCCGACCGCGTGACCGAGGACTCCCAGATCCTCTACGACCGCAGCCCGCGCGACCGCGTCGCGAAGGTCGCGCCGTACCTGACGCTCGACGGCCGGGTCTACCCCGCGGTCGTGGACGGCCGGGTGAAGTGGATCGTCGACGGCTACACGACGTCGAACGCCTACCCGTACTCGACGTCGGAGTCGCTCGACGAGTCGACGGCGGACTCGCTCGTCGCGGCGAACTCGGTCGAGGCGCTCGCCCCGCAGCAGGTGAACTACATCCGCAACTCCGTCAAGGCGACGGTCGACGCGTACGACGGCTCCGTCGACCTGTACGCGTGGGACGCGGAGGACCCGCTGCTCCAGGCCTGGTCGCAGGTGTTCCCGACGTCGCTCCAGCCGATCTCGGAGATCTCGGGCGACCTCATGAGCCACCTGCGCTACCCGGAGGACCTGTTCAAGGTCCAGCGCACGCTGCTCGCGAGCTACCACGTGGACGACGCGAACGAGTTCTTCTCGGGCCAGGACTTCTGGCGCAGCCCGGAGGACCCGACGGCCAGCGGCACGGTCAAGCCGCTGCAGCCGCCGTACTACCTCACGCTGCAGATGCCGAGCCAGGACGCCCCGACGTTCTCGCTGATGTCGACGTACATCCCCGGTGGTGGGTCGGACCGCAACATCCTCACCGGCTTCCTCGCGGTCGACGCGGAACCGGGGAACGAGGCGGGCGTGCGCTCGGAGGACTACGGCACGCTGCGGCTGCTCGAGCTGCCCCGCAACGCGACCGTCCCCGGACCGGGCCAGGTGCAGAACAACTTCAACACCGACCCGACCGCCGCGGACGGGCTGCTGGCGCTGCGGCGCGGTGACTCGACGGTCATCAACGGCAACCTCCTCACCCTCCCCGTGGGCGGCGGCCTGCTCTACGTCCAGCCGGTCTACGTGCAGTCGACGGAGGGCACGCGGTTCCCGCTGCTGCGCAAGGTGCTCGTGTCCTTCGGCGACGAGATCGGCTTCGCCGACACGCTCGACGAGGCGCTGGACCAGGTGTTCGGCGGCGACTCGGGCGCGAACGCGGGCGACGCGGACGGCGGGGTCGAGACCGAGGTCCCGGACCAGCCGGCCGACGGCGAGACCGCGGACCCGGGCACGACCGACCCCGGGACCACGGACCCGGGCACCGAGCCCCCGGCCACCGAGGAGCCGGCGCCGCCGGCCGACGGCGGCACGGTCGACGGCGGCGCCCGTGCCGAGCTCGACCAGGCGCTGCGCCAGGCGCAGCAAGCGATCGAGGACGGCCAGGCGGCGCTCGCCGAGGGCGACTTCGCGGCCTACGGCGAGGCGCAGGACCGGCTCCAGCAGGCGCTCGAGGCGGCGCTGGCGGCCGAGCAGTCGCTCGACACCGAGGGCTGACGCGCGGGTCGGTCAGAACAGGCACGACGGACGGGCGGGGACACCACGGGTGTCCCCGCCCGTCCGTCGTCCCGTGGCAGAGTTGTCTTTTCGCCCACCGGGCGGGAGGATCGCTCCTCGTGACTACTGCAACGGTTTGCAGCAACGCTTTCAGCGCGGCGGGCGACAGCACCACGACCGTCCCCGCCGTGCGCCTGAGCCACCCGTCCGGGGCGGAGCTCGTCGTGGCGCTGCGCGGCGCCGCCGTCCTCGCGTGGCGCGCGCCGTGGCGCGGACCTGACGGCGTCGAGCGCGTGGAGGACCTCGTCGACGGGTACGCGGACGAGGCGGAGGTCGCGGCGCACGACGCCGCCCGCTCGGCGTTGATGGCTCCGTTCGTCAACCGGCTCGCCGGCGGGGAGTACGTGTTCGACGGCGTCCGGCACCTGGTGCCGCCCGTCCTGCCGTGGGAGCCCCTCGCCATGCACGGGTTCGCCCGCACGCTCGACTGGACGGTCGTCGACCGGGACGAGGACCCCGCGCGCCTCACGGACGTGGACCCGGCGCGACCGGAGTCGGTCACGCTCCGCGCGTCCGTCGCCCCTGACGCCCACGTGGGGTACCCCTTCGCGCTCGCCCTCGAGGTCGAGTACGTGCTCGACGCGGGCTCGCTGGGCGTCACGCTGCGGGCTCGCAACGTCGGCGCGACCGCCGCGCCCGTCGCCCTGGGGTGGCACCCGTACCTGCGCGTCCCGGGCCACGACACGATCGACCGGCTCGAGCTGACCGTCCCGGCCGGGCACGCCGTCCTGACCGGCGCCGGGCTGCTCCCGCTCGCGGGGGCGGAGGCGTTCGGGGCGATCGACGGCGTCGGGCCGCTACCGCTCGCCGGCGTGCGGCTCGACCACGCGTTCGGCGACCTGGGCGCCGACGCCGACGGGCGCGCCCGGACGCTCGTGCGCGACCCCGCGACGGGGCAGGGGCTCGCCGTGTGGCAGGACCGCGGGCTCGTGCACGTGTACACGGGTGACGGCCTCGTGCGCCGCGAGCGGGCTGCGCTGGCCGTCGAGCCCGTCGAGACGCTGACCGACGCCTTCAATCGTCCCGACTGCGCGGCGGACGTGCGGCTGGAGCCCGGGGCCGTGCGCGAGTTCGCGTTCGGGGCGGAGATCCTGGCGTGACCCACGTCTCGTCCACCCGATTTGGCCTGGTCCGGAACCTCGCGTAGAGTAGTGATCACCGACGCGGGGTGGAGCAGCTCGGTAGCTCGCTGGGCTCATAACCCAGAGGTCGCAGGTTCAAATCCTGCCCCCGCTACTCAGAAGACGAAGGCCCTCGATCCGATGATCGAGGGCCTTCGTCGTGTCCGGGGTCCGGCTCTTGCGTCGCGCTCGGGGACGACGCGGCGTCACCTGTGACGCGGCCCACCCGGCCGAGGGCGCCCCGGGGGAAGCCACGGCCCACGGCCCGGCGTTATCGTCAGTGGCCGGCGCCCACCACTCCCGCGGGCGCCCGACACCCGGAAGGTCACCATGCGCCGTCTGCGTACCCGTCCCGCCGTCCTGACCGCCGTCACCGCGGTCGCCGCGCTCACGCTGACGGCCTGCTCGTCGGGAGGCGACGGTGACGACGCCGCGAGCCCGAGCGGCAGCGCGTCGGGCGACGCCGCGCAGTGCGAGCCCGGCGCGCTCCCGACGCTCACCGACGGCGTGCTGACCGTCGGCGCGGGCGAGGCGTACGCGCCGTGGTACATCGGCGAGCACGACTCGGGCGAGGGCTTCGAGTCGGCGCTGATCTACGCGGTCGCGGACCGCCTCGGCTATGCGGCCGACGACGTCGTCTGGGAGACCGTGACCTTCGAGCAGATCATCAGCCCGGCGGTGAAGCCGTTCGACGTCGCCGCGTACCAGACGTCGATCACCGACGAGCGCGAGCAGGCCGTCGACTTCTCCAGCCCGTACCTCACGACGCGCCAGGGCGTCATCGTCATGGAGGACGGCCCGTACGCTGGCGCGACGACGCTCGCCGAGCTCGACGGCGCGCGCATCGGCGTCACGGCCGCGCAGACGAGCCTCACGCTCGCGGAGGGCGCGTGGGGCGAGGACGCGGACATCTCGCCGTACAACGCGGCGGGCGACGGCATGCAGGCGCTCCAGTCCGGGACGATCGACGCGATGGTCATGGACGTCGACCAGGGCGTCGCCGCGTCGACCGAGTACTTCCCCGACTCCGTCGTCATCGGGACGCTGCCCGACCAGGGCGTCGTCGAGCAGTACGGGCTCGTGCTCGACCTGGACTCCGCGCTGACCGACTGCGTGACCCAGGCCGTGGACGAGCTCGAGGCCGACGGCACGCTCGCCGAGCTGCGCACGACGTGGCTCAAGTCGGACGACATCCCCGTCCTCGACTGACCCGTGACCGTGCCCGACGACGCGCGCCCGCCCGGGCGCAGCGAGGTGCCCGGCGGAGCCCCGACCACCGCGTGGTCGCCGTCGCCGCTCGCGCTCGACCGGGCGGCGTTCCGGCGCACCCAGCGCCGCCGCTCGCTCCTCGTGGCGCTCGTGAGCACGGTGCTCGTCGTCGCGGCGGTCGTGCTCGTCGTCGTCAACGCGCCCGGCTGGGAGCGCGCGCGGACCGCGTTCTTCGACCCCGCGATGGCGTGGGAGTCGCTGCCCGCGATCCTCGAGGGGCTGTGGCTCAACCTGCGCGTGTGGGTCGTGGCGGGAGTCGTCGGGACGCTGCTCGGTCTCGGGCTGGCGATCGCGCGCACGAGCCGCATCCCGGCGCTCTTCCCGCTGCGCGCGTTCGCGACCGCGTACGTCGACCTGTTCCGCGGGGTGCCGCTCCTGCTCGTCCTGCTGCTCGTCGGCTTCGGGCTGCCGGCGCTGCGCCTGGAGTGGCTGCCGACGTCGGGCGCCTTCCTCGGGGCGCTCGCGATCGTCCTCACCTACACCGCCTACCTGGCCGAGGTGTTCCGCGCGGGCATCGAGTCGGTGCACCCGTCGCAGGTCGCGGCCGCACGTTCGCTCGGGCTCACGCGTGCCCAGACGACGCGCCGCGTCGTCCTGCCGCAGGCCGTGCGCAACGTCACCGCCCCGCTCGCGAACAACCTCGTCTCGCTCCAGAAGGACTCGGGCCTCATCTCCGTGCTCGGCGCGGTCGACGCGATCCGCGCGGCGCAGATCGCGACGACGGGCAGCTACAACTTCACGCCCTACGTCGTCGCGGGGATCCTGTTCTTCCTCGTGTCGTTCCCGCTGACGCGCGCGGTCGACGCGTACCAGGCGCGCCGCG
The DNA here is from genome assembly GCF_009708005.2 of Cellulosimicrobium protaetiae. Taxonomy (NCBI): domain Bacteria; kingdom Bacillati; phylum Actinomycetota; class Actinomycetes; order Micrococcales; family Promicromonosporaceae; genus Cellulosimicrobium; species Cellulosimicrobium protaetiae. The sequence goes on along the minus strand of NZ_CP052757.1, from coordinate 3,659,534 downwards.
GCTGGGGCCGGTCGCTCGCGACCGTGAGCGGGGCGGGGGACATCCGATGAGCTCTCCGTACGGGCCGGCGGCCCCGGCCGTGCAGGACGCGGGAGCAGGTCACCTGCTGTCGCTGCGCGGTGTCCGCAAGACCTTCCCCGCCCCGGGTGCCCCGGGTGGGCGCCGCGTCGTGCTCGACGGGATCGACCTCGACGTCGACGCGCACCGGTGCGTCGTGCTCGTCGGGTCGTCCGGCTCGGGCAAGTCGACGCTGCTGCGCGTCGTCAACCTGCTCGACGAGGTCGACGACGGGCAGATCCTGCTCGACGGCGAGGACGTCGCGGACCCGCGGCTCGACGCGAACCGCGTCCGGGCCCGCATGGGCATGGTCTTCCAGGCGTACAACCTCTTCCCGCACCTCACGGTGCTCGACAACGTGACGCTCGCGCCCCGCCTCGTGCACCGGCGGGCGCGCGCCGAGGCGGAGGCGGCGGCCGTCGAGATGCTGGGCCGGGTCGGGCTCGGGCACAAGGTGACCGCGTACCCCGACCAGCTCTCGGGCGGCGAGCAGCAGCGCGCGGCCATCGCGCGCGCCCTCGTCAACGGCCCGGAGCTCCTCCTGCTCGACGAGGTGACGTCCGCGCTCGACCCCGAGCTCGTCGGCGAGGTGCTCGACCTGCTCGCCGAGCTGCGTGCCGAGGGCCGCACGATGCTCGTCGCGACGCACGAGATGGGCTTCGCGCGCCGCGTCGCCGACGAGGTCTGCTTCCTCCACGAGGGCCGCGTCCACGAGCGCGGCACGCCCGAGCAGGTGCTCGGCGACCCGCAGCGCGAGCGCACCCGCGCGTTCCTCCGCCGCCTCCACGCCTGAGCACCCCCACCCCGCCGAACACGACGTGAGGGTCGTTCTGAGCCCCTTCGCGCCCTTCAGGTCGTGCTCGACGGCGCGTGGTGTCGTTCTCGGCGGACGGCGTCGCGACCCAGGGGTGGCTCGTCGATCGGCTGGTAGGGTCGCGCCAGCGTCGCGTGCCGGTGACGGACCACGTCAGGCATGGAGGCGCCGAACCCGGAGAGGGGTGACCGTGACGACACGGACCCTTTCCTCGTTCCTCACCGGTGAGTGAGGGCGAGAAGACCAGGCTCGTGGCCTGGTACGACGAGATGCGCGCGGTGCACGGCCGGCTGCGGCGCGCGCTCGAGCTGGTGCAGGACACGGCGGCCGACGGCGCGGGCCCGCCCGGCCCGGCCGCGGACCTGCTCGTGTGGTGCCGCGGGTTCTGCACCGCGCTCACCCGGCACCACACCGCCGAGGACGCCGTGCTCTTCCCCGAGCTGGAGCGGCGACACCCCGGCCTGGCCGACGTGCTGCGACGCCTGCGCCAGGACCACGGGATGATCGCCTACCTCGTCGCCGACCTCGAGCACGCGCTCGACCGGGCGGCGGACCCCGGGGCGTCGCGGGACGCCGTCGTGCGCCACGTCGAGGGGGTGGGGGCGATCATGGAGTCGCACTTCCGGTACGAGGAGCGGGCGCTCGGCGAAGTCCTCGCCGCGCTCGACCTCACGGCACCGCGCGACGACGTGCTCGGTCCGCTCTGAGGTAGCGGCCGGGTGACACCCCGCGGTGCGGCCGGCCGCCGCCCGGCTGCTTCCCGGCTGCTGCCGGACCGCCGCACGGCCGCCGCCCGTCGGTCAGCCGCGCAGGACGAGCACCACCGTGGTCACGACCGACGCGCACGCGAGGAGCGCGTACGCCCATGTCCACGTGCGCTGCCCGGCCACGCGCAGCATCACGGCCACCGCGAGCGCCGCCAGGGCGAGCGCGGGGCCGTCGACGAGCGGGGCCGTGTCGATCGAGACGCGCAGGGTCTCCAGGAGCTGCGGCGGCAAGGGGACGAAGGGCTCGCTGTCCCGTGCTGCGCCGTCGGGCACGAGCCACACCGTGCGCAGCACGGCGAGGACTGCGAGCAGGCGCGGCAGCGCGCGCAGGAGCGCACCCCCGACCCGTGACCGGTCCCAGGACCGCGTCGTGGGCCGGGAGGGAGCCGCCGACCGGGACGGTGACGAGGGCGCGGGGGCCGGCGCCTGCTGCGGGGGCACCGCAGAGACGGGTCCGGGCTCCCGCGCGTACGCGGGCTGCGGGGCCGGGGCGCTCGTGACAGCCGCACCGGTGACGCGCGCGGGGGCGGGGGCCGGGCGGACCGCCGGGGGCGACGGTGTGGGCCCGAGGTGCTGGACCGTCCGCCGTCGCGGGGGCACGGACGGCGGCGCGGGTCGCCCGACCTGCGTGGCGACGAGGTCGGGGGAGTCCAGCACGCGCGTGCGCGCGACGGACACGGACGCCGGCCCGGCCGAGGACGACGCGGAGGGCGGTCGGCCCAGCGTCGAGACCCGGCGCACGGGCACGGGCCGCCCGCCCACGTCGTGACGCACCGGGACGGGGGCGGGCTCGTCCGTGCGCAGCCGGGCGACGCGGACCACGGGCTCGGGGGGCGTCACCTGCGGCGGGCGACGGTACGCCCGCCACCCGCGCAACGTGTCGGCGTGCCCCGCCGGGGGCGCGGCGACCTGCCACTGCATCGCCTGCCAGAGCCAGTCCTTGAGCTCGGCCGGGGTCCGGCCGTCGGCGACGTGCGCGCCGATGCTCGCCACGTGGTCGGCGATGACCTCGGCGGCCGCACCGTCGAACCCGTCGCCGTGCACCTCGGCGAGCACGCTCATCAGCGTCGCGTCGTAGACGAGGGCGTGCCAGGGCTCGGAGACGCGGGCCCCCACGCCGGACGTCGTCGACCCGCCCGCCGACACGGACCCGCCGGACGCCGCGCCGGTCGCCGCGACCGACGCCGGCTCGGCGCGGGGCACCGGTCCCGTCGTGGCGGCCAGCCCGGCGACCGGACCGAGCGCGCGCTCGGCAGCGGTGGCGCCGTCGGCCATGATCCTCCGGGTGAGGAGCAGCGTGTCGTCCGCGGCCTCCCCGGCGAGCCGGGCCCGGAGCACCGCGGCGACGCTCTCCAGCGCGGGTCGATGGTTCGGCTGGTACCGGGTCATGGACAGGATCAGGTCCTGCAGGCGGGGGTCGATCTCCGGCAGCTCGCCCGGGGCCGGGGCGAGCTCCATCCCGGCCGGCACCCCCACGAGGTCGTCGGGGACCTCCCGGACGAGGTCCTCGGCCCCGAGGTCGCGACCGAGGAAGTTCAGGTCCGCCGGCACGACGCCCGTGCACGCGAACACCAGCAGCAGACCGAGGGCGTACACGTCGGAACGCGGGTGGACGCGGCGCGCGAACAGCTCGGGCGCCATGTACGCCAGGGTCCCGACCGGCTGGGTCGACGTCGCGGCGTCGAACATCTTCGCGATGCCGAGGTCGAGGAGGACGACGCGGTCCCCGTCGACCATGATGTTGGCGGGCTTGAGGTCGCGGTGCACGCAGTGCTGCTCCTGCAGCACGAGCAGCGCCTCCGCGACCTGCGCGGCGAGCCGCAGCGCTCGCGGACCGTCGAGCGGCCCGGCCGCGCGGACGTGGTCGCGCAGCGTCGTCCCGGGCACGAGCTCCATCGCGAACCAGGGCTGCTCGTCGTCCAGGCCCGAGCGGACGAACGCGGGGAACCCGCGCCCGCCGACCGCCTCCAGCAGGCGCGCCTCCTGGGCGAAGCGCTCGCGCGCGCCGTCCTGCAGGCCGGTCAGGACCTTCACGGCGACGTCGTCGCCCCCCGCGTCCGTGGCGCGGTAGACGTGCGCGAACCCGCCGTGACCGAGCACCTCGGCGAGCACGAACGCGCCCTTGCTCTCGCCGCTCGCCGGGACCTGACGCACCGGTCGTCGGGGGAGCGACGGAGCGGGTGCGGCGGCGGGCGCGGAGCGCTCAGGGGCGGGCATAGGCGCAACGTTACAAGTGACCCGGTCAGGGACGTAGCGGACAACCACGACGTCCCACGACCGCGCCCCGCGCCCCACCGCGCCGGGCGACCTGGCAGTCTGGGCGGCATGGTCAACCGCCTCGCCGACGCCGTGAGCCCGTACCTGCGTCAGCACGCCGACAACCCGGTCGACTGGCACCCGTGGGGTGCCGAGGCGTTCGCCGAGGCGCGGCGCCGGGACGTGCCGGTGATGGTGTCGGTCGGGTACGCGACGTGCCACTGGTGCCACGTGATGGCACGCGAGAGCTTCTCCGACCCCGGGATCGGCGCGCTGCTCGCGCAGGGCTTCGTGGCGGTGAAGGTCGACCGCGAGGAGCACCCCGACGTCGACGCGAGCCTGCTCGCCGCGGCGAGCGCGTTCACGCCCGACCTCGGCTGGCCGCTCACCGTGTTCACGACGCCGGACGGCGCCCCGTTCTACGCCGGCACGTACTGGCCGCCGGTCCCCGTGGCGGGCCGGCCCGCGTTCCGGGACGTGCTCGACGCCGTCGCGCGGGCCTGGGAGGAGCGGCGCGACCAGGCCGTCGAGACCGGCGAGGCGATCCGTGCGGCGCTCCGGGACGCCGCGGCGGGGCGGCGGACCGGCGTCCCGAGCGCTGCGGCGACGACGGTCGCCGCGCCGGGGGAGCCCGGCGCCCCCGCCGGGGCCGACGACGGGCCGATCGGCCGGCCCGCCGACCATGCGCGCACCGTCGTCGACCGGCTCGAGGCGGCGGAGGACCGCGTGCACGGCGGGTTCGGCGGCGCGCCGAAGTTCCCCGTCGCCCCCGCGCTCGAGCTCCTGCTCGACGTCGCCGCGTCGTCGGTCGTGGACCCCGAGGTCGCGCGGCGCGCGCTCGTCCTCGCGGGGCGCACGGTCGACGCCGTGGCGGCGAGCCCGCTGCGCGACGTCGACGGCGGGTTCTTCCGGTACGCGACGCGGCCCGACTGGTCGGAGCCGCACTACGAGCGGATGCTCTACGACAACGCCCAGCTCCTCTCGGCCGCGACGACCCTCGCGGTGCTCCGGCGGACCGGGCCGGTGGACGGACCGCTCCGCACGCCCGCGCCCGCCCCAGGTACCCCGGACCCGGGCGAGGGCGCCGCGCGGGTCGCGGCCGACGTCGGGCGCTTCCTCCTGCGCGTGCTGCGCCTGGCCGACGGCGCGTTCGCCAGCGCGCAGGACTCCGAGTCCGTCGTCGACGGCGAGCGCGTCGAGGGTGGCTACTACCTGCTCCCGCCCGCCGAGCGCGCCCACCACGAGCCGCCCCGGCTCGACACCAAGGTGCTCACCGGCTGGAACGGCCTCGCGATCGAAGCGCTCGCCCGCGCCGGCCACCACCTCGACCTGCCCGACCTCACGGACGCCGCGCGCGCCGCCGCGGACCGGCTCCTCGCGACGCACGTGCGCGCCGACGGGACGCTCGTGCGGGCCTCGGAGGGTGGCGTCGCGTCCGACGCCGTCGCGACGCTCGAGGACCACGGCACCCTCGCGACGGGTCTCCTCGTCCTGGGCGGGCTCACGGGCGAGCCCCGGTACGTGCGCGAGGGCCTGCGGCTCGTCGACGCGACCGTCGGCGCGGACGGGGAGCTGGCGCCGCCGCAGGGCACCGACCCCGTGCTCACCGACCTCGGGCTCGCCGCGGGTGCCGCCGCCGACGCCTCCGAGGGCGCCGTGCCGTCGGGCACGACGGCGGCGGCGCGCGCCGCGCTGCTCGCCCACCTCGCGACGGGCGAGCCGCGCTACCGCGACGCCGCCCGCGCGCACGTCGCCTCGTCGAGCGGGGCGAGCGAGCACCCGCTCGGCGCGGCCGGGGTGCTGCGCGTCGCCGTCGGGCTCGCCGAGCCGCCGCACCAGCTCGTGCTCGTCGCGGACCTCGGGCTCCAGGAGGCGTTCCGGGCGGTCGCGCGGGACTGGTACCACCCGAACGGGATCCTCCTCGGCGCGACGCCCGGGGAGGCCGCGGCGCTCGCGGTCGACGGCGTCGGGCTGCTCGACGGTCGCGGCCCGGGCGCCTACCTGTGCGCCGACTTCGTGTGCCGCCTCCCGGCGCACGACCCCGACGCGCTGCGGGTCCAGCTCGGCGGCTGAACGGGCCCCGGGGGTGCAGGGGGCCCGCCCCGGTCGCATGATGGAAGGGCGGTGCGGCACGAGGAGGAGCCATGAGGGCATCGGTCGGGGACAGGATCGTGACCGCCTCGGGCGTGGTCGGCGGAGCGGTGCGCGACGGGGTGGTGGTCGAGCTGCGGCACGAGGACGGCTCGCCGCCGTACCTCGTCGAGTGGACCGACACGGGCGAGCGCACGCTCGTCTACCCGGGGTCGGACAGCTACGTCGAGCACGTCCCCGGTGCGGAGACCGGGGGCGGGACCGACACCACGAAGGTGTGGCGCGTGCAGGTGAGCGTCGTCGAGTCGGAGGGACGCACGACGGCGGAGGCGGTGCTCGTCGCGGAGACGCCGGAGCACGTGCGGACGGTCGGGCGCGCGCGGCGCGACCCGCACGACCTGGACGTCCCGCTCATCGGCGACGAGATCGCCGTCGGTCGCGCGCTGCGGCGGCTCGCGGACCGGCTGCTGGACGACGCCGAGTCGGACATCGAGTCGTCCACGGGCGTCCCGGCGCACGTGCACCTGTGACGACGGCTCCCGACGCACCGGTCGCGCTGCGGGCGGTCGTGCACGGGCGGGTCCAGGGCGTCGGATTCCGGTGGGCTACGCGCGAGCGGCTCGCCGCGCTGGGCCTCGACGGGGCCGCGACGAACCGTCCCGACGGCACGGTCGAGGTGGTCGCCACGGGGCCGCGGGGAGCGGTCGACCGGCTCGTGGCGTGGTTGCGCGAGGGCACGACGCCGGGTCACGTCACCCGGGTGGACGTCGACGCGGGCGCGGGGTGACGACGGTCCCGCCGCGCGCAGGACGAGTCGGCCACGACGCCGGTCCGGGAGTGCGACCGCTCAGGAGTCCGCGCGGGCCAGCACCGACTCCCAGTGCCACGGCTCGGGCACGCGCCCGTCGGGCTCGGCGAAGTCGGGGTGGGTCCAGCCGTAGGACTCGGCGTTCTGCTTGAGCCACTCGTACTGCGGGGTGCCGAACGCCTGCACGCCGCCGCCCAGGTCGACGGCGAACCCCAGGCCGTGGTTCGAGCAGCCGGGGGGCGCGGCGATCGGCGACGACGGGTCGTAGAGCCCCGCCTGCTCCTCGTACGTCCGGTACGAGGAGTTGATCGTCAGGTGCACGCCGAACCGCTCGACGTAGGCCGCGTCGAGGGCGACGAGACCGTCGAGCACGTCGGCACGCACGCGGTCCGACGGCGACCACGGGATCGGGGCGAGCGCGGAGTCGGGCACGCGCCCGCCGTCCGGGTCCCACACCTGGTCCGGAGCGGGGCAGGAGACGGCGTCCTGCGCGGTCGACATCTCCTCCGTCGACGTGGCGACGGTCGCCAGGTCCGCCTCCAGGTCGAGCACGGCCTGCTCCAGCGCGGCGAGGTCGTCGGCGGACGCTCCGGTCCCGGCCGCCTCCGACGTCGTCGCGGCCGCGTCGAGCGCTTCCCGGAGCCGGGTGCGCACCGCCTCGTCGGCACCCAGGCCCTCCGTGGCGGCGTAGATCTTCTCGCCCTGCTCCTGGACGGGCGCGAGGCTCGTCCGGGCCTCCTCGACCTGGGCACGCGCGTGGTCCAGCATCGAGGCGTGCACGGCCTGCGACGCCTGCTCCAGCGACGCGGTCGCGCCCGTCGTGCCGGTCGTCATGCGAACGAGGAACGACGCACCGAGCAGGGCGCGCGCGTCGACGACCTCGGCCGAGAGGTCGTCCCGGACGGCGGGGTCGGCGACCTTCCCGTCGGACGTCGCCAGCAGCTCCTGCGCCACGGCCGTCCGCCCGTCCAGCTCGTCGTAGGTCGACCCCCGGTACCAGACCAGCCCACCGCCGGCGGCCCCGAGGAGGAGCGCCAGCGTCACGACGACGGCGACCCACACGCCGCGGTGCCCGCGCGTCCCGCGGGCGTGCCGTCGCTCCGTCCCGGTCGGGTGGTAGCCCGGGGGTTCGGTGGAGGAGGGGGCGTTCGTGACGGTCACACCGCCAGAACCTACGCCACCGGGCGCGCGCCCCCGGACCGTTCGGCGGTGAGCACGGACACGCTCACCGAAGTATCACGAACCCCGCAGGACCCTCCCCAGATGGTGACCCCGGCGACGGTGCCGGGCGAGGTGGGGAGAGGGTCATGAAGCGGCTGGTGCTGTGCTGCGACGGCACGTGGAACTCGCCGGTGAACGCGAGCGTGTCGAACATCGAGAAGATCGCGCGCTCGGTCCGCACCGGCATCGGACCGGACGGCGTGCAGCAGATGGTGTTCTCCGTCGAGGGCGTCGGGGCGCAGGGCTACCTCGTCGACCGGCTGCTCGGCGGGGCGTTCGGGTACGGGCTGACGCGCAACGTCGTCGCGGGGTACCGCCATCTCGCGCTCAACTACGAGCCCGGCGACGAGATCTACGTGTTCGGGTTCAGCCGTGGCGCCTACACGGCCCGCAGCGTCGTCGGCATGATCTCCACGGTCGGGCTGCTCACGCAGGACTCCCTCGCGCGCGACCACCTGTGCGACGCCGAGCGGATCTACCGCGTGCGCGACGCCGCGCAGCGCGCCGAGCAGGCCGCGGCCTTCCGCGCGGGGCACTGCCACGACCACGTCCCCGTCGCGTTCCTCGGGGTGTTCGACACGGTCGGTGCACTGGGTGTCCCGGGGTTGTCGCGCCGACGCAGCCGGTTCCACGACCTCCGTCTGTCCGGCGACGTCGAGTGCGCGCGCCAGGCCCTCGCGATCGACGACCGTCGGATCACGTTCGAGCCCTGCCTGTGGGACGTCCCCGTCGCCATGGCGGCCCGGGTCAAGCAGGTGTGGTTCCCCGGCGGGCACAGCGACGTCGGCGGTGGGGCGCGCGCCCGCGCGCTCTCCGACACCGCGCTCCTGTGGATGGTCGGCGAGGCGATCGCGCGCGGGCTGTCGTTCGACGAGGACCGGCTGTTCGCCCAGCTCCACCACGAGGACGAGTTCGTGTGCCGGTTCCGCCCCGGCCTGCTCTTCGGCGCGCTCAACGTCCTCAAGCGGATGCACCGGCGTCCGCGCTTCCGCGGCGACCGGCGCGTCCTCGCGGGCGTGCCCACCCCGCCGGGCACCGTCGACGCCGTCTACCTCGCCCAGACCGCGGCCTACCTCACCGCGGACCCCGCGTCCGACTACGCGCGGCACGCGCGGAACGTCTCCTGGTGGCGCGAGAGCGCGGGGCCGGGTCTGGAGCGGCTCGTCGAGCCGATCCCCGGCGGGACGAGGGAGGACCGTCCGCTCGTCCTCGCGTGAGTCGCCGTCCGCCCGCCGGGTGCGGCACGCGACACCCGTGCCATGCTGGGCGGCGTGACCGAGCAGACCGCAGCACCGATCCCGGCCGAGCAGCTCGTCCCTGCCGACGCGCACGTGCTCGGCAACCCGGACGCGCCCGTGACGATCGTCGAGTTCGGCGACCTCGAGTGCCCGTACTGCGCCGCCGCCGCGCCGGTCCTGCGGCAGGCCGTGGAGTCGTCGGGCGGGCGCGTGCGCCTCGTGTTCCGGCACTTCCCCCTGTTCGAGATCCACCCGCACGCGCTCTCCGCCGCGCTCGCGGTCGAGGCCGCCGCGGTGCAGGGAAGGTTCTGGGAGATGCAGGCCGCGCTGTTCGAGCACCAGGACCAGCTCGGCGAGGCCGGCCTCGCGGACCGGGCCGAGGAGCTCGGCATCGACGGTGCCTCGGTCGTCGGGGACGCGGCGCAGCAGCACGCCGCGCCCGTGCAGCGCGACTACGCCGACGCCCTCGCCGTGGGCGTCCAGGGCACCCCGACCCTGTTCGTCAACGGCGTCCGCTACCGCGGCCGCGTCACCGCCGACGGCCTCCGCACCGCCATCGAGGCCGCCACCCCGGCGAGGTAGAACCGCGGTCGCGCGAGGTAGAACCGTGGTCGGCCGAGGTAGAACCGTGGTCCCGCGAGGCAGAACCGTGGTCGCGCGAGGTAGAACCGTGGTCGCGCGAGGTAGAACCGTGGTCGCGCGAGGTAGAACCTTGGTCGGTCGAGGTAGAACCGTGGTTCTTGTGCTCGACGGCGGTGTGGTCGCCTTGGGTGGGCGGGGTGAGTGGTGGTGCCGCGTCTACCATCCGCCGCTCGTTCCTCGCGGCTCCCGCCAGGCCCGCCACGACGCGGCACCACCACCCACCCCGCCCTACTCCGTCTCACCCTGGTCGTCGCTCACCCGGGCGACCGCCCGCGGTGCTGAGTCCGGCCTGCGCCGCACGACCGGCCGGGTTGCCGTACCTCGGCGCCACGCCACTATCGCCGGCTGGAGCGCCGTCGCGTCGAGCAGGTGGTCTTGGTGCATCGTGCTCGCGGGACGCGCCCAGGTCGCCTGCTCGACCAGCCGGGACGGCCTGGTCGGCGTCTCGCTGACCATGGCACGGGTGTCCCGATCCTCACGGGCGCCCGTTCCAGGGGGCACCGGCGATCGCGAGCGGCACGTCGCCATCCCGCTCAGGCGAGACGATCGCCGAGCGGTGGGGGTGGGCTCGGATGCGAAGGGGCGTCAGAGCCGCGCTCCTCGAACCCACGGCCGAACGACCGGGGTGACGGCGCGGCAGCCCCGAGCACCGAGACCACCCCCACCGCGGACGCAACCACGCGGGCTCGGGACGCAACCACGCGGGCTCGGGACGCAACCACGCGGGCTCGGGACGCAACCACGCGGGCTCGGCCCGACCAGGGTTCTATCTCGACGCACCAGGGTTCTACCTCGGCGGGCCCGGGTTCTCTCTCGGTGGAGGTGGGGCTCAGGCGGTCGCGGGTGGGCGCCAGGGGAGGGGCGGGAGCTCGGGTGGGGGGCCGTCGGCGCCGGGTGAGCAGAGGGGCCAGCGCTCGCCGAAGAGGCGGAGCGCGAGCGAGCCGAGCACGGCGGCGACGAGCGAGCCGGCGAGGATGCCGATCTTGGCCTGCTCGATGAGCGCCTCGTCGTCGAACGCGAGCTCGGCGATGAAGAGCGAGATGGTGAAGCCGATGCCGGCGAGGATCGCCCCGCCGAGCAGGTGGGAGTAGCGCACGCGGCCCGGGAGGTCGCCGAGTCCGAGGCGCAGGGCGAGCGTCGCGGCACCGAAGATGCCGACGGCGTTGCCCACGACGAGCGCGACGGCGACGCCGATCGTCACGGGCGACGTCGCTGCGGTCCGGAGCGACTCGGCGTCGAGCTGCACGCCCGCGTTGGCGAGGCCGAACACCGGCACGACGACGTACGCGCTCCACGGGTGCAGCACGCGCTGGAGGCGCTCGCTCGTGGGGACGGCCGCGCGCGCGGCGAGCTCGGTGAGGTGCTCGCGCTCCGCCGTCGTCTCCTGCGCGAGGCGTTTGGCGTACTTGGGCACGACCGCGACGTCGACGGGCCGCGACGAGCGGGACGGGACGAGCAGGCCCACGAGGACGCCCGCGAGCGTCGCGTGGACGCCGGACGCGTAGACCGCGCCCCACAGCGCGATCCCGGCGAGCGCGTACGGGGTGAGCCGCCAGACACCGAGCCAGCGCAGCGCGAGGATGACGGCGACGAGCACGGCGGCGACGAGGAGACCCGGGAGCCAGAGGTCGTCGGTGTAGAAGAGCGCCATGACGGTGATGGCGCCGATGTCGTCCACGACGGCGAGCGTGAGGAGGAAGAGCCGGAGCTGGTCTGGGCAGCGCGGCCCGAACAGGGCGAGGATCCCGACGAGGAACGCCGTGTCGGTCGACATGACGATGCCCCAGCCGTGCTGCGCGGGGGACCCGGCGTTGAACGCGACGTAGATGAGCGCGGGCACGGCGAGCCCGCCGAGCGCGCCGAGCGCCGGCACGGCGACGGTCCGCCGGTTGCGCAGCTCGCCGCTCGTCACCTCGCGGTTGATCTCGAGGCCGATGACGAGGAAGAACACGGCCATCGCAGCGTCGTTGACCCAGTGGTGCAGGTCCATCTCGAACGACCACGGCCCGACGTGCCAGCCCGCGGTCGCCGACCACAGGTCGTCGTAGGCCCCCGACCAGGCGGAGTTCGCCCACACGAGCGCGACGACGGTCGCGACGAGCAGCAGCACGGCGCCGCCCGCCTCGGTCGCCAGGAACGAGCGCAGCGAGGGCGCGACGGGACGCAGCTGGAAGCGCAGCGGCGGGCCCGGCCGGGCGGGGACGCGGACGATTGGGAACGACGACGGCGGAGCGGGCTCGGTCACGGGGCCTCCGGGTGGTCGGGGACGGGCGACGCCCCCGGGCGTCGGACGTGAGAGCTGGGATCTTCGGACCGACCCTGGGTCGGCCCTGCGCTGGGACAACTCTTCCGGGCGGGAGTTCCTTCCGCAACGGGCCGCGTGCGGCGGAGTTCTCCACCACCTTGTCCACAGTGTGGAAAAATTCTTCCGAATCTCTTGTGTCGTCGGTCACGCACTGCTAGCGTCGTGCGTGCCAACGGCGGGCCCGGGCCGAGCGACACGCTCGGTGGTCGACGCGATCGATCCGACACCGGCAGCTACCTACCAGGCGGAAGTGACAACTCGCCTGCAGCGGCCCGCCGGCCGCCTCCTCCCGGCTCATCGACGAGCCGGACAGCCGGAGGCGGAGCACCCGGCGTCGCTGCCCGAACCGTGGAGACTCACCATGGACACTCTTGTCGTGGACGCAGCACACCTGGACCGAGCCGTCGCCCTCGCGGTCGACAGCGTCGCGAACGCCGGAGGACCCTTCGGCGCCGTGATCGTCACCGCCGACGGGCAGGTGTTCGAGGGCAACAACCGGGTCACGCAGGACAACGACCCCACCGCGCACGCCGAGGTCACCGCGATCCGGCGCGCGTGCGCCGCGCTCGGCACGTTCGACCTCACCGGCGCGACGCTCTACTCGAGCTGCGAGCCGTGCCCCATGTGCCTCGCGTCCGCCCTCTGGGCGCGCGTGCAGGCCGTGTACTTCGCCGCCGACCGCCACGACGCCGCGAGCGCCGGGTTCGACGACGCGGAGTTCTACGACTTCTTCGCCGCCGACCCCGCCGACCGGAGCATGCAGGTCGTGCACGAGCGCACGGCCACCGCCACCGCGCCGTTCGACGCCTGGCGCGTCCTCGAGTCCCGGATCGAGTACTGACCGGCCGCGCGGCCGATCGGCACCTCAGGAAAGGGCACAAGGACGTGACTCTCCTCGGCACGCGGCGGGAGACCGCCGAGAACGACGACGCACGCGGTACCGGCCGGGCCCCCGGCCGGCTCGACCGCTTCTTCAAGATCACCGAGCGCGGCTCGACCACGGGGCGCGAGCTCCGCGGCGGCCTGGTGACCTTCTTCGCGATGGCGTACATCGTCATCCTCAACCCCCTCATCCTCGGCGGGACGAGCGCCGAGAACGCGCCCGTCGACGTCGCGGGCGGCTGGCTCCAGACGGCGCAGGTCGGCGCGATGACCGGCCTCGCCGCCGGTGGTCTGACCATCCTGTTCGGCCTCGTCGCGAACCTCCCGTTCGCGCTCGCGGCCGGCCTGGGCATCAACTCGTTCCTCGCCGTCGCCGTCATCGGCGACGTCACGTGGCCCGAGGCGATGGGACTCGTGCTCGTCAACGGCCTGCTCATCGTGCTGCTCGCCGTGACGGGCGCGCGCTCGGCGATCTTCAACGCCGTCCCGCGCCAGCTCAAGGCCGCGATCACGGTCGGCATCGGCCTGTTCATCGCGTTCATCGGGTTCGTCGACGCGGGGTTCGTCACGCGCACCGCGGGCGGGCCGCCGGTCCAGCTCGGCGACGGCGGGTCGATCACTTCGGTCCCGACCCTCGTGTTCGTCGTCGGGCTGCTCACCATGGGCATCCTCGTGGCGCGCAAGGTCAAGGGCGGGCTGCTCATCGGGCTCGTCGCGACGACCGTCGTCGCGATCGTCGCCGAGTCCGTGCTGCACCTCGGCCCCGCGTCCGACGACAACCCCGGCGGCTGGCACCTCACCGTCCCCACGCTGCCGAGCTCCCTCGTCTCTGTGCCGGACCTCAGCCTGTTCGGGCAGTTCTCGTTCGGCGCGTTCGACCGGATCGGGGCGCTCGCGGCGACGATGCTCGTGTTCACGCTGTTCTTCACGAACTTCTTCGACGCGATGGGCACGATGACGGGGCTCGCCAAGCAGGGCGGGCTCGCCGACGCGGACGGCAACTTCCCGCGCATCAAGTCGGCGCTCGTCGTCGAGGGTGTGGGCGCGGTGGTCGGCGGCGCGACGTCGTCGTCGTCGAACACGGTGTTCGTCGACTCGGCCGCGGGCGTGGGCGAGGGCGCGCGCACGGGCCTCGCCTCGGTCGTCACGGGCGGGCTGTTCCTCGTCGCGATGTTCCTCACGCCGCTCACGGCGGTCGTGCCGATCGAGGTCGCGAGCGCGGTGCTCGTCGTCGTGGGCGCGATGATGATGGGCCAGATCAAGGAGATCGACCTGACCGACTTCACGGTCACGCTGCCGGTCTTCCTCACGATCGTGACGATGCCGCTCACCTACTCCATCGCGAACGGCATCGGCATCGGGTTCGTCACGTGGGTCCTGCTGCGGTTCGCGTGCGGCAAGGCGCGCGACGTCCACCCGCTCCTGTGGGTGGTCGCGGCCGGGTTCGTCGTGTACTTCGTGCGCGGTCCGCTGACCGCGGTCGTGGGAGGCTGAGCCTCGGTACGACCGCTCGGCTGACGGGTCACCCGCTCCTCCGGGTGGCCCGTCGGCGTGGGCGGTGACGGGAGCGGACAGGAACGTGGGAGGGCGTGGCATGGCCGGGACAGCGCGCGTGAGCGTCGACGAGCACCGCGCGGACGTCGCGGCGCTGCTCGCCCCCCTGGTGGAGGAGGCCCGACGGCGCGCGCGCACCGAGGAGGTCCTGCTCGCCGACGCGCTCGGCCGGGTCCTCGCGGGCGACCTCGCCGCACCTGTCGCCGTCCCGCTGTTCCGCAACTCCCAGATGGACGGGTACGCCGTCCGCGCGGCGGACGTCGCCGGCGCGAGCCCCGACGCGCCGGTCCGGCTCGTGGTCGTGGCCGAGATCCCCGCAGCCCCGGGCGTCCCCACCGCGCTGGCCCCCGGCGCGGCCGCCCGCATCATGACCGGCGCGCCCGTGCCCGACGGCGCGGACGCCGTCGTGCCGGTGGAGGACACGGGTACGGGGTCGTTCGCGGGCACCGCGGGCACCGGGAGCACGGGGGGCGCCGCGGGCGACGAGCGCGCACGGGGATCCCGGGACGATGCGCCGGGCTCCGGTCCGCGCGACGTCGTCGAGGTCCGCGCGCCGCGCGCGCCGGGCGACTTCGTCCGAGAGGCGGGCTCCGACGTCCGGCCCGGGGACGTGCTCCTCGCGGACGGCACCGTCCTCGCGCCGCACCACCTCGCCGCCGCGGCGGCGTGCGGGGTGGGGAGCGTGCGGGTGGTCGCCCGGCCGCGCGTCGCCGTCCTGTCGACCGGGTCGGAGCTCGTCGGCCCCGGGGAGACGCCGGGGCCCGGGCAGGTCTTCGACGCCAACGCCGACGCGCTGGGCGCCGCCGTCCGGCGCGCGGGCGGCGACGTCGTGCTCACGGCCCGATGCGGCGACGACGCCGCGCGGTTCGCCGCCGTGCTCGCCGAGGCGGCAGCGGTCGCGGACCTCGTCGTGACGTCGGGCGGCGTGTCGCAGGGGGCGTACGAGGTGGTCAAGGACGTGCTCGCAGGCTCGGGCGCCGTCGGCAGTCGGGTCGTCGACCAGGGCGCGGGCCAGGAGGCCGGCCGGGCGGCGTCGCCGGTCGTCACCTTCCGGTCGGTCGCGATGCAGCCGGGCGGTCCGCAGGGGTTCGGCACCGTGCACGGGACGCCCGTGCTCACGTTCCCGGGCAACCCGGTGAGCGCGCAGGTGTCGTTCGCGATGTTCCTGCGCGAGCCGCTCGAGCGCGCGGCCGGGCTGCCCGCCGTCGACCGGGTGCGCACGGCCGTCCTCGCCGAGGGCCTGACGTCGCCCGCGGGGAAGCATCAGCTCCTGCGGGGTGCGACCGGGCCCGACGGCACGGTGCGCGTCGTCGGCGGGGCGGGCTCGCACCTCGTCGCGGCGATGGCGCGGGCGGACGTCCTCGTGGACGTGCCCGCCGACGTGACACAGTGGGACGCCGGGACCGAGGTGGAGGTGCGAGAGCTGTGAGCGAGACGCAGGGCGAGTCATCGGGCGCTGTCCAGGGTGGTGCGTCCGAGGACGTGAGCCGCGTGACGACCGAAGTCCTCGACGACGCCGTCGCGCGCGCCGTCGAGGACGCGGTCGCGAGCCCGGAGTGCGGCGCCGTCGTGACGTTCCGCGGCGTCGTGCGCGACGTCGACGGCGGCCGGGGCGTGACCCGGCTCGACTACGAGGCGCACCCCGACGCCACCGCGGTGATCCGCCGGTGCGTGGCTGCCGTGGCGACAGAGACGGGGCTGCGGGTCGCGGCCGTCCACCGGTACGGCGTCCTCGGGATCGGCGACGTCGCGCTCGTCGCGTCCGCGGCCGCGGGCCACCGCCGTGAGGCGTTCGAGGCGTGCTCGCTGCTCGTCGAACGCATCAAGGCCGAGGTGCCGATCTGGAAGCGGCAGCACTTCGACGACGGCGTCTCGGAGTGGGTCGGGCTGTAGCGCGACGCTGCACCAGGCTGCGTCGGTGGACGACGAGAGGCGAGAAGTGGCCCCCGGATACGGCCGGGGAGGGACCACTTCTCGCCTCTCGTGGAGCTGCGGGATCCGCCGTGCGACGACGATGTCGGGCGGGACGTTCCCGGTCGCGCGCTCGTCGCGCGGAGCCGGGTGGAGGGCGGTCGGGTCAGCGCGCGGCAGGGCGGTTGTCGAGCAGCATGCCGATGCCCAGGCCGACGGCGGTGCCGAGGACGAGGCCGAACCAGCTCAGCACGACCGTCCCGACGACGGCACCGATCGTCGCGCCCAGGACGCTCTTGGTCCCGGCCTTCCAGCTGTCGGAGCGGTCGTCGGTGCGGTAGATCGGCAGCGCGGAGGTGCTGTTGTCCGGCGTCGCCGTGGGCGCGTCGGAGGGCGAGGTCGCGGGGCGGTTGGTGGGTGCAGGGGAGATCGTCGTCACGGCATCCATGGTAGGAAGGTCCGTCCTGCGTGACCTGGGCAGACGCGTCGTGGTGACCGGCTTCACCCTATGATCTGCGCCACCGTCGCGACGCTCAGCCGCCGATCGCGCCCATGCTGCGCGACGTCGGCGCGAACGCGTCGGCGGCGAGCGTGGGGGCGTCGCTGCCGTGCGCGAGCGGCTTGCGCCACATCGCTCCCTGCCACGCGCGGGCGAGGGTGTCGTCGCGCTCGTCTTCGGTGAGGTGCTCCGAGCGCAGGATCGCGCGCAGGTCCGTCTCGTCGTCGCCGAACAGGCACGAGCGGACCGTGCCCTCGGCGGTGAGGCGCGTGCGGTCGCACGCGCCGCAGAACGAGCGCGTGACGGACGCGATGATCCCGACGGTCTGGGGGCCGCCGTCGACGAGCCACTCCTCCGCGGGCGCGGACGGGTCGTCGCGGCCGACCTCCAGCAGGTCGAAGCGGGTGCTGAGCACGGCGAGGAGGTCCGTCGCGGAGACGAGGTCGTCGCGCGTCCAGTGCCCGTCGGCGTCGAGCGGCATCTGCTCGATGAAGCGCAGGTGGCACCCGTGGTCCACCGCCCAGGCGAGCAGGTCGGCCGCCCCCGCCAACGTCTCCGGCATGAGCACCGCGTTGAGCTTGACCGGGGCCAGCCCGGCGGCGAGCGCGGCACGGATCCCGGCGAGCACGTCGGGCAGCCGGTCGCGGCGCGTGAGGCGCGCGAAGTCCGCACGGTCGACGGAGTCGAGCGAGATGTTCACGCGGTCGAGGCCGGCGGCGACGAGCTCGTGGACCCGCTTGTCGAGCCCGATCGCGTTGGTCGTCAGCGAGAGCGACACGTCGGGCGCGGCCGCGCGCGCGGCGCGCAGGATGGCCGCGAGATCGGGGCGCATGAGCGGCTCGCCGCCCGTGAAGCGGACGTCGGTGATGCCGAGGCGGCCGACGGCCACGCGCACGACCTGTCCGATCTCGGCGGGCGTGAGCAGGTCCTCGCGCGCGATGGCCGGAAGCCCCTCAGCCGGCATGCAGTAGGTGCAGCGCAGCGAGCACTTCTCGGTGATCGAGATGCGCAGGTCGCGCGCGACGCGGCCGTAGCGGTCGACGAGCGCATCGGTCGCGGGGCGGTCCGGGTCGAGGTTCACCGAGCCGTCCGTGGGCGCGGTCGAGCGCAGCCTGGGCATCCCGAGCGAGACCGCGGTCATGGGCCGATCGTAGACGTTCCCCGGGTCGGGCCCGTGACCGGGGCGGTGGCGCGTGCTAGCGTGGAGTCCATCGAATGGAAGCAAACTTCCATTCAGCGGAACACCTCTCCTCTGGTGGGAGAGCAGTCCAAGGGCGGATTCAAGCCCTGTGTTTCCGGCGCGTCACAGCCGACGCGTCCCCGGACACGCAGGGGACTCACCGCAAGGGTTCACTGGAAGGACGCCGGTTCGCCGGCACCCTGGCGGAAGCGAGGCCCACGATGCTCCAGATCGTCGACCAGCTCGCCCCGTGGCTCGGCCCGGGGCAGCCCCCGTTCGCCGTCGCGACGGTGGTCGCGGCGTCCGGCTCCGTGCCGCGACCCGTCGGCACCGCGATGGCGGTGCGCGCCGACGGTGCCGTCCTCGGCAGCCTGTCCGGCGGGTGCGTCGAGGGCGCGGTGCACGACGCCGCGCTCGACGCGATCGCCACGGGCGAGAGCCACCGCGAGACGTTCGGCTACAGCGACGACGACGCGTTCGCCGTCGGGCTGAGCTGTGGCGGCACGCTCGACGTCCACGTCCAGCCCGTCTTCCCGGGGGACGACGCCGCCCGCGCGCTCGCCGCGCTGACGGCACCGCCCGACGGCGGAGCGCGTGCGGGCTCAGGCGTCCCGCCGGGTCCGGGCGCAGGTTCCGGCGACGCCGAGGCCGCCGGGCGCGGTACCTCCGCGCTCGTGCGCCGGATCGACGGGGCGCGGCGCACCGCGGTCCTCGTCGACGACCCCGGCGCCGCGGACGAGCGGAGCGTCGCCCGAGCGCTGCACGACCTGGTCGGTCCGGCCGCCCTCGACGCCGCGGCGGCACAGGTGGTCGCTGTGCTGCGCGCGGGCGGGACGGCGACGGTCCACGCGGCGCACGGAGCGCCGCGGGTCTCGGCGCCCGGCGCGGCGCCCGGTCCAGCGCTCGACCCGGCGGTCGAGCCGGAGGGTGGCGCAGCGACGCTGGACGGCGGGGCCGCGTGCGACGAGGCGGAGCCCGTCACGCTGCTCGTCGAGACCCGCCTGCCCGCGCCGCGCTTCCTCGTGTTCGGCGCCAACGACTTCGCCGGCGCGCTCGTGCGGCACGTGCGCCTGCTCGGGTACCGCGTGACCCTGGTCGACGCGCGCGAGGTGTTCGCCGACGCCCGACGGTTCCCGGAGGCGGAGGTCGTCGTCGAGTGGCCGGACCGCTACCTCGCCGCGGAGGCCGGGGCGGGTCGCATCGACGCCCGGACCGCCGTCGCGGTCCTCACGCACGACGCGAAGTTCGACGTCCCGCTCCTGCGCCTCGCGCTCGACCTGCCGCTCGCGTACGTCGGGGCGATGGGCTCGCGCCGCTCGCACGCGCAGCGCGTGGTGGCCCTGCGCGCGGAGGGTGTCACCGACGCGGCGCTCGCGCGCCTCCGCTCGCCCATCGGCCTGGACCTCGGGGCGGTGACGCCCGAGGAGGTCGCGGTCTCGATCACCGCGGAGCTCGTCGCGACCCGGCACGGGCGCGCCGCCGTCGTCCCGCTCAGCGGCACCGACGGGCCGATCCACGCCGACCCTCCCGCCGCGTCGTCCGACCCCCACCGCGCGGTCGCGTCCGCGCCGATGCCCGAGGAGGCCTCCTGATGGACCTGAGCACCGTCACCGACCTCGTCCCGACCGTCGACCCCGGCGAGTGGCGCGAGGGCGACGCCTGGCTCGCGGGCGGCACCGTCCTGTTCTCCTACGGCAGCCAGACGCTGCGGCGCCTGCTCGACGTCACGAGCGCCGGCTGGCCCGCGCTCACCGTGACCGACGACGGTCTCGACATCGCCGCGACCTGCACGGTCGCCGAGCTCTGGGCCTTCGAGGAGAGCGCCCAGGCCGCGCCCGTGCGCGAGCGCTGGGCCGCGCTCGACCTCGTGCGTCCGTGCTGCGACAGCTTCGTCGCGTCCTTCAAGATCTGGAACACGTCGACGGTCGGGGGCAACGTCTGCACGTCGCTCCCCGCGGGGCCGATGATCTCGCTCACGGCCGCGCTCGACGGCGTCGCGGAGGTCTGGGGCCCGGGCGGCACCCGCCGGGAGCAGCCGGTCGCCGAGCTCGTCACGGGCGAGCTGGCCAACACGCTCGCACCCGGCGAGCTCCTGCGCGCGATCCGCGTGCCCGACCACGCGCTGCGCGCACGCACCGCGTTCCGGCGCCTCTCGCTCTCGAACCTCGGGCGCTCCGGCGTCCTGCTGATCGGCCGGGTCGACCCGCCCGACGCCGGGGGAGGGTTCGTCCTGACCGTCACGGCTTCGACGCGCCGGCCCGTGCAGCTCCGCTTCCCCGCGGACGCGCTGCCGACGGCGGCCGCGCTCGCCGCCGCGCTCGACGCGGAGATCCCGCTCGACCTCTACCACGACGACATCCACGGCCTGCCCGCGTGGCGCCGGGACATGACCTACCGCCTCGGCGAGGAGATCCGCTCCGAGCTGCTCTCCCCGCTCGTCGACGCCACGGACGGAGACCACCGATGACCGCGATCGACCCCCGCCCGCCCGTCTCGATCGACGGCCGCACGGCGCAGACCGAGCCGCGCGCGGGCCAGTGCCTGCGCACGTACCTGCGCGAGCAGGGTGCGCTCGGCGTCAAGAAGGGCTGCGACGGCGGCGACTGCGGCGCCTGCACGGTCCACGTCGACGGCGTCCCCGTGCACTCGTGCGTCTACCCGGCACGTCGCGCGGCGGGCCACGAGGTGACGACGATCCAGGGGCTCGCCGCGGCGTCGGGCGTGCCCGACGACGCGCGCACGCCCGACCGCGGCGCGCCCGGGGACACGCTCGGAGACCCACCGACGGACCGCGACGCCCTGCACCCCGTGCAGCAGCAGTTTCTCGACGCGCAGGGCTTCCAGTGCGGCTTCTGCACCGCCGGCATGATCATGACCGCCGCGACGTTCGACGACGCCCAGCGTGCGAACCTGCCGCGCAGCCTCAAGGGCAACCTGTGCCGCTGCACCGGCTACCGCGCGATCGCGGACGCCGTCCTCGGCGGCGACACGTGCGGCGTCGGGCATCCCGCCGGCGCGGCGCCGTGCGACCACGAGCACGACGGCTGGACGGGTTCACGGACCCGCGGCGAACAGCCCGGCCAGGACCAGGGTTCTCTCTCACGGGACCAGAGCTCTACTTCGGCGAACCAGGGTTCTATCTCGGCGGACCAGGGTCCTACCTCGCGAGGCCAGGGTTCTGTCTCGGGAGGCCAGGCGTTCGGGCGGGACGTGCCGGCGCCGGCCGGGCGGGGGATCGTCACCGGGACGGTGCGGTACACGCTCGACGTCGACCCGGCCGACTACCCGGGCCTGCTGCACATGAAGCTCGTGCGCTCGCCGCACGCGCACGCGCGGGTCGTCGCGATCGACACGACGGCGGCGCTCGCGGTGCCGGGCGTGCATGCCGTGCTCACGCACGAGGACGCGCCGGTGACGCGGTTCTCGACCGCCCAGCACGAGCTCTTCACCGACGACCCCGACGACACGCGCGTCCTCGACGACGTCGTGCGGCACGTCGGGCAGCGTGTCGCGGCCGTCGTCGCGGACACGGTCGCGGCGGCCGAGGAGGGCGTGCGCCAAGTGCGCGTCGAGTACGAGGCGCTGCCCGCCGTCGTCGACCCGGAGGAGGCGATGGCGCCCGGCGCGCCGCTCGTCCACCCTGATCTCGACCCGGCCGCGGCGCGGGTGTCTCGGCCCGAGGCGAACGTCGTCGCGGAGGTGCACAGCGAGCTCGGCGACGTCGAGCGCGGTCTCGCGGAGGCCGACGTCGTGCACGAGGCCACGTACCGCACCCACCGCGTGCAGCACGCGGCCCTGGAGACCCATTGCGCGATCGCGTCGCTCGACGACGAGGGGCGCCTCGTCGTGCGGTCGTCCACGCAGGTGCCGTTCCTCGCGCGGCGCCACCTCGCGCGCGTGCTCGATCTCGAACCGGAGCGCGTGCGCGTGCACTGCGAGCGCGTGGGCGGGGGCTTCGGCGGCAAGCAGGAGGTCCTCACCGAGGACGTCGCGGCGCTTGCAACCCTACGCCTGGGGCGGCCCGTCCAGCTCGAGCTCACGCGCACCGAGCAGTTCGTCGGCACGACGACGCGGCACCCGTTCCGCATCCGGGTGCGCGCGGGCGCGCGCCGCGACGGGACGCTCACCGCGCTGCACCTCGACGTGCTGAGCAACACGGGCGCGTACGGCAACCACGGGCCGGGCGTCATGTTCCACGGGTGCGGCGAGTCGCTCGCGGTGTACCGCTGCGAGAACAAGAAGGTCGACGCGCACTGCGTCTACACCAACACCGTGCCCGCGGGCGCGTTCCGCGGGTACGGGCTGTCGCAGATGATCTTCGCCGTCGAGTCGGCGGTCGACGAGCTCGCGCGACAGCTCGGGATGGACCCGCTCGAGCTGCGGCGCCGCAACGTCGTGCTCGACGGCGACCCCATGCTCTCCACGCACCCGACGCCCGAGGAGGACGTCCTCTACGGCAGCTACGGTCTCGACCAGTGCCTCGACCTCGCCGCCGACGCCCTCGCGCGCGGCAGGGCGCGCGACGTCGCCGCGTACGGGGCGGGCGCCGGGTCGGGTGCGGACGCGCTGCCGGACCTGGGGCCCGAGTGGGGCGTCGGCGAGGGCACCGCGCTGTCGATGATCGACACGGTGCCGCCTCGGGGCCACTTCTCCCACGCGCGCGTGCGGCTCCGGGCGGACGGCGTGGTGGAGACCGAGGTCGGCACGGCCGAGTTCGGCAACGGCACGACGACGGTCCACGCCCAGCTCGTCGCGAGCGCGCTCGGGCAGGACGCGGCGGACGTCGTCGTGCGGCAGTCCGACACCGACCTGCTCGAGCACGACACGGGCGCGTTCGGGTCGACCGGCACCGTCGTCGCGGGCAAGGCCTCGCTCGCCGCGGCGCAGGACCTCGCCGAGGCTGTGCTCAAGGTCGCCGCCGGGATGGCGGGCGCGGCGCCGGGCGACTGCCGGCTCGTGCCGGGCGGCGTCGACTGCACGGGAGGCGACCGGACGTCGAGCGTGCTGCCGCTCGCCGACGTCGCGCGCGCCGCCGCCGACGCCGGGATCGAGCTCGTCGCCGAGGGCCGCTGGGGCGGCACCCCGCGCTCGGTCGCGTTCAACGTGCACGGCTTCCGCGTCGCGGTGCACCGGGGGACCGGCGAGATCCGCATCCTCCAGTCCGTCCAGGCCGCCGACGCCGGCGAGGTCGTCAACCCGCGCCAGTGCCGCGGCCAGGTCGAGGGCGGCATCGCGCAGGCGCTCGGCGCCGCGCTCTACGAGAACGTGGTCGTCGACGAGACCGGGCGCGTCACGACCGACATCTTCCGCCAGTACCACCTGCCGACCTTCGCGGACACCCCGCGCAGCGAGGTCTACTTCGCGCGGACGTCGGACACGGTCGGGCCGATGGGCGCGAAGTCGATGAGCGAGAGCCCGTTCAACCCGGTGGCTCCGGCACTGGCCAACGCGATCCGCGCGGCGACGGGAGTCCGCTTCACGGAGCTCCCGCTCGCCCGGGACCGCGTCTACCTGGGTCTGAAGGCCGCCACCGCCCGCTGAGTGCATGAAATAGTCGCGCCGAACGGCCTCGGACGCGACTATTTCATGCACTCAGCGAGGGGCGGGTGGGTCGGGGTCGAGGAGGTCCAGGTCGGTCGCCGTGTCGAGGTCGCGGCCGTCGCCGGGGTGGTCGACGACGTCGATCAGGTCCGCGTGGGCGCGCAGGAAGTCGCGCGCGCCGTGGTCGCCGCGGGCGCTCGCGGCGGCTGGCGCGGCAAGCCCGGCGTCGAGGACGAGCGGATGGGCCCAGCGCGGGGTCCGTTCGACGCCGAACACGACCTGAGGGTCGTTCTCCGCCTCAGAACGACCTCCATGTCGTGCTCGACGCTCGGGGCTCGTCGTCCAGCGCGAGGCCGTCACGCGGCCGGGGCGGTGGGCCGCGAGGAGGCGTGCGACGTCGTCGGGCACGACGCCGGGCTGGTCCACGTGCGCGACGACGACGCGTGCGGGCGCGAGGTCGAGTGCTGCCGCGACGCCGGCGCGCAGCGACGAGGCCATGCCCGACGCCCAGTCGGGGTTGACGACGGCGCGCACGTGCGGGTCGCCGAGCGACGCCTCGGCGCGCACGCGGTCGGCCTCGGCGCCGAGCACCACGACGACGACGTCGCACCCGCCGTCGTGGAGCACGCGCGCGACGTGCTCGACGAGCGGCCGTCCTCGGTGGGGCAGCAGGGCCTTCGGACCGAGCCCGAGCCGCCGTCCCGCGCCGGCGGCCAGGAGGACGCCGACGGTGGGCGTCGTCGCGGGTGCGCTCGTGGGCGGTGTCGGCACCTCGCCAGGATAGGTCGACGGCGAACCCGGGACGCCTCCTCACGCCCGGGCGGCGCTGGGGAAGGACCCCGGGTTCGGGACACCGACCGGCCCCGCGACCACCTGGTGGCTTTGCCAAAACTTGGTTTCTTCTTCATCGACGCCAGGTGCCGCTATGCTCAGCCCGCCGGGCGCCCGCCGCCCCCGGCGCGAGGTGGCCCGCACGACGAGCGAAGGAGTCCGGATGAGCTTCATGGAGAAGCTGCGTGGACAGCTGATCGACATCATCGAGTTCCTCGACGAGAGCCGGGACACGATCGTCTGGCGCTTCCCTCGCCAGGGCAACGAGATCAAGAACCAGGCGAAGCTCGTCGTGCGCGAGGGGCAGAGCGCCGTCTTCGTCAGCGAGGGCCGGCTCGCCGACGTGTTCGGGCCGGGCACGTACACGCTCGAGACGAAGAACCTCCCGATCCTGTCGACGATCCAGGGCTGGAAGTACGGGTTCAGCTCGCCGTTCAAGGCGGAGGTGTACTTCGTCGCGACGCGACAGCTCACCGACCTCACCTGGGGCACCCAGAACCCGGTGATCCTGCGCGACCCCGAGCTCGGCGCGGTCCGCATCCGCGCGTTCGGGACGTACGCGCTCCAGGTCGTCGACCCGTCGGCGCTGCTGCGTCAGCTCGTGGGGACCGACCCGCAGTTCCGCACCGACGAGATCGGCGACTACTTCCGCCGCCTCGTCGTCGGGCAGCTCGGCCCGGCGCTCGCGGAGGCCGGCGTCGCGGCGATCGACCTCGCCGCGAACCAGCGCGAGATCGCGACGCGGCTCGCGGGCCAGCTCTCGGAGGACCTGTCGGAGTACGGCATCGCCGTCCCGCGCTTCGTCCTCGAGAACGTCTCCTTCCCGCCCGAGGTCGAGGCGGCGCTCGACAAGCGCACGCAGATGGCCGTCGTCGGGAACCTCGACCAGTACACGAAGTTCCAGGCGGCGAACGCGATCGAGACCGCCGCCGCCAACCCCGGAGGCGCGGGCGACGGGCTCGGGCTCGGCGCCGGCATGGGCCTCGGGGCGGCCATGGGGCAGCAGCTCGCGCTGTCGCTGGGCCGGGCTGCGCCGGCACCGGCCGCCGCGCCGTCGGCCCAGCCGGCCGCGCCGGCCGCCGGGCCGCCGCCGCTGCCCGCCGCGGAGTCGCCGTGGTACTGGGCGGTCGGTGGGACTCAGGCAGGTCCGGGCACGACGGCGGACCTCGCGGGCCGGGTCCGGTCCGGCGAGGTGACACGCGCGTCGCTCGTGTGGCAGCAGGGCATGGCCGCGTGGACCGCCGCGGGCGAGGTGCCCGCGCTCGCGTCGCTGTTCGCCGCGACGCCCCCGCCGCTGCCCCCGACCGGCGCCCCGACCGGTCCGCTGGCGGGCTGACGGTGAGCGACGCCCAGGACGAGCTCGTCCGGACGCGGTGCGACGCGTGCGGGTCGCAGCTCGCGTACGCGCCGGGAACCCGGCACCTGCGGTGCGTGGCGTGCGGCGGCACGGTCGAGATCGTGCACGCACCCGGCGACGCCGTCGACGAGCACTCGTTCGACGCGTGGGCCGCGGCGCAGGGCGGCGTGCGCGCCGGGATCCTCGACGTGCGGATCCTCACGTGCGACGGGTGCGGCGCGACGACGCAGGGGAGCGACCTGTCGGTCGCGTGCCGGTTCTGCGGCGGGCACCTCGTCGCCGCGGCCGAGGCCGACGGGCTCGTGCAGCCGGAGGCCGTCGTGCCGTTCGCCGTCGAGCAGGCGCAGGCGCGCGAGTCGTTCCGGCGCTGGGTCCGCTCCCGGTGGTTCGCCCCGGGCGAGCTGAAGAAGGTCGGCGACACCGAGTCCCTGCACGGGTCGTACGTGCCGCACTGGACGTTCGACGCCAGCACGACGTCGGACTACGTCGGGCAGCGCGGGGACGCCTACTACGTCACCGTGAAGCACGGTGACGAGGAACGTCAGGAGCGCCGGGTGCGCTGGTCGCCGGCCTTCGGGCGGGTGGCCCGCGACTTCGACGACGTGCTCGTCCCCGCGTCCTCGCAGGTCGCCGAGCGGGACCTGGCGCGGCTCGGGCCGTGGCACGTCGAGCGGGCCGTGCCGTTCCGCGCGGAGTACCTCGCCGGCTTCTCGGCCGCCCGCTACGACGTCGAGCCGCCGGCCGGGCTGGATCGGGCGAAGGCCGCGATGGCGCCGCAGATCCGCGACGACGTCGAGAGCGACATCGGGGGCGACGAGCAACGGGTCTCCTCGATCAGCACCGCCTACGCCGCCGTGATGTTCAAGCTCGTGCTGCTGCCGCTGTGGATCGCGACCTACGTGTACGCGGGCAAGCAGTGGCAGGTCATGGTCAACGCGAACACCGGCCAGGTGATCGGGCGGCGCCCGTACAGCGTCGGCAAGATCGTGCTCGCCGTGGTGGCCGGGCTGCTGGTGGTCGCCGCGCTCGTGTACTGGTACGTCCGGTCGCAGCAGTGACCCTCCGCGGCTCGCAGCCCGGCTGACTCCCGGAGGAGAGGTCGGGGGTCAGGCGTCTCGGCGCGCGTCGTACGCGCGCTGGGACGCCGTCACCTCCGCGACGGAGCCTTCGAGGACGTCGAGCAGGCCCGTCAGGCTGTCGGCGACGCGGCGCCCGAGGTCGGTGAGGGAGTACTCGACGTGCGGCGGGATGGTCGCGCGCACCTCGCGCACGACGATGCCGTCGCGCTCGAGGGACTGGAGGGTCTGGGCGAGCATCTTCTCGCTGACCCCGTCGATGCGGCGCCGCAGCGCGTTGAAGCGCACCGCGCCGTCGCGGAGCCCGGCGACGGTGAGCACTCCCCACCGCCCGGTCACGGCCTCGAGGACGTGCCGCGACGTGCAGCCGCGCTGGAAGACGTCGGCCACCATCGCGTCGGTGGGTCCGGTCTCCTCCACGGGGCGGGCGTCGGTCGTCATCACCCCAGGATACGGCGCCCGCGGGGGAACAGCGCTGTGAGATAGAACGCACCCTCCGGTGGTTGGCACTTTCGAAAAGTAAGTGCATGCTAGGACGGCACGGCCGCCCGGTCGTGCTCTCGCGCACCGAAGGAGCCCTCGTATGTCCATCGCCGTCACCGGAGCCAGCGGCCACCTCGGCCGCCTCGTCGTCGAGTCCCTCCTCGCGCGCGGCGCCGACCCGGCCCAGGTGGTCGCCACCGCGCGGACGACCGCGAAGGTCGCCGACCTCGCCGACCGCGGCGTCCAGGTCCGCGAGGCCGACTACGTCCGCCCCGAGACCCTCGCCGCGGCGCTCGCGGGCGTCGACGTCCTCGTGCTCGTGTCGGGGTCCGAGGTCGGGCAGCGCGTCGAGCAGCACCGCAACGTGATCGACGCGGCCGTCGCGGCCGGCGTCTCGCGCGTCGTCTACACGAGTGCGCCGCGCGCCACGACCTCGGCCCTCGTCCTCGCTCCCGAGCACAAGGCCACCGAGGAGATCCTCGCGGCCTCGGGCCTGACGACCACGGTCCTGCGCAACAGCTGGTACACCGAGAACTACGTCGGCGACGTCCAGGGTGCTCGCGAGACCGGGGAGATCGTGTCGAGCGTCGGCGACGGCCGCGTCGCCAGCGCGAGCCGCGCGGACTATGCCGAGGCTGCGGCGGTCGTCGCGCTCGCCGCGCAGGCGGACGCCGCCGCGCACGCGGGGGCCGTCTACGAGCTGAGCGGCGACGTGGCGTGGACGTTCGACGACCTCGCCGTCGCGGCGACCGAGGTGCTCGGGAGCCCCGTCGCCTACCGGCGCGTCTCGCCCGACGAGCACCGCGCGCTCCTGCTCGGGGTCGGGCTGGACGAGGGCACGGCCGGGTTCGTCGTCGCGCTGGACGGGAACATCCGCGACGGGCTGCTCGCCGAGACGTCGGGAGAGCTCGCTCGGCTGCTCGGCCGTCCGACGACGCCGCTCGTCGACGGGCTGCGCGCCGCCGTCGCGCAGGGCTGACTCGGGCGACGCGGCCGCCCGGGCCCCGGGCGGCCGCGTCCTGAATCTCAGGGAGCCGTCAGTGCGACGCCTTGACGACGAGCACCGGGACGGGCGAGTCGAGGAGCACGCGCTGCGTGGTGCTGCCGAGGAGGAACTTGCCGACCGGCGACCGCTTGCGCGCGCCCACGACGACGAGGTCGGGCGCCGTGCGCTCGGCCTCGTCGATGATCGCCTCGGCGGGGTCGAGATGCTCGGATCGGTAGGAGACCTCGGGGCGTGCGACCTCGGCGGGGAGCGTGTCGAGAAGGTGCGCGAGGGTGGCGGGGACGCCCGCCTCGGCGTCCTGCGGCGTGAGCACGAGGACCGCGAGGGCGGTCGAGCGGTGGACCGCCTCGGCGACCGCCGCCCGGAACGCGGTCTCGCCCTGGGGGGAGTCGTTGTACGCCACGAGGACGGTCATCGCGGGCCCTTCCGTCATTCCGTCGTGCTGCGGTTGAACTCTCTCACAGCCCCGCCGCCGACGCCGGTCGACGCGCGTCCGGGTCGGCCGCGCCGCGCGGGCTCGCCGAGCCGCCGAGCACGGCGTCCGGCACGGCGAGCGTCGGGGGCAGCAGCGAGGGGACGACGTCGCGCAGGATCGCCTCGATCTCGCGGCGCCGCCGCGTCCCGAGGCGCTCCGCGGGGGCCGTGACGCTCACCGCGGCCACGGACTGGCCGGCCCGCAGGACCGGCACGGCGATGCAGCTGATGCCCGGCTCGTTCTCCTCGGTCTCCGTCGCGAAGCCGTTCGCCCGGGTGGTGTCGCACGTCGCGCGGAGCGTGGCGGCGGTGACGGGGTGCTCGTCGGGGGCGGCCGCCGCGTACCAGGCGAGCGCGGCGTCGTCGAGCGGCCGGTGGGCGAGCAGGGCGCGCCCGAGCGCGGTGGTCGCCGCGGGGCGACGGCGCCCCACGGCCGACCAGACGCGGACGGCGCGCGCGGGCTCGACCTTGTCGAGGTAGACGATCTCGGTCCCGGCGAGGGCGCCGAGGTGCACGAGCTCGTCCGTCGCCCGGCACACGGCGACGAGCACCGGGTGCAGCAGCGCGGGCAGGTTCTCCTCGCCGAGGTAGACCGTCGCGAGCGCGGTCGCTGCCGGGCCGAGGCGGTAGTCGCCCGTCGTCGTGTCCTGCTCGGCGTAGCCGCGGTAGCGCAGCGCCGCGAGCGTGCGGTGCAGCGACGCCTTGTGCAGGCCCAGCGAGCGCGCGAGGTCGCCGAGCGCGACACCGCCCGGCCCGGCCGTGGCGAGCGCCTCGAGCGCCGTGAGGGCCTTGTCGACGCTCCCGAGCGGGCTGCCGTGCGGACCGGGCACGGTGAGCTCGTCGCCCCCTGGAGTGCCTGGCGTCGTGCTCCCGGCTTCCGCCATCGTCACTCCTTCGCCTAGAGTGCGTTCCGTAGTGAACAACAGGCGTTCACCATAGCGAAACGGAGTGAGGATGTCATCCCACGGACCCCTGGAGGCGATCGCACGCGCGCGCGTCGTGCCGGTCGTCGTCGTCGACGACGCCGAGCAGGGCGTGCTCGTCGCGACCGCGCTGCGCGACGGCGGCCTGCCCGTCGCGGAGGTCACCTTCCGCACCGCGGGTGCGCGCGCCGCGATCGAGGCGATCGCGCGCGAGGTGCCGGACGTGCTCGTCGGCGCGGGGACCGTCGTCAACGCGGCCCAGGTGGACGAGGCCGTCGAGGCCGGGGCGCGGTTCCTCGTCTCGCCGGGGCTGTCGGCCGCCGTGGTGCGCCGCGCGCAGGAGGTCGGGGTGCCGATCCTGCCCGGGGTCGCGACGCCGTCGGACGTCATCGCCGCGCTCGACCTCGGCCTCGACGCCGTCAAGCTCTTCCCCGCGAACGTCGTCGGCGGCCCCGCGGCCGTCAAGGCGTTCTCCGCCCCGTTCCCCGGCCTGCGGTTCGTGCCGACCGGCGGCGTGAGCGCCGCCAACCTGCTCGACTACCTCGCGCTGCCGTCGGTGCTCGCCGCGGGCGGCTCGTGGATGGTCGACGCCGCGCTCGTGCGCGCCGGCGACACCGCCGAGATCGCCCGCCGCACGCGCGAGGCCGTCGAGCTCGCCGCGTCCGTCCCGAACCCCGCCGAAGGAGCCTGACCCGTGACCGGCACCACCGTGAACCAGCCCCCGCTCGCCCTCCGGCCCGCCGACGAGTGCGCCTACGACGTCGTCGCCCTGGGCGAGGTCATGCTGCGACTCGACCCGGGCGAGCGCCGCATCAAGACCGCCCGCAGCTTCGACGCCTGGGAGGGCGGCGGGGAGTACAACGTCGCGCGCGGGCTGCGCCGCGCCTTCGGGCTGCGCGGCGCGGTCGTCACCGCGCTCGCGGACAACGAGGTCGGCCGACTCGTCGAGGACCTCATGCTCACCGGCGGGCTCGACACGCGCTGGGTGCAGTGGCGCGAGTACGACGGCATCGGACGCACCGTGCGCAACGGGCTCAACTTCACCGAGCGCGGGTTCGGCGTGCGCGGCGCGGTCGGCGTCTCCGACCGCGGCAACACCGCGATCGCCCAGCTCCGCCCGGAGGACGTCGACTGGGACGACGTGTTCGGTCGCGGTGTCCGCTGGTTCCACACCGGGGGCATCTTCGCCGCGCTGTCGGAGTCGTCCGCCGACGTCGCGGAGGCGGCCATGGCCGCGGCGCGCCGCCACGGTACGATCGTGTCCTACGACCTCAACTACCGCCCCTCGCTGTGGAAGGGCATCGGTGGCGTCGAGCGCGCGCAGGAGGTCAACCGTCGCCTCGCCCGCTACGTCGACGTGATGATCGGCAACGAGGAGGACTTCACCGCCTCGCTCGGCTTCGAGGTGGAGGGCGTCGACGAGAACCTCACTGACCTCGACACCGGGGCCTTCCGCGCGATGATCGCGCGGGCCGCCGAGGAGTACCCCAACTTCCAGGTCATCGCGACGACGCTGCGCGGAGTGAAGACCGCGACCGTCAACGACTGGGGCGCGATCGCCTGGTCGCGCGTGCAGGGCTTCGCCGAGGCGACGCACCGCCCCGGGCTGGAGATCCTCGACCGCGTGGGCGGCGGGGACTCGTTCGCGTCGGGCCTCGCGTACGGGCTCCTGGAGCTCGGCTCGATCCACGAGGCGGTCGAGTACGGGGCCGCGCACGGCGCGCTGGCGATGACGACGCCGGGCGACACGTCGACGGCGTCGCTCGCCGAGGTCCGCAAGCTCGCCTCGGGCGGCAGCGCGCGCGTGCAGCGCTGACGCTCTCCGCACCCGCCTCCCGCCGTGCCGGGCCGAACGACCAGGGTTAGTGTGGTCGGGCTGTCGGCGGGAGGCGGGAGGTGCGGCGTGGCTGGTGGGGCCTTCGTGCCCGGGCTGCCACGCCGCGGCGCCGAGGAACCCCCGGACCTGGGGCGGGCCGTCGAGCACGCGCGCATCCTCCGGGCGGCGGGGGACCCCGGCGGAGCGGCCCAGGTGCTGGACCGGGCGTTCGCCGCCGAGGGGGTGCGGACGCGCAGCGTCTCCGAGCGTGTGAGGTTCCGCGCCCTGGTGCTCCGAGCCGACCTCGCGCTCGCTCTGCACGACGCCGCCGCCGCGGAACGGTTCCTCGAGGGGGCCGAGTGGTTCCGGGCCGGGGCCGACTTCCTCCCGCGCGTCGCGGACGCGCTCGCCGCCCTCGACGACGAGGTGCACCTCGCCGACGAGCTGCGCGACCGGCTCGCGGGCGAGCGCCGCACCGGCTGACCCGGCGGCCCGGGAACGGGAACGGGAACCCTGCGCGCCGGAGCCGCGTTGGACTGCGCAGTACCTGTGCGGGCGCGGACCGCGCCCGGCCCATCTCGCGAGGAGGCAGACATGCTGTGCCCCACCGACCAGACGGTCCTGGTCATGACCGAGCGCAAGGGCGTGGAGATCGACTACTGCCCGACGTGCCGCGGCGTGTGGCTCGACCGCGGCGAGCTCGACAAGATCATCGACCGCTCGGTGGAGAGCGAGATCGCCGCCGAGGCTGCGGGGCCGGCCGCGACGGCCCCCGCCGCCCCCGCTGCTCCGGCCCCTGCGGCTCCGGCCCCCGCGCCGACGTC
This sequence comes from Cellulosimicrobium protaetiae, assembly GCF_009708005.2. Lineage (NCBI taxonomy): Bacteria > Bacillati > Actinomycetota > Actinomycetes > Micrococcales > Promicromonosporaceae > Cellulosimicrobium > Cellulosimicrobium protaetiae. Next base: position 3,626,978 of record NZ_CP052757.1, on the reverse strand, counting down.
CTACCCGCCGGCTGCCGCCGCCGACTACGGGACCCCGGGGCGCGGCGCGGCGTACGACGACCGGCGCTACGACGACCGTGACCGCTACCAGGGCGGCCAGTACGGCGACGACCGGTACCGGGACGACCGCTACCGCGACGACCGGGACCGCCGCTACGACGGGCGCGACGGCTACGACCCCCGCTACCGCAAGCGGAAGAAGAAGGAGTCGTGGCTCGAGGACCTCTTCGACTTCTGACGCACCGCGTGGTCGACTGTCCCGCGTGACCGTCCTCGACTCGTTCTCGCTCGCCGGCCGCACGGCGCTGCTCACCGGCGGGAGCCGGGGGATCGGGCGGGCCGTGGCCCGCGCGCTCGGCGAGGCCGGGGCGCGGGTCGCGCTCACGGCGACCACCGCGTCGGCCGCCGAGGAGGCGGCCGACGCGCTGCGCGGGGCGGGCCTCGACGCCCGCGGGTACGCGCTCGACGTGACGGACCGTGCCCAGGTGGACGACGTCGTCGCGCACACGGCCGCGGACCTCGGGACGGTCGACCTCCTCGTGAACAACGCGGGGATCTCGATCGGGGGAGCCGCGCTCGAGATCGACGACGACGTGTGGCACCGCACGCTCGCGACGAACCTCGACGGCGTCTGGTACTGCTCGCGGGCGGTGGCCCGCGCCCTGGTCGCGGCGGGCCGTCCGGGGACGATCGTCAACGTCGGGTCGATGTCGGCGTCGATCGTCAACCGGCCGCGCTGGCAGCCCGCGTACCTCGCCTCCAAGGCGGCGGTGCACCAGCTCACCAAGGGCCTCGCCGCCGAGTGGGCGCCGCACGGCATCCGGGTCAACGCCGTCGCGCCCGGGTACGTGCGCACCGAGGCGTCGCCCGTCGACCAGCCCGAGTACTACGACGACTGCGTCGCACCCGCCGCGATGCGGCGCTGGGCCGAGCCCGAGGAGATCGGCCCGCCCGTCGTGTTCCTCGCGAGTGCGGCGTCGAGCTTCATGACCGGCGCGGTCGTCACCGTCGACGGCGGCTACACCCTGTTCTGAGCCGGGCTAGGCTCGGTCCCCGTGCGCGCAGTCCTGAGCCGGTGGGTCGACCCGTTCGTCGTCACGCTGCTCGTCGTGCTCGTGCTCGGGCTCGTCGTGCCGGTGGGGCCGGGCGCGCAGCGCGTGGTCGACGCCGTCGCGGACGTCGCGGTCACGGTCCTCTTCCTCGTCTACGGCATGCGGCTGTCCACGCGCGAGGTGTGGGCCGGGCTGCGGAACTGGCGCCTGCAGGGCGGGATCCTCGCGGCGACGTACGTCGCCTTCCCGGTGCTCGGGCTCGTCACGGCGTGGGCGATCGAGCCGCTCGTCGGGGCGCCGCTGGCCGCAGGCGTGCTCTACCTGTCCCTGCTGCCGTCGACCGTGCAGTCGTCGGTGGCGTTCACGTCCGTCGCGCGCGGCAACGTCGCGGGCGCGATCTGCGGCGCGACCGTCTCGAACGTCGCGGGCATGGTGATCACGCCGCTCCTCGTGCTGTGGCTCATGGGCGGCCCGGGAGGTGCGGCCGGGGGAGCCGACGGCCCCACGGGCGGTCTGGGCGGCCTGCGCACGGTGCTGCTCCAGCTCCTGCTGCCGTTCGTCGTCGGGCAGCTCCTGCAGCCGTGGGTCGGCGACTGGGTCCGCGCACGGCGCTGGCTCACGCTCGGCGTCGACCGCGGCACGATCCTCGTCGTCGTGTTCGGCGCCGTCGCGGCCGCGTCCTCGGCGGGGGTGTGGTCGAGCGTGTCCGGCTGGTCGATCGTCGCGCTGCTCGTCGTCAGCGCGCTCGTCCTCGCCGCGATGCTTGCGCTCACGTGGTGGGGCGGGGCCGCCCTGCGGCTCTCGACCGAGGACCGGGTCGCGCTCCTCATGTGCGGGTCCAAGAAGTCGCTCGCGACCGGGCTCCCGATGGCGAGCGTGCTGTTCCCCGTCGCGGTCGCGGGCGTCGTCGCCGTCCCGGTGATCGTGTTCCACCAGCTCCAGCTCGTCGTCTGCGCGGTCCTCGCGCGGCGCCTCGCGCTCCGCGACTGACGCGCCGGACCGTGCGCGACGGCCGGGTCAGGAGCGTGCCGCGACCTGCTCGCGCACCTGCCGCTTGGCGCGCGTGAGCATCCCGTTCATGCCGCCGATGCGCAGCGGGCTCACGGCGCGCGTCAGGCCGATCGACATGGGGAAGTCGTCCGGGACGTCCAGCACCTCCTGCGCGGTCAGGCCGGAGAGGCCCTGCGCGAGGATCGAGGCGAACCCACGCGTCGTCGGTGCCTCGGCGGGCGCGGTCGCGAAGAAGTGCACGACGCCGTCGCCGTCCACCTCGGCGAACGCGCGCACGGGGGACTGGCACTCCTCGATGCGCTCCAGCATCCCGGGCGCGCTCGCGTAGCGCTCCGGGAGGTCGGGCAGCTCGTTCGCGAACTCGAGCAGGAGCTGGAGGCGCTCGCGCTCCGGCAGCGCGAGGAAGTCCTCGCGGATCTCCGCGAGCGTCGCGGGCAGGTTCGACGAGGCGTCGGAGGGGGGGCTCATGGTGTCGATCCTTGCATCGGGGGCGTGCGGCCGGGACCCGGTCCCACCGTGCGGAACGCCCGGCGCGCGCGACGTATGCCCGCGGCAGTCGCCGACGACGCGCGGCGGGCCCACGAGGGCCGGCCGCGCGCCGTCGGGCGTGTGGTGCGAGCGGTGCGTCAGTTGAGCGACGCGGGGGCCTCGCCGGCCTCCTCGCCCTTGACGATCGGGACGCGCACCGCGTTGCCCCACTCGGTCCACGAGCCGTCGTAGTTGCGGACCTTGTCGAAGCCCAGCAGGTAGGTCAGCGCGAACCAGGTGTGGCTCGACCGCTCGCCGATGCGGCAGTACGTGACGACCTCGTCGTCCGTCGCGAGGCCGAGGCCGCCCTCCTGGTAGATCGCCTCGAGCTGCTCGCGCGACTTGTACGTGCCGTCCTCGGCGACCGCCGTCGCCCACGGGACGTTGCGCGCCGTCGGGATGTGACCGCCGCGCAGCACGCCCTCCTCCGGGTAGTCCGGGATGTGCAGGCGCTCGCCCGTGTACTCCTGCGGGGAACGGATGTCGACGAGCGGCCCGTTGCCGATGTGCGCGAGGACGTCCTCCTTGAACGCGCGGATCGTCACGTCGTCGCGCTCGACGACCGGGTACTCGACGGCCTCCGGCGCGGGGACGTCGGTCGTGACCTCGCGGCCCTCCGCGATCCACTTGCCGCGGCCGCCGTCGAGCAGGCGCACGTCCTCGTGGCCGAACAGCGTGAAGACCCACGCGGCGTACGCGGCCCACCAGTTGTTCTTGTCGCCGTAGACCACGATCGTCGTGTCGCGGCCGATGCCCTTGCTGCCGAGGAGCTGGGCGAAGCCCTTGCCGTCGATGTAGTCGCGCGTGTCGGGGTCGTTGAGGTCGGTGTGCCAGTCGATCTTCACCGCACCGGGGATGTGGCCCGTCTCGTAGAGCAGCACGTCCTCGTCCGACTCGACGACGACGATGCCCGCCTGACCGAGGTGCTGGGCGAGCCAGTCCGTGCTCACGAGGCGGTCGGGGTGGGCGTACTGGGTGATCTTCTCGGCGGTGTCGAGCGGTGCGGGCATGGTGTCCTCCGTGCGGCGGGAGCTGGGGTGTCCGAGGTGGTGGTCCGTCCGAGCGTCAGGCTAGGTCCGGTGTCCGCATCACGGAAGCCCCGTCGCGCATGCTGAGACGGTGTTACGCCAGGTGCCGCAGGCCGTGTCGTAGCAGGAGGACGGACGCCCCGAGGTTGAGCACGGTGGCCGCCCCGACGTCCGCGCCCGGCGCCCTGCGGCCCCACGCCGCAGGCTCGACGAGCGTCCCCGCGAGGGAGGTCGCGCCGAGCGCGACGCACGTGCGCGCCCAGCCGCGCGCACGGCCCGCGCGAGGTGCGGCGAGGGCCACGAGCGCGGTCACGGCCACGGGGATCGCGGTGCCGCCTCCCAGCCCGAGCGCGACGGTGCGGGCGGCGGGCAGCGGGACGGGGTCACGACCGAACGGCTCGGAGTGCAGGTCGTGGCGGACCGCCGTCCACGACCCGAGGGCGGTGGCGGCGGCGTAGGCGAGGACGACGGCCCCGGCACCGGCCATGCCTCAGACGGTACGCCGGGGTCCCCTGTCGTGCTCGCCGTTCGCCGCTGCACGCCCGGCGGTCCAGACTGACGGCGTGGTGGGTGCTGTCCCGGAGCGGGTCCAGCGTGCCGTCGCGCTGCTCGACCTGCGCGGCGACGCGGCCGTGCTCGAGATCGGGCCCGGCCCCGGCGCGGCGGCCGAGCTGGTCCTCGCGTGGCACCCCGGCGTGCGGTACGTCGCGGTCGACCGGTCCGCGACGGCCGTCGCCCGCACGACGGCGCGCAACCGCGCCGCGGTCGACGACGGCCGGCTCGTCGTGCGGCAGGGCGACGTCGCGGACCCGGGCCTCGCCGACACGCTCGGCGGACCGTTCGACGTCGCCTTCGCCGTGAACGTCAACGTCTTCTGGACACGGTCCGCGCGCGCCGAGGCGGGCGCGCTCGCGGCGCTGCTCGTCCCGGGCGGGGCGCTCTGGCTCGTCTACGAGACGCCTGGCGACGACGATCGCGTGGTCGACGGCGTCCGCGCGTCGCTCGCCGTCCCGGAGCTGGGCGAGGCGGTCGTGGTGCACGACGGCGTGGTCGCCGTCGGAGCGCGGCGCCCGCACGACGCACCGGGGTGACCTGGTGACCCGGTGGCTCGGTGGCTCGGCGACTCGGAGGAGGTTCAGCCCAGGAGCTCGCGCTCCGCCTCGCCGAGCGCGCGGTCGAGGAGGTCGAGACCGAGGTCGAGCTCCTCCTCGCTCACCGTGAGCGGGGGTGCGATGCGGAACACGCCACCCATGCCCCGGAGCTGCACGACGTTCATGTGGAGCCCGAGGTCGAGCGCCCGCCGGGTGACCAGGGCGCCGAGGGCGTCGGCGCCGTCCTTCGTCTCGCGGTCGAGCACGAGCTCGATGCCCTGGAGCAGACCCCGTCCGCGCACGTCGCCGATCGTGGCGTGGCGGTCCTGGAGGTCGAGCAGCCCGGCGCGCAGCCGGTCGCCGAGCACGCGCACCCGGGCGTCCATCTGCTCGGCCTCGAGCACGTCGAGCACGGTGTTGCCGACCGCCGCGACGAGCGGGTCCGAGACGTGCGTCGTGAAGAACAGGAAGCCGCGCTCGTGGGCGCGCTCCTCGATCTCGGCGCTCGTGATGACGGCGGCGAGGGGCAGGCCGGCGCCGAGCGTCTTGGAGATCGTGAGGATGTCGGGCACCACGGGTTCCTCGCCGTCGCGCCCCTCGAACGCGTACCAGGAGCCCGTCCGGCACAGCGCGGTCTGCGCCTCGTCGAGGATGAGGAGCATCCCGCGCTCGTGGCACTTGTCGCGCAGCGCCGCGAGGTAGCCGGGCGGCAGCTCGACGATCCCGCCCGAGCTGAGGATCGGCTCCACGATGCACGCCGCGAGGCTCCCCGTCGACTGCACGTCGACGAGGTCGAACGCGAGGTCGAGCTGGCGGCGCCAGTCGTGCGCGCCGTCGGGCGTGAGGTGGTCGGGGCGGTACGCGTTGGGGACCGGGATGACGAGGTTGCCCGGCGCCGTCGGGCCGTAGCCGCGACGTCCCGCGCTGTACGTCGCCGCGGCCGCCGCGTGCGTCATGCCGTGCCACGACCCGGCGAGCGACACGACCTCGTGCCGGCCCGTGACGAGCTTCGCCATCCGGATCGCGGCCTCGTTCGACTCGGCCCCCGTCGTGAGGAGGAGGACCTTCTCGAGCGGGTCGGGCAGGGTGCCCGCGAGGCGGCGCGCGAGGTCGACGACCGGGCGCGAGAGCATCCCGGAGAACAGGTGGTCGAGCGTGCCGATCTGGTTCCGGACCGTCTCGACGATCGCCGGGTGGCTGTGCCCGAGGATCGCGCTCATCTGCCCCGACGTGAAGTCGAGGACCCGCCGTCCGTCGGCCGTCGTGACGAAGCTGCCCGCCGCGCTCTCGACGATCTCCGGCGTGAACGGCCCGCCGTACCGCACGAGGTGCCGGTCGGCGTCGGCCCAGAACGTCGCCGCGTCGGACGTCACCGTGGACGTGACCGTGGACGGAGCGGCGGGCGGGTCTGCCGAGGTCGACGGGGCGAGGGCGGAGGACGGGACGACGGCCATCCTCCGAGGGTAGGGACGCCACTCTGTGCGCGTACAGCACGAGTTCTCGTACAGTCTGTGCGGAGAAGCCGCACAGAGCGCCTTGCACGCACGACACCGGAGGACCACGTGCTCCACGCCGCCCGGCTGCAGATCCTCGCCCGGCTCGAGAGCCTCGGCACCGTCCGCGCCGTCGCGGCGTCCCTGCACCTGAGCCCGTCCGCGGTGTCCGCGCAGCTCGCGGCGCTCGAGGCCGAGACCGGGGCGCGCCTCGTCGAGCGGACCGGGCGGCGCGTGCACCTGACGCCTGCGGGTCGCACCCTCGCTCGGCACGCGCGCGTCATCCTCGACCAGATGGCGCTCGCGGAGGCGGAGCTCGCCCACCCGGACGCGCGACCGGCCGGGGTCGTCCGGGTCGCCGCGTTCTCGAGCGCCGTCCGTGCCCTCGTCATCCCGCTCGCGGCCCGCCTCGCGGTCGAGCACCCGCAGGTCGAGGTCGAGGTCGTCGAGCTCGACCCCCGCGAGAGCGGCCCCGCGCTCCGACGCGCGGACGTCGACGTCGCGGTGACCGCTGACCTGCTCGACGGCGCACGGCTCGCCGGGCCCGACGTCGCGACCGTCCCGCTGCTCGAGGACCCGGTCGTCCTCGTCGCGCCTGCGGGTGCCTCGGCGGCTTCCGCGGCGTGGCTGGCGGCGGGGGAGGGGCCGGTGGACCTCGCCGCCCTCGCCGACGCGCGGTGGGCGGCCGACCTGCCCGGCCGGTACCTGTCGACCCTCGTCGAGAGCGCGTGCCGCGACGCCGGGTTCGAGCCGCACGTCGTCGCACGGCTGCCGAGCTACGAGCTGCTGCTCGCGCACGTGGAGGCTGGCCTGTCCGTCGCGCTGCTGCCGGGCCTCGCCGTCGACCCGCGCTACGACGTCGTCACCCGCCCGCTGCGCGCACCCCGGACGCGACCGGTCTACGCCGCGGTGCGCCGCGGCGCCTCGCCCACCGCGGCGACGCGCGTCGTCCTCGCGGAGCTGCGGCGCGGGGCCACCCACGTCGCGACCGGGGCCGCTCCCGGGACCTCGGGCGCACCGGGCGAGGAGACCGACGGCGCCCGCCACGGGCCGCGGTAGCGCCCCGTGCCGCTCGCCCTACACTGGGCCCAGCACCGCACGACGACGTCGGAGGTCCCGTGCCGCGCACTCTCGCACCGCCGCTGCGCTCGGACGCGCACCCGCGCCGCTCCGACGCGCGCCGCGACGCCCGCTCGGTGCGCGCGGCCTACCGGTCCTTCCTCACCGACGGCGTGCTCCCGCCCGGCGTCCACCCGGTCGTCGCCGACTCGTGGCGCCGGTCCGTGCACAGCGGCGTCGACCCGGAGGGCCCGCGATCGGAGTCCGCGCTCGCCCACGACGACCTCGTCGCCTACCGCGACGCCCACCCGCTGGCCGCCGTCATGCCTGTCGTGCGCGAGCTCGTCGTCGACGCCGCCGCGGACGACGGCCTGGCCGTCGCCGTGTCCGACGACGCGGGTCGTCTCCTGTGGGTCGAGGGCAGCCGCTCGCTGCGGGACGCCGTCGAGCGCGTGGGCTTCGTCGAGGGCTCGGTGTGGCGTGAGGAGCGCGTCGGGACGAACGCGCCGGGCACCGCGCTCGCGGCGCGCAGCGCGGTGCAGGTCCTCGGCGCGGAGCACTTCTCCCGACCCGTGCAGGCGTTCAGCTGCACCGCCGTCCCCATCCACGAGCCCGGGACCGGGCGTGTTCTCGGCGTCCTCGACGTCACCGGACGGCAGTCGGCGGCGTCGGGCGTCGTGCTCTCGCTCGTGCGCGCCACGGTGCTGAGCCTGGAGCGCGAGCTCGCCGAGCGGGCGGCGACCGGTCCGGGGGCGGGTGTGGCGGGCGCGGTGCCCGACCCGCCGCGCGACGGCGTGCCCGAGCTGGTCGTGCTCGGGACGTCGCCCGTGCTGCGGGCGCCCGACGGCCTGGAGCACCGCCTGTCGCTGCGGCACGCCGAGATCCTCGCGCTCCTCGCCGTGCACCCGCGGGGCCTGTCCGCGGACGAGCTCGCGGTGCTCCTGCACCCCGGCCACCTCTCCGACGTCACCGTCCGCGCCGAGGTCTCGCGCCTGCGGCGCGTCGCCGGGCCAATCCTCGCCGGGTCCCGCCCCTACCGGCTCGCTCGCCCGCTGCGCACCGACGCCGACGTCGTCCGGGACCGTCTCGCCGCCGGTGACGTCCGGGGCGCGGTCGGCGCCTACCGCGCTCCCGTCCTGCCGCGCTCGGGCGCGCCCGCCATCGAGCACCTGCGCGCCGAGCTCGCGGCCGAGGTCCGTGCCGCCGTCCTCGCGGCCCGCGACACCGGCGTCCTCGACGCCTGGACCCGCACCGACGACGGCGCCGAGGACCACGCCGCGTGGACCCGCCTCCAGGCGCTCGCCGACCACGGCAGCCCGCTCTGGGTCCGTGCCCGCGCACACCTCGACCTGCTCGACGACGAGCTCGCCTGACCGTCACCGTTGCAACGGTCTTGCAACGCTCGCCCGCCTAGCGTCGTCCCACGGCGCGACGAGGCGCCGAGCCGTGCACCGCCGTCGGGCACTCCCCGCCCGACCCACCCGGCAGCGCGGCGAGATCGAGCGCTGCGAGTCGGCGCGACGAGGAGGCAGACGATGACGGTCTACGCAGCCCCCGGCACGGACGGGGCGATCGCCGAGTACAAGGCCCGGTACGACCACTGGATCGGCGGCGAGTACGTCGCGCCGTCGAGCGGGCAGTACTTCGAGAACCCGAGCCCCGTCACGGGCCGGACCTTCACCGAGGTCGCGCGCGGCAACGCCGACGACGTCGAGCGGGCGCTCGACGCCGCGCACGGCGCCGCCCGGTCGTGGGGCCGCACCAGCGCGACCGAGCGCGCCAACATCCTCAACAAGATCGCCGACCGCATGGAGGAGAACCTCGAGCGGATCGCCGTCGCGGAGACGTGGGAGAACGGCAAGCCCGTCCGCGAGACGCTCGCCGCCGACATCCCGCTCGCGATCGACCACTTCCGCTACTTCGCGGGCGCGATCCGCGCGCAGGAGGGCTCGATCTCCGAGATCGACGAGGACACCATCGCGTACCACTTCCACGAGCCGCTCGGCGTCGTCGGGCAGATCATCCCGTGGAACTTCCCCATCCTCATGGCCGTGTGGAAGCTCGCCCCGGCGCTCGCGGCGGGCAACTGCGTCGTGCTCAAGCCGGCCGAGCAGACGCCCGCGTCGATCCTGTTCCTCATGGACATCATCGGGGACCTGCTGCCCCCGGGCGTCGTGAACGTCGTCAACGGGTTCGGCGTCGAGGCGGGCAAGCCGCTCGCGTCCAGCCCCCGCATCCGCAAGATCGCGTTCACGGGCGAGACGACGACCGGCCGGCTGATCATGCAGTACGCGAGCCAGAACATCATCCCGGTCACGCTCGAGCTCGGCGGCAAGTCGCCGAACATCTTCTTCTCCGACGTCGCGGACGCGCGCGACGACTTCTACGACAAGGCGCTCGAGGGGTTCACGATGTTCGCCCTCAACCAGGGCGAGGTGTGCACCTGCCCGTCGCGCGCGCTCATCCAGTCGTCGATCTACGACTCGTTCCTCGGTGACGCGGTGGCCCGGACCCAGGCAGTCAAGCAGGGCGACCCGCTCGACACCGAGACGATGATCGGCGCCCAGGCGTCCAACGACCAGCTCGAGAAGATCCTGTCGTACATCGAGATCGGCAAGGCCGAGGGCGCGAAGGTGCTGACGGGCGGGACGCGCGCCGAGCTCGGCGGCGACCTCGCGGGCGGGTACTACGTGACGCCCACGATCTTCGAGGGCAAGAACTCGATGCGGATCTTCCAGGAGGAGATCTTCGGCCCCGTCGTCGCCGTCACCGACTTCTCCGACTTCGACGACGCCATGACCATCGCCAACGACACCCTCTACGGCCTCGGCGCCGGCGTCTGGTCGCGGTCGGGGAACACCGCCTACCGCGCGGGCCGCACCATCGAGGCCGGGCGCGTGTGGACCAACTGCTACCACGCCTACCCCGCCGCGGCGGCGTTCGGCGGCTACAAGGGCTCCGGCGTCGGGCGCGAGAACCACAAGATGATGCTCGACCACTACCAGCAGACGAAGAACCTCCTCGTCTCCTACTCCGCCCAGAAGCTGGGCTTCTTCTAGGCCAACCCAACCCAACCCGACTCAGCCCTGCCCGCCCCCGCCCCGCCGACCCGGGCTCGCCTCCCCCCGGCCCGCCGAGCAGGTGGTCTTGGCTCGTCCGGCCGTCCGGACGGACCAGGACCACCTGCTCGCGGCGCCAGGATCGCCTGGTCGGCCCGATATATGGAGGTCCTCCGTGCCCGACGACGTCCCCTCGCCCGCTCCGGTGGGCGCGCCGCCCGCGCGGGTCGACCTCACCGACGACGCCGCCGCACTGCTCGCGCGGCTGCGGACGGTCCACGGCGAGCTCATGTTCCACCAGTCCGGCGGGTGCTGCGACGGGTCGTCGCCCATGTGCTACCCGCAGGGCGACTTCCTGCTCGGCGACGCCGACGTGCACCTCGGCGACCTGGTCGTCGTCGCGGACGCCGGCGACGGCTCCGGCGAGCCCGGGCCGGGCGGGTTCCGCGTGCCTGTGTGGATGAGCCGCGCCCAGTTCGAGTACTGGAAGCACACCCACCTGACGATCGACGTCGTGCCCGGCCGCGGCGCCGGGTTCAGCGTCGAGGCGCCTGAGGGCGTGCGGTTCATCATCCGCTCGCGACTCCTCACCGACGACGAGTGGGCCGTGCTCGCAGTCGGCGCCTAGCCACCGCGCGGCTCAGCCCGTCCACTGACGTATCGGTGCCGCCGCGACCAGCGTTGCGCCGAGGTGCCATCCGCGAAGTGCTCCTGCTCAGACGAGTCCCATCGCACGCATGACCTCGTCCGGCGACGCTTCCGGCACGACGACGGCGTCGCGCAGCGTGGTCTTGCTGCGCAGCAGGTTGTCGAGGTTGACGTCGAAGGAGTCGACGTCCGGGTGCGTGGCGATCGGGTAGTAGACGTGCACGTCGCGCTTCTGCCCGATCCGGTACACCCGGTCCGTCGCCTGTGCTTCCTTCGCGGGGTTCCAGTGCCGCTCCAGATGGATCGCGTGGTTCGCTCCCACGACGGTGAGACCGACGCCGACGGCGAGGGGCGAGAGCACGATGACGTTGAACCCCTGACGCGCCTCGAACGCGCGGATGCGCGCGAGCCTCCCGTGCGTGGCACCCGTCGCCGCGGTGTCGCCGTTGACCACGTCGACGCGCAGCCCGTAGAGCTCGCCGAGCCATCCGGCGAGCACGCGCTGCATCGCCTTGGTACGGCAGAACACGATCGCCTTCTCGTCGCGTCCGCGGATCTCGTCGAGGATCTCGCGCACGGTCGTGAGAGTCCGCGCGGACTCGTCCACCGCACGGACGTCGCGGACGTCGGCGGCACTCGTGCGGAGCCACGGGTGAAGGCTGACCTCGGAGAGCGCGTGCAGCGTCGCGAGCGCAGCCCCCTTGACGCCCTTGCGTGCCCGATAGCCGGCAAGGACATCGTCGTAGGCCTGACGCTGCGCAGTCGGCATCGCCCGTCGCAAGGAGTGCACGTGCTTGGGCGGGAGCCCGGGGAGGTGGTCCTCCTTGATCCGACGGAGCATGAACGGCCCGACCTCGTCCCGCAGCGCCTTGCCCAGTCGCGCGTGCTCCTCTCCGGACGCTGCGTGCATCGGGGTCTCCCAGTCGTCGCGGAACTGCGCCCACGACCCGAGCAGACCGGGCTGAGCCGTGTCGACCAGGTTCCAGAAGTCGAGCAGCGAGTTCTCGACCGGCGTACCGGTCGCGGCGAGCAAGAAGCGGGTCTTGAGCGCCTTGGCCGCGCGCGAGCTGAGCGTCTCGGGGTTCTTCACGTTCTGCGCCTCGTCGAGGACCACCGCCTCCCACTCGACCAGGCCGAGCGAGACCTGGTGGCGGCGGAGGGCCTCGTAGGTCGTGAGGACGAGGGTTCCCGGACGGTCGAGGCGTGCGTCACCCCAGGCGTCCCCGACCCGCAACGAGACGAGGTCGGCGAGTCGGTCCTCTCGCACCATCCCTCGTGCGTCGAGGTCGTCGAGCCCCGCCGCGGTCTCCCGACCTCGTCCGCGGATCCGGAAGAGGCCGAGTCCCTCGCCCTGGAGCGGCACGACCTCGCTGAACGGTCCGGTGCTCGTCCCGAACGCCTTCTCGATCTCGGCGAGCCAGTTGTCCAGGAGAGCGACCGGCATGACGGCGAGCACCGGACCGGGTTCGCGCCCGCCTGCGCGCACCGACTCGATCAGCTCGCGGAGCGCCACGAGGGTCATGAAGGTCTTGCCGAGCCCCATGTCGTCGGCGAGGACGGCGCCGCGGACACGGTGGGGAGCGTCCTGGTCGGAGCTCGCCGCCGCCTGCATGAGCGCGGTCATCCACTCGATGCCTGAGCGCTGGTGCGGGTAGGGGTCCAGCGCGAGCGACGCGTAGTCCACAGGACGGGTGGGCCGTGCCCTCTCAGCAGTGAGCCGCAACTGGTCGGGCCCCCCGGCGAGGTCGGCGATGTGCATGCCGACCGTGACCCGCGGCCCGTGCGACGTGTCCTCTGCGGTCGCCTCGGAGGTCGCCGGCGCGTTGTCGGCGGTGGCTCCCAGCCGCCCGAGGCGCTCACGAGCCGCGTCGAGCGCCTCCGTGACGCGGTCACGATCGCTCACGTCGACGACCGCGTCGTCGAGCGGGACGACCGTCTCGCCTCGTTCCCAGGCCTGCTCGATCGTGGCGGTCAGGTCGCGGTGCTCCGCGACCGACGTCGGTCGTTCGCGGAGGACCTCGGGCGGGGTCGTCGTTCGGACGTCGTCGAACCATCCGATCCCTCGTTCCGCAGCCTCCGTGAACGAGACGGGTGCGATGACGCCCAGACCGAGGACGCGAACCCCGAGGTGCACCTCGACGTCGACGACCTCCGGGTCGTAGAACGCCCCCGGGGCGTCGAAGAACTGCTGGACCTGCTCCGGTGCGATCCGTGGTCGCCGCAGCACCTCCTGCACGCCCGCGAGACGCTCGCGGTCGAGCAGCACGAGCTGGTCGCCGACCCGGAGGACCCCCGCCTCGGCCTCGTCGCGCGGCAGCTGGCCCAGCCTGCGTCTCACGTCGTCCGGGTCGAGCGTGGGGCCGAGGTCGGGAGTGACGGTGAGGGAGCCGTCCTGCTGCTGCTCGACCGTCAGTCCGACGCCGCGGGGGACGGTGGTCGAGAACTTGTCCAGCGGGCCGAGACCGAGCGCCAGAGTCGTGTCGTGGTCGGCCGTTCCCGTGGACGACGTCGCCCGGTTCCGTGCGTCCTGCAGCTCTGCGACGAGCTGGACGTTGCGGGCGTCCGTGCGACGCGGGGGCGACAGCGCTGCGTGCGCCTCGAGGGAACGTAGCGCTTGGAGCGCCGGTGGGCTCAGGCGGGAGAGGGAACCGCCCACCGAGATGGCGGGGCCTCGCCGCTCGTAAGGCTCAGGGTGCGTGCCCGTGCGGACGACGACGTCGACACGGAATTCCGGGCTGGACGTCCACTTGTGCGGAGCCGTGCGGATCTCACCGGAGAAGCGTGGCGGCAGACCGAGGATCGTCGACTCGTCGTCGTCCATCTGCGCCACCACGTCCGCGGGGACGACGAAGCCCTCGGCGACCGGGGTCGCGCGACCCTCCTCGGCGAGCATGTCGAGCACGATGAACTGCTCCTGGGCGCTCCGCTGGGCGAGGCCGTCGCGCATGAGCCGAATGACGTCGAGCTCCGCCGTGAATCGGGTCTCCTCGTCGAACGCGACGCGGAACCCCGGCATCGGCGCGAAGACGTCGTCCGGGACGAGCGGGCGTCGGCGCAGGCGGTCGAGCAGACCCATCAGTACCATCCCTCGGAGGCGCGGCGTCGCTGGATCGTGAGGTAGGTGCGTTCGTCCACGAGTGTTCGCTCCTCGACGCGGACCCCGAGGTAGCGCAGGAAGTTGAACGCCTCGCGCTGCCAGAGTCCCTGGTGGCTGATCATGGTCCATCTCTCCGGACCGTGGAGTCGCTCGTGCTCTCGGGGGACCCGGTCGCGGAAGTCGTCGAGCGTGAAGTGGCGTTCCGACCGGTTCATGAGGCGGGCCACCGGTCGACCGGCGAAGACGTAGAGCTTGAAGTTGTGCGACCCCTCGACCAGCGTGAAGTCACCGCAGTCGACGATGATGATCGCCTTGTCGTTGCCCCCGGTCTCCGAGTAGCGCGCCGCGTCGTACTGCGACAGCCCGGCGGGCCCTGCGACGCGTCGGCTCACGTCCGCCCCGAGCACGAGCCGGGTCTCGACGATGCGGTCGGCCTCGTAGAGTCCGTCGAGGAAGATCCGGCGGGGGGCGATCATGCGCGTCAGGTCGGTCTTGCCGCGAGAACGTCCGTAGTCCTCGACCGCGTCGAGGAACGCTCGGAGGTCGGCGGTGCTCATCCAGCGCACGGCGCGGTCGAGCAACCGCTGGTCGAGCGGGCGCCACCACAGCGCCCAGCGTTCGGTCTGCCTGTGCCGCGGGTCGCCCGCGATGGCGGTGACGGTCTCGAGCCAGTCGGGCGCCGGGCGTCGGACGTCCTTGAGGAGGAGCGCCGTCAGCACGTCGTGACCGAAGCGGCGCGCACTGCCGGGGTCCGACGTAGGCGTCGCGGACCGCTGCCGGGCGACGACCTCGTCACGGACCTCCGTGAGGACCGGGTGGCCTGTGACCGTCGGGTCGGCGTCCTCGATCTGCACGAGGTAGACAGCGTCGCGTACGAGGTGGAAGTACCGGGTGTCGACGGCCATCGCGAGCCCGTAGGTGCGGAACCACGCGTGCGGGCTGGTACCGGTCGAGAGCAGGTGACGCGCGAGGGTGCGCGGGCCCTGCGGGTCCAGCAGGAACGCCCCCTGGGTGCGGAGCGTCTCGACCGTGTCGGTGCGGCCGACGACGGATGCCGCCACCATCGCGCGGACGGTCGCCGTCAGCTCGGCGAAGAGTCCGGGGCGCCACGTGTCGAGCTCGTCGAAGTGCCCGAGCAGGAGCTTCGTCGCGATCACGACCGTCAGGCGCGACGGGCGTCGGTGCGGCGTCGGGCGCAGTGCTCCGACCAGCTGGGCGGACATGGTGCGTGCCGCGAGTGCCGGGGAGTCCGCCCAGACGGTCGCGACGGCACGAGCGAATCGCCGGTCGGTGAGCATCCGCCTCGCGACGTCGGGGTGCTCGCTCTCGAGCATCCGGCGGGCTTCCGCGAGGAGTGCGTCGAACCGTGGTCCGGTACCCGCACGGGCCGCCAGGTGGGCCGCCCGGGACTCGAGAGCGCGCCAGCGGCTGACGCTCTCGCCCTCCCACGGGGGGAGGTCGACCTGGACCGGGGGGAGCGGCAGCAGCGAGATCACGTGCCGTCCCCGGCCCTGAGCGAGATCTGCGCGTCGAGGATTGCGGCGAGATCCTCGGCGCTGAGCCGCTTCTCCGTGAACCGCACGTCGATGCGCCGGTTGGCGGCACGCTCGTCGTCGGTCAGCTGGGTGGCGGTCGCCGGTCGGCTCTCGCCGTAGCCGGCGACCGAGAAGAGGGTGCGACCGTCCTCGCGCTGCAGCGAGTCGAGCTGGCGCTCGGGGGCGAGCCGTTCGTCCCACAACCGCCACAGCGAGATGGCACGGAAGGTCGACAGGCCCCAGTTCCCCGAGCCCTCGAGCCCGGGGAAGGGCGTGTTGTCGGTGTGCCCTTCCACGAACACGGTGTCGAGGTACGTGTAGCGGTCGTCGCGCGAGAGGACCTCGGCGATGGTGTCGCCGATCGTGAGGGCGAGCTGCTGGTGCTGCGGCCGGATCTCGTACGAGCCCGCCTCGAAGCCCAGCAGGGAGGTCGGGATGCTCAGGACGGAGTTGTCCGCGCTGACCGTCACCTCGATTCCTTGCGCGGCGAGGGCGTCCCGGATCTCGACGAGCATCTGCGCACGGACCGTCTCGGCCTCGCTGAGCGATCCGAGCGTCTGGTCGAACGCCTGCTGCTGCGCCTCTGCGCGCTCCTGCTCCGTGGCGAGCGCCTCCTGCTTCTGGGTGAGCGAGAGCACGAGCACGACCGCCGCCAGCATGAAGATGGTGAGCAGCGACGTCATGAGGTCGGAGAAGGAGATCCACACCGAGTCCTCCGTGGCCTCGGCGCTCCGGCCACGGTGGAGGAGTCGCCTCACGCGGCCTCCGCCTCAGGTTCCGGTCCGCGGCGCTGCTCGACCGACTCGTTCAGCTCGTCGACGGCGTACGACATCGCCTGCACCGCGGTCAGCATCGTCGTGGTGAAGCTCTCGGTGTGCCGGTTCCACTCCTCCATCCGGCGGCCGGTGTGCTTGCTCACCTCGTCGGAGTAGGTGTTGAGCCAGGTGGCGATGACCTCCGAGTGCGACGCGAGCGTCCGTTCGAGGTCGACGAGGAACTCGTTCTGCTGCGCGCGCAGGGTCCCGAACCCCTGGTGCAGGGTCTCTGCGGACGCTTCGAGCGTGGCGCTCGCGGCGACGGTCGTCGTGGTGAGCTCCACCATCTGCCCGGAGAGGCTCTCGAGCACGTTCGCGGCGCCGGTGTTCTTGGCGCTCATCTCCTCGAACGCCTCGGCGCTGTCCGCGAGGACGTCGCCGAACTTCTCGCTCACCGTCTCGAAGCGGTCGGACGTGACGGCGAGGTGCTTCGCGGCGGTCTCGAGCCGCTCGGACCCGGTCTCGAGACGCGTCGTGGCCTCCTGCACGCTCTCGACGACGCGCGGGAGCGACTGCTCCAGGAGCTCGACCTGCCGAGCGGTCGCCGCCTGCAGCTCGGCCATCTGCTCGCGGTACTGGTCGGCCTGCTGCGCAAGCTTCTCCGCCATGTACTCGAGCGTCGAGCGCATGGACTCCGACGACTGGGTGAGCCCCTCGGCGAGGGAGGTGCCGATCGCGTGGAACGACGACGTCAGCTGCTCCGAGACCTTCTCGAAGACCTCCGCGGACTGGTTCGCCGCCTTCGACGCGAGGTCCTGCATCACGGGGGCGAGCGCGTTCTCCATCGACTGGGTGACGGCATCGCGCGTCTGCTCCGCGACCCCGACGAGAGCTTCCTGGAGCTTGTCGCCGATCTTCTGGTGCAGCTCGGTGAGCGACTCCTGTGACTCGCGCGTGGACCGGGCGATGTCGATGAGGGACTGCTCCGGCGAGCGGAGCGTGAAGAGGGCGTCGATCCGCGACTGGAGCCGTTCGATGCGTCGGACCGCACGCCGTTCCCAGTACTTCGTCAGGACGTTCACGAGGAGGCTGGTCCCGACTCCCCACAACGATGCGGTGAAGCCCACGCCGGCTCCGGCGACGAGGGTCTGGATGCCCGTGGTGAGCGTGTCGGAGTCGCCGTCGAGGTCCAGCCCCCGGAGTCCCACCGTGAGGCCGAGGAACGTGCCGAGCAGGCCGAGGGTGGTGAGTGCGGCCGGTGCCGCGTCAAGGAACCGGTTGTGGAGGAGCCGCGGCGCGAACCGTGAGGCGTTGAAGAGCTGCTCCGCCTCGACGGTGTTCCACACCTTGCGCTCGTCGGTCACGGAGACGAGCGTCTCGTCGAACTCGCGCCACGCGTCGGCGACCTCGGGCGATGCCGTGGCCGACCGACGGAGGACCTCCGCCCGGTGCTCCCACAGGGTGTCGGTGGTCACGCCCTCCAGCAGGGCGTCGGTCTCGTCTGCCAAGCTCCTCGCCCGACGAGCCTGGGCCCACGCGAAGCCGCACGCGATCGCGGCGACGATCCAGATGAGGACGACGAGGACCGGGGCGGCGGCGTGGACACCCCCGTCGCCCACCGCGCTCCAGTCGGGCCAGATCAGGGTCCAGAATCCGCCGAGCTCCTGCTCCGCCATGGTGGTGCCTTTCGTACGTGTCGCGCGGCACCGGGAGTACGTGGTGGTGCCGCCGAATGATCGCATCTTCCGCAAGCAGGACATGCCGCCCGACCGGGTGAAATCACCTCACGATCTGATGACGGCGCTGGACTAGAAGGTCCAGGCGTCCTCGACCGTCGTGTAGACGACGTCGACGTGGTCCCAGTCGAGCGACACGTTCATCGTGAGGTCCGCCGGGTCCGTGACACCGAATCCCTGCTTCCAGGTGATCGACTGCCCCGCGAGCACCGGGGCCGTGGGTGCGCCGCCGTAGCCCTGGTCGGAGTCGTACACCTCGTCGCCCGCGACGCCCCCGCTCGTGACCTGCGTGTACCCCGACGAGGACCAGGTGGTGGCCGTCCCGTTGGTGACGGTGAACGTGAAGCTGAGATAGGTGGGGAAGTCCCCGACCGCCGCCCACTCGCTCGGGGTGAAGTAGCCGTCGTTGGTGACCGTGAGCGTGAGACCGTCCTCCCACTCCATGGGCGTGCCGAACGACGTCACGGGGTTCTGGTTCGCGGCCTCGGCCTCGTCCTTGCCCGTGGAGTACCCGGCCTCGTAGCCGTCGTTGAACTGCTCGGTCCGCTCGGCGAGGAAGGTGGTACCGGCACGCGCGCCCGTCGTCGACCCGTGCTCGTACCCGAGGTCGTAGCCCTCCTGATACGTACCGGTCAGCGTGGGCTCGGTCTCGGCCGGCTCGGTCGAGGTCGACGACGCGGTCGGGGTCACCTCCGGGGCGACCGGCGCCGCGAGACCGCACGCGGTGAGCGACCCGACGAGGGAGAGGGCCGCTGCGACGGCGCGGGCGCCGCGCAGCGGGGGCACGGACAGGGGCTGGGTGTACGGGGACATGGTGCTCCTTCGGTTCGGTGCGGCTTCGGTGGGTCGGGGTGCGTTCAGTGGCGGGGGAGGTGCAGGAGGTTGTCGGTCTCGCGTCCGTTCGCGACGGTCGCGATGTAGCGGGTCCCGCGCGAGCTGACGCGGGCGACGACGTCGGCCTGGTTGTGCGTGCGCTCGTCGAACGTGCGGAAGCGCTCGCCGCGGCGGATGGCGGCGTGCACGGCCTCGCGAGTCCCGGCGCGGAGCGGACCGGTCGTGGTGGTCGAGTAGCGGACCTCGACGACGTGCTCGTTGGTGGCGCCCGGGTGCGCGACCCGGACGGAGCGGATGAACGGCATGGTGGTCTCCTAGCGGTGCGGGGTGCGGGGTGCAGGGGCGACGAGACGGGGGTGCCGGAGCTCAGTCGTCGTCGACGTCCGGCTCGGCGGCGGCTCGGTCGGCGGGCGGGGTGAGGGACACGCAGTGCGGGCACAGGCCGCGTCCCTCGTGGAGGGGGTACACGGACCCGCACCGGCACCTCACGTGGCTGATCGGGGTCATGCGAGCTCCTTCGCCCTGCGCCGGCCGCTGTGACCGGTCATGGAGGAGCGTTCTCGATTCGCAGGCTCCCGGTCGACGCGAGAGTCGATAAGAGGGCTTATCGCAGTCGTGACTGGCACGGCGCTGAATCCCGATAGGGTCGGGGTCACGACGACGAACACGACCCGAGGAGGTGTGCACAGTGACGGTTTCTCCTGCGATCCCCGTGTCGTCGCCGCTGCTCGCGGACCTGCGCCTCACGCTCGCCGACGTCGCCGAGCTCGCCCATGTCCGACGTCCGGTGGTCTCGGTCTGGCGCCGGCGCCACGCCACCGGCCCCACGCCGTTCCCCGCGCCGGTTCGACGGGCGGTCGTCGTCCCGGGACGGTCGCGCTCCGAGGCGCTGCTGTTCCGCGCGTCGGACGTGGCGGACTGGGTCGAGGCGAGCGGCCTCGGCAACAACCGCGCGTTCCGTGCGGACGTCGCGCTGCGGGCGGTGCTCGACGACGCGTCCGGCCCGGACCGCGACGTCGCCTTCGCCGGACTCACCGCGCTCCTGCGCCTCAAGGCCTACGTGTCCGAGCCCCTCGGGTCCCTCGACGTGGACGACGTCCTCGACCTGGCGGACGAGCTCGACCCGGACGACGACGCCCTCTACGCGGAGGTCGAGGCGCTCGGGGATCACCTCGACCGGTTCGCAGCGCTCGCGGACCTCGCAGCCGGGTCGGCGTACACGCCCGGTGCCGCGGTGGAGGCGCTGCTCGCGGACCGGTTCCGCGCGGGTCGTGACGAGCTCTCCCGGTCGGCGCTCGCACCCGCCGCGCTCGCGCTCGTCGCGGACCTGGCGGGTGCCGTCGGGGGCGACCACGCGGCGTCGGGGGTGACGGTGGAGCGCGCCGTCGCCGACCCGTACCCGGGTTGCGGGGACATCCTGGCCGCCGTCCTCGGCCGCGGCGAGGTCGTCGAGTCCCCGACGGCCCACGTGCCGACGGGCGACGCCCACCGCCTCGTCCGCCGCCGGCTCGGCGCGCACGGCTGGTCGGTGCGGCCCCTGGAGGGCGAGTCCGTCGCCCGAGCTCCCGGGCCTCACGAGCTCCCGCTCGTGGTGACCCAGGTCCCGTCGGTCGGCTTCGGTGCGCTGGACGACGTCGCCGTCCTCGACCTCGTCGACGACCTCGTGCTCGGCCTCGCCGACGGGCAGTACGCGCTCGTGATCGGGCCGGCCAGCGCGCTGATCGACGGGTCGTCGTCACCCGACGCGGAGTCGGCGCGCTCGGCCCTGCTGCGCACGAACCGCCTGCGCGCGGCGGTCCTCCTGCCTGCCGGTCTGCTCGTCGAGCGTTCGCGGGAGCGCCTCGCGCTGTGGATCCTGGGGGACGGCGACCCTGGCCTCGACATCGCGGAGCGCTGGATGACCGTGGCCGACCTCTCGGGGGTCTCGCCCGTCCGCGGCACCCTGCCCCGAGGGGTGGTCGAGGATCTCGTGACCGACGTCGTCGCGGCGCTCGGTACGTCGGACGACGTCGCGCGGCACGCCTTCCGGTACTCCCGGTTCGTGCGCACCCGCGAGCTGCTCGCGTCTCGGGGGAGCCTGGTGGAGGTCGCGCGCCCGGTCGAGCCGGTCGCGCGCGACGACGGAGGCGCCGCGGTGTCGCGCGCCGTCGAGCTCGTCGACGGCATCGACGGCGACTCGCGGCCTGCGCTCGGCGTCAAGATCGAGCGCGGTGACGCCGAGCCGGCGCGCCGGGTGCGGCTGGGCAGCGTGGTCGAGGGCGGCGTCGTGCGTCGGGTCCCGGGCAACCGGCTCGACGACGCCGACGTGCGCGCGCCGGGCGACGACCCGGCGGGTGAGTCGCGGGTCCTCGGCGTTCCCGAGCTGCTCGGCGACGTGGAGGTCGGGGCGCGTGTCGTCGACCGGCTCGGGTTCGCCGCCCGGTATCCGGCGGGGCGTCTCACCGAGCCGGGCGACGTCGTGTTCTGCACGACGCCGCGCCCCGCCGCGATCGTCGACACCGCGGGCTTCTCCGTGGTCGCCTTCCCTGCCCGGGTGCTGCGCCTGCGGGCGCGCGGTCCGGGGGAGCGGCCGGGCGCCGTCGGGCCCGGGGTGCTGCTCGCGCCCGAGGTGCTCGCGCGCGACGTCGCGGCGCAGGCCCGGGGGACCCGCTGGCGGTCCTGGGACGTGCGGCTCGTCCCGGCCGACCAGGCGGACGACGTCGTCGCGGCGCTCGCGCGGGTGCGTGCACGCCGCGCCGCGGTCCGTACCGAGCTGGCGCGGCTCGAGGAGCTGGAGCGGGTGCTGGTCGACGGCGTCACGACCGGTGTCGTACGTATGCGCAAGGATGAGCCCGGCTCGTGAGCAGGGCTGTTCATGAGGACCATTCGAGGAAGCGAGCAGAAGTGCCCCCGAGGACGAAGCAGGCGGTGGCGACGCCGAGCACGGCGACCACCATGAAGGAGCTCAAGGACACGCTGTGGAAGGCCGCGGACAAGCTCCGCGGCTCCATGGACGCGAGCCAGTACAAGGACGTGGTCCTGGGGCTCGTGTTCCTCAAGTACGTGTCCGACGCGTTCGAGGAGCGGCGTGGCGCGATCCTCGCCGAGTGCGTCGCGGACGGCCTGAGCGAGGAGGATGCGCAGCCCCTGCTGGAGGACCAGGACGAGTACCGCGGCGCGGGTGTGTTCTGGGTCCCGACGCGGTCGCGCTGGGGCTACCTCGCGCAGCACGCCAAGGGGCGTACGGCCACGCCCGAGGAGCCCGGTGCGACGATCGGCGAGCTCGTCGACGACGCGATGGTGCACATCATGGGGTCGAACCCCGCGCTCGCCGCGACGCTCCCGACGATCTTCAACTCGAACAGCGTGGACCAGCGCCGCCTCGGCGAGCTCGTGGACCTGTTCAGCTCGGCGCGGTTCACCGGCGTCGGCGCGATCCGGGCGCGCGACGTGCTCGGCGAGGTCTACGAGTACTTCCTCGCGAAGTTCGCCGCCGCCGAGGGCAAGCGCGGCGGCGAGTTCTACACGCCCCCCGGCGTGGTGCGCGTGCTCGTCGAGATGCTCGAGCCGTACTCCGGCCGCGTGTACGACCCGGCGTGCGGGTCCGGTGGCATGTTCGTCCAGGCCGAGAAGTTCCTCGAGCGCCACGGCGCCGACCCGCAGGCGATCTCCGTGTACGGGCAGGAGCTCAACGAGCGCACCTGGCGCATGGCGAAGATGAACCTCGCCGTGCACGGCCTCACCGGCCAGCTCGGCTCGCGCTGGGGCGACACGTTCGCGCGCGACCTGCACCCCGACGTGCAGATGGACTACGTCATGGCCAACCCGCCCTTCAACATCAAGGACTGGGCCCGCACCACCGACGACGCCCGCTGGCGCTACGGCGTCCCGCCCGCCGGGAACGCCAACTACGGCTGGATCCAGCACATCCTGTCCAAGCTCGCGCCCGGTGGGTCCGCCGGCGTCGTGATGGCCAATGGCTCTATGTCCTCCAACTCCGGCGGAGAGGGCGAGATCCGCGCCCAGCTCGTCGAGGCCGACCTCGTGTCCTGCATGGTCGCGCTGCCCACGCAGCTCTTCCGGTCCACCGGGATCCCCGTGTGCGTGTGGTTCTTCGCCAAGGACAAGACGGCGGGCTCGCGCGGGTCCGTGGACCGCACCGGTCAGGTGCTCTTCCTCGACGCCCGCAACCTCGGCCACATGGTCGACCGCGCCGAGCGCGCGCTGTCCGACGACGACATCGCAAAGATCGCCGGCACGTTCCACGCCTGGCGCGGGACGAAGTCGGCCGTCGCCGCCGGGCTGGAGTACGAGGACGTCCCCGGCTTCGCCTACTCAGCCAGCCTCGCCGAGATCAAGGATGCCGACTATGCCCTGACGCCGGGCCGCTATGTCGGCGCCGCCGAGGTCGAAGACGACGGCGAACCCGTCGAGGAGAAGATCGCGAGGCTGACGAAGGAGCTCTTCGAGCAGTTCGAGGAGTCGAGCCGTCTTGAGCAGGTCGTCCGCGAGCAGCTGGGCCGGATCGATGGCTAGGGAGACGAGGACCGGGGGGCGAGAAGCGACGACCGCCGTCATCCCCGGCAAGTTCGCGTTCAGCATCGGCAATCCGGGTCACCTCGCACCGGACGGCTTCGCCTGGCGGCCGCTTTCGGAACTGGCTCGGCTCGAGAGCGGACACACACCGAGCAGATCGAAGCCTGAGTACTGGGACGGAGGAATCCCGTGGATCGGGGTGCGCGATGCGACCGGAAATCATGGGCTGACCATCGCCGACACGCTGCAGCACATCTCGCAGCTTGGCCTTGACAACTCGTCAGCGCGACTGCTTCCGGCGGGGACGGTCTGTCTCTCGCGCACTGCGTCAGTGGGCTATGTCGTGACGATGGGCGTTCCGATGGCGACCAGCCAAGATTTCGTCAACTGGGTGTGTGGCCCCGAATTGGACAATCGGTACCTGCACTACCTGCTGATGGGGGAACAGGCCAGCGTCCAACGGGTCGCGTACGGCTCGGTTCACGCGACGATGTACTACCCCGATGCCAAGGCTGTGCACGTCTGTGTCCCGTCCCGACGGATGCAGGGCGAGATCGCCGACGTACTTCGAGCGCTTGACGACAAGATCGCGGCCAACATCCGCCTCGCCACTACGGTCGATAAGTGCTTGGCGAATCGACTGGAAGCGTTGCTCAAGCAATGGGACGGCGAGTCCGTATCGCTGTCGGAGGTTGCCCTCATCAACCCCGAGAAGCGCTCCCCGATTGTTGAGGGTCATCTTCGATACATCGACATCGCCTCGGTTGGCGTGGGGTCAATGGAATGGCCCGAGTTGCAGCCATGGGAGTCCGCTCCGAGCCGTGCGAGGCGCGGAGTC
The DNA here is from genome assembly GCF_009708005.2 of Cellulosimicrobium protaetiae. Lineage (NCBI taxonomy): Bacteria > Bacillati > Actinomycetota > Actinomycetes > Micrococcales > Promicromonosporaceae > Cellulosimicrobium > Cellulosimicrobium protaetiae. Next base: position 3,602,699 of record NZ_CP052757.1, on the reverse strand, counting down.
GCCGTCGGCGATGTGATCTGGTCGACGGTTCGTCCGAATCGCAGGTCTCACGCGCTGATCCTCGACGAGGATCCTGATCTCGTCGCGTCGACGGGACTTGCCGTCATCAGGGCTAGTGGATTGCCGTGGGGGTACCTGTACGAGGCGCTACGTCGCTCGTCATTCACCGAGCACCTTGAGGGCGCCGCGGAGGGGAGTGCCTACCCCGCAGTCAAGCCGGAAGCCTTCGCTCGCGCCAGCATTCCGATCCTCGATGACACGGAAGTGCGAAGCTTCGGTGCAGAGGCTCAGGCGCTCCGGGAACACATCGGGAGCCTGGCGCGCGAGAGCCGGACGCTCAGAGATCTGCGCGACACGCTGCTGCCGCAGCTCATGTTGGGGAAGCTCCGGGTGCGCGAGGCGGCCGAGATGGCAGGGCTGTGACGGTGCCGCACCGGTCGCCGGAATCGAGCACGCCCATGCCTTCGTCGGCCCCACGCCGGGGGTGCCCGGCGTGCGGTCGCGCGCTCGCCGCGAACCCGGACGGGTCGTGGCCGCCACACCTGGACGCGAGCAGCACCGCCGTCTGCCACGGCCAGCGCCGCACTGCGCGGCGAGGTGCCGCGCGGACGGATGCTGCGCCGTCGGGCACGCCTACCCGGAACGGGGCAGCCCCGACCGCCGCGAGCCCGAGCGGGCCGGACCCGGACGCCCTGGCTGAGACGCCGCGCCGTCGTGCCCGGGACGAGACGGACGAGGACCGCCCGACCTATCTCGAGCGTCGTGAGGCCCGGTTCCGCGAGAGCGCGATCCTCGACCTCGACGAGGGCCCGGCCGGCGAGGACCTCGACGACACGCTCTACCGCGCCCGCGAGTCCCGCGGCGGCCTCCCGACGTTGGGGAGCCGCCGCCGGTAAGCCAGAAAGGTCTGTTGTTCTGCCAGGGGGAGGAACATGCTGGTCGAGATCGTGTGCCTGGCGCTCGGCATGGCGGCGGTCGCCGGAGCTGTGGTCACGGTGGGGACGCTGGGCGGGCTGTACCGGGTGCCGGAGAGCGGTGCGCGTCGGCAGGAGCTGCTCCGTCTGGTTCTGGCGGAGCGCTTCTGCTGGGTACCGGGGGATCCTGTCGACGAGGCCTGGGCAACGTCGATGAGTCGCGAGCTCCGCGAGCACGAGACCGTGCCGGATGCCGAGGAACGACGCAAGCAGCTGATCGCCCTCGGCTTGCGGCTGCAGGGGAAGGAGCCCACCCCGACCGCGATCGGCGAGGTGGACTACCGCTCCGAGATGTTCGACGCCCGAGCGCGGAAGCGCTTGGCGGACGCGTCGATGACCGCGCCGAGCATCCCGGCGCTGCTCGTTGCGTGGCGCAGGCAGTGCGGGATCGAGGAAGTACGGTCGGTGGCGGTCAGTCTGCGCATCACGTTGTCGACGACGCTCCAGCGGGTCGGGATCCGAGCCGCGACGCTGATCGGGCTCGGAAGCGCCGCGGCGGTCGTGGGCGCCGTCATGGTGTGGGCACTCGTCGGGATCCGCACACCGCTGGTCGACCTCGCCGGTCAGTGGGTCGCTGTCGTGTCGGTCGTCATGGTGGGACTTCTGGTTGTTCTCGAAGTCCGGGATCACTTGCTCCCCGAGCTGGCGCGAGGTGGTCGTCTGGGAGGCTGGGTCCTCGTCGTCCCGCTGGTGCTCGGTCTCCCCACAGCCGTCGCTCTCGCTCAGCGTCGAGGATGGCTCGCGTCCGGGGCGCAGCTGCTCGACGACCGCATCGGCTCCTGGTTAGCCTCCCCCGTGGTGGGTGCCGTCGTCGTCTGCCTCCTGCTGTTGCTCCCTATCGCTGGCGCGACGCAGCGGTCGTGGCGCTGGCGTACCCCGCCCGTGAACCGCTCCGCGCCCGGGCAGCGCTCTGATCGCGTCGAGGCGATCACTACCGCCACGGGGTTCGCGTTGATGGCTGTTCTCGGGATCACTGCCGTGGCGGATGTCGAGGACCTGTACTTCCCGCTCGGTGTGGCGTTCTTCGGGATCGTTGTGCTCGGGTCTCTGGTCGTCGGCAGCCTCCGTTTCGCTGAGCACCGTGGGCGTACCAAGGACCTCAGGCAGGCCGGTGCCGACCCCGCCCGCGGCACCTTCCGCTGGTGGATCGTCGGGCTCGCGATTCTTGCACCGACGCTGCTGGATCCTCTTGCTCTAGCGATCGGCTCGGTCGTCGAGCACTCAGTAGTTGCCCCAGGTGGCGTAGTGCGAGGGCTCGCTCTGGCGATGGTGTTCTCGGTGGCCGTGATCGTCGCGGCCCTCGCGGTTCCCGGGGTGCTCGTCTGGCAGGGCGTGGCCGCGCTGCGTCGATACCGGCGAGCGCTCCGCGGCCACCGAGCGTTGGTGTGGGAGATGCGCGTCCATGCACGGCGCGAACGATCGTACGTAGAAGCACAACGGTGTAAGGAGAACGCATGAGCACGCAGGGGTATCGATGGAACTCACCACCGAGCTGGCCGGCGCCGCCGGAAGGGTGGGTGCCGCCCGACGGATGGACACCGCCGGGGGACTGGCCGCAGCCACCGCCCGGCTGGCAGTTCTGGGTGCCGATCGCACCGGAGCCTGTACCGACCACCGCGCCCGCTCCGTCCAGCCCCGTGGCCGTGCCGCCCGCCGTGCCGTCGAGCACCGCGACCGGGCAGCCCGCGGGGGACCCGGGGATCCCGCTGTTCGGTGCGAGGCGACGGGCGCGGGAGCTCGCGGCGTCGGCCGACGGGCTGCGTGCGGAGAACGAGCGGTTGCTCGCGGAGCTCCACCGGGTCGGTGCCCTGGATGCGGTGACGATCGAGCGCGAGCGGGAGGACGCACGGCGCCGGTTCCAGGACGAGACGGCTGCGCTCGACGCGGAGCGGCAGGCGTCGCGCGAGCGGTTCGCAGCGGAGATCGCCGGCCTCACCTCGCGGCGGGAGGCGCTCGACTTGCGTATCCGCGAGCTCGAGGTGACGGTCGTCCACCTCGAGGAGACGGAGATCCTCCAGGAGGTGGGGGTCTACGAGTACCAGCACCCCCTGGAGAACGTCGAGGCGTACAAGGAGCGACTCGCCACGCTGCGCGGTCACCTCAAGGACATGGCGAAGGTGGATGGCGGAGCCATCGAGTCCGCCGCTGGATGGACGGTGAACGGATCCGAGGCGCAGGGGCGCAAGATGGTGTCGCAGATCTCCAAGCTCATGCTGCGTGCCTACAACGGAGAGGCAGACGCTCTCGTCCGTGGCCTGAAGCCGCACCGCTTGGCTGCCAGTGTCGACAAGCTCGAGAAGACGAAAGCGACCATCGCTCGGCTCGGCAGCATGATGTCGATCCACGTCTCGGATCGATACCACGACGCGCGAGTCTTCGAGCTCGGCCTCACCGCTGACTATCTCGCGAAGGTCGAGGAGGAGAAGGAAGCGAACCGCGCCGCACGCGAGGCCCTGCGCGAGCAGCGCAAGGTCGAGCAGGAGATCGCGCGAGCGCGCGAGAAGCTCGAGAAGGAGAAGAACCACCTCGCGAACGTCGTGGAGACCCTCAGGGCGAAGGGCGACCTGGAGGCCGTCGCCCGGTACGAGGCCCAGCTCGCCGACGTCGATCGTGCGATCGAGGACGTCGACTATCGGGCCGCGAACCAGCGCGCGGGCTACGTGTACGTGATCTCGAACCTCGGGGCCTTCGGCGAGGGGATGATCAAGATCGGCATGACGCGTCGGCTCGAACCGATGGACCGTGTCCGAGAGCTCGGTGACGCGTCCGTGCCGTTCGGGTTCGACGTCCACGCGCTCTTCTTCTCCGACGACGCGGTCGGTATCGAAGCCGAGATGCATCGTCGTCTGGCGGAGAAGCGGGTCAACCGGGTGAACCTGCGGCGCGAGTTCTTCTACGCGACTCCCCACGACGCGCTCGTCCAGCTCCGGGACCTCGCGGGCGACGTGCTGCAGTTCACCGAGCTGCCCGAAGCGCTGGAGTACCGGCAGAGCCAGAACCTCCGGACGACTGGCTGAGAACGTCCCGGCGCCGTCAGGATGCGGCGCGGGTGGCGGTCGCTGATCCGGCGACCGCGGTGGCTCTCTCGGCCACGCGTTCCGGAACCTGAGCGTGTGGGACATCGGCCGGGACTGCATCGAGGCCGTGCAAAACGGCCTCCGCTACCGAGGCGATGGTCTCCACCGCCGGAGCGCGACCCATTCCCCACGACACCGCCTCCTCGACCAGGAGCGCTCCCGTGATGAGGTCGAGCCGGTTCCGGCCCGCGACGGCGAGCCCGGAGTGCCGGTACGCGGACGAGACGAGGTAGACAGGCGCGGCGTCGTACAGCGGCGCGACGCTGTACGACGCCTCGGCGTCGACGAGCAGCGAGTAGTTCTTCGCGTGCGCGTCGCCGTTGCCGACGATCGTGTTGAAGGTGACGAGCCGGAGCAGGTCGTGGCAGAGGGCCGCGGGGTCGATCGCCTCGGCCGAGGCCGTGCGTGCGACGCTGGCGAGCCGCCCCGGCGACCGTCCGGGCGGCTCGTACTTGTCCTGCGCGGCGAGACCGAGCGCCTGGGCGAGGTCCTCCTGGTGCGACCGTCGCCCGCCGGTGCGGTCGTACCGCTCGACGACGATTACGTCCCGCCCGTCGACCGCGATCAGCTCGCTGCGGGCGGCCGGGACACTGCTCGCTCGGGCGAGGCGCAGCGTCCAGTGCTCGAGGCGCACCAGGCCCTCGATCCCGGTCCCGCCGAGGGGGTCGGGTTTGACGATGTGCGTGGAGCGCGCGCCGTTCGCGGGCCAGGCCCAGCCCGTCTCGGTGCGGTGCAGCAGTACTTTCGCCTGCACACCACCGAGCGACGCGGTCACGGTGAGGTCGTCCGGTGGATCGAGCGTCGGTAGCTCGGACACGAGCCGTACGAACTCGGCGTCGTCCAGGGGTCGGAGGTACCCGTCGGCGAGCGTGGTTCCCTCTGGGGTGAGCTGCACGGCTCCGGCGCACTCGGCCCCGACCCGGGCGAGGAGGCCGAACGTGTCCGAGGGGGCGACGTCGTGCTCCCGCTCGAGCGCAACCCGCACCGGTCCCTCGGGGAGCAGGTTGTCCAGGAACCGGTGCACCTCGGGCCCGTCGAGCCGACGCGGGGTCAGCGGGAGCGACAGCGAGAGCGGGCGGCTGCCCTCGCCCCAGCGTTCGAGTGCTTCGTCCGAGTACTGCAGGCGTAGTCGCCCGTTCCGCAGGCGTCTTACCTCGCCGATCAGGTCACCGCGGAGGTGGACTGCGAGGACGTCGGGCGTGGCGTTCACGACTCACCGTCGCTCGTGCCCGTGGTGACGGTGAGCCTCGCACCCCGAGGGACGAGGACGAGCTCGTAGCCACAGGCCGTTGCCACGTCGAGAAGGGTCGAGGTCGCGACGGCTGAGCCGCGTTCGAGGCGCGAGACGGTAGGTCTCGACGTCGATGCGCGACGAGCGAGCTCGTCCTGCGACAGCCCGGCAACCTGCCGGGCGCGGCGCACGGCCGAGCCCAGAGCGTCCGCGGTCCGCGCACGGAGCCACGGCATTGATGTGCTCATATCTGATTCATCCCGTTCGGTGGCCAGGATCGAATCATTTCTGATTCAGCATCAGGCTACGCCTCGAATGAATCAGATGCGATGCAATGGGCGCGGAAGGGGCCGGGTGTCCAGGGAAAGCGTCGACCGTGCCGTGGACGGTGAGCAGGTGCCTTCGCGCTCGCCGAGCGGTGGACGGCGGGCGGTGCGGCCTATGCTGATCAGGTCCCGCCCGCGCGAGCCCGACCGGAGGTGAGAGATGACCGACGTGCTGCTGGTCGCGCGCGATGTCGCCTCGTCGCTCGTGCTCCTGCTCGGGACGCAGACCCTCACTGCCACGCTCCTGCTCCTCGGTGCCGCGACGCTCGTCGCGGCGGTCGCCGTGGCGACCGCGCGGTGGGGGACGCCGCTCGTGGTCGGCACGGCCGCGCGCCCGGTGGATCGGCTGCGGGACGCGGTCGACACCGGCCCGGCCGTGACCCAGAGCGACCCCGACGCGCCGGGAAGCGCCCGGCCCAGGGCTCCCGGTCTCCTCCTCGGCTGATCACCCGGCCGAGGCTCAACACCCGCACCCGCACCCGCACCCGCGCACCCCCGCGGCGTGCTGCTGCCCGCTGAGCGCGGGGTGATCGGCGAACGCGTCCACCACACGTTCGACCGAGGACACCACCACCATGAACCTGCTCGACCTCCCGCCCGTCGCGGCGGTGCTCGACACTGCCTACCGCGCCCTCATGGGCCTCTCCTACCTGCTCGAACCCCTCGCCGGGACCGCGGCCGCCGCGGTCGCCGTCGTCCTGCTGACCCTCGCCGTGCGGGCAGTGCTCGTCCCCGTGGGCGTCTCCCAGGCCAAGGCTGAGCGCAACCGTGCCCGTCTCGCCCCGCGCCTCGCCGAGCTCCAGCGGCGCCACCGGAAGGACCCCGAGAAGCTGCAGCGCGCGATGCGGGACCTCTACGCCGAGGAGGGCACGACGCCGCTGGCCGGCTGCCTGCCGATGCTCGCCCAGGCGCCCGTCGTCGGGGTCGTGTACGCGCTGTTCCTCCACGCGCAGATCGCCGGGCACGACAACGAGCTGCTCGGGCACGACCTCTTCGGGGCGCCGCTCGGGTCGAGCCTCGTCGGCGCGCTCGGTGGCGGGAGCATGTCACTGCCGACCGTCGCCGTCGTGGGGATGGTCGTGCTCGCCATCGCGCTCGTGGGAGAGCTCACTCGTCGGGCGTCACTTCCCGGCGGTCGACTGGCCGTCCCGCGCGCGACCGCCGCGACGGCCGTCGCGCCCGGAGGCGACATGCCCAACCCGCTCGCCGGGCCGGGGATGCAGAGCGCACTCGGTGCGCTGCAGTTCCTCACTGCCGTGATCGCGTGCTTCGTGCCGCTCGCGGCCGGGCTGTACCTGCTCGTCACGGTGACGTGGACCCTCGTGCAGCGCGTCGTGCTGCGGCGCAGGTACCCGTTCGAGGTCGCCGGGTAGGCGTTCAGTCGCCGACGTCGTCCGGTGTCAACGGTCGCACCCGACGGCCGGTCGCGAGAAAGACACCGCGGAGCCGGACGCCGGACCGGGCCGCGCAGGCGTGCAGCGCGGAGAACCACCGGCCGTCTCCGGCCGTCACCGCGTCCGTCCCGGGACGCTCGAGCATGAGGACCGCGCTGCCGCCGGGCGCCTGGTCGTCGAGCACGTCGCGCAGCACGCCGACGAGGTTCGTCACGATCTCGTCGTCCGGCGAGGTCGGGACGTCGTCGATCGGGACGACGACCGGCAGGGTGCGGTCGTCGGCGCCAAGGAACGTGATCCACAGGGAGACCCTTCGAGCGTCGACCTGCTGGTGGAGGAACCGTGCCCAGGCGAGCAGGGACTCGTCGTCGGGGAGCCGGTCGCCGGGGTGGACGGTGTCGGGTGGGGTCGTCATCCGCCCAGGATGGAAGGGCACGGCCCGAGCGATCCGGGTGTCCACAGGAGTCGTCGGCGCGCAGCGAGCGAATTCCTCCTCCACAGCTCGCAGCGTCCGCCGTCCGGGCAACGCGCGGCACGCCGATACCACCCCGTATCGCGCCACGCTGCACGACGTGCGCGCCGGTCACGGCATGCTCGGGAGCGCGGTCGGGCACCGGCCGCCAGTAGTCTCACGACCAGCCGACCCAGTGACCAGCCGACCAGTGACCCGCCGAGGCGCGACCAACACCCGGCCGGCACCGACGCCACGGAGGAACAGTGCGCAGCAACGAAGCCGAGTGGGAGCACCTCGCGCTCGACCACCTCGCCGGGATCGGCTGGCAGCACCTCGACGGGCCGGCGATCGCGCCCGGCGCGGCGTCCGCCGTCGGGCACCCCGGGTACGCGACGGGTGGTGAGCCGCTGCCGCAGCGCGAGTCCTGGGACGAGGTCGTGATCCCCTCGCGCGTGCGCGCCGCGCTGCGACGCCTCAACCCGGACGTCCCGCGCGACTACCTCGAGCAGGCGCTCGTCGAGATCCTCCGCCCGACGTCGCAGGACGCCATCACCGAGAACAAGCGGGTCCACGACGTCCTCGTCGACGGGTACCGCGGCGTCACGTACGTCGAGGACGGGCGTCAGCAGACCCCGACGATCCGCCTCGTCTCCTCGCGCGAGGACGAGAACGAGTGGCTGGTGGTCAACCAGGTCCGCGTGGTCGACGGCGACGTCGAGCGCCGCTTCGACGTCGTGCTGTACCTCAACGGGCTGCCGGTCGTGGTCATGGAGCTCAAGGACGCGGGCACCGCGCGCGCGGACGTGGCCGCCGCGCACGCGCAGCTCACGACGTACGTGCGCGAGCTGCCCATGGCGTTCCGCGCGTGCGTGCTCACGGTGATCAGCGACGGGATCGTCGCGAAGTACGGGACGCCCTTCACGCCGCTCAACCACTACTCGCCGTGGAACGTGGACGACGACGGCCGGGTCGTCGGTCCGACCGGTGCGCCCGTCCCCGCGGTCACCGACGCGGACGAGGCGGCGGACCGGGACGGGCACGCCGTCGACGGCATCACGGACGACGTCGCGGAGGGTGAGGTGACCCTCTCGTCGCCGCTCGAGACGATGCTCGACGGGCTGTTCAACCCGCAGCGGTTCGTGCAGCTGCTGCGCGGGTTCGTCGCGTTCGACGAGGGCGACGACGGGCTCACCAAGCGCGTCGCCAAGCCGCACCAGTACTTCGCGGTGAGCCGAGCGCTCGAGGCGACGATCCGGGCCGTCGAGACCGACGGTCGCGCGGGCGTCGTCTGGCACACGCAGGGCTCCGGGAAGTCCATGGAGATGGAGCTCTACGCGGCCCACGTGGCACGGCACCCGAAGCTGTCGAACCCGACCATCGTCGTCGTCACCGACCGCACCGAGCTCGACGGTCAGCTCTACGAGACGTTCGCGCGCTCGCAGCTGCTCACCGAGAGCCCCCGGCAGATCAAGCGGAGGGCCGAGCTGCGCGACGAGCTCGCGTCGCGCAGGACCGGGGGCATCTACTTCACGACGCTGCAGAAGTTCGGCCTGACCGCGGAGGAGAAGCACGCGGGCGCCAAGCATCCCGTGCTGTCCGACCGCCGCAACGTCGTGCTCGTCGTCGACGAGGCGCACCGGTCCCACTACGACGACCTCGACGGGTACGCGTGGCACCTGAAGAACGCGCTGCCGAACGCGACGCTCATCGCGTTCACCGGCACGCCGATCTCGACCGCCGACCGCAACACCGAGAAGGTCTTCGGCGACGTCATCGACGTGTACGACCTCACGCGCGCGGTCGAGGACGGCGCGACGGTGCCCGTCTACTTCGAACCGCGGCTCGTCAAGGTCGCGTTCGCGGACGGTCTCGACGCGGAGACGATCGACGCCGCCGCGGACGAGGCGACCGTCGGTCTCGACGACGTCGAGCGCGACCGCATCGAGAAGTCGGTCGCCGTCGTCAACGCCGTGTACGGGGCCCCGGCCCGGCTGCGCGAGCTCGCGGCCGACGTCGTGCAGCACTGGGAGCGACGTCGTGGAGCGATGGAGGAGCTCGTGCGCGGCGCCGCGGTGCCCGACGGCGCTCCCGCACCCGCGGCGAGCGACGCACCCGGCGCAGGTGGTGCGCCGGGGAAGGCGCTGGTCGTCGCGGCGACACGTGACATCTGCGCACGGCTGTACGACGAGATCGTCGCGCTCCGCCCCGACTGGCACTCCGACGACCTGCACCAGGGGAGGATCAAGGTCGTCTACTCCGGCACCGCGGCGGACCAACCGCCGATCGCGGACCACGTGCGCCGCGACTCCGAGAACGCCGTCGTCAAGAAGCGCCTGAAGGACCCCGACGACGAGCTCGAGCTGGTCATCGTCAAGGACATGATGCTCACCGGGTACGACTCGCCCCCGCTGCACACGCTCTACCTCGACCGGCCCATGCGCGGCGCGCTGCTCATGCAGACGCTCGCCCGCGTCAACCGCACGTTCCGCGGCAAGAACGCCGGGCTGCTCGTCGCGTCCGCGCCGATCGCGGAGAACCTGCGCGCGGCGCTCGCGGAGTACACGGTCCGCGACCAGGGTGCGCGCCCGGTCGGGCGCACCGTCGACGACGCGGCGGAGGTGGTGACCGACCTCGTCGCACGGCTGCGCGAGCTCGTCGACCCGTCGGGGTGGCGGGGACGGCTGACGGGCGCCCGCGCGGCGGGGTCGCGTCGTGGTTACCTCGACACGGTTCTCGCGACCGTCGCGTGGCTGCGCGATCCCCGCACGCCCGGCAACGTCGTCACGGCAGACGGCGAGGAGTCGCGCGGTGCCGAGTTCCGCCGTCGGGCCGCGGCGCTCGCCCGGGCCTGGGCCATCGCCGGTCGGTCCGACGCCGTCACGGACCTTGCGGACGACGCGCGGTTCTACGAGCAGGTCCGCGTCTGGATGGGCAAGCTGGACGCCGAGGAGCGCCAGGCTCGCGGCGAGCCCGTGCCCGACGACGTCCAGCGGCTCCTCAACCAGCTCATGGCGACGGCAGTGGTGTCCGGGGAGGTCGTCGACGTGTACGCCGCTGCCGGGCTCGAGCGCCCGCGGCTCGACCGCATCGACGACGACTTCCTCGCGGCCGCGCAGGCGGCACCGAACCCCCAGCTGACCATCGAGGCGCTGCGCAGGCTCGTCACGGAGGAGGCGCGCCGGCTCACGCGCGGCAACCTCGTGCGGCAGCAGATGTTCTCCGACCGCCTGCAGTCGATCATGTCGAAGTACGTGAACTCCAACCTCACGTCGGCCGAGGTCATCGCGGCGCTCGTGGAGATGGCACGAGAGGTGGCCGCGGAGGAGACGCGCGGGCAGCGGTTCGAGCCCCCGCTGAACCGCGACGAGCTCGCCTTCTACGACGCCGTGTCGACGAACGAGTCGGCGGTCGACCTGCAGGGCGAGGACGTCCTCGCGCAGATCGCCCGGGACCTCGTCGCCGTGATGCGCCGCGACGTCAAGACCGACTGGACCGTCCGCGACGACGTGAAGGCCAAGCTCCGGTCGTCGATCAAGCGGCTGCTCATCAAGCACAAGTACCCGCCGGACCGGCAGTCCGGGGCGATCGTGCTCGTCATGCAGCAGATGGAGTCGATGGCGCCGCGCTATGCGGCGTGAGGAGGAGACATGACGACGCCCGCTGAGGGATTCTTCGTCGATGACTTCGATCCGAGCCACTGGCTCGGTGCCGCAGGAGTGGTCGTCGCCCCGGGCAGGGTCGACGAGGCGGTGGTTGCCCGTGACCTGATCTCGGTCCTCAAGGAGGTCGGGGGGAGGGTGGGTCACGTCACCGAGTCGCCAGAGATCCCCGCAGGTCAGATGGGCATGATGTTCATGCGGACACGCATGTACGTCCACGTGGACGGGATCCGGGACGGCCTCGTGCCCGTCGTGGTCGGCTTCCTCGTCGACCTGCTCAGTGCCGGGACGACAGGTGGGCTCGGAACCGTCGCGGGCGGAGGGTTGGCGCTCTGGAAGCGGTTCGGTCTTCTCGACGACGACCAGCTCGAGGTCGTCCGTGCCCTGCAGCGCTGCTGTGACTACACCGACCTCTACACGACCTGGGTACCGGAGGAAGCTCTGCTGGCACGGTTCCCGGGCGATGAGGCTGAAGCGGTCCGGGGACGTCTCCGCGAGCTACGGGACCGCGGGGTGGTCGATGATGCGAGTCGTGCCTGGCGGCTCGTTCGCTGAGCTGTCGTCCTGTGTCTCCGGCTTGGTTGCGGCCCTGGTCAGGGAGCCGGTGCCCGTGCGAGGGTGTCGGGTATGACCGATCTGCTCACGTACCGCGACGACGCGGACGACGTCGAGGTCCCCCTGCTCGGTGGTGACGTGTCGGACGGCGTCGTCCGGCGCGGCGGCACCGTCCGCCGCCCTCGCGGCCCGCACAGCCCCGCCGTCGAGGCGTACCTGCTGCACCTGGAGGCCGCGGGCTTCGAGCGCGCGCCGCGGTTCCTCGGCGTCGACGACGACGGCCGGGAGGTCGTGACGTTCCTGCCGGGCGAGATGGGCGGGCGACCGCCGCACGCGTGGGCGACGGACGAGGACCTGCTCGTCCAGCTCGGCGAGTGGCTGCGGGACCTGCACGCGGTGTCATGCGACGTCGTGCTGCCCGAGGGCGTCTCGTGGCCCGAGCGGGTGCAGTTCGCGGAGGTGCCGGACGTGTTCGACGTGCCGGACGTCGTCGGGCACAACGACCTCACGGTCGAGAACGCGTTGTTCGTCCCGGCCGGTGACGACCCGCAGGGTCCGTACCGGCTCGTCGGCGTGATCGACTTCGACATGGCGGCGCCGACGACGCGGCTGCTCGACGTGGCGACGTCGCTCTTGTACTGGGCACCGGTCGCACCGCCGGAGGCGCGGCCAGCGGTGCTGCGCGGGCTCGACGCACCCCGCCGGACGCGGATCCTCACCGAGGCGTACGGGCTGGACCGCGCGGAGCGGCTCGCGCTGCTGGACGTGCTCGCGCAGCGGTTCGCGCGGAGCTGGTACGCCATGCGGCACGCGGCGCAGGCGCGCGGCGGCGGCTGGCAGCGCATGTGGGACGACGGGGTTGGTGACCGGATCCGGGAGAACGAGGCGTGGTTCGCGTCGCAGCGCGTCGACTTCGTGCGCGCGCTGGACTGAGCGCTCCGCGCTGAGCGTCCCGGCTCGGAGCGGCGTGCCCCCGCGGTGTCGCGGGTCGTCGCGGGGCCTCGCCGATACAGCGCTCAGAGCGCCGCGAACCGGCCCACGGCGACGAAGACGGCCAGCGCGAGCAGGACGACGTTCGCGGGGACGGACTTGGCCTCGCCGAGGCGCACGTGCAGCGGGATCGCGCCGACCTGCGTGAGCGCGAGCCCGACCGCGGCGACGGGCGTGAGCACGGGTGCGACGCCGAGCACCCACGGGAGGATCACGCCGACGGCGCCCGCCACCTCGAGCCAGCCGATCGCGCGGACACCAGCGGTGCGCTCCGGCGTGACCCACCGCATCTGCTCCTGGAGCACGGGGATCGGGCGCAGGGCCTTCATGAGCCCCGCGCCGAGGAAGGCGGCGGCGAGCAGACCGGAGGCGATCCAGAGGGCGACGTCCATGCGTGAGTCCTTCGACGAGGAGGCGGCGACGGCTCAGGGCGGCCGGTCACTCTTTGTGCCTGGGCACATGATGGGTAACCATGGGCCCGCCTACAAAAGGCACACCGGTGTGCGAGAGGCACACCGAGCAGCGCACCGAGCAGCGCACCGAACGGTACGCACCGAGCAGACGGAGACCCATGACGACCACGCCGAGCACCGACGTTCCCGGGGTGCGCGAGCTCGCGGCACGGCACGGCATCCCCGTCGACCGGGGGTGCGCCGCGGCCGAGGCCACGAGCGAGGTGCGCTCGGTGCTGGACCGGGTGGGCGACAAGTGGAGCGTGCTCATCCTGGGCACGCTCTCGGGCGGTCCGCAGCGCTTCACCGAGCTTCTCCACGGGGTCGACGGGATCTCGCAGCGGATGCTCACGCTCAACCTGCGCCAGCTCGAGCGCGACGGTCTCGTGAGCCGCACGGTCCACCCCGTCGTGCCGCCGCGTGTCGACTATGCCCTCACCGACCTCGGCGCGACCCTCCTGCCGCCCGTGCTCGCGCTCGTTGAGTGGGCGTTGGAGAACACGGGCACCATCCGCAACCATCGCGACGGCTTCGACTCCCGGCGGGCCGCGGCAGGCTGACGGTCGTCGCTCCGGGCGGAGACCGTCACCCGCGGTGGAACGTCGACCGCAGTCGTGACCACAGGCGCCGCACGGGACCAGCCGGTCGCACCACGGGGATCTGCTCGGTCTCGACGCCGTGCACGAGCCATGCCTCCGCGTGCCGTGCAGCCTCGGCCGTGGACTCGCCGACGACGGGCCGGGCCGGGTACACCGCGATCCGCTCGTGCACGCGCACGTCGATGACCTGGTCGAACTTCTCGGCGAGCGCGGGGTCCACGCCGCTCACGTAGAGCTTGCCGCCGCGCTCGCCGAGACGGTCGGCGTAGTGCGCGAGCACGGTGAACGCGGTCGCCCCGAGGCTCGCGCGGCCGCGCAGGCGCAGCACGACGACGGCGTCGTGCGCGTGCTCGGGCTCTGGCAGTGCCGCCTCGAGCGAGCGGGCGCCCGCGTAGTAGAGGCTCCCGTAGACGTCCAGCACCGTCACGCTCGCGTCGTCGAGCCGCCGCGGTGCTGGTTCCTCCCGGTAGTGCCCGCCCTCGAGGGGGACGAGACGCACGATCCGGAGGTCCTGGGACTCGCGGTTGGCCTGCAGCAGGATCGACAGCGCGGCACCGATGCCGACCGCGGCGGCGACGGGCAGGAGGAGGGTCGCGAGGAAGGTCGTCGCCATCGCGACCTGGGACTGGCTGCCCGTGCGCCACGCCGTCGCCATGGCCGAGAGCCGGATCGATCCGACCGACGCGACGGCGAGCAGCGCCGCGAGGGTCGCGGACGGGACCGCCCCGACGGGCCCGGACAGCGCGACGAGCACCACGAGCACCCAGACGCCGGACATGATCCCCGCCCAGCGGTCGCGCGCCCCGGCGGCGGTGCTGATCGCCGTCTGGCCGACCGACCCGCCGACGGGGATGCCGCGGAAGAACCCGACGGCGAGGTTCGCGACGCCCTGACCGACGAAGTTGCGGTCCGGGTCCGCGCGGCGCCCACCAGGGTTCGGGACGGACTCGGCGACCCCCGCACCCTGCACGAGCACGATGGCGGCCACCGCGAGCGCGCCCACGACGAGGTCGACGGAGAGGAGGCGCAGGTCCGGGACGGCGGGCACCGGCAGCCCGGCGGGGATCGCCCCGGCGTCGCCGACGAGCTGCACCGAGGTCGCACCCGCGGCCCACACCCCGGCGGCGGAGAGCACGAGGGCGACGACGGCGGCGTAGGGGGCGAGGCGGGTGCGGGCCAGGGCCAGGAGGAGCGCGACGGAACCCAGCCCGACGACGAGCGTCGGCACGTCCCACGTGCCCGGCGACGTCAGCACCTGGTACGCCTGCGCGACGGCCAGGGGCGCGGTCGGGTCCGCGCCCGTGAGGTCGTCGAGCTGGCCGAGGAGGATGTTCACCGAGACGCCGGTGAGGAACCCGGTCATCACGGAGTGGGACACGAACCCGGTGAGCCGCCCGAGGCCGACGAGCCCGGCGACGACCATCAGCGCCCCGGCGAGGGTCGTGAGGAGGATGAGCGCGGACAGCCGGTCCTCGCCGGCGACTCCTTCCAGGGCCGACCCGGCGGCGAGCGCCGCCGCGCTCGTCGTCGTGACGATCATGAGGCGCGAGTCGACGGTCAGGCCGCCCGCGATGCGGCCGACGGCGGTCGCGTAGAGGCCGTGGATCGGGTTGACGCCGACGAGCGTCGCGGTCGCCATCCCGTCCGGCACCCCGCCGACGGCGCCCGGCACCCCCGCGCCCGCGGAGCGCCAGAACGTCCCTCGCGCGGGCCGGACGCCGTCCCACCAGGCCCGTGCGGCGCGTACCGGCCGGGGCCTCATCGCGTCTCCCACGGGTGCGCCATGGGGAGACTCTGGCACGGTGCGCGCCGGGCGACCACAGCAACGTCGTGGTGGTCCGGGGGCGGACGGACGGCGTCCGGGTCAGCCCGCGAGGGGGTCGTCCGCCGTGAGGTACCAAGGCTCGTAGCCCTCGATCGAGAGGGTCCACAGCCCGGGCGCGCCCGCGGGGACGGCGAGGCAGACGTTGCCCGTCACGGTGTCGTCGGTCCCGACGATGCCCGTCCCGACGAGCGCGTCCGGCACGGCCCCGCACTGCCCGTCCGCGTGGAGGCCGTCGTCGCCGACGAAGCCGACGTCGATCGCGCCCCACGCGTTGACCTCCGAGCTCGGGCCGTAGTACGTCGCCGTGACCGGCACGATCCAGTACTCGGTGCCCGCCGATGGCGCGACGTTGACGTCGTCGTGCGCGAGGATCTCCGCGGTCGCCTCGTAGGGCTGGTCGAGCAGGACGTCCCACTCCTCACCGCTGATGCTGATGCCGTCGAAGTACCACGGGTCGCCCCGGGTGCCGGCCCCCTCCCAGTCGCCCTCGTACCCGCCGTCGTCGGTCCAGCCCTCGTCGGACCAGTCGTCGGTCCACCCCTCGTCGACCGGTGCGGTGTACCAGGCGGCGATCTGTCCGCCCGCGTCGCTCGCGACGCCGACGGCGAACCCGACGCCGCCACCCACGGCGAGGCAGGCCGCGCCGACGATCAGCCCGACGGCGGTGCGTGACAGACCGCGGCGCGCAGCGGGCGGGGGCGGGCCGGGGAGCCCCGCGACGGGGCGCGTCGGCGCCGGCGGGACGGGGCCGTGGCCGACCGGCGCCGAGGCGGGCCCGGGAGGGTTCTGCGTGGCGGCGGCCTGCGGGGGCGCGAAGGGGTTGC
The DNA here is from genome assembly GCF_009708005.2 of Cellulosimicrobium protaetiae. Taxonomy (NCBI): domain Bacteria; kingdom Bacillati; phylum Actinomycetota; class Actinomycetes; order Micrococcales; family Promicromonosporaceae; genus Cellulosimicrobium; species Cellulosimicrobium protaetiae. Next base: position 3,586,339 of record NZ_CP052757.1, on the reverse strand, counting down.
TCATGGGTGCTCCGGGGTCGTGCGGGCGAGCGCCCGGACGACCGGTGTCGCCGTGCGTGGCCGGATGCTCCCACACCGCGACCGCCGCGCGCCACCACCCCGGCGGGGGTGCGCCGTCGAGCACGACACCACCAGCCCGCGAGCACGACCTGGGGGTCGTCATCCGCTGGATGACGACCCCCAGGTCGTGCTCGGCGAGGTGCCGTTACGGCTGGTCGACCTCCGAGCCCACGAGGAACTGCGAGTACGCCCCGATGGTGAGGAACGTCGGGAAGTCCTCGGCGAGCGCGACGGCGCGGAACACGTTCGCGGCGTCGTCGATGCGGTTGCCCGGGGTGCGCGGCAGGTCGTCGACGATCTCGGCGAGGAGCGCCTCGACGCGGTCGCGCGTGATGGGCACGCCGTTCTCGGTGCGTGTGCCCGACGCGATCCACTGCCAGACCTGCGAGCGCGAGATCTCGGCGGTCGCGGCGTCCTCCATGAGGTGGTCGATCGCGGCCGCGCCGACGCCGCGCAGCCACGACTCGAGGTACCGCACGCCGACGGACACGTTGGACCGCAGGCCCGCGGCGGTCACGGTCGCCCCGGCGCGGCGGGCCGAGCCGATGTCGAGCAGCTCGTGCTGGCCCACCTCGACGTCGTCCCGCAGCCGCGACACCTGGTTCGGCGCGTCCCCCAGCACCGCGTCGAACTCGCCGCGGGCCACCTCGATGAGGTCGGGGTGCGCGACCCACGTCCCGTCGAACCCGTCCGTCGCCTCGCGGCGCTTGTCCGAGCGGACCTGCTCGAACGCGCGCTCGGTGACGTCGGGCCGGCGTCGGTCGGGGATGAACGCGCTCATGCCGCCGATCGCGTGCGCGCCGCGCTTGTGGCACGTCGCGACGAGCAGCTCGGTGTACGCCCGCATGAACGGGGCGGTCATGGTGACCTGCGCGCGGTCGGGCAGCACGTAGGAGTCGCCGCGCGTGCGGAACGCCTTGATGACGGAGAACAGGTAGTCCCACCGCCCGGCGTTGAGCCCGGCGCAGTGGTCGCGCAGCTCGTGGAGGATCTCCTCCATCTCGAACGCCGCGGGCAGGGTCTCGATGAGCACGGTCGCGCGGATCGTGCCCTGCGGCAGCCCCAGGTACTCCTGGGCGAGCACGAACACGTCGTTCCACAGCCGCGCCTCGCGGTAGCCCTCGAGCTTGGGCAGGTAGAAGTACGGCCCGCGACCACGCGCGACGAGCTCGTGCGCGTTGTGGAACAGGTAGAGCCCGAAGTCGACGAGCGACGCCGACGCCGACACGCTCACGCCGGCCCGGTCGACGTACCGCATGTGCTTCTCGATGAGGTGCCACCCGCGCGGGCGGAACACGATCGTCGGGAGGTCGGTGAGCGTCGTCGACCGCAGGCGGTACTCCTTGGGCTCGCCGTCGGGGACGTCGACGGTGTGGGTCAGCGTCCCGCGGATCGCGTCGTGCAGGGCGAGCTGGCCCTCGACCACGTTGCGCCACGTGGGGCTCGACGCGTCCTCGGCGTCCGCGAGCCACACCTTGGCCCCGGAGTTCAGGGCGTTGATCGTCATCTTCGGGTCGGTCGGGCCCGTGATCTCGACGCGGCGGTCCTCGAGGCCGGGCGCGCCGGTCGAACCGGCGACGCGCCAGGACGGGTCGTCGCGCACGGGCCGCGTCGCGGCGCGGAAGTCGGGGTCGATGCCGTCCGCGACGTCCTGCCGGCGCTGCTGCCGGTCCATGAGCAGCTCGTGGCGGCGGGCGACGAACCGGTCGTGCAGCAGCGTGAGGAAGTCGAGCGCCTCGGGCGTGAGGATCTCGCGGTAGCGCTCGCCCAGCGTCCCGGTGACGCGCAGCGTGCCGGTGACACGCGGGCTGCTTGGCGCAGAGGGGGAAGTCGGAGGGGGAGAGGTGGTCGTGGTCAGCGTGGTCATGGCGTGCTCCGAAGGTCGTGCTCCCGCGAGATAGAACCCCGAGCTTCGAGGTAGAGCGCTGCGAGCTCTATCTCGGGCGCGCGGGTTCTATCTCGCGGGAGGGGAGGGCTTAGTGGAACTGGGCGGTCTCGGTGGACCCGGCGAGCGCGAGGGTGGCGGCGTCGGGGTTGAGAGCCGTGGCGACCCGGTCGAAGTAGCCGGTGCCGACCTCCCGCTGGTGGCGGGTGGCGGTGTAGCCGTCGGCCTCGGAGGCGAACTCGGCCTCCTGCAGCTCGACGTAGGCGGTCATCGCGCGCTCGTTGTAGCCGCGCGCGAGCTCGAACATGGAGTGCGAGACGGCGTGGAAGCCGGCCAGCGTGATGAACTGGAACGCGTAGCCCATCGCGGCGAGCTCCTTCTGGAAGCTCGCGATCTGGGCGTCGTCGAGGTGCTTCTTCCAGTTGAACGACGGCGAGCAGTTGTACGCGAGCTTCTTGTCCGGGTACTGCGCGTGGATCGTCTCGGCGAACGTGCGCGCGAGCTCGAGGTCGGGCTCGCCCGTCTCGACCCAGATGAGGTCGGAGTACGGCGCGTACGCGAGGCCGCGCGCGATCACCGCGTCGAGCCCCGGGCGCACCCGGTAGAAGCCCTCGGACGTGCGCTCACCCGTGAGGAACGGCTGGTCGCGCTCGTCGACGTCGGACGTGAGGAGGTCCGCGGCGAGCGAGTCGGTGCGGGCGATGACCACGGACGGCACGCCCGCGACGTCGGCGGCGAGGCGCGCGGCGTTGAGCGTGCGGATGTGCTGGCTCGTCGGCACGAGGACCTTGCCGCCGAGGTGGCCGCACTTCTTCTCCGACGCGAGCTGGTCCTCCCAGTGCACGCCCGCCGCGCCCGCGGCGATCATCGAGTGCATGAGCTCGTACGCGTTGAGCGGGCCGCCGAACCCGGCCTCGGCGTCGGCGACGATCGGGGCGAGCCAGTCACGGCCCGGCTCGTCCGCCGAGCCGGACCGCTCCGCCGTCTCGATCTGGTCGGCGCGCAGGAGCGCGTTGTTGATGCGGCGCACGACGGCGGGCACGGAGTTGGCGGGGTAGAGCGACTGGTCGGGGTAGGTCTGGCCGGACAGGTTCGCGTCGGCCGCGACCTGCCACCCGGACAGGTAGATCGCCTTGAGGCCCGCGCGCACCTGCTGCACGGCCTGGTTGCCGGTGAACGCGCCGAGCGCGGCGACCCACTCCTCGGTGTGGATCTGCTCCCAGAGCTTCTCGGCCCCCCGACGCGCGAGCGTGTGCTCCTCGCGCACCGAGCCGCGCAGCGCGACGACGTCCTCCGCGGTGTAGTCGCGCTGCAGTCCGGCCCAGCGCGGGTCGGTCGCCCACTGCTCGGCGATCTCCGCCGCGGTCTGGGTCTGGTCGCCGGGGCGGGAGCCGTCGCTCCCGGCGCGATCCGGGGTGCGGCCCGCGACGTCCGCCGTCGTCGCGACGGCGCCGAGCGGACGGGCGCCGCCCGCGTACTCGGACGGGGAGCGGCGGCTGACGATGGTGGGCCTGTTCACGGGTGCCTCCTGGTGGTGCGCCGGTCCGCGCTGCGCGGACCGGACGGGCCGGTCGGTGGACCTCGGCGAGGTCCGTGCCTCGACCTTCCTCCCGCTGACAACCCCGTCTCAAGCCAGATCGCGCGAAAGAATCGCGGTTCTTCTCTTGTGCGGAAGGAGTGGCGCGTGTCACTCTCAGTCATGGCTATCCCGACGACGCGACCGGCCGGAATCGCGGAACATGCGGATATTCCGCTCGAGAGCGAGCCCGACGCCCTGACGATCGGCCGCAGGATCCGGCACCTGCGCACCGCGCGGGGCCTCACGCTCGACGAGCTCGGCGCGGCGATCGGGCGTGCGCCGTCCCAGGTGTCGCTCCTGGAGAACGGCAAGCGCGAGCCGAAGTTCGCCCTGCTCCAGGCTGTCGCGCGGGCGCTCGGCGCGAGCCTCGACGACCTGCTCTCGCCCGAGGCGCCGTCGCGCCGGGACGCGCTCGAGATCGAGCTGGAGCGCGCGCAGCGCGGCCCGCTCTTCGACGCGCTCGGCCTGCGCCCGGTGCGCGTCGGCAAGTCGCTGCCCACCGACGCGCTCGAGACCATCGTCGCGCTCGAGCGCGAGCTCCAGCGCCTGCACACCGAGCGCGCCGCGACCCCCGAGGAGGCGCGTCGCGCCAACGCGGAGCTGCGCGCGACCATGCGCGCGCAGGACAACTACTTCCCCGAGCTCGAGGACGCGGCAGCGCAGCTGCTCGACGGCGTCGGTCACGCGGGCGGGCCGCTCCCGCAGCGGGTCGCGGCGGACATCGCGGCGCACCTCGGCTTCACGTTGCACTACGTGGGCGACCTGCCGCACTCGACCCGCTCGGTGCTCGACCTGCGCCACCGCCGCGTCTACCTGCCGAGCAACGGGATGCGTGGGCGGTCCAACGCGACGTCAGCGCTGCTCCAGGCGCTCGCGCCGCACGTGCTCGGTCACGCGGAGCCGCGCGACTACCGCGAGTTCCTGCGCCAGCGGGTCGAGGCCAACTACCTCGCGGCGGCGCTCCTGCTGCCCGAGCGCCACGCGGTCAAGGCGCTGCGGGCCGCGAAGGACGCACGCGAGATCTCGATCGAGGACCTGCGCGACGCGTTCGCCGTGTCGTACGAGACGGCGGCGCACCGGTTCACGAACCTCGCGACGAAGCACCTCGGCATCCCGGTGCACTTCATGAAGGTCCACGAGTCGGGTGTCATCCACAAGGCGTACGAGAACGACGGTGTGCGCTTCCCGGCCGATCCGCTGGGCGCCGTCGAGGGGCAGTACGTGTGCCGGAGCTGGACCGCGCGCACGGTGTTCGCGGTCGAGGACCGGCTCAGCCCGTTCAGCCAGTACACGGACACCCCGAGCGGCACCTACTGGTGCACCTCGCGCGTGCAGGCGTCCGCGGACGGTGAGTTCTCGGTGAGCGTCGGTGTGCCGTTCGCGCACGTGAAGTGGTTCCTGGGCCGCGACACGACCGAGCGTCTGGTCTCCCGCTGCCCCGACGGCGCGTGCTGCCGCCGCCCGCCGGACGCGCTCTCCGACCGCTGGGCCGGGCAGTCGTGGCCGAGCGCCCGACCGCACGCGTCGATGCTCGCCGCGATGCCGACCGGCGCGTTCCCCGGTGTCGACACCACCGAGGTGTACGCGTTCCTGGACCGGCACGCCCCGGCCGGGTAGCGCACGAGCGCCGCAGCGTCCCCGGAGGGCCGCGGTCAGTCGTGCCAGGCGCCGACCCACTCGTCCCAGCCCGGCCCGTCCTCGAGCCGGGCGTCGGCCGCGGCCTGCTCGCGCAGACCGCGCACCACGAGCCCGAGGTAGCGCAGGTGCAGCGCGTCCGACTCCGCGCGGGGGAGCGGGAGCGGCGGCCGCAGGTGGACCACGAGCTGCATGACGTCGGCGGGGGTGAAGCCGTCGGGGACGCGGCGCTCCGCGCGGTCGAGGGCGATGAGGCGGTCCAGACCTGCGCGGAGCCGGTCCGACGCCGCCGCGAGCTCGGGCGGGATGGGGCTCTGGGCGCCCGGGGGGCGGAGCAGCGGGCCGGTGGCATCCGTGATGTGCCGTGCCAGGAAGGTCGCGACGGCGCCGTCGTCGCGCGCGTCGTCCGAACCGGATGCCGCCTGCCGTGCGTCCGCCACCGTCGAGGCGAGGTCCGCGACCTCCTGGACCGCCGCGACGTGGAGCGCCTCGACGAGCGCCTCCTTGGTGGGGTAGCGCCGGTAGACCGAGCCCACGCCCACGCCCGCGCGCTGCGCGACCTCCGAGATCGGCGCCCCGTGGCCTTGCAGCGCGAAGACCTCGCGCGCGGCGGCGAGGATCGCCGTGTCGTTGGCGCGGGCCTCGCGTTGGCGGCCGGGGAGCGGGGGCGGGGCGGGTACGACGTCGGGCATGGCGTCACCGTAGCCCGGAGGGGGTACGATCGCGAGCCGGAACGGAATCTCCGTTCCGATAACTGATCCCGTCCGAGAGCGAGCCCCGTGCCCACCCGCCGCACCACGACCTCCGACACGCCGACCCTCGACACGCCGACCCACGACGCGGCGCGCTCGCCGGTACCCGCCGACGCCCCTCCCGCGAGCGCGGGCGTCGCGGAGGGCACGGCCCCGCAGCCGGCCCTCGTGACCGCCGCGCTCAGCGTCGTCGTGCTCGCGTTCTCGCTCATGCAGACGCTCGTGGTGCCCGCGCTCCCCACGCTCGGGCGCGAGCTCGACGCCGGTCCGCAAGGGACGGGGTGGATCCTCACCGCCTTCCTCCTCGCCGGCGCCGTGCTCGCCCCGGTGGTCGGCAACCTCGGCGACCGGTTCGGCCACCGGCGCGTGCTCCTCACGACGCTCGCCGTCTTCGCCGCCGCGACGATCGTCGCCTCCGCCGCGCCGAGCCTCGGGGTGCTCCTCGGTGCCCGGGTGGTGCAGGGCGTGAGCACGGCGACGTTCCCGCTGGCGCTCGCGCTCGCGCGGAACCTGTTGCCTCCGCCCCGCGTCCCGGCGGCCTTCGGCTGGATCTCGGGGATGATCGGCCTCGGCGCGGGCGCGGCGCTCGTGCTCGGCGGTGTGATCGTCGAGGCGCTGTCGTGGCGGTGGATGTTCGTGCTCGCGGCCGTCCTGATCGCGGTCGCGGCCGTGCTGGTGCTCCTGTGGGTCCCGGCGGCGAGCGCGCGGTCCCAGCGACGGCGCACCGACTGGCCGGGCATCGTGCTGCTCGCCGGCGGGCTCGTCGGGGTCCTGCTCGCGGTGTCGCAGGGCGGCGCGTGGGGATGGTCGTCGCCCCGCACGCTCGGCGTCGGTGCGGTCGGGGTCGTCCTTCTCGTCGCGCTCGTGCTCGTCGAGCGGCGCACCGAGGCGCCGCTCGTGGACGTGCGCACGTTCCGCCACGGGCCGCTCGCGCTCGTGAGCGTCCTCACCGCGGCCGTCGGGTTCGTGCCGTACGTGTGCTACGTCGCGCTCCCGGTGCTCATGCAGGCGCCCGCGGCCACCGGATACGGGCACGGGCTGGACGTGACCGCGTCGGGGCTCGCGATGCTGCCGAGCGCCGTCCTGGTCTTCCTCGGCGGCCGGTCCACCCCGCTCCTCGTGGCGCGCGTGGGTGCGGCCGCCACGTCAGGCGTCGCGGTCGGGGTCATGCTCGCGGGGTCGGTCGGGCTCGCGCTGTGGCCGACGGTGCCGTGGGCGGTCGTCGTCGCCTTCTCGGTGCTGGGCCTCGGCAACGGGATCGGCTACGCGATCTGCGCGCAGCTGGTCGTGACGTGGTCGCCGCCCGAGGAGATCGGCGCCGCGACCGGGCTCAACAGCGTGATCCGGACGGTCGGCTCGGCGGCGGCTGCGCCGGTCGTCGCGGCGCTGCTCGCGGGCGCGACGACGGAGGGCGACCCCGCCGGACCGTTCGCCGCGTCGTTCTGGGTCGCCGCGGCCGTGAGCGCGGCCGGCGTCCTGGTGGCCATGGCGCTTACCGTCCTCAGCCGATCGAGCCGCCCTGCGTCGGCGCGTCCATCGCGTCCTTGAGGCGCGCGGTGTCGGCGTCGGTCCAGCCGTCGGGGGCGTGCAGGGCGGCGAAGCCGTCGGCGTACTCGAGGTGGTAGACGTGGCCGTGGCCGGGTGGGATGTCCGAGGCGGCCGCGACGAACAGGTCACCCGTGAGCTGCCAGAACGTGACGAACGGGTACCACCGCACGTCGCCCAGCACGTCCGGGCCGCGCGGCTCGCGGAGCCAGTCGGGCTCCGACCACAGCGTCTCCGGTCCCCACCAGGTGACGCCGTCGGACGCGTGCTGGAGGTAGACGACGCGCGGCTCGTCCCACCCGGGGCCTGGGCCCCAGAGGTCCGCGACCCCGGTCTCGACGGGGTCGCCCCAGCGGACCTGCCGGCCGTCGTCGAGCACGGGTGCGTACTCGAGCGACCCGGGATCGCGCGCGTCGGTGAGCTCGCGCCACATCGGCGTGAACCCGGGCGTCCCGGTGAACATCGCGCCGTCGGAGCGGGCCTCGACGTCCTGGACGCCGCTGAACGCGCCCTGCATGCCGAACGACCCGAGCGAGATGCCGAACGCGAGCAGGCGCGGGCGGCCGTCCTCGGGAAGCTCCGACCAACGGTCGTACACGGCCTCGAACAGCGCCTTCCCGGCCGCGGGCGGGGTCGAGCGGTCGCCCACGAAGCTGATCCAGCTCGGCAGGTACGAGTACTGCATGCTCGCGATCGCGGTGTCGCCACCGTGCATGAGCTCGAGCGCCTCGACCATGCCGGGGTCCACCCAGCCCGTCCCGGTCGTGGTCGCGACGACGAGGACGGACCGGTCCCACGCGTCGGTGCGGTCGAGCTCGTCGACGACGCGTGCCGCCGTGGCGTCGAGGTCGCCGTCGGGATCGAGGCCGGCGTAGGCATGGATCGGCTCGCGCACGTCCGCGGGGTCGACGACGTCGCCCGCCTCGGCGAACGCGCTCAGCTCGTCGACGGTCGGGCCGGACACGACGAACTTGCGACCCTCCGCGCCGAGCGAGCCCCACGTCTCGGGGGACGCGTCCGACCCGGACCGCTCGGGCTGGACGGGGGGCGACAAGCGCGGGTCGACGTCGGCGTTCGCGGTCGCGTAGATCGAGTTCAGCGCGTTGAGCGCACCCGACCAGACGACGCCGTTGAACACCAGGACGACGACCACGGCAACCACGACGCCGCTGACGAACCGCGCGACGGGAGCGGGCACGACGTTGTCGACGACGAGGCTGAGCCAGCGCGCGAGGCGCCGCAGACCCCGGCCCACCTGGAGCACGAGCAGCGCGACGGCGAGCGCGACGAGGAGCGTGACGACCTCGCGTCCGGGCACGTCCTCGGACATGCCGAACAGGTGCCGCAGCTCGATCTGGCGGCGCGCGCCGAGGACGAGCGAGAGGGGCACGAGCACGACGGTCGCCCCGGCCAGCACCCACCACGCGACCCGGCTCGCGCGCGCCGTCCACCGGATGCGCAGCCCGACCTTGACCGCGAACCACTCGACGAACGCCCCGACGCCGTACCCGCCGACCGCGCTCACGCCCGAGATCACGGCCTGGTAGTACCAGGCGCGCGGGATGAGCGACGGGGTGAACGACAGGCAGAACCACAGCAGCGCGAGCACCAGACCGGTCGCCGAGAACCGCCGCAACCACCGCCCCCACACGCCGTGCCGGGGCCGCTCCTCGTCGACGGGCTCAGGGGCGCGGGTCTCCGTCACGGTGGGCTGCACATCGCGAGCGTAGGCGAGGCGCCTCGAACCGTCCCCTCGAACCCCCGCGCCCCCGTCGCCGACCGTCAGGCCTCCAGGAGCAGCGCCTCGCCCTGGCCCCCGCCGCCGCACAGCCCGACGGCGACGCGCCCGCCGCCGCGGCGTGCGAGCTCGTGCGCCGCGTGGACCGCGAGGCGGGCACCGGACGCACCGATGGGGTGGCCGAGCGAGATGCCGCCACCGTGCACGTTGACGACGTCCGGCGAGACGCCGAGCACGCGCGTGGACACCGCGACGACGGTCGCGAACGCCTCGTTGATCTCGACGAGGTCGAGGTCCTCGACCGTCCACCCGGCCCGGTCGAGGGCCTGGCGGATCGCGCGCGCGGGCTGGGAGTGCAGCGACGTGTCCGGGCCGGCGACCTGGCCCCACGCCCGCACGGTCGCGAGCACGGGCGCGCCCGCGGACTCGGCCCGGGCGCGGGTCGTCAGCACGAGCGCGGCGGCGCCGTCGGAGATCTGCGACGCGTTGCCCGCGGTGATGGTGCCCTCGGGGTCGAACGCGGGTCGCAGGCGCGCGAGGCCCTCGACGCTCGTGTCGGGGCGCACGCCCTCGTCGTCGCGCACCTCGACCGGCTCGCCTCGGCGCTGCGGGACGCTCACGGGCGCGAGCTCGGCGTCGAACAGGCCGTCCTTCGCCGCGGCCGCGGCGCGCTGGTGCGAGGCCGCCGCGACGGCGTCCTGCTCCTCGCGCGACACGAACACGTCGCCGGTGTTGGTGCGCTCGGTCGAGACGCCCATGGAGGCGCGGTCGAACGCGTCGGTGAGCCCGTCGCGCGCGACGGCGTCGACGAGCGTCGCGTCGCCGAACGCGAACCCGGCGCGCGAGCCGGGCAGCAGGTGCGGCGCGTTGGTCATGGACTCCTGGCCGCCGACGAGCACGACCTCGGCCTCGCCGGAGCGGATCATCCGCGTCCCGTCGATGACGGCGGTCAGGCCGGACAGGCACACCTTGTTCACCGTCACGGCGGGCACGTCCCAGCCGATGCCGGCGCCTGCGGCCGTCTGGCGCGCGGGGTTCTGCCCCGCCCCGGCCTGGAGCACCTGGCCGAACACCACGGCGTCGACGGCGTCCGCGCCGAGCCCCGAGCGCTCGATCGCGGCGCGCGCGGCGACGGCGCCGAGCTCGACCGCAGTCAGCGCGGCGAGCGAGCCCTTGAGCCGCCCCTGGGGAGTGCGGGCGGCGGCGACGATCACGACGTCGTCGGGGCGGGCGGCGGGAGAGGCATCGCGGGAGTCGTGGGGGATAGGAGCGGTGGTGCTCACGGCTGGACCTCCAGGGGTGCGGACGGCGGTGTCTGCGCGGGCGCCGGGGGTGTGGTGCCCGCTCGTACGGTGGTCGTGCCGGCGACGGCGTCGTCCACGAGCCCGAGCAGGAGCCCGAGGAACACGTCCGGCTCCTCGAGGTGGGGGCTGTGCCCGACGCCGGGCCGCACCTCTTCACGGTACCGCCCGCCCGCGGCCGCGTAGGCGTCGAGGACGGCCCGGGTCTGAGCGACCATCGGCTGCGGCGGGTGCGTCTCGGCGCCCGGCCAGCCGGGTACCGCACCGAGCGCGCCGAGCTGTGCGAGGTCGAACAGCGAGGCGTCCGAGACGATCGCGTCGGCGTCGCCGCGCACCCACAGCACCGGTGCCGTCGCGCCGGAGGCCGCGAAGCCGGACAGGTCGCAGTACCTCGCGCTGATCGCGTTGTTCATGCCGCCCGTCCCGGGTGCCACGCCGGGCCACGTGCCCGACGGCGTGTGGTCGCCCGGGTAGTTGCCGTCGCCGGTGCGCGTGGAGAGCACGGAGTCGAGCAGCAGCTCCTCGAGCGCGCCGAGCGGCTCGCCGAGCGAGGCCGGGTCGGCGACGTAGAAGCGGCGCAGCACGTCGCGGGGCGACCCGGCGTCCTCGCTGCGGTCGCCGGCGGCGAGCGCCGCGACGAACGCGGGGTTCGCCGTCCCAGCGCCCGATCCCGCGAAGTCGGGGGAGAGCGGCGTCCCGTCGACGTCGCGCGTGCCGCCGAACCCGTAGGGCGACATGGGCGCCTCGAGGAGGACCGCGTCGAACAGGTCGGGCCGGTCGGTCGCGAGCTGGAGCACGACCCCCGCCCCCGCGGAGTGCGCGACGGCGACGAGCGGGCGCGCGAGATCGAGCGCGTCGACGACGGCCGCGACGTCGTCCGCGTAGTCCCGCACGCCGCGCGTCGCGTCGACGGGACGGACCTCGGCGTCCCCGTACCCGCGCAGGTCGACGGCGACGCCGCGCACGTCGGCGGGCAGCGCGCGCAGCAGGGGGTCGAAGAACGCCGACGACGAGCAGTTGCCGTGCACGAGCAGGACCGTGGCCCGCGCGTCGCCGTCGGCCACGACCTCGCGCACGTGCTCGCGCCCGCGCGGGGTGGGGACGTCGTGGCGCAGCACGTCACGCCGCAGCACGTCGCGCGTCACGACGGCGTCCCGGCGGCCTGGGTGGACGGCCCCGGGCCGGCATCGGCGACGTCGAGCGGGGCGTCGTCGAGCGCGACGGCGAGGTCTGGCTCGGTCGCGGCGCGCACGTCGTCGACGCTCACGCCGGGTGCGGTCTCGCGCAGCACGAGGCCGTCGGGCGTCACGTCGATCACGGCGAGATCGGTGATGATCCGGTGCACGACGCCCCGCCCGGTGAGGGGCAGCGAGCACGAGCGCAAGATCTTGGGCGAGCCGTCGCGCGCGACGTGCTCCATGAGGACGATGACGCGCGCGGCCCCGTGCACGAGGTCCATCGCGCCGCCGGGGCCCTTGACCATCTTGCCGGGGATCATCCAGTTGGCGAGGTCGCCCGTCGCGGAGACCTGCATGCCGCCGAGGATCGCGGCGTCGATCTTGCCGCCGCGGATCATGCCGAAGCTCAGCGCGGAGTCGAAGAACGCGGCGCCCGGCAGGACGGTGACGGTCTCCTTGCCGGCGTTGATGAGGTCGGGGTCCACGGCGTCCTCGGTCGGGTACGGCCCGACGCCGAGGATCCCGTTCTCCGACTGGAGCACGAGGTGCTTGTCCTGGGGCACGTAGTTGGGCACGAGCGTCGGCAGGCCGATGCCGAGGTTGACGTACCAGCCGTCCTGGAGCTCGCGCGCGGCGCGCGCGGCCATCTCGTCACGGGTGAGCGCCATGCCTCAGCCCTCCTTCACGCTGGTCGCGGTGCCCGACGGCGCGGGCGCGGGCTGGTCGGTCGTGGCGACCGGGCGCACGGTGCGACGCTCGATGCGCTTGGGCGCGTCGGGGCCGACCTCGACGACGCGGTGCACGAACACGCCGGGCAGGTGCACGGCGTCGGGGTCGATCTCGCCGGGCTCGACGAGCTCCTCGACCTGCGCGACGCACACGCGGCCCGCCATCGCGGCGAGCGGGGAGAAGTTGCGGGCCGACCGGTGGAACACGAGGTTGCCGTGCCGGTCGCCGCGCAGCGCGTGCACGAGCGCGAAGTCCGTGGTGATCGCGTCCTCGAGGACGAACTCGGCGTCGTCGGCGAACGCGCCGTCGCGACCGCGCGGCCCGACGCCGAACGTGCGCACCTCCTTGGGCGCGCTCGCCTGCGCGACGCCGCCCGCGCCGTCGTACCGCTGGGGCAGGCCGCCCTCGGCGACCTGCGTGCCGACGCCCGTGCGCGTCCAGAACCCGGCGATGCCCGCGCCCCCGGCGCGCAGCTTCTCCGCGAGCGTGCCCTGCGGGGTGAGCTCCAGCTCGAGCTCGCCCGAGAGGAACTGCCGCTCGAACTCCTTGTTCTCGCCGACGTACGAGCTCGTCATCTTCCGGATGCGCCCCGCGCCGAGCAGGACGCCCAGGCCCCAGTCGTCGACCCCGCAGTTGTTGCTCACGACCCACAGGTCGCGCGTGCCCTGGGCGAGCAGCGCCTCGATGAGCGCGATGGGGTTGCCGCACAGGCCGAACCCGCCGACGGCGAGCGACGCGCCGTCGGGCACGTCCGCGACGGCCTCGGCCGCGGACGCGACCACCTTGTCCAGCCCGGTCCCTCGTGGGGACGCGATCGTGGGGCTCATGCCGTGACCTCCTCGTCACTCGCCGGTCCGGGTCCGCCGCTCGTGACGGCGGCCAGGGCCCGCAGGGTCTCGCCCGCGACGGCCTCGACGCCGGGCGGGCTCATGATGATCGTGTAGTGATTGATACCCGCTACGTCGCGGGTGCGCAGCCCCGGCAGCCGCGCGCGCCACGCGGCGAGGTGCTCGGGCGAGTAGAGGGCCTCGGGCTCGTCGAGCAGGCCGCGCGGCGCGCGCAGCAGCACGAGGGGCACGTCGAGCGGGTGGTCGCCCGCGAGCGCGTCCGCGAGCGGCCCGCCCTCGTAGAGCTCGAGCGAGTCGGCGGAGACCGCCGCGCCCGACGACGCCGGGCGCAGCGCGGGCGCCTCGCCGACGAGGTCGTAGTCGACGTACCCCGCGACGACGTCGCCCCACGGCTCGTCCCACGCGCTCGCGAACGCGGGGTGCGCGCGCCAGAAGCCGCGGTACTCCTCGTGGTCGGCGAACGTGCGCTCGAGGCGCTCGACGGCCGGGCCGAGCAGGGCGCGCAGGACCTCGTCGTGCGTCGCGTCGGGCGCGAGCCCGGTCGGCGGCGGGAGCGGGATACCGCCGTCGACGAGCACGAGCCGGGAGACGCGGCCGGGGTGGCGGTGCGCGAGCACGACGGACACGAACGCCCCCATGGAGTGGCCGAGCGCCACGACGCGGTCGATCCCCAGCGCGTCGAGGACCGTCGCGAGGTCGTCCGCGTGCGCACCCATGCCGTACGGGCCGGGCAGGGCGTTGCTGCGCCCGCGCCCCCGCAGGTCGGGCGCGACGACGCGCACGCCCGGGAGGGCCGCGGCGACCGCCGGCCACGCGCGGTGCGACGCCGTGATGCCGTGCACGGCGAGGACGGTCGGGACCGCGTCGTGCGCGGGGTGCGTGCCGCCGTCGGGCCGGGCGCCCGGCCCGGGTGCGAGCGGGTCGACCGGGTCCCACACGCCGACGCGGAGACGGCCGCCCGCGACGGGCACGTCGAGCGTCGCGTAGGTGTGGGTCGCCGCGGTGACGTCGTGCGACGCGCGCGCGGGGTCCGTCGTCGGGCGGGCAGCCGTGCCCGCGGTCGCACCCGCGGTCACCGGGCGCTCCAGCCGCCGTCGATCGTCCACGAGGCCCCCGAGACCATCGACGCGTCGGGGCCGGTGAGCCAGCCGACGAGCGACGCGACCTCCTCCGGCTCGACGAGCCGCTTCACCGCGGACTCGGCGAGGAGCACCGTCGCGAGCACCTCGGACTCGGGGATGCCGTGCACGCGCGCCTGGTCCGCGATCTGCCTCTCGACGAGCGGCGTGCGCACGTACCCGGGGTTGACGCACACGCTCGTCACGCCGTGCGGGCCGCCCTCGAGCGCCGTCACCTTGGACAACCCCTCGAGCCCGTGCTTCGCGGACACGTACGCCGACTTGAACGGCGACGCGACGAGGCCGTGCACGGACGAGACGTTGACGACGCGCCCGAACCCGCGCGCGTACATCCCCGGCAGCGCGGCGCGGACCAGCAGGAACGGCGCCTCGAGCATGATCGCGTGGAGCAGGCGGAAGTCGTCGGGCCGGAAGTCCTCGATGGGGCTCACGCGCTGCACGCCCGCGTTGTTGACGAGGACGTCGACGTCGAGCGTGAGGTCGTCGAGCGCGCGCGTGTCGGCGAGGTCGACGACCCACGCCTCGCCGCCGAGCTCGTCCGCGAGGCGGCGCGCGCCGTCGGGGTCGACGTCGGCGACGGTCACGTGCGCGCCGCGCGCGGCGAGCTCGCGCGCGCACGCGGCGCCGATGCCGCTCGCGCCGCCCGTGACGAGCGCGCGGCGCCCGGCGAGCGTCGGGGCGCCGGACCCGGCGGGGATGCCTGCGGGGACGGTGGCGGCGGCGGTCATCGCGCGTCTCCTTCGGTGTCGGTCGTGGTGGCGGGTCCGGTCCCGGCCGGTGGGGCGGCCCGCGGCGCGGCGAGCGCGCGCTCGATGAACTGCATGGTCTGCTCGAACACGTGCGGCGGGACCTCGGCGGCCGCGGTGTCGTACGACGGCGGCTCCGCGCCCTCGTCCCAGCGCCCGCCCCACAGCACCCAGCGCATCCCGACGATCTCGCCGATGCCCATGAGCGCCCAGGCGGCGACCTCCGGGTCGACGTCGTGGCCGACCTCGCCGTTCGCGCGCGCCTTGTCGAGCCCGGTCATGTAGCCCTCGACGATGCGCGCGTAGTGGCGGCGCAGCGCCCCGGGCGAGACGAACTCGGCCTGCCGCACGATGCGGTAGAGCGCCGGGTGCTCGGCGGTGAAGCGGAAGAACGCTTCGAAGCCCGCACGCTCGGCGGCCAGACGCGTCGTCGCCTGCGAGCTCGCCTCGATCATCGCGTGCCGCACGCGGCGGTTGAGGTCGTCGACGAGCTCGTCGAACACGTCGATCTTCGACTCGAAGTACAGGTAGAACGTGCCCTGCCCGACGCCCGCGGACTCGGTGATCTTCACGATCGACGCGTCGTGGTACCCGACCTCGGCGAACACCTGCTCGGCCGCGGCGAGGATCTTCGCCCGCGTGCGGTTGCCGCGGGCGGTGCGGGGCTGGGTGCTCATGAGTCCTCCGGGACGGTCACGCGCTCGGCGAGCGAGCGGCGCGACACCTTGTGCAACGACGTGCGGGGCAGGGACGGGACGAGGTCGAAGCGGCGCGGGACCTTGAAGTGCGCGAGCTCGCGGCGGCAGAACGCCTCCAGGTCCTCGGCGTCGGTGGGGACGCCCTGGCGCGGGACGACGAACGCCGCGCCGACCTCGCCCCACCGGCCGTCGGGGACGCCCACGACCGCGACGTCCGCGACGCCGGGGTGCCGCCGGAGCACGGCCTCCACCTCGGACGGCGTGACGTTCTCGCCGCCGACGATGAAGACGTCCTTGATCCGGTCCACCACGCGGTAGTACCCGTCGGCGTCGCGCTCGACGAGGTCCCCGGTGCGCAACCAGCCGTCGTGCAGGACGGCGGCCGTCGCGGCGTCGTCGCGGAAGTAGCCGGCGAACACCCCGGGACCGCGGACCAGCAGCTCGCCGGACGCCGGTCCGTCGAGGTGCCGGCCGGTCACCGGGTCGGCCACCGCGACCTCGACGTGCGGGTACGGCGTCCCGGCGGACCCGATGCGTTCGCGCGCCTGGTCGTCGGGCAGGCACAGCACGTTGGGCCCGGCCTCGGTGAGCCCGTACCCCTGCGAGAGCGCGACGCCGCGCCGGTGCCACGTGCGCAGCAGCGGCTCCGGCATGGGCGCGCCACCCACGACGGCGTGCCGCAGCGACGACAGGTCGGCGTCCGCGAAGCCGGGGTGCTCGGCGAGCAGCAGGTAGTTCGTCGGGACGCCCATCATGGTGGTGACGCGGCGCTCGGCGACGAGCTGGAGCACGCGCTCGGGCTCGAACGTGCGCTCCAGGACGACCGTCGCGCCGGTCCACCACGCGAGCAGGGGCTGGATGTTCCAGCCGCCCGCGTGGAACTGCGGCAGCACGCTCAGCACGACGTCGTGGCTCGTGAGCTCGACCGTGCGCGAGAGCGAGAGGTTGGTCCAGAAGCAGTTCGCGTGCGTGAGCAGCGCGCCCTTGGGCGTGCCCTGCGTCCCGGACGTGAAGACGAGCAGGAGCGGGTCGTCGTCGCGCACGTCCCGGCGCTCGGGCGCGGGCGCCACCGCGGCACGGTCTGCGCCACCTGTACCCCGTGCGCCGTCGGTCAGCCGCGGGCGGCGCGACGGCGCGGGGACCCGCGCCTCGACGCCGCTGCGGCCGAGCTCGGTGCGCCGAGGCGGCAGGACGAGCCGGTCCAGGGCGACGTCGGCCAGCGCGGAGAACTCCTGCTCGACGAGCACGAGCGCGGGGTCGGCCTGCTCGAGCTGGGCCGCGAGCTCGCCGGGCGACAGGCGCCACGAGAGCGGCGCGAGGACGAGCCCCGCCTGCGCGCACGCGAAGAACAGCACGACCTGGTCGGCGCTGTTGCCCGTCACCGTGGCCACGCGGTCCCCGACGCCGTAGCCCGCCTCGCGGAACGCGGCCGCCAGGGTGCTCGCGCGCTCGTGCAGGTCGCGGTAGCGCAGGGTCACGCCCCGGTCGTCGACCGCGACGCGGTCCGGCGTCGCGAGGGCGCGGTCGCGCGTCCAGCGCCCGAGGGTGTGCAGGCCGTCCTGCGCGCCGGGCCGGTGCTGCGTCATCGTCATGCCACCTCCTCGAGGCGCTCGCGGGCTCCCTCCCGATCCTCCCGCGGGCGGCGGCGCGCGGCGAGGCGCGACGCGGCGCCGGCGATCCCGCCGGGCAGGAACATCACGACGAGGATGAAGAGGGTCCCGAGCAGGAACAGCGGTTCGCTGAGCGGCACGCGCAGCACGGCCGGGAGGTCCGCGACGGCCGCGGAGCTCGCGAGCGTCCCGAGCCGCTGGTCGAGGATCGTGTAGAGCACGCCGCCGACGATCGCGCCCCACCGGGACCCGACGCCGCCGAGCACGACCATGACGAGCAGCGTGAGCGTGAAGTCGGCCGACGTCGCGCGCGGCACCGCACCGGACTGGAGCAGCAGGTACGCCATGCCGACGACTGTCGCGAGCGTCGCCGCGAGCACGAACACGAGGAGCTTGACGAGGTAGGGGCGCCCGCCGATGACGCGCACGCGCATCTCGTTCTCGCGCGTCGCCGCCGCGACGTGCCCGGCGCGCGAGCGCTCGACCCACAGCACGACGAGGTAGACGCCGACGAGCACGGCGAGCGCGAGCCAGTAGAGGTTGCGTGTGTTGAGCACCCCGACGAACGCGTCGGGGACGTTCCCGGTCGCGAGCGCCAGGCCCTCCTCTCCGCCGGTCGCCCCGCCGGGGTTGCGGCGCACCAGCACGTTGCCCGCCTGGGCGAACGCGAGCGTGACCATCGCGAAGGAGATGCCGGTGACGCGCAGCGAGATCGCGCCGACGACGTGCGCGAGGACGATGCCCCCGACGAGCACGAGCGCCGCGGCGGGCAGGAGCGGGATCTCGGTCGTGTCGAGCACGATCGCGAGCCCGTAGACGCCGGCGGCAAAGTAGAGCGCGTGGCCGAAGCTCAGCAGGCCCGCGACGCCGAACAGCAGGTGGTAGCTCAGGGCGAGCGCGCCGATGAGCCAGCACAGCGCCATCATCTGGAGCGCGCCGGGCGTGTAGGTGGGGCCGGGCAGGACGCCCGGGACGTGGATCGCCAGCAGCGGGAGGCACGCAAGGAGCGCGACGAGCGCGACGCCCGCGAGCGTGCGGACGAGCGTGCCCGACGGCGCCCGACGGGCGTTCCGGTGGGCGCGCGGTGCGTCGTCGGCGGGGGCCGCCGCGGCCGGGGGAGCGGTCTGGGTGGTCATGCGGCTGCCCTCCCGAGGAGGCCGGTGGGACGGACGAGGAGCACGAGCGCGAGCAGCAGCACGACGATGAGGTCGCCGTAGCCGAGGTAGTAGTTCGCGAACTGCTGCAGGACCGCGACGAGGACGGAGGCGACCGCGGCACCGGTGAGCGACCCGAGGCCGCCGATCACGGTGACGATGAACGCGAAGATGAGCAGCGACCCGCCGAGGTGCGGCGAGACGTAGCCGAAGTACTGCGAGGCGAGGACGCCGCCGAGTCCCGCAGCCGCGCCGCCGAGGGCGAACACGAGCGTGAACGCCTTGCGCACGTCGATCCCGAGCGCCGTGACCATGGACCGGTTCTCGACGCCCGCGCGGATGATGAGCCCGTAGCGGGTGCGCCGGAGGAACAGCACGATCGCGCCGAGCACGAGCGCCGCCGCGGCGATCGCGACGAACCGGTCGTTGGGCACCGGCGCGCCCGCGAGGTCGGTCGTGCCCTTGAGCCACGCGGGCCCGGAGATGAACTCGGGGTCTGAGCCCCACATGCCCTCGAACAGCGCCACGGACGCGAGCGAGAGCCCGACCGTGACGAGCACCTGCTCGATGTGCCGCTCGTAGAGCGGGCGGATGAGCAGCAGCTCGGTGAGCGCCGCGGCCCCCGCCCCGACGACCGCACCGGCGACCAGCGAGAGCGCGAACACACCCCACGAGTCCGCGCCGAGCGAGCGCGCGACGAACCAGCCGCCGAACGCGCCGAGCGTGAGGAACGACCCGTGCGCGAAGTTCAGCACGCCCATGAGCCCGTAGATGAGCGACAGGCCCGACGCGACGAGGAAGTACAGCGCCCCGAGGCCGAGCCCCGTGACGAGGAGAAGGACGATCGTGCTCACCGGGCCACCGCCCCTTCGGTTCCGTGGTGGTCGACCTCGGCGTGCACGCCGAGGAGCTGCTGGACGCGGTCGGGATCGTCGAGGAGCTCGCGCGCGGGGCCGGTGTGCACGACGCGGCCCGCGTCGATCACGACGACACGCTCGGCGAGCCGCTCGATGACCTCGAGGTTCTGCTCGACGAGCAGGATCGGCACCGTGCGGGCCGCCTCGGCGAGCGCGTCCGACACCTCGCCGACGATCCGGGGCGCGAGGCCCTTGGTGGGCTCGTCGACGAGGAGCAGGCGGTTGGTGTTGAGCAGGGCGCGCGCGAGCGACACCATCTGCTGCTGGCCGCCCGAGAGCGTGCCGGCGCGCTGCGCCGCGCGCTGCACGAGGTCCGGGAACAGCTCCGCGACGAGCTCGCGGCGCGGGTGCGCGTCGCGCTCCGCGAGCCGCAGGTTCTCCGCGACCGTGAGCCCGGCGAACACCTCCCGGTCCTCGGGCACGTACCCGACGCCACGGCGCACGATCCTGTCCGTGCGCTCGCCGTCGACGCGCTCGCCCGCGAGCCGCACCTCGCCGCGGCGCTCGATCAGGCCGAGCACGGCCTTGAGGGTCGACGTCTTGCCGACGCCGTTACGCCCCAGCACCGCCGTGACGCCCGTCGCCGGGACCGAGAACGTCACGTCCTCGACGACCTGCTGTCCCGCGATGCGCGCGGACAGCCCGCGCACCTCGAGCACGGGCACGTCGGCCGTCGCTCCGGTCCGGTCGGTCCGGTTCCTGCCGGCGATCATGCTGCCTCCCCTGCCGTGACGCCCAGGTAGGCGCTCTGCACCGTCGGGTCCGCCATGACGGCGTCGGGGGTGTCGCACGCGAGCAGCTCGCCGTGGTGCATGACGGCGACGCGGTCCACGAGCCCCAGCACGACGTCCATGTGGTGCTCGACCATGAGTACCGTGCAGCCGGTCGCGTGCAGGTCGCGGATGACCTCGACGAGGCCGGGCACGTCGGCCGACGACACGCCCGCCATGGGCTCGTCGAGCAGCACGACGCGCGGCTCCGTGGCGAGGAGCACCGCGATCTCGAGCTTGCGCTTGTCGCCGTGCGACAGGTCCCCGGCCGCGACGTCGGCGCGGCGCGTGAGCCCCACGGTCTCCAGGTGCCGGTCGGCCTCCCGCGTCGCGGCGTCGCCGCGACGCGGGAACCGCAGCACGGACAGGGCGCCGCCGAGGCGCCCCTGCGCGGCGAGCCGCACGTTCTCCCGGACGCTCAGGCGCGGGAACAGGCTCGACGTCTGGAACGTGCGGCCCAGCCCGGCGCGGGCGCGCGCGGCCACCGAGGCGGTCGTCACGTCCGCGCCCTCGAGGAGCACCGACCCGCTCGTCGGGCGGTGGATCCCCGAGACCAGGTTGAAGAGCGTCGTCTTGCCCGCACCGTTCGGCCCGATCACCCCGAGCATCTCGCCCCGCCCGACGGCGAGGCTCACGCCCTGGAGGATGCGCGCCCCGCCGATCTGGAGGCCGAGCTCGCGGACCTCGAGCGCGGGGAGGGTGTGCGGCTCGCCCACGTCAGCCCGCCTCGGCCGGCGCGACGTCCTCGCCCGGCACCTCGGTGACGAGCTCGGGGACCCAGGCGTCGCCGTCGGCCACGAGCTTGACCTGGTACATCGGCTGGACCAGGGCGTGGTCGGACGCGCGGACCGTCGTCGTGCCCTTGGGGCCCTCGAAGCTCCAGCCCTCGAGGGCGTCGACCATGCCCTCGACGTCGTCGCCGCCCTCGGTGATCGCGTGGACGATCATCTGCGCCGCGACGAAGCCGTCGGGCGTGAAGAGGTCCGCCTGCTTGCCGGCCTCCTCGACCGACGCGAGCATCGCGGCCTCGACGTCGGTGCCCGCCGCGCCCGGGAAGTAGTGGTTGAGGAAGTCGACCTTGCTCGCGGCGCCGCCGTACGCGCCGTAGGTCGCGACGTCGCCGAGGCCGGTGACGACCGTCGTCGAGTCGAGCACGCCCTGCTGGTCGAGGCCCTGCCACATCGCGCCCGACGTCGCCCCGGCCCACGCCACGAACACGAGGTCGGGCGCGGCGTCGACGATCTGGTGCGCGAACGGCGTGAACTCCGTCGCGTCCTCGGGCACGAGCACGCTCGTCACCTCGGCGCCCTGCGCGCCGAGGACCGCCTCGACCGCGGCGAGGTTGCCCTGGCCGAAAGCGTTGTCCTGCGCGAACACGACGACCTTCGCGCCGTCGGGGTCGACGAACGTCCCCGCCGTCGCGACGTCCTGGAGCGACTGGCGCCCCGAGCGGAAGGTGTAGTCGTTGATGCCCGTGAGCGCGTCGACCGCGGCCGGGCCGGAGATGTAGAGCACCTTGTTCTGCTCGGCCTGCTCGGCGAGCTTGAGCGCCACGCCGGACACGACCGTGCCCCCGAGGATCTGGTAGCCCTTGCCGATGAGGTCCTTGGCCTGGCCGACCGCCTTGTCGGGGTCGCCGCCGTCGTCGTGGAAGGTCACGTTGACCGGGCGGCCGTCGACCTCGCCCGTGCCGTCGGTCGCGTGGTCGAGACCGGCCTGGAAGCCCTCGTAGTAGGCCTCGCCGTAGGCCGCGAGCGGCCCGGTCTTGGAGTAGATGATGCCGACGTCGACCGGCTCGGCGCTCGCGCTGCTCTCGCCTCCGGTCGTGTCGCCGCCGGTCGCGTCGGTCGGCGCGCACGCGGCGAGCACGAGGCTCGCGGCCGCGAGCGCGGCGACGGCGAGTGCCGGCCGCTGGGACTTCTTCGTCCGCATGACTTCGCCCTTCGTTGGGTGGTCCTGGGGGAGCGCCGCTCAAAAACATGAGAGGCGATTCAGGTTGCGGGAATCATGGATCCGCGATCGACGCGATGTCAACCCGCGCCGGTCACGATCCGGCCACAGGGCCGGATGCGGGAGTGTTGACAGGTGATTCAGGTCACACGTAACGTCCGCTTCGCCCGGGTCCGGCGCGCAACGGTGCGCGTCGCGGCGCGTCCAGCGCCGACGGCGACCCGACCTCGACGTGGAGGTTCAGATGGTCAGGCACTCCCTCAGGCGGCGCAGCCGCTCCCGCCGGTCCGCGGCGGCGCTCGCGCTCGGCACGGCGCTCGCCGTCGTGCTCGCGCCGCTCGTGATCGCACCGGCCTCCGCCGCCGGCTCCTGGTCGCAGCGCTCGGCCGGCGGCATGACGGTCGAGGTGTACCGGCCGACGAGCGAGCCCGCGCTCCCCGGCGGTCGGGCGCTCATGATCTCGTTGCACGGCTGCGTCCAGACCTCCCAGGTGCTCAAGAACGCGGGCAACTGGGCGGCCACCGCCGACGACCACGGCATGGTCGTGGCGATCCCTGCCGCGCCGAACGGCGGCGTCCTGCTGGGCTGCTGGGACTACTACGACACGAACCACAGCCGCACGAACCCCGCGCGCCACGACGACAACCTGCTCGACCTCGTCTCGGCCCTGCTCGCCGACACCTCGCTCGGCATCGACCCGGACCAGGTCTACGTCAGCGGGCTGTCCTCCGGCGGCGGCCAGGCGATGGTCATGGGCTGCCTCGCGCCCGACGTGTTCGCCGGCGTCGGGATCGCGGCCGGTCCGACCGTCGGGACGACGTCGGGCCAGATCGGGAGCGTCGCGACGACGCTCGCGCAGGCGCGCTCCACGTGCCGGACGTTCGCGGGGACGCACGCGGCGGACTTCGGCTCGCAGGTGACGTCCGTCGTCTTCGGCAGCGCCGACACGACCGTCGCGACCGGCTACGGGACGCTCAACGCCCAGGTCATGGCCGACCTCTACGGCGCCGGGGCCACGTCGTCGTTCTCGCTCGCCGGGCTCCCGGGGACGAACACGGCGGGCTCCGGCTCGCTGTGGTCCGACGCCGACGGCCCGCGCGTCTCGCTGGTGCGGAACACCGGGCTCGCCCACGCGTGGCCCGCGGGCGGCGGCCCGGGCGGGGCATACGTGTCGACGAGCAGCGTCGACTACCCGGCCTACCTCACCGACTTCCTGTTCGAGAACAACCGCCGCGTCGACCGTGACCCCGGCACCGGGCCGGACCCCGACGTCGTCGCCCCGACGGTCGAGCTCACGTCGCCTGCCGAGGGCGGGGTCGTGTCCGGGATCGTCCCGGTGCGGGTCACGGCGTCGGACGAGCGCGCGGTGGACCGCGTCGAGCTGAGCGTGGACGGCGCGGCCCTCGCGACGCTGCGCTCTGCCCCGTACGCGTACGACTGGGACACGGCGGCGCTCCCGCCCGGGACGCACGTGCTCGCGGCGCGCGCGGTGGACGCCGCGGGCAACGCGACGACGACGCAGGTCACCGTGACGGTCCAGGCGCCGTCCGGGCCATGGTGCGGGACGGCGACCAACGCCCAGCACCGGGCCGCCGGCCGGGCGATCTCCTACGGCGTGAACCCGTACAACCCGTACTACGCGGTGGGCTCGCTCGCGTACCTCGGCCAGGGCGACGCGACGGTCACGACCCTCCGCGGGGCCGCGCCGGGCCGCTACGAGGTCACGACGACCTGCTGAGGGCGCCGGGATCCGCGCGTCGAACCCGGGGACACGGGCGGGCTGGGCCGCAACCTCGCCCACGACCCCGGGTTCGGCGGGCGGGCCGTCAGTGGTCGAGGCGGTCCTTCTCGTCGCCGATGAACTCGGTCACGTCGTCCGGCAGGTCGTCGCGGTTCATGTCGTTCGACCGGGCGCGCCGCGCGTCCCAGCGGAGCGCGACCGCCGCCAGCACCGCGGCGATCGTGGACGCCGCGAGGATCGCGATCTTCGCCCCGTCGGTGTGCTCGGCGTCGGGGAACGACAGCTCCGCGATGAGGAGCGACACGGTGAAGCCGATGCCCGCGAGGAAGCCGACGGGCAGGAGGTCGCGCACGCCGATGCCCGCCGCGAGGCGCAGCGGCGTGAAGCGCGTGACCAGCGCGGTGACGCCGAGGACGCCGACGATCTTGCCCAGGACGAGCCCGAGGACGATGGCGAGGACGACCGGCTGGGTGAGCACCTCGGCGACGGGCGTCTCCCCGCCCACGATCGAGACGCCTGCCGCGAAGAACGCGAATACCGGGAGCGCGATCCCCTGGGAGACGGGCCGCAGCGTCCGCTCGAAGCGGTGCGTCCGGGACTCGCTCTCCCCGTGCACGACGAGAGCCGGGACCGTGAAGCCGAGCAGGACTCCGGCGATCGTCGCGTGGACGCCCGACTCGTGCATGAACGCCCACGCGACGACCGCGACGGGCAGCAGGAGCCACCAGCGGGTCCGCCGCGTCCGCACCAGCACCGCGTACAGCCCGACCGCGAGCAGCGCGAGGCCGAGGTAGCCCCACTTCAGCTCCTCGGTGTAGAAGATCGCGATGACGACGATCGCGAGCAGGTCGTCGACGACCGCGAGGGTGAGCAGGAACGTGCGGATCGCGACCGGGAGCCCGCGGCCGAAGACGGCGAGCACACCCAGCGCGAACGCGATGTCCGTCGCGGTGGGGATCGCCCACCCGTGCAGCGCGCTCGCGTCGCCCATGGTCAGCAGGACGACCACGAAGATCACCGCGGGCACGGCCATCCCGCCCACCGCCGCGAGCATCGGGACGCCCGCCTGCTTCGGGTTGCGCAGGCTCCCCGCGACGAACTCCTGCTTGAGCTCGACCCCCACGACGAAGAAGAAGATCGCGAGCAGGCCGTCGGCCGCCCAGGTCGACAGCGAGAGGTCGAGGTGCAGGGGCGACGACGGGCCGACCACCGTGCTCGACAGCGTGAGGTAGGAGTCGCGCCAGGGCGAGTTCGCCCAGAGCAGCGCGAGCAGCGCCGCGCCGATGAGCAGGGCGCCCCCGGTCGTCTCGCGGCTGGCCCAGCGGCGGACACGGTCCAGGGTGGTCGGCGGGGAGGTGGGGGCGTGGGACATCGTTCTCCAGGGGTCGCGGTCGCATGGCACGGCCCAGGTTCCGGGGTCCGTGGCCGACCAGACTTCCCGGCACACCGAGGCCGATCTTACCGGGCCGGTACCTCTCGCGACCGACGTGTCCGTCCCGCGGTCATCCTCGCGGGCGACGCGCCGAGCCGCCACCGCACGGCACGATCCCCGGGTGCCCGACACCGCGCCCTCGCCCGACCCCCTGCCGTCCACCGACGTCGGTCCGACACCGCTCGACCGCGCCGTCCTGTGGGGAGGTGCGCCGGTGCTGGGCGCGCTCGTCGCGTACGGGCTGCTGCGGCTGGCCGGCTGGATGACGACCCTCCCGTGGGCGCCGTTCCAGGGGCCCGCGCGCCTCGTCGACGACCTGCTGGGGGAGCGCGGCCTCCTCGGCGTCGTGATCTGCGGAGTCGTCGGCGCGCTCGTCGGCGCGGCGTTCGCCTCCCACGCGCTGCGCGACATCGCCGTCGTGACCGTCGACCGCGGCTCGGCGACCCTGGTGCTGCGGGACGAGCGCACCGAGCTCGACCGGGACCGGGTCGCCGCCGTGCTCGTGGACCGCAAGGACCTCGTCGTGCTCGGCCGTCGCGACGACGCCGACGACGCCGACGACGCGCCGGTCGTCGAGCTCGCCCACCTGCGGACCGAGCTCGCGACCGAACGGCTCGAGTCCGCGTTCCGCGCGCACGGCTGGCCCTGGTGCGACGCGGACCCGTCCGCCGGGGAGTTCCGGCGCTGGGTCGCCGGCGACCCAGCCCTCCCGCCCAGCGCCGACGCCGTGCTCCGCGCCCGAGCGGCGATGCTCGACGCCGGCAAGACCGCCGACGTCGCCGCCCTGCGTCGCGAGCTGGCCCGGCTCGACGTCGTCGTGCGCGACGTCGACAAGGTCCAGCACTGGCGCCCCGCCACCACCCCGCCGGGGTAGAACCCTGGTAGCGCGAGGTAGAACCGTGGTCGCGCGGGGTAGAACTCTGGTTGCGCGAGGTAGAACCGTGGTGCTTGTGCCCGACGGCGCGTGGTTGCGTGGGGTGGTCGGGGTGGGTGGTGGTGCCGCGTCTACCATCCGCCGCTCGTTCCTCGCGGCTCCCGCCAGGCCCGCCACGACGCGGCACCACCACCCACCCCGACCGGCGTCGTCTCGCCCTGGTCTTCACTCGTCCGGGCGGCGGCGCCGCGGGCCTGAGGCCTGACGCGGTTCTGGTTCGGTGAGCACGGTTCTACCTCGGCAGACCACGCTTCTTCCTCGACCCACCTCGGTTCTACTTCGGCGGACCACGGTTCTACCTCGCGCGACCACGGTTCTGCTTCGGCGGACCACCGTTCTGCTTCGGCAGGCCGCGGGTTCTCCTCGGGGGTGGCTCAGGCGGGGGTGTCCTCGGCGAGGGTCAGGAGGCGGGTGATCGTGTTCCAGTTGCGGCCGGTCACGGGCGTGCCGGCCGCCTTCGCGAGGACCGCCGTGGTGAGCTTCGAGCGGCCGATGCCGTCCGGGTAGGCGACGTAGAGGGCGCCGTTCGCGACGGCCGCGCGCTCCTTCCCGTCCCGGCCCTCGATCGTGGCGGCGCCGTCCGGGTCGACCGGGGCCTCGCCCACGAGGACGAGGAGCGCGGCGGGGCGGTCCGCCGCGTCGTCGGGCAGGGGGTTGCCACGGACGATCTTGCGGAGGCGCTCGGTGGTGAGCACGGCGATCGCGGCGTCCACGCCGAAGCGGTCGGCGACGGCGTCGTGCAGGAGTCGTGCGACGTCGTCGGGCGACGTCGCGCCCGAGGTCCCGGGCGCGACGACGAGGTTGCCGCTGTTGACGACCGTGCGGGCGTGCGCGAACCCGAGCTCTCCCGCGAGCTCGCGCAGCGCGGTCGACGGGACCTTGCGGCCACCCACGTTCACGGCGAACAGCAGCGCGACGTAGGCGGTCACGACACGGTCCCCGGTCGCCGGCCGGACCACGGTGCGGCCTCCTCGAGGCGGGCGGCGAGGTCGAGGAGCAGCGCGTCGTCGCCGTGGTCGGCCCCGAGCATGACGCCCACCGGGACCGTCCGCTGCGCGTGGCCGGGATCGGCGACCCGCGCCTCCCCGAGCGGCAACGAGATCGCCGGACGCCCGGTGAGGTTCCACACGCTGGTCCAGGGCGTGAACGCGGTCTGCGCGGCGAAGTCGGCGGCGGGGTCGTCGTCGATCCGCTGGGACCCGACGAGCGCGGGCGGTTGCGCGAGCGTGGGGGAGAGCACGACGTCGACGTCCGCCCAGGCGGCGGCGACCTCGCGCGTGAGCTGCTGCACGCCGGCGAGCGCCGTCGCGTACGCGAGACCGCTCACGCCGCGCCCGCGCTCGCGGAGCCACCGCGTGAGCGGGACGAGGAGGTGCTCGCGGTCCGTAGGCACAGGGGCTTGGAGCGCGCCGACCGACCACAGTGCGGCGAACGCGTCCCAGCGTTCCGCGCCGAACGGCGGGGGGATCTCGACGACGTCGTGCCCGAGCCCGGCGAGCAGCGTCGCGGTCGCGCGGGCGGCGTCCGCGCACGCCGGGTGCACGGGTGCGTCGGCGGCGATCACGGGGTCGAGCAGCAGCCCGACGCGGAGCCGCCGCCCCGACGGCGCGGCCGCGAGGCGCGCCGTGAACGTGTCGCCCGGCCACGGGCGTGCGAGGACGTCGAGGAACGCCGCGGCGTCGCGCACCGACCGGGTGAGGACGCCGTGCGTCGCGAGCCCCGCGCCGTCGACCCCGTACGGGCCGGGACTCACGAGCCCCCGCGACGGCTTGAGCCCGACGAGCCCGCACGCGCTCGCCGGGATCCGCAGCGAGCCGCCGCCGTCGCTCCCGTGCGCGACGGGGACCACGCGCGCCGCGACCGCGGCCGCCGCCCCGCCGCTCGACCCGCCCGCGGAGCGCGCGAGGTCCCACGGCGTGCGGGCGGTCGGCCCGACGTCGGGCTCGGTGTAGCAGGGCAGGCCGAGCTCGGGCGTCGACGTCTTGCCGATCATCACCGTGCCGGCGGCGCGCAGGAGCGTCACGACGCCGTCGTCGTACGGCGCGGGGAACGGCTCGATCGCGGCGGACCCGGCGCGGACGGGCACGCCCTCGACCATCGAGAGGTCCTTGACCGGGCAGGGGACGCCGAGGAACGGCGGGAGCTCGTCGTGTCGGCCGGACGGCGTCCCGGCCGCCGAGCCCCCCGCGCGGCGCGCCGCGACGAGCGCCGACTCGGCAGCGAGCGCCTGCGTGCGGGCGAGGTCGGGGGCGAGGACCGTGAACGCCCCGACCTGCGCGCCGACGTCGGCCGCTGCGTCGAGCGTCGCGTCGAGCACATCGGTGGGGGACGTGTCGCCCGTGCGCAGCGCGTGGGCGAGGGCGGTCGCGTCGAGGTCGAGCAGATCGGAACCCATGACTGTCGACCGTACGCCGACGACGACCGCGCCGCCCCACCCGGTCGTCGCGCCGTCGCGACGCACAGGGGTTCACGCGACAGGCGCGGGGTCGACAGCATCCGGGCCGTGGCGTATATTCCAACCGGAATATTCCTTGCGGACCTCCTCGCCCGGACCACCGGCCCCGGACCGTCCGCAGCACCCCTCTGTGACCGTCCCGGAGACGACCGTGCCCGCACCGCGCCTCAGCCCCACGGCGACCCTCGTGCTCGCCGTGCTGCTCGACCAGCCCATGCACCCGTACGAGATGCTCGTGCGCCTGCGCAAGCGGCGTGATGACCGGCTCGTCCGCCTCAACCCGGGCGCCGTCTACCACGCCGTCGACCGGCTCGAGCGCGACGGCCTCGTCGAGCGCACGGGCGTCGACCGGGACGGCAACCGGCCCGAGCGCACGGTCTACGCCATCACGGATGCCGGCGTCGCCGCGCACCACGACCGCACGCGCGACCTCGTGCGCGAGACCCCGCCCGAGTACCCGGCCTTCCCGGTCGGGCTCGCGCTCGTGCACGACCTCCCGCGCGACGACGCCCTCGCGCTCCTGCGCGAACGCCGGGCCGCGCTCGCCGCTGCGACGGACGGCGCGCGCGAGCGCCTGGAGGCGGTCGTCGCGCGCGGCCTGCCGCGGCGCGTGCTGCTCGACGCGGACTTCGAGCTCCACCGGACCGCTGCCGAGATCGCCTGGCTCGACGCGACGATCGCCGACGTCGAGTCGGGTGCGCTGAGCTGGACCGAGGAGTTCGCCCCCGCCTTCCGCTTCCCCCGCACGACCTCACCTCAGGAGACCTCGTGACCACTCCCGCCCCGGGCACCGGCCCGAGCACGGCCCCGGCCCCCGCCGACGCCGGCTCGCGCGTCGTGCCCCTCGTCGACCTCCACGGCCGCAGCGCCTGGAGCATCCTGCCCCCGCTGATCCTCGGCTTCTTCATGATCATGGTCGACACCACGATCGTGAACATCGCCGTCCCCACGCTCCAGACCGAGCTCGACGCGTCGCTCGTCGCGGTCGGCTGGGTGAACAGCGCCTACCTGCTCTCCTACGCGGTGCTGCTCCTGCTCGCGGGGCGCCTCGGCGACCGCTACGGGCCCAAGCCCGTGTTCGTCGTCGGCCTCGCGGTCTTCACGCTCGCGTCCGCGTGGTGCGGGCTCTCGGGCTCCATCGAGATGCTCATCGCGGCCCGCGTGGTCCAGGGCGTCGGCGCGGCGCTCATGACGCCCCAGACCATGGCGATGATCACGCGCGTCTTCCCGCCGCGCCAGCGCGGTGCCGCCATGGGCCTGTGGGGCGCGACGGCGGGCGTCGCGACGATCGCCGGGCCGCTGCTCGGCGGCGTGTTCGTCGAGACGTGGGGCTGGGAGTGGATCTTCTTCGTCAACGTGCCCGTCGGCGTCGTCGCGCTGTGGCTCGCGCTCGTCCGGCTGCCGCGCCTCGCCACGAACAAGCGCTCGTTCGACGTCCTCGGCGTGGTGCTCTCGGTCGTCGGGCTCTTCGCCGTCGTCTTCGGGCTCCAGGAGGGCGAGACGTACCACTGGGGCACCATCACCGGGCCGATCACGGTCTGGGGCGTCATCGGGGCCGGGCTGCTCGTGCTCGTGGGCTTCGTCCTGTGGCAGCGTCACCTCGGCGACGGCGCACTCCTGCCCCTGAAGCTCTTCCGCTCCCGGAACTTCTCGCTCGCCAACGTCGCCGGGATGTCCGTCTCGTTCGCGATGATCGGCATCTTCTTCCCGCTCACGATCTTCCTGCAGTCGATCCTCGGCCTGTCGCCGCTGCACGCCGCCCTCGTCAACCTGCCCGGGTCCCTCGTCTCGGGGATCGTGGCGCCGCTCGCCGGGCGCCTGTCCGACCGCGTTCCGGCCAAGTGGGTCGTCGCGACCGGGTTCGGGGTGCTCGCCGTCGCGATCGGCTGGCTCGCCGCCGTCGTGGGGCCGGGGGTGTCGGTCGCGACGATCGTGCTGCCCATGACGCTGTTCGGCATCGGCACCGGGTGCGTCTTCTCGCCGCTCGCCAACCTCGCGACCTCCGGCCTCGACCACCGCACCGCGGGCGCCGGGGCCGGCGCGTTCAACACCACGCGCCAGGTGGGCGGCGTGATCGGCTCCGCGGCGATCGTCGCGACGCTCACCGCGCGCCTGTCCGTCACGCTCCCCGCGGCGGCGCAGGACGCCGCGGCGTCGCTGCCCGAGCAGTTCCGTCAGCAGTTCGTCGACGGGTTCGCGAACGCGGGGTCGCTCCAGGGTGCGCAGGGCGGGTCCTTCCCGCTCCCGCCCGGGGTGCCCGACGACGTCGCGCGCCAGGTGACCGACGCCGCCACCACCGCGTTCCACCAGGGGTTCGCGACCGCCGTCGGGCAGACGCTCGCCGTGACCGCCGTCGTGCTCGTCCTCGGCTTCGTGTGCGCGATCGCCATGGCCCCGAAGCACGTCGAGCACTGAGAGGAGGTGCTCTGCGCCGTCGCGTGAACGGCGGGTTAAACCTCGGCGGCGCGCGCGTGCCGGGCTGGTGATCCGAATCACACGGGCGTAGTTTCGAGGAGACGGACGGCACCACCGCCGTCCTCCGGGAGGCCAGCCGATGGGGTTCACGCTCCGCTCAGGAGGGCCGGCACCGGCGCTGCTGAGCCGTGGCACCCACGGCCCGACGGCCGGTCGCCTGCCTCGCCCAGAGAGAGAACGGCGCGCGTGCGCCGGAGGGGAGCCCTCGTGGTCCATTCCTCACCCACCCCCGGTACCTCACCCACCCCGCAGGACGACGCGCACGACGACGCGCGCCGCACGTTCGTCGTCGACACCTCGGTCCTGCTGAGCGATCCCCGCGCGATCGGGCGGTTCGCCGAGCACGACGTCGTCCTCCCGGTCGTCGTCATCACCGAGCTGGAGGCGAAGCGCCATCACGCGGAGCTCGGGTACTTCGCCCGCAGCGCGCTGCGCATGCTCGACGACCTGCGCATCAAGCACGGCCGCCTCGACGCCCCGATCCCGGTCGGCGACGCCGGCGGGACCCTGCGCGTCGAGCTCAACCACACCGACCCGGACGTGCTGCCGGCCGGCTTCCGGCTCGGCGACAACGACACGCGCATCCTGTCCGTCGCCGCGAACCTCGCGGCCGAGGGGCACGACGTGACCGTCGTGTCCAAGGACCTGCCGATGCGGGTCAAGGCGTCGGCCGTCGGGCTGCGTGCGGAGGAGTACCGGCACGAGCTCGCCGTGGACTCGGGTTGGACGGGCATGGGCGAAATCTCGTTCACGGACGCCGAGGCCGCGTCGCTGTGGGAGCACGAGTCGGTCGAGCTCACGAGCCTCGACCCGGAGGTCGTCGAGGCCGCCGGGCCGCTGCACTGCCACACAGGGCTCGTCGTGCACTCGCCGCGCGGCTCGGCCCTCGGCCGCGTCACGGCGGACAAGCACGTCCAGCTCGTGCGCGGCGACCGGGAGCTGTTCGGGCTCCACGGGCGCTCGGCCGAGCAGCGCATCGCGATCGACCTGCTGCTCGACGAGTCCGTCGGCATCGTGTCGCTCGGCGGCCGGGCGGGGACGGGCAAGTCGGCGCTCGCGCTGTGCGCGGGGCTCGAGGCGGTCATGGAGCGCCGGCAGCACCGCAAGGTCATGGTGTTCCGCCCGCTCTACGCGGTCGGCGGGCAGGAGCTCGGATACCTCCCCGGGTCCGAGGCCGAGAAGATGAACCCGTGGGCGCAGGCCGTCTACGACACGCTCGGCGCCCTCGTCTCGCCGCAGGTGCTCGACGAGGTGATCGACCGCGAGATGCTCGAGGTGCTGCCGCTCACCCACATCCGCGGGCGGTCGCTGCACGACGCGTTCGTCATCGTCGACGAGGCCCAGTCGCTCGAGCGCAACGTGCTGCTCACGGTCCTCTCGCGCATCGGTCAGTCGTCGCGCGTCGTCCTCACGCACGACGTCGCGCAGCGCGACAACCTGCGCGTCGGGCGGCACGACGGCGTCGCTGCCGTCATCGAGGCGCTCAAGGGCCACCCGCTCTTCGCGCACGTGACGCTCACACGCTCCGAGCGCTCGCCCGTCGCCGCGCTCGTCACGGAGATGCTGGAGTCGATCGAGGTCTGACCCGACGAGGGAGGGACCTGGTCGATGACCAGGTCCCTCCCTCAGGCGACCACGGTTCCATCTCGGGGTACCGGGGTCCTACTTCGCGGTACCACGGTTCTACCTCGCGGTAGCGGGGGTTCTCTCTCGTCGGCTCGAGGTCGGAGGGCAGATCCGAGCCGGGCGCGACGTCAGGCCTGCGGCGGGCGCGTCATCGACAGCACGTCGAGCGCGTCGTCGAGCTGCGCCTCGGTGACCTCGCCGCGCTCGACGAAGCCGAGGTCGACCACGGCCTGGCGGACGGTGAGGCCCTCCTTGACGGAGTGCTTCGCGACCTTCGCCGCGGCCTCGTAGCCGATCACGCGGTTGAGCGGCGTGACGATCGACGGCGACGACTCGGCGAGGGCGAGCGCCCGCTCGACGTTCGCGGTGATGCCCGTGACCGTCTTGTCGGCGAGCACGCGCGACGCGTTCGCGAGCAGGCGGATCGACTCCAGGACGCCCTGCGCGATGACGGGGATCTGGACGTTGAGCTCGAACGAGCCCGACGCGCCGGCCCACGCCACGGTCGCGTCGTTGCCGATCACGCGCGCGGCGACCATGAGCACGGCCTCCGGGACGACGGGGTTGACCTTGCCCGGCATGATCGAGCTGCCCGGCTGCAGGTCGGGGATGAAGATCTCGCCGAGGCCCGTGTTGGGGCCCGAGCCCATCCAGCGCAGGTCGTTGCAGATCTTGGTGAGCGACACGGCGATGGTGCGCAGCGCGCCGGAGAGCTCGACGAGGCCGTCGCGCGAGGACTGGGCCTCGAAGTGGTCGCGGGCCTCGGTGAGCGGCAGGCCCGTGTCCTCGACGAGCAGCGCGATGACGCGCTGCGGGAACCCGGCCGGCGTGTTGATGCCGGTGCCGACGGCGGTGCCGCCGAGCGGGACCTCCGCGGCGCGGGGGAGCGCCGACTCCAGCCGCTCGATGCCGTAGCGGATCGCGGCGGCGTAGCCACCGAACTCCTGGCCGAGCGTCACCGGGGTGGCGTCCATGAGGTGGGTGCGGCCCGACTTCACGACCGTGGCGAACTCCGCCGACTTCGCCTCGAGCGCCTCGGCGAGGTGGCCGAGCGCGGGCACGAGGTCGCGGACGACGCCCGCGGTCGCGGCGACGTGCACCGACGTGGGGAAGACGTCGTTGGACGACTGCGAGGCGTTGACGTGGTCGTTCGGGTGCACGTCGCGCCCGAGCGAGCGCGTGGCGAGCGTCGCGAGGACCTCGTTCGTGTTCATGTTCGACGACGTCCCGGACCCCGTCTGGTAGACGTCCACCGGGAAGTGCGCGTCGTGCGCGCCCGACGCGACCTCGTCGGCCGCGGCGACGATCGCGGTGGCGACGTCCTCGTCGAGCACGCCGAGCTCGGCGTTCGCCCGGGCCGCGGCCTTCTTCACGCGCGCGAGGGCCTCGATGTGGCCGCGCTCGAGCGGGGTGCCGGAGATCGGGAAGTTCTCGACCGCGCGCTGCGTCTGCGCGCGGTAGAGCGCCTGCGCGGGGACGCGCACCTCGCCCATGGTGTCGTGCTCGATGCGGTACTCGGTCGTCGGTGCGGCCTCGCCGGCGGCGGCGCCGGAAGCCTCGGGAGATGCAGTCATGGGGCCATCCTGCCGCACCGCGCACGGCCTCCCGCAACCCGCGTGACCCAGGTCACGCGGGGCGCAGAAGGTGTCCCGCCCGGGTGCGTCGCTCGCGCCTCAGGCGTCGGCGACGGGCGCCTCGCCGACGTCGCCCACGACCTCGACCAGGTGCGCCCGCCCCTCGGCGAAGTCGTACTCGACACCGACGATGGCGCAGCGCCCCTCGGCGACGGCCGTGGCCAGCCCGACGGAGTACGAGCGCAGCATGTCGACGGTGTTGCGGACGTGCTCGCGACGCAGCACCGCGGGATCGAGGTTCTCCAGCGAGCCGTTCCCCGCCCCCGTGATCTTCGCGATCGACGGGATGACCCGGTCGACGACCGCCCGGACGAACCCGTCCGCCTGGGCACCGGTCGTCAGCGTCTCCACCGCGGCGCCCACGGCGCCGCACGAGTCGTGCCCGAGGACGACGACGAGCGGGGCCGACAGGACGTCCACCCCGTACTCGATCGAGCCGATCACCGTGGTGTCCACGACGTGCCCCGCGGTCCGGACGACGAACATGTCGCCCAGACCCTGGTCGAAGATGATCTCGGCCGCGACGCGCGAGTCGGAGCAGCCGAACAGGACCGTGTGCGGGTGCTGCGCGGCGGACGTCTCCCGGCGACGGTCGGCACCCTGCGACGGATGCAGGAGGGCGTCGGCGACGAAGCGGTCGTTGCCCTCGCGCAGCGTCGCCCACGCCTCGGCGGGGGTGAGCGTACGGGAGGGAGAGGCGGGAGCGGAAGAGGTCATGTCCTCCATCATCGCGCACCGCGAGAGGGCGGCGACGTGCCCGTTCGCATGGCGGGCCGGGCCCGAGGGGTGTAGCCATGGAGGGTGACACGCCCGGAGACGGGGAGCCGCGACCGAGGGGAGCCGACGTGCGCCGACGCACCCGAGCGCTCGCCGTCCTGGTCGCCGTGGGGCTCGTGGCGCCGCTCGCCGCGTGCGGGCCCGGCGACGACGGGACGCCGGAGCTCACGTGGTACATCAACCCGGACAACGGGGGCCAGGCCGACATCGCCGCGTCGTGCACGGAGGCTGCGGACGGCGCGTACCGGATCCAGACCGAGCTCCTGCCGCGCGACGCCGCGTCGCAGCGCGAACAGCTCGCCCGCCGCCTCGCGGCGAAGGACTCCTCGATCGACATCATGAGCCTCGACCCGGTGTTCATCGCCGAGTTCGCGGAGGCCGACTTCCTCGCCCCGGTGCCCGACGACGTCGCCGACGCGACGACGCAGGACGTCGTGCAGGGTGCGATCGACGCGTCGACGTGGAAGGACGAGCTGGTCGCCATCCCGTTCTGGGCCAACACGCAGCTCCTCTGGTACCGCAAGTCGGTCGCCGAGGCCGCAGGGCTCGACATGACACAGCCGGTCACGTGGGACCAGATCATGCAGGCCGCGCAGGACCAGGACAAGCTCCTCGCCGTCCAGGGCGCCAAGGCCGAGTCGCTCACGGTGTGGATCAACGCGCTCGTCGAGGGCGCGGGCGGGCACATCCTCGAGAACCCGGAGGCGCCGGCGGACGAGGTGGAGCTCGGCCTCGACACCGACGCGGGCAAGGCGGCCGCGACCATCATCGGCGAGATCGGGACGTCCGGCGTCGGCGGCCCGGGACTCCCGAGCGAGGACGAGCCCGCGTCCCTCACCAAGTTCCAGGGCGACCGCGGCTCGTTCATGGTCAACTGGCCGTTCGTCTGGTCCTCCACCCAGGGCGCCGTCGACGCGGGGTCGCTCGACCAGTCCTTGCTCGACGACATCGGCTGGGCGCTCTACCCGCAGACGACCGAGGGCGAGGACGCGCGCCCGCCCTACGGCGGCATCTCGCTCGGCATCGGCGCGTTCGGCAAGCACACCGACCTCGCGTACGAGGCGGCGCAGTGCATCGTCAGCCCCGAGAACCAGGCCGAGTACTTCGTGACCAACGGGAACCCGGCGGCGAGCACCCAGGCGTACGAGGACCCGGACGTCCAGGAGGCGTTCCCGATGTACGACGTCATCCGCGACTCGCTCGACCAGGCGGCCCCGCGGCCGCAGACCCCGTTCTACAACGAGGTCTCCACCGGCCTCCAGCAGACCTGGTACCCGCCCGCCGACGTCGACCCCGACACGACGCCGCAGCAGTCCACCGACTTCATCACCGCCGTCCTGCGAGGGGAGCGACTCCTGTGAACGCCGGACCCCCCGCCGAGCCCGCGCCGCGTGGCCGGCACGCCGCGCCCCCGACCGCCTCCGAGGACGCGCCCACCCGCCGCGGGGCCACGACCCGCGCCGAGTCCCGCGCCGGGACGGGCACCGACCCGCGCGGCGCGCCCGACGCCGCCGCGAAGGCCGCGCGCAGCGACCGCGCCCGCGCCGAGGCGCGCCTCGGCTGGTACCTCGCCGGGCCGGCGTTCGTCGTCATGCTCGCCGTGACGCTCTACCCGATCCTCCAGGCGGTCTACGACTCGCTCTTCAACTACAAGCTCACCGCCCCGGACGACCGGGCGTTCGTGGGGCTCAACAACTACCTCGTGATCCTCTCGGACCCGGTGTGGTGGAAGGCCCTGTGGGTCACCCTGCTCATCACCGTCATCACCGTCGCCATCGAGCTCGTCCTCGGCTTCGCGCTCGCGCTCGTCATGCACCGCGCGATCAAGCGCCTGCGCGGGCTCCTGCGTACGGCGATCCTCGTGCCGTACGGGATCATCACGGTCGTCTCGGCGTTCGCGTGGTTCTACGCGTTCGACATCACGTCCGGGTATGTCAACCACTGGTTCGACTGGGTCCCCGGCATCGGCCCCGACCTCAACTGGTTCGCCCAGCAGGGCACGAGCCTGTTCGTCATCATCGCGTCCGAGGTCTGGAAGACGACCCCGTTCATCTCGCTCCTGCTCCTCGCCGGCCTCGCGCAGGTGCCCGGCGACCTCGAGGAGGCCGCGAAGGTCGACGGCGCGACGGCCTGGCAGCGCTTCACGCGCGTCATCGTCCCGAACATGAAGGCCGCGATCATGGTCGCCGTCCTGTTCCGTGCCCTCGACGCGTTCCGCATCTTCGACAACGTCTTCATCATGACGAACGGCGCCAACGGGACCGAGGTGCTCTCGCTGCTCGCGTACCGGACCTCGATCGGCCAGCTCCAGATCGGCATGGGCTCGGCGATCTCCGTGCTGCTGTTCCTGTGCGTCGTGCTCATCTGCTTCGTCGCGATCAAGCTCTTCAAGGTGGATCTCGCCGGCGCGAGGGGGGAGAAGTGATGGGCAGCGTCCTCAGCACCCGGGCCAAGATCTGGTGGGCCGTCATCACGGTCGTCGTCCTCGTCGGGTCGCTGTTCCCCGTGGTGTCGATCTTCATGACGAGCTTCAAGGGTCCCAGCGACATCAACTCCGGCACGTTCCTCCCGCCGCGGTGGAGCACCGACAACTACGAGCAGATCCTCGCCACGGGCGGCTCGGCGCAAGAGCTGTTCCTCTCCGCGCTGCGCAACTCCATCGGCATCTCGCTCATCGCGACGGTCATCGCCGTCGTGCTCGCGACGCTGTGCGCGTACGCGATCGCGCGCCTGAACTTCCCGGGCAAGCGCCTCATCCTCACGACGGCGCTCGGCGTCTCGATCTTCCCGGTCGTCTCGATCGTCACGCCGCTGTTCAACCTGTGGCGCAACATCGGCCTGTACGACACGTGGATCGGCCTCATCATCCCGTACCTCTCGCTCACGCTCCCGATCTCCATCTGGACGCTCGCCGCGTTCTTCCGGCAGATCCCGTGGGAGCTCGAGCAGGCCGCCCAGGTCGACGGCGCGACGCCGTGGCAGGCGTTCCGCAAGGCGATCGTCCCGCTCGCGGCGCCCGGCGTCTTCACGACGGCGCTCATCGCGTTCTTCATCGCCTGGAACGACTTCGTCTACGGCATCTCGCTCACGTCGACGAGCGCGGCCCGCCCGGTCCCGGCCGCGCTGGCGTTCTTCACCGGCGCGTCGTACTTCGAGGAGCCGACCGGCGCGATCTCCGCGGCGGCCGTCGTCGTGACGATCCCGGTCGTGGTGCTGGTCGTGCTCTTCCAGCGTCAGATCGTCTCCGGCCTGACCCAGGGGGCGGTGAAGGGATGAGCACGACCGATCGCCGGGCGACCACCCGGCAGCCGATCCCGCAGCCCGCCGCGGCACCGCCGCGCCCCGCCCGCGCCGTCGGGCACCGTGCCGCACGCCGAACCCGAGGAGAGAGCTGATGGCGTCGATCACCCTGAAGGACATCGTCAAGCGCTACGGCGACGGGTTCCTCGCGGTGGACCGCGTGAACCTCGACATCGCCGACGGCGAGTTCGTCATCCTCGTCGGCCCCTCCGGCTCGGGGAAGTCGACGGTCCTGCGCATGATCGTCGGGCTCGAGGACATCACCTCGGGCGAGCTCGACATCGACGGCACGCGCGTCAACGAGAAGGCGCCGCGCGAGCGCGACCTCGCGATGGTGTTCCAGAACTACGCGCTCTACCCGCACCTCACGGTCGCGGAGAACATCGCGTTCCCGCTGCGCCTCGCGAAGGGCAAGCACAGCGAGGCCGAGATCCGCGAGAAGGTCGAGCGGGCAGCCGACATGCTCGACCTGCGCGAGCACCTGGACCGCAAGCCCGCGAACCTGTCGGGCGGGCAGCGCCAGCGCGTCGCGATGGGGCGCGCGATCGTGCGCGACGCGAAGGCCTTCCTCTTCGACGAGCCGCTGTCCAACCTCGACGCCAAGCTGCGCGGGCAGACGCGCACGGAGATCGCGCGCCTCCAGCGTCGCCTCGGCACGACGACCGTCTACGTCACCCACGACCAGACCGAGGCCATGACGCTCGGCGACCGCGTCGCCGTGCTGCGCCGCGGCGTGCTCCAGCAGGTCGCGAGCCCGCGCGGGCTCTACGAGCAGCCCGTCAACCTGTTCGTCGCGGGGTTCATCGGCACGCCGCCCATGAACTTCCTGCCGGGCGAGGTGTCGGGCGGGCGGATCACGCTCCCGTTCGGGGAGTTCGACATGCCGGAGAACGTCGCGTCGGTCGTGGGCGACCGCGGCCTGGTCATCGTGGGCCTGCGGCCCGAGCACTTCGAGGACGCGCGGCTCGTCGACCCGTCCAAGAAGGACCGCGGGCACACCTTCGAGATCCAGATCGACGTCACCGAGTGGCTCGGAGCCGAGCTCTACGCGTACGTGCCGTTCGACATGCACGAGTCGGTCAAGGGCCAGCTCGAGGAGCTGGACCGCGAGCTCGACGGCGAGGGCCTGCGCACCCAGTTCGTCGTCGCCCTCGACTCCGCGTCACGGGTCCGTGACGGCGACACGACGGAGCTGTGGTTCGACCCGACGAAGATGATGATCTTCGACCCGGAGACGAGCGAGAACCTCACGCGCGACGACGCCG
The DNA here is from genome assembly GCF_009708005.2 of Cellulosimicrobium protaetiae. Taxonomy (NCBI): domain Bacteria; kingdom Bacillati; phylum Actinomycetota; class Actinomycetes; order Micrococcales; family Promicromonosporaceae; genus Cellulosimicrobium; species Cellulosimicrobium protaetiae. Next base: position 3,546,466 of record NZ_CP052757.1, on the reverse strand, counting down.
AGGCCGACCGGATCGAGGAGGAGAACGCCGAGGACCGCAAGCGGTCTCTCGAGCGCGCGCAGAAGCAGGACGCGCAGGTCTGACGGAGGCGCCGGCCGCCCGGGTGCACACCCGGGCGGCCGAGGCGTGCCCGGACACCGGCTCAGGCGGACGCGAGCTCCGCGCGGCGGGGCGGGTTGGCGCCGGCGCGCGAGACGGTGACGGCGGCGACGGCGGCGCAGCGTTCGAGCAGGGTGGTGAGCGTGTCCGGGTCGATCGCGCGCAGGGTGTCACGGCGGTCGGCGCCGAGGAGGCCCGCGTCCCAGAGCCCGTCGAGGAGCGCGCCCATGAAGGAGTCGCCCGCGCCGACGGTGTCGACGACCTCCACGCGGGGGGCGGTGACGCGCTGCTCGCCGGTGGCGGTGATCGCGAGGGCGCCCTCGCCGCCGTAGGTGACGACGACGAGTGCGGGGCCGAGCGTGAGCCAGGTGCGCGCGACGTCGGCCGGGTCGGTGCCGGGGGCGAGCCAGGTGAGGTCCTCGTCGCTGACCTTGACGACGTCGGCGAGCGCGACGAGCGTCTCGATCCGGGTGCGGGCGTCGGCGGGGTCGCCCATGAGGGCGGGTCGCGCGTTGGGGTCGTAGGTGATGGTGGCCGTGGCGCGGGCGGCGGCGACGAGCGCGCGCACGCCGGAGGCGCCGGGCTCCAGGACGGCGGCGATCGAGCCGGTGTGCACGGCGAGCGTGCCGTGGCCGGCGGCGGTGCCGGCGGGGACGCGCCACTCGAGGTCGAACTCGTAGGTCGCGGCGCCGTGGGCGTCGAGGTGGGCCGTGGCGACGCTCGTGGAGCCCGCTTCGGTGCTGCCCGGGGTGAGGGTCACCGCGGAGTCGTCGAGCCAGGCCCGGACGACCTCACCGCGCGCGTCCTCGCCGAGCCAGGTGGCCAGGCGCGCGTCGCGCCCGAGGCGCCCGAGCGTGAGGGCGACGTTCGCGAGGCTGCCGCCGGGGTGCTCGTCGACGCTGCCGTCGGCGCGGTGCACGACGTCGATCAACGCTTCGCCGACGACGAGCACGTGCTCCTCGGTCTCGGGGGTGCCGTCGGTCGCGGGCGCGGCGGGGCTGGTGCTCATCGGTCGTCTCCGGTGGGGTCGTCGGGGTTGTCGTCGGGATCTCCGCCGGGCGCGCTCGGAGCGTCCTGGGCGCGGGCGGCGTCGAGCCGGGCGCGGGCGCCGTCGAGCCACTCCTGGCAGCGGGCGGCCAGCGCCTCGCCGCGTTCCCAGAGCGCGAGCGACGCCTCGAGCGGCTCGCCGCCGGCCTCGAGCCGGGCGACGACCTGCACGAGCTCGTCGCGCGCCTGCTCGTAGGACAGCGTCGCGACGTCGGGCGTGACAGCGTTGTCAAAGGAAGTCACGGCAGTATTCAACCCCATCTGTGCGTCATGGTCGGACACGTCGTCCGCGGAGCGGACGCCGGACGGTCACCGGGCTGCCGCCTCACGAGGCGCCCTCGGCGGTGTCGGGCCGGTTCTCGGCGCGCCCCTCGGCGTGCGACCCGGTCGCACGCGCGTCGAGCGTGCCGCGTGCGAGCCGCACGAGCAGGAGGTCGTCCGCCGCGACGTCGTCGGGGGAGCGGACGACGTGCCCGTCCGCGCGCTGCACGACCGCGTACCCCCGGTCGAGCGTCGACGCCGGCGAGAGCGCCCGGACCTGCGCCTCCAGCCGCCCCACCTCGCCGGAGGCGCGCACGAGGCGCGTGTCGAGAGCGCGTCGCGCACGGTCCCGCAGCGCGGCCACGCGCTCGGCCCGGTCGGTGAGCATCGTGCCCGGCGCGGCGAGCACCGGACGCGAGCGGAGACCGTCGAGCCCGGCCTGCTCGCGCGCCACCCGCCCCGCGATCGCGGCCCGCAGGCGGTGGCGGCCCTGCGTCACCCGCGCCCGCTCCTCCGCGACGTCCGGGACGACGCGCTTCGCTGCGGCCGTCGGGGTCGAGGCGCGGTAGTCGGCCACGAGGTCGAGGAGCGGGCTGTCCGTCTCGTGCCCGATCGCGCTCACGAGCGGGGTGCGGCACGCCGCCGCCACCCGGACGAGCGCCTCGTTCGAGAACGGCAAGAGGTCCTCCACGGCTCCGCCGCCGCGTGCCACGACGATCACCTCGACGTCCGGGTCGGCGTCGAGCGCCCGGATCGCGTCACCCACCTGCTGGACGGCGTGCGCGCCCTGGACGGCGACCTCGCGGATCTCGAAGCGGACCTGGGGCCAGCGGGCGCGCGCGTTCACCACGACGTCGTGCTCCGCCTTGGACTCGCGCCCGCACACCAGACCGACGACCTGCGGCAGGAACGGCAGCGGGCGCTTGCGGTCGGTGTCGAACAGGCCCTCGGCGGCGAGCACGCGCTTGAGGTGCTCGATGCGCGCGAGCAGGTCGCCCACGCCCACCGGCCGGATCTCGCGCGCCTGGAGCTGGAGCGTGCCGCGCCGCGTCCAGAAGACCGGCTTGGCGTGCACGACGACGTGCGCCCCCTCCTCGAGAGGCGTCCCGTCGAGCACGCGGGTGGCCGCGGAGACGGGCAGCGACATGTCCAGGTCGGTGTCGCGCAGCGTGAGGAACGCGGTCGACGTTCCCGGGCGGCGGTTGAGCTGCACGACCTGCCCCTCGACCCAGACGGGTGCCATCCGGTCCACGTACTGCTCGATCTTGCGCGAGAGGAGCCGCACCGGCCACGGGTGGTCCGCGCTCGTCTCGAGCGCGCGCGCCGGCAGCGGGCCGCGGTCCCCGGGCCGGGGGGACCGCGTGCCCGGCCGCGGCGCGTCGTCGGGCAGGGGGAGCGGGGCGGTCACGGGTCCAGCCTGCCGCACCCTACCCACGCCCACCCGTGCTGCCCGCTCCGAGGGCGGGTCACGGGGCGAGCAGGTCGACGGTGACGAGCAGGTACCCCTGCGCCCGGAGGTCGTCGATGATGCCGGGCACGGCGTCGACGGTCGAGGCGTGGATGTCGTGCATGAGGACGTTGCTGCCCGACCGTGCGCCCTCGACGGCGCGACGTCGCGTCTCGGCGGCGTCCTTCGTCTTCCAGTCGAGCGTGTCGAGGTTCCAGAGCACGACCTGCAGCCCGGTGCGCGTCGCGATCGAGCCGACGCGGTCGTCGACGTCGCCGTACGGGGGGCGCAGGAGCGTCGGCGTCGTGCCGGACGCCGCCGTGATCGCGTCCTGGGTCCGCTCGAGCTCCGAGCGCACCTCGTCGTCGGCCAGCGTCGTGAGCTGCGGGTGGTCCCACGTGTGGTTCGCGAGCAGGTGTCCGGCCGCGGCCGTGTCTCGGACGACCTCCGGTCGCTTCTCGACGTTCGACCCGACGAGGAAGAACGTCGCCGAGACGTGCTTCTCCGCGAGGATCTGCAGGAGCCGCTCCGTGTCCGTGCCGGGCCCGTCGTCGAACGTCAGGGCCACGCACCGGGCGACCGTGCAGTCCACGCCCTGCGCGCGCCCCACCTCCCGCCGCTGCTGCTGCGTGAGTGCCAGACGGTCCGCCCACACCGCCTCGGTGGCGACGAGCACGGCGTCCCGCTGCGCCACGGCGTCGGCGACCGGGGCGCCGCCCACGCCGGCGTCGAGCGTCGGCGTGGCGGCGGCGAGGGCCGCGTCGAGCGCCGCGCGGTGCGCCTCGTCCGAGACGAGCCCCGCAGACTCGGTGAGCACCGGGCGTCCTTCCGTGACGGCGTCCTCGAGCCCGTCGTACGCCCACTGCTGCCACGCCGTCGCGACGTCCTGCGTCGCCGCGGCGAGCGCCCCGGCCGCGTCGTCGAGAGCCTCGGGCGACGGCACGGAACCCGTGACGACCTCGAACCGGCGCTCGGGAAGCGACCGCGGGTAGAACGGGTTCGGGCGCGTGAGCGACTCGACCGTGCGGACCTCGACCGGGTACTCGACGGGCGTCCCGACGAGCGTCGCCGCGTCCGGCAGCGCTGCCGCCAGCGGGTCGCGCACGGCTGGGTCCTCCACCTGGCCCTCGCTCCCCGTCAGCACGGCGTCGCCCACGACCTCGGCGACGACGAGCGTCGCGAGGCGCGGCACGTACGCCGCCACCGCCTCGGCGCGGGCGGCCTCGGCGTCCCGCTGCGTCCGTGCGACGTCGACGTGGTAGTCCTCGACGGACGCGACCCATCGGTCGTGCTCCACGGTCGCGGCGAGGACGACGGCCCCCGCCACCACGACGGCGACGCCGGGCACGAGCCACCACCACAGACGCCGCCGACCCCGCCCGGCAGGTTTGCCCGGGTCGCCCGGGTCGCCCGGGTCGCCCGGGTCGGCGGGATGGGCGGGCTCCGCCGCCGGGCTCGGGTCGGCCGCGTCGGGGGAGGGGTCGGGGTCGGTCGGGTCGAGGTCGTCGGCCATCCTTCGATCCTCCGGGGCACCCGGAGGTCCGGCGACCCGGGGGCCGCCACCGCTCGGGTGAGATCCGTCTCCCCGGCCCCGCCCGGCGTCTCCCGAGCTCTCTCGTGCGGCCGCGGTGCGGAGGTGTGGTGGAGCACCGGCGTCCTTGCTGTGAGGAGGGCGGGCGGAGCGCGGGAGGGGCGGCGGTCGACAGGCCTCACCGGGGTCGGTCCGCGGGCGCTCGCCTAGACTCGGGGCGTGAGCGACCTCCCCGCCGGCTCGTCCGCGCACCCGTCCGACCGCCCCGCCGTCCCGCCCGTGGCAGCCCCGCAGGGCGCCGCGCCCCGCAAGCGCGTCCTGCTCGCGGCGCCGCGCGGCTACTGCGCGGGCGTGGACCGAGCCGTCGTCGCGGTCGAGAAGGCGCTCGAGCACTACGGCGCGCCCGTGTACGTGCGCAAGGAGATCGTGCACAACAAGTTCGTCGTCGAGACGCTGAGCGAGCGCGGCGCGATCTTCGTGGACGAGACCGACGAGGTGCCCGAGGGCGCGCGCGTCGTGTTCTCGGCGCACGGCGTCTCGCCCGCGGTCAAGGCCGCCGCGGCGGCGCGCAACCTCGACACGATCGACGCCACGTGCCCCCTCGTCACCAAGGTGCACAAGGAGGCCGTGCGCTTCGCCAAGGACGACTACGACATCCTCCTCATCGGCCACACGGGGCACGAGGAGGTCGAGGGCACGGCGGGCGAGGCGCCCGACCACGTCCAGGTCGTCGACTCGCCCGACCACGTCGACGACGTCGTGGTCCGCGACCCCGACAAGGTCGTGTGGATCTCGCAGACCACGCTCTCCGTCGACGAGACCATGGAGACGGTCCGCCGGCTGCGCGAGAAGTTCCCGACGCTCCAGGACCCGCCGAGCGACGACATCTGCTACGCGACGCAGAACCGTCAGGTCGCGGTGAAGAAGCTCGCTCCCGACGCGGACGTCGTCATCGTCGTCGGCTCGGCGAACTCCTCGAACTCGGTGCGCCTCGTCGAGGTCGCGCTCCAGGCGGGGGCCGGGACGTCGTACCGCGTCGACCGCGCGAAGGAGATCGACCCGTCGTGGCTCGACGGCGCGACGACCGTCGGGGTGACCTCGGGCGCCTCGGTGCCGGAGATCCTCGTCGACGACGTCCTGGCGTACCTCGCGGAGCGCGGCTTCGGCGAGGTGGAGGAGGTCCGCACCGCGACGGAGGACCTCATGTTCTCGCTGCCGCGCGAGCTGCGGGCGGACCTCAAGGCGTCCGGGACCGGCGGCGGACGTCCGGCCCGCGGCGGGCGGACCTCGCTCTCGGTGCAGCCCGTCTGACCTCCGCGCGGTGGCGTCCCGGGCCGGTGCCCGGGTCGCGGCCGTCGGCCCTCGCGGTCAGGCGCTCGCCTCGCCGTGGCTCGTGCCCACGGGTCGGGAGACGTCCCGGTCGTCGGGTCGCTCGTCGATCGCCACCACGGACTCGTTGACCGACGCGAGGAGCTCGGGTGCGCTGATCGCGCTGAGCTGCGGGTTGACCGTCGGCGGGGTCGTGAGCGCGTCGTCCACGACGTGCAGGTCCGCGAACCGGCGTGCGCTGACGAGCACGCGCGTCTCGAGCGAACCCACGGTGCGGTTGTAGGCGTCGGAGGCGTTCTGGAGCTGCCTCCCGAGCTTCGCGAGGTGCGACCCCATGACCGCGAGGCGGCCGTGCAGCTCCTTGCCGAGCGTGAGCACCTGCTGCGCGTTCGTGGCGAGGGCGTCCTGGCGCCACGCGTACGCGATCGTCCGCAGCATCGCGACCATCGTCATGGGCGTCGCGATGACGACGTTCTTCGCCACGGCGTGCTCGAGGAGCGACGGGTCCTGCTCGACGGCGGCCGACAGGAACGACTCCGCGGGCACGAACATGACGACGAACTCGGGCGCGGGGCCGAACTGGTCCCAGTAGCGCTTGGCGCCGAGGTCGTCGACGTGCTTGCGCATGTGCCGGGCGTGCGCGGCGAGCCGGTCGGCCCGCACGCGCGGGTCGGTCGCCGCCTGGGCGTCGAGGTACCCGAGGAACGCGACCTTCGCGTCGACGACGACCTGCTTGCCGCCCGCGAGGCGCACGACCATGTCCGGGCGCAGGGCGCCGTCGTCCGTCGCGACCTGGTCCTGCTCGACGAAGTCGACGTGCGCGAGCATCCCGGCCGCCTCGACGACGCGCTTGAGCTGGAGCTCGCCCCACGCGCCCCGCACCTGCGAGGACCGCAGCGCGGTGACGAGCTGCGACGTCTCGGCGCGCAGCAGGTCGGACGCGTCGCGCACGCCCCGGACCTGCTCCGCGAGACTCCCGTGGGCCTCCAGCCGAGCGCGCTCCGCCGCGGCGACCTCCGCCCGCACCTTCTCGAGCGCGCCCGCGAGCGGCTCGACGAGGTGCCGCACCGCGTCCTCGCGCTTCGCGAGCTCGGCCGCACCGTGCTCGTGGCTGCGCCGCAGCCGCTCCTCCGCCTGCACGAGGAACTGCTCCGTCCCGGCGGCGAGGACCTTGCGCGAGAGCGCCTCGAACTGGCTCTCGAGCCGGCGGTGGTCGCCCTGCACCTCGGCGACGCGTCGTGCGGCGGCCTCCTGGAGGTCGGCGAGCTGCTGCTCGGACGCCGCGCGCGCGAGGTCGAGACGCTCGTCCGCGCTGCGCTGGGCGGCGGCGAGCTGGCGCGCGAAGCCCTCGCGCTCGGCCTCCAGCCGCTCGGCGAGTCCCGCGCCGCGCGCTGCCTCCTGCTGGGCCTGCCCCAGGAGCTGGGTGAGGCGGCGCACCTCGGCCGCCGCGGCGTCGGGCGAGGCGCGCCGCACGCCGAGCACCAGCGCGGCGCCGCCCACGAGCCCCAGCACGAGGCCGACCGCGAAGAGCAACCATCCCGAGGTGTCCATGGCGGCACCTTCCCACGAGGGACCGACACCACCGCGGCGCGACACGGGCGTGGCACGGCCAGGCCGGGATCCGGGGCACGTCGTGACAAAACGCACCGTCACCGGTCGGTGCCCTCGGCTACGTTGGCGCCATGGTCGATCCCACTCCCGTGCCGCCGCTCGCGCAGCCCGGCGCACCGGCGCACGCACCGGTGCCCGGCGCGCAGGCCGCGCCGCACCCCGCCGCCCCGCCCGCCCCCCCGGACCCCACCGCCGCGCTCTCCCTGCGCGGGCTCTGGAAGCGGTTCGGCGAGAAGATCGCCGTCGCCGGCATCGACCTCGACGTCCCCGCGGGCTCGTTCTACGGGCTCGTCGGCCCGAACGGCGCGGGCAAGACGACCACGCTCTCCATGGCCACCGGTCTCCTGCGGCCCGACGCCGGCTCCGCGCACGTGCACGGCACCGACCTGTGGGCGGACCCGGCGGCGGGCAAGCGGCAGCTCGGGGTCCTGCCCGACGGCGTGCGCCTCTTCGACCGGCTCACGGGCGCCCAGCTCGTCACGTACGCCGGGCTCCTGCGCGGCATGGACCGCGACACCGTGGCCGAGCGCACGACCGAGCTGCTCGCGGCCCTCGACCTCGCGAAGGACGCCACCACGTTCGTCGTCGACTACTCGGCGGGCATGACCAAGAAGATCGCCCTGGCGACCGCCCTCATCCACGCGCCCCGCACGCTCGTCCTCGACGAGCCGTTCGAGGCGGTGGACCCGGTCTCGGCCGCCAACATCCGCGACATCCTCGCGGGCTACGTGGCGAGCGGCGGGACGGTCGTCGTGTCGTCGCACGTCATGGACCTCGTGCAGCGCATGTGCGACCACGTCGCCGTGGTCGCGGGCGGGCACGTCCTCGCTGCGGGGACCGTCGACGCCGTGCGCGGCGACCAGAGCCTCGAGGACCGGTTCGTCGACCTCGTCGGCGGGCGGCAGAGCACGGAGGGCCTGGCGTGGTTGCGCAGTTCGTAAGGCTCAAGCTCACCCTCATGGGCAACACGTTCCGGCGGAGCGTGTGGCAGACGATCGGGTTCGTCGTGGGGGCGCTCTACGGGCTGTTCGTCGTGGGGATGCTCGTCGTGGGGATGGTCGTCCTCGGGACGCAGGACCCGGCGCTCGCCGGGTCGGTCGTGATCCTCGTCGGGACGCTCGCGGTCCTCGGGTGGTGGGTGATCCCGCTCTTCGCCTTCGGCGTCGACGCCACGCTCGACCCGCAGCGCTTCGTGCTGTTCGGCATCCCGCCGCGCCGCCTGCTCGCCGGGCTTGCCGTCGCGGGCGTCGTGTCGATCCCGGGGATCGTCACGGCCCTCGCCGCGCTCGGCGTCTCGTTCGCCTGGTGGCGCACGCCCCTCGCGGTGCTCGCCGCGCTCGTCGGCGCGGTCCTCGCCGTGGCGCTGTGCGTCGTCGGCTCGCGTGCCACGACGACGGCGCTCGCCCCGCTGCTCGAGTCGCGCCGCTACCGCGAGGTCGTGACGATCGCCGCGTTCGTGCCGCTCGTCCTCGTCGGCCCGGCGTTCGCCTGGGTCGGCTCGCAGCTCGGGGAGGGACCGGTCGACGGCGACGCCGTGCGAGGCATGGTCTCCCGGCTCGCGGACGTCGCGGCCTGGACGCCGTTCGGCGCCCCGTGGGGACTGGGCGCCGCGGTGCACGACGACGCGTGGGGGCTCGCGCTCGCGCGGCTCGTCGTCGCGCTGGTCACCCTCGCGGTGGCGTGGGTCGTGTGGGACAAGGCGCTCGCGCGGGCGCTCGTCACGCCGCCCGCCGCGGGTGGCGGGGGCCGGGCCAAGGGCCTCGGCTTCTTCTCCCGGTTCCCGGCGACGCCGACCGGTGCGGTCGTGGCGCGGACCGCGACGTACTGGCTGCGCGACCCGCGCTACTCGGGCTCGATCGCGGTCGTGCCGCTCATCCCCGTGGTGCTCCTCGTCGTGGGTGGCGGCGCGGGGTCGGAGATCTTCCTCGCCCTCGCCCCGTTCACGGCGTGGATCCTCGGGTTCTCCATCTCGGCGGACATCGCCTACGACAGCTCGGCGTTCGCGCTGCACGTCTCGACGGGCGTGGCCGGCAAGGCCGACCGGTGGGGCCGGGCGATCCCGGTCCTCGTGGCCGGAGGTGCGGTGTCGCTCGTGTTCGCGGTCGTGTCGGTGGCGGTCGTGGGGCGCTGGGAGCTGCTGCCGACGATGCTCGGCCTGACGGCCGGCACGCTGCTCGTCGCGACCGGCGTCTCGAGCGCGACGTCCGCCCGGCTGCTGTACCCGGTGCCGAAGCCGGGCGAGAGCCCGTTCAAGCAGCCGCAGGGTGCCGCGATGGCGACGCTCGTCGCGCAGTCCGTCGCGATGCTCCTCGTCCTCGCCCTCTCGGTCCCGTTCCTCGTCCCGGGGCTCGTCGCGATCTTCGCCGACCTGCCCGCGCTGGGGTGGGTGACGCTCGCCGTGGGTGCGGCCGTCGGGGTGACGGTGCTGCTGCTCGGCGTCCGCTGGGGCGCGCGGGTGTACGACCGACGCGCGCCCGAGCTGCTGCAGAAGGTGATGGCGGCGGCCTGACCGACGGGCCGGGGCCGCACGTCGCGGCCCCGGCCCGTAGACTCGTCCGCCGTGGCACTCACTATCGGCATCGTCGGCCTGCCCAACGTCGGCAAGTCCACCCTGTTCAACGCCCTGACGCGCAACCAGGTCCTCGCGGCGAACTACCCGTTCGCGACGATCGACCCGAACGTCGGCGTCGTCTCGCTCCCCGACCCGCGGCTCGACAAGCTCGCCGAGATCTTCGGCAGCCAGCGCATCCTGCCCGCGACCGTGTCGTTCGTCGACATCGCCGGGATCGTCAAGGGCGCCAGCGAGGGGGAGGGGCTCGGCAACAAGTTCCTCGCGAACATCCGCGAGGCCGACGCGATCTGCCAGGTGACCCGCGCGTTCGCCGACCCGGACGTCGTCCGCGTCGAGGGTTCGACGGACGCCGAGGGCGACATCGAGACCATCAGCACCGAGCTGATCCTCGCCGACCTCCAGACTCTCGAGAAGACGGTTCCTCGCCTCGAGAAGGAGGTGAAGATCAAGAAGGGCGACGCCGCCCTCCTCGACGCCGCCCAGAAGGCGCAGGCGATCCTCGAGGCCGGCACGACGCTCTTCCAGGGCGCGGCCGCCGCCGGGCTCGACCTCGCCGACGTCGCGAGCCTCCAGCTCCTCACGGCCAAGCCGTTCATCTACGTGTTCAACACCGACGACGCCGGCCTCGTGGACGACGACCTGCAGGACCGCCTGCGCGCGCTCGTCGCGCCGGCCCAGGCGATCTTCCTCGACGCGAAGTTCGAGTCCGAGCTCGTCGAGCTCGAGCCCGACGAGGCGAAGGAGATGCTCGCCGAGTCGGGGCAGGACGAGGCCGGGCTGGACCAGCTCGCGCGCGTCGGCTTCGACACCCTCGGGCTCCAGACCTACCTCACCGCCGGCCCCAAGGAGGCTCGCGCATGGACCATCCGCAAGGGGTGGACCGCCCCGCAGGCGGCCGGGGTCATCCACACCGACTTCGAGCGCGGCTTCATCAAGGCCGAGGTCGTCTCGTTCGAGGACCTCGTCGAGACCGGCTCCGTCGCGGCCGCTCGTGCCGCGGGCAAGGCCCGCGTCGAGGGCAAGGACTACGTCATGGCCGACGGTGACGTCGTGGAGTTCCGCTTCAACGTCTGAGACGCAGGTCACAGGCCTGCACGCCCGCCGCATCGTGAGACGCGGCGGGCATCGTCGTGTCCGGGCGGCGACGTTTCGCGGGTGTTTCCCTGCCGTCGCGGGCTGGAAACGCACCCGTACCGGCCAGTATCAACTCGGTAACGATCGACCGCAGCAACCGGGCAAGGGGGAGATCCCTCGCAACTTGCTGGGTAGCGTTGCCCCAAACCGTGGTGGGCATGCCCGTCCACGCGCGCCGACACCAACCGGACGCGCGGGTGACGGGGCGGCCGGGGGGCGAACGACGCCCGTCCGACCGCGCCCACCATCCCTTGGAGGAGGAACATTGAAGATCAGGCGCACGAGTGCCGCCCTCGCGGTGACGGTCACCGGAGCACTGCTGTTCTCGGCGTGCAGCGGCACGTCGGGTGACGGCGAGACCGACGGCGAGGACGCGGGCATCAACACCGAGTCCGCGGTCACCGTCGCGTGGGAGGCCCCGCTGAACGAGCTGAACCTCAGCTCGTCGAACGGCAACGCGACCCAGAACGCCGTCATCAACTACATGCTCAACTCGGGCTTCAGCTACTACGACGCCGACCTGAACATCGTCAAGGACGAGTCGTTCGGCACGTACGAGAAGCTCTCGGACGACCCGCTGACGGTGAAGTACACGTTCGGCGACGACACCAAGTGGTCGGACGGCACCCCGGTCGACGCGACGGAGATCCTGCTGGACTGGGCCGGCCAGTCGGGCAAGTTCAACAACGTCGAGGCCGAGACCGACGAGGAGGGCAACGTCACGAACCAGGACGCCCTGGACGCGGGCGTCTACTTCGACGGTTCGGACCCGGGCATCGCGCTCATCTCGCAGACGCCGGAGATCTCGGACGACAACAAGTCCATCACGGTCGTCTACGACAAGCCGTTCGGTGACTGGGAGCTCAGCTGGACGAACGAGTTCGTCCCGGCGCACGTCGTGGGCCAGAAGGCGCTCGGGATCGAGGACCCGGAGGAGGCGAAGGCCGCCGTCCGCGACGCGATCGCGAACAACGACTCCGCCGCGCTGTCGGAGATCTCGAAGTTCTGGAACTCCGGGTTCGAGTTCACGACCCTCCCCGAGGACCCGGCGCTCTACGTCTCCAACGGCGCGTACACGCTCGAGGAGTACGAGGAGAACCAGTACCTCACGCTCAAGGCGAACCCGGACTTCCAGGGCACGAACAAGGGCTCGGTCGACACCATCACGGTCCGCTACATCGACGACCCGATGGCCCAGGTCCAGGCGCTCGAGAACGGTGAGGTCGACCTCATCGGCCCGCAGGCGTCCGCGGACGTCCGCACCGCGCTCGAGGCGCTCGACGGTGTCGAGACCCACTCGGGCATCGAGGGCACGTACGAGCACGTCGACCTGGTCTTCCAGAACGGTGGTCCGTTCGACCCGGTGACCTACGGTGGTGACGTGGAGAAGGCCAAGGCCGTGCGCCAGGCGTTCCTCCTGACGATCCCGCGCCAGACGATCGTCGACAACCTCATCAAGCCGCTCAACCCGGACGCCGAGGTGCGCAACTCGAACATCCTCATCCCGGGCTCGCCGAACTACGACCAGATGGTCGCGGAGAACGGCTCGGACTTCTACCCGCCGGCCGGTGACATCGAGAAGGCGAAGCAGATCCTCGCCGACGCGGGCGTCGCGGCGCCGATCAACGTGCGCTTCGCGTACAACAACGAGAACACGCGCCGCGTGAACGAGCTCGCGCTCATCACGGACACCGCCGCGCAGGCCGGCTTCACGATCGTCGACACGGGCCGCCCCGCGGCCGAGTGGGGCACCCTGCTCGCGACCGGTCAGACCGAGTACGACGCGTCGCTGTTCGGCTGGCAGTCGACCTCGACGGCCGTCACCGAGTCGGACGCGAACTTCCGCTGGGCGCCGAACCGTGGTGTCAACAACTACGGCCTGTACAACAACCCCGCCGTGGACGCCGCGCTCGACAAGCTCCAGGTCTCGACCGACCCCGAGGAGCAGTTCCAGCTCCAGCTCGAGGTCGAGAAGAACCTCTGGGCTGACGGCTTCGGCGTGACGATCTTCCAGTTCCCCGCCATCCAGGGCTGGAACGAGAGCCTGAAGGGCGTCGAGTCGATCACGATCAGCCCGACGATCTTCCACGGGTTCTGGAACTGGACGTTCGAGGGCTGAGAGGCCTGACCGTCTGACCTGGCCCGTCGCCGTCCCACCGGACGGCGACGGGCCGCGTCCGGACTCGCGGGACCGGGGGTCTCGGCGGCCCGTCCGTCGAGGCCCCCGGTTCTCGCGTGCTCCGGCTCTCTCGACCTCTCCACCGCGGCGTCCCGTGCCGTCGGTTCACGATCACGCGAGACCCACGCGTAGAATCGACCGGCCCCGACCCGGGGTCCCTACCGACCAGCGAGGTAAGACCTCCGATGTTCTCCTTCATCTCGCGGCGTGTGCTGGCAGGGTTGGCGACCCTCCTCGTGTCCACGTTCGCGATGTTCCTGCTCGTCAGCGCCGCGATCCGGCCGTACATCTTCATGGACCTCGAGGCGAGCACGAGTCCCAACAAGCAGCAGCTCATCGATCAGCGCACGCTCGACCTCGACCTGGACACGAACGTCGTGATCCGCTACTTCAAGTGGCTCGGCGACTTCGTGACCGGCGACCTCGGGACGGCCTGGCGCAGTGGCCAGTCGGTCTCGAACCTGCTCCAGGGCGCCGTGATCTCGACCATCCAGCTCGTCGCCGCCGCAACCGTCCTCGCCGTGATCTTCGGCGTCATGGTCGGCATCGTCAGCGCGCTGCGGCAGTACAGCACGTTCGACTACCTGACGATCTTCGTCTCGTTCGTGCTCTACTCCCTCCCGGCCTTCTGGGTCGCCGTCCTGCTCAAGCAGTGGGGCGCGATCGGCTTCAACGACTTCCTGCGCGACCCGAACCTGTCGATCCTCGCGATCGCGGTCGCCGGCGTGGCGATCGGCCTGCTGTGGTCGCTCGCCTTCGGAGGCACCCTGCGCCGCCGGCTCGCCGTCTTCGGCCTGGGCTTCGCCGCGACCGCCGTCGCGCTGCTCTACCTGCAGCTCTCCGGCTGGTGGGAGGAGCCGAACCTCGGCCCGGTCATCATCGCCGTCACGGGTGCCGCGCTCGCCTTCGCGATCACCGCGCTCGTCTCCGGCCTGAAGAACCGCCGCGCGCTCTACGCGTCCCTGACGACCGTCGTCGTCGGCGTCGTCGTCTACTTCCCGATCCAGTCCGTGCTCCGCCAGGTCGACAACTGGCTGCTCGTGCTCGTCCTCGCCGTCGTCACCGTCGCCGTCGGCATCGGGATCGGGTACGCGTGGGGCGGCCCCGACAAGGGCGTGTCCGCACGCGCGGCCGCGATCACCGCGTTCCTCGTCGGCTCGATGATCTTCGTCGACCGCGTGATGCAGTTCTGGCCCGCCTACCTCGCGGCGCCGGCGATCAACAACCGGCCCATCCCGACGATCGGCAACAGCACGCCCAACCTCGGCGGCAACTTCTGGGTCCAGGTCCTCGACCAGTACACCCACCTGCTCCTGCCGACGATCGCGCTCGTGCTCATCCAGTTCGCCGGGTACACGCGCTACTCGCGCGCGAGCATGCTCGAGGTCATGAGCCAGGACTACATCCGCACGGCCCGGGCCAAGGGCCTGCCGGAGCGGACGGTCGTCATGCGGCACGGCTTCCGCAACACGCTCATCCCGCTCGCGACGATCGTCCCGATCGACGTCATCACCCTCCTGGGCGGCGCGATCATCACGGAGAAGGTCTTCGCCAGACCCGGTATGGGCCTGCTCTTCCTGAACTCCCTCACGGGCGGCGAGATCGACCCCGTCATGGCGTACCTCGTCATCGTCGCGGCCCTCGCCATCATCGCCAACATCGTGGCTGACCTCATCTACGCAGCCCTCGACCCGCGGATCCGGGTGAACGCATGAGCAACACACCGAACGACGCGCCGCAGGACGGCGCGCTCGAGAACCAGATCGAGCTGCTCGAGGTCGAGGGGCTGTCGCAGGGCCAGATCGTCCGCCGGCGCTTCTTCCACCACAAGGGCGCGGTCGTCGCGCTCGTCGTCCTCATCGGCATCGTGCTGCTCGCCATCACGTCGATCGGCATCGGCGGCTGGCACGGGTGGTACGAGTACAAGGCCTCCGGCCAGGGCTCCACGTACCCGCTCGTCAACGGCGGCCGACCGTCAGCCGAGCACATCTTCGGCCAGGACGAGGCGGGTCGCGACGTCTTCGCCCGCGTCATGCAGGGCACCCAGACCTCGCTCCTCGTCGTGCTCGCCGTCGGCGTCATCGCGACGCTCGCCGGCGTGCTCGTCGGAGCGCTCTCGGGCTACTACCGCGGCCCGACCGACTCGTGGCTCATGCGCTTCACCGACCTCATCATCACGATGCCGGTCATCGTCATCGGCGCCGTGCTCGCCCTGCTGTCCGGGGGCAGCAACGCCCTCATCCTGGGGGCGTTCCTCGGGCTCGTGCTGTGGCCCCCGCTCGCGCGCCTCGTGCGCGGTGAGTTCCTCTCGCTGCGCGAGCGGGAGTTCGTCGACGCCGCGCGCGTCGCCGGAGCGAGCGACCGGCGGATCATCTTCAAGCACATGCTGCCGAACGCGGTGGGCGTGATCATCGTCAACGTGACCCTGCTCATGAGCTCGGCGATCCTGCTCGAGACGGCGCTCAGCTACCTCGGTGTCGGCATCCAGGCGCCCGCGACGTCGCTCGGCAAGCTCATCAGCGACTACCAGGAGGCGTTCGCGACGCGTCCGTGGCTGTTCTGGTGGCCGGGTCTGTTCATCGTCGCGATCGCGCTGTGCGTCAACTTCATCGGCGACGGCCTGCGCGACGCGTTCGACCCGCGGCAGAAGCGGATCCCGTCGGAGCGCAAGATGGCGCGCGCGCAGCGCGTCGCGCGTCCGAAGGCGACCGCCCCCACGCCGGGCACGACCGGTGAGGCCGGGGCGAGCTGATGACCGCGCCCGTCGCCGCCCGCCCGGGAGGTCGTCGATCTCCCGGGCGGCGCGGCGCGCCGCGGCCGTGGTCAGGCGGTGAGCACCACGACCGTCCCGACGGCGAGCGCGCCCAGCACCGCGAGCTGCACGACGTGCCAGGTGGTCCGCGCGCCGGGAGCCCCCGGCACCGCGCGGTCGAGGTGACCGGCGGCGGCGAGCAGCCCGTGCCGCTGCGCGACGGCCTCGGCCACGGTCTCGGCGTTGGCGCCGGTGACCACGCGCTCGCGGTCGACGGGTCGACGACGCGAGCGGCGCAGCCAGCGTGCCGAGCCGCTCGACCGGGGCGCCGCCCAGGCGGTGACCGTGCCGCCCGTGTGGCGCACCTCGAGCGAGTACCGTGCCTCGACGCCCTCGTACGCCGTCCACGGCACGTGGACCGTGCGGGTCACGTTGCGGACCTCGACGCCGCCGTCGGACACCTCGACGGCGGGTCGCCAGAACAGCATCCAGACGAGGTACGTCACGAGCGCGGCGGGCACCAGGGCGCCCACCAGCGCGCCGACGTCGCCCGTCAGGGCCGTGCTCACACCGAGCGCCACGGCGACGGCACCCGTCGCCAGCGTGAGGACACGGCCGTACGTCGAACGGAAGACCAGCGTGGGACCCATGCGCCCATGCTCGCAGAGCCGCCGCGCCACGAGCGCCGGCTCCAGCAGGAAGGACACTGATCAGCGTGGCCATCGAGACGTCTCCCGCGGCCCCGGCCGCGCGCCAGGGCAGCCCCGTGCTGACCGTGCGCAACCTCGGCGTGGACTTCTACGTCGACAAGGCCTGGTACCCCGCGGCCACGGGCGTGAGCTACGACCTGCACTCCGGTGAGGTTCTCGCGATCGTCGGCGAGTCGGGCTCCGGCAAGTCGCAGTCGTCGCTCGCGCTCCTCGGCCTGCTCCCGCCGAACGGCCGCGCGAGCGGCTCGGCGAAGCTCGGCGACCGCGAGCTCATCGGCATGTCGCACGGCGCGCTCCGGCACGTCCGCGGCAAGGAGATCTCGATGATCTTCCAGGAGCCGATGACGGCACTGAACCCCGTCTACACGGTGGGCTTCCAGATCGTCGAGACCATCCGCACGCACTTCAACGTCGGTCCCGCCGACGCGAAGAAGCGCGCGATCGAGCTCCTGCGGCTCGTCGAGATCCCGGAGCCCGAGCGTCGCTTCGACGCGTACCCGCACCAGCTCTCCGGCGGTCAGCGGCAGCGCGCGATGATCGCCCAGGCCCTCGCGTGCGACCCGAAGCTCCTCGTCGCGGACGAGCCGACCACGGCGCTCGACGTCACGGTCCAGGCCGAGATCCTCAAGCTCCTGCGCGACCTGCGCTACCGCGTCGACGCGGCGATCATCCTCATCACCCACGACATGGGCGTGGTCGCCGACATGGCCGACTCGATCATGGTCATGAAGGACGGGCAGGTCGTCGAGCGCGGCACGTCGACCGAGATCTTCGGGAACCCCCAGCACCCGTACACGATCCGTCTCCTCGAGGCGGTCCCGCACCTGGGCTCCACGCGCGACGCGACCACGGTCACGGACCGGGTGCCCGCCGGTGCGGCGACGCAGGACCGCACGCTGGTCCTCGACGCGCAGGACATGGTCATCGAGTACCCGGGCCGCCGTCGTCAGCCCGCGTTCCGGGCCGTCGACGAGGTGTCGCTGCAGATCCACCAGGGCGAGGTCGTGGGCCTGGTCGGGGAGTCCGGCTCGGGCAAGACGACGATCGGTCGCGCGGCCGTCGGCCTCCTGCCGGTGACCGGCGGGTCGCTGAAGATCGTCGGCAGGGACATGGTCGGCGCGAAGCCCAAGGACCTGCGGCCGCTGCGCACCGAGGTGGGCATCGTGTTCCAGGACCCGGGCTCGTCGCTCAACCCGCGTCTGCCGATCGGCGAGTCGATCGGCGAGCCGCTCATGCTGCACAAGGGCGTCAAGGGCAAGCAGCTCAGCCGCGAGGTCGAGCGCCTGCTCGACCAGGTCGAGCTCCCGCGGGCGATGCGCAACCGCTACCCGCACGAGCTCTCGGGCGGTCAGCGCCAGCGCGTCGGCATCGCCCGCGCGCTGTCGCTCGAGCCCAAGCTGCTCGTCGCGGACGAGCCGACGTCGGCGCTCGACGTGTCGGTGCAGGCGAAGGTGCTGGACCTGTTCACGGACCTGCAGCGCGAGCACGGCTTCGCGTGCCTGTTCATCTCGCACGACCTCGCGGTCGTCGAGCTCCTGTCGGACCGCATCGCGGTCATGCACAAGGGCAAGCTCGTCGAGGTGGGCGACACGTCGCAGATCGTGCACGCCCCGAAGCACCCGTACACGCAGCGGCTCCTGGCGGCCGTGCCGGTGCCGGACCCGGCGGCGCAGCGCGAGCGCCGGGCCGCGCGGGACGCGCTTCTGGAGGCGGCGGCCCGCGACATCGCGAACGACGAGGCATCTTCCCTCGCGGGCGAGGAGCGTGCGCTCGCGGAGCACCGGGACGACGTGGACCACGAGCGCAGCGCTCCGCCCACGGCGGGCGCCGGGTTCTGACGGACCCGACCGGCTCGTCCACCGGTCCTGTCGACGCCTCGGGGGCGACCGCGCACGCGGTCGCCCCCGAGGCGTTCCGGTTGCCGCGCACCGCCCGCGCGGCAAGCCTGGGTCCATGAGCACGACGGAGGACGGGACACCGGGCGACCCGGGTCGGGACCAGGCACGGGACCAGGGACACGACGAGAGCGGCGCACCGTTGCCCCGGGCCGCGAGCGGCGGTGACCCGTCGTCGGACTCAGCGAGCCCCGCCACGGACCCCGGCGCCGCCAAGGAGGCCGGCTCCGCGCCGGTCGCGGTCGCGGCGTCGCACGACCCGGAAGCCCCCCGCACGGGTCGCCCCGACCCGCGCGTGTTCTACCCCGCCGCGGGCATCATCCTGCTCTTCGTGCTCGCCACGATCCTCTTCACCGACTCCGTGACCGCGCTCATGGAGACGCTCCAGCGCGACGTGATCGGGGTCTTCGGCTGGTACTACGTGATCGTCGTCGCCGGGTTCGTCGTGTTCTCCCTCTGGATGGGGCTGAGCCGGTTCGGCGACATCGTGCTCGGGAAGGACGAGGACGAGCCGCTCTTCCGGCTCCCCGTCTGGTTCGCGATGCTGTTCGCGACGGGCATGGGCATCGGGCTCGTGTACTGGGGCGTGGCGGAGCCGCTCTCGCACTACGTGAGCCCGAAGCCCGGCGTCGAGGGGAGCGACCCGGCGCTCGCCCAGGCAGCGATGGGTCAGAGCTACCTGCACTGGGGGATCCACGCCTGGGCGATCTACGTCGTCGCGGGGCTCGCGCTCGCCTACGCGATCCACCGCAAGGGGCGGCCGGTGTCGATCCGCTGGGCGCTCGAGCCGCTGTTCGGGGACCGGGTCAAGGGACGGCTCGGTGACGTGATCGACGTCGTCGCGATCATCGGCACGGTCTTCGGCGTCGCGACCTCCCTCGGGTTCGGCGTGCTGCAGATCGCGGCCGGGCTCGGCTACCTCGACGTGGTCGAGCCGAGCACGGCGCTGGAGATCGGCCTCATCGCGGCGATCACCGCGCTCGCGACGATCTCGGTCGTGTCGGGACTGGGGAAGGGGATCAAGTGGCTCTCGAACGGCAACATGATCCTGGCCGGCGTCGTCCTCGTGCTCGTGCTCGCCCTCGGGCCGACCCTCTTCCTCCTGCGGGAGTGGGTGCAGTCGCTCGGCTACTACGTCCAGAACATCGTGCGGCTCTCGTTCGACACGACGGCCTTCCAGGGCGAGGCCGGGCTCGAGTGGCAGTCGTCGTGGACGATCTTCTACTGGGGCTGGTGGATCTCGTGGGCGCCGTTCGTGGGCGTCTTCATCGCCCGGATCTCGCGCGGGCGCACCGTGCGGGAGTTCGTCCTCGGCACGCTGCTCGTCCCGACGGTCGTCACGACGCTGTGGTTCTCGGTCTTCGGCGGGTCGGCCCTCTACCGCGAGCTGACGGAACCGGGGAGCATGCTCGTCGACGGCGAGGTCGACACGGACACGACGTTGTTCCAGCTCTTCGACGGGCTGCCCCTCGGCAGCCTCCTCTCGGTCGTCGGGATCCTGCTCATCGTCGTGTTCTTCGTGACATCGTCGGACTCGGGCTCGCTCGTCGTGGACATGCTCGCGAGCGGGGGAAACCCGAACCCGCCGACGTGGAGCCGCATCTTCTGGGCCGGCGTCTCGGGGCTCCTGGCGATCGCGCTCCTGCTCGCAGGCGGGCTCCAGGCGCTCCAGACCGCGGCGATCCTCATCGCGCTGCCCTTCTCCGTCGTCATGATCGGGATGGCGGTCTCGACCGTCCGCGCACTGCGCGCGGAGCACGCCGCGATCCTGCGGGCGGAGCGCCGGGCCGCGCGCGCGGCGCTGACGGAGCACGTGACCACGCACGTCTCGGAGAGCATCTCGGAGCAGTGGGAGGAGCTCTATCCCGACAGGCCGGACCGGTGGCGGCCGCTGACCCGGCGCGCGCGCAAGGGGACGCCGCCGCACTGACGCCCCCCGCACCGACGCCGCCGCACCGACGCCTGCGCGACCGGCCCCGCCCGCTCCGCTCCGAGGGGGCGGCCCGTCGTCCGGCGCCGCGTGGGGAGGCGGCCCGCGGAGGGGAGTGACGCTGGTCATGGTGGCGGGCACCGCGACCCGGTAGGATAGCCGTGCCCGGGTGACGGCCCGTGCTCCGTGATGCCGCGGCGGGCTGCTCCCGCGCCGTGCGCGCAGAGGTGGCCGGCCGTCGTCGCCCCTCGAACCCCACGAAATGAGAACCGTAGATGTCTGTGCGCTCCGACCTGCGCAACGTGGCGATCGTCGCCCACGTCGACCACGGCAAGACCACGCTCGTCGACGCGATGCTGCGCCAGTCCGGCGCCTTCTCCGCGCACCAGCACGTGGACGACCGCGTCATGGACTCCGGTGACCTCGAGCGCGAGAAGGGCATCACCATCCTCGCGAAGAACACCGCGGTCCGCTACGCCGGCCCGGCCGCCGCGGCGGTGGGGGAGCCCGACGGCATCACGATCAACGTCATCGACACCCCGGGTCACGCCGACTTCGGTGGCGAGGTCGAGCGCGGCCTCTCGATGGTCGACGGCGTCGTCCTGCTCGTCGACGCGAGCGAGGGCCCGCTCCCGCAGACCCGCTTCGTGCTCCGCAAGGCGCTCGCGGCGAAGCTCCCGGTCATCATCGTCGTCAACAAGGTGGACCGCCCGGACTCGCGCATCACCGAGGTCGTCGCCGAGGCGACGGACCTGCTCCTGGGCCTCGCGTCCGACCTCGCGGACGAGGTGCCGGACCTCGACCTCGACGCGATCCTCGACGTCCCCGTCGTGTACGCGTCGGCCAAGGCCGGGCGCGCGTCGCTCGACCAGCCGCTGGACGGGCAGCTCCCCTCGAACGAGGACCTCGAGCCGCTCTTCACGACGATCCTCGAGAAGATCCCCGCGCCGACGTACGACGAGGGCGCCCCGCTCCAGGCGCACGTCACGAACCTCGACGCGTCGCCGTTCCTCGGCCGTCTCGCGCTGCTGCGCATCTTCAACGGCGAGCTCCGCAAGGGCCAGGTCGTCGCCTGGGCCCGTCACGACGGCACGCTCCAGAACGTGAAGATCACCGAGCTCCTCGAGACCAAGGCGCTCGACCGCGTCCCGACCGAGTCGGCCGCGCCGGGCGACATCGTCGCCGTCGCGGGCATCGCGGACATCACGATCGGCGAGACCCTCACCGACCCCGAGGACCCGCGCCCGCTGCCGCTCATCACGGTCGACGACCCGGCGATCTCGATGACCATCGGGATCAACACGTCGCCGCTCGCGGGCAAGGGCGGCAAGGGCCACAAGGTCACGGCGCGCCAGGTGAAGGACCGCCTCGACTCGGAGCTCGTCGGCAACGTGTCGCTGCGCGTCCTGCCGACCGAGCGCCCCGACGCGTGGGAGGTCCAGGGCCGCGGCGAGCTCGCGCTCGCGATCCTCGTCGAGCAGATGCGCCGCGAGGGCTTCGAGCTCACGGTCGGCAAGCCGCAGGTCGTCACGCGCACGATCGACGGCAAGACGCACGAGCCGATGGAGCGCATGACGATCGACGTCCCCGAGGAGTACCTCGGCAACGTCACGCAGCTCCTCGCGCAGCGCAAGGGCCGCATGGAGACCATGTCCAACCACGGCACGGGCTGGATCCGGATGGAGTTCATGGTCCCGGCGCGCGGGCTCATCGGCTTCCGCACGCGCTTCCTCACGGAGACGCGCGGCACGGGCATCGCGGCCTCGATCTCCGAGGGCTACGAGCCGTGGGCCGGGCACATCGAGACGCGCACGACCGGTTCGCTCGTGGCCGACCGCGCCGGCAAGGTGACGCCGTTCGCCATGATCAACCTCCAGGAGCGCGGCTCGTTCTTCGTCGACCCCACGCAGGAGGTCTACGAGGGCATGATCGTCGGCGAGAACTCGCGCAACGAGGACATGGACGTGAACATCACCAAGGAGAAGAAGCTCACGAACATGCGGTCGTCGACGGCCGACAACTTCGAGAACCTCGTCCCGCCGCGCCACCTCACGCTCGAGGAGTCGCTCGAGTTCGCGCGCGAGGACGAGTGCGTCGAGGTCACGCCCGAGGTCGTCCGCATCCGCAAGGTGCTCCTCGACCAGACCGAGCGCGCCCGCGCGGTCTCGCGCGCCAAGCGCGCCTGACATCGCCTCACGGGTGACCGTCCCGTCGTCCCAGCAGGCCGCCGTCGTGCCCGACGGCGGCCTGCTGGCCGTCCACGCCCACCCCGACGACGAGACGCTCGCCACGGGCGCGCTCCTCGCGACCTGGGCCCGCGCCGGGCAGCGCGTCACCGTGGTGACGTGCACGCGCGGCGAGCGGGGCGAGGTGATCGACACCCCGGCGCACCCGACGGGCGTCGGGCACCTCGAGGGCGACGGGCCCGCCCTTGCCGCGCACCGCGAGGGGGAGCTCGCCCGCGCGCTCGCCGCCCTCGGCGTCGCGGACCACGTCTTTCTCGACACGGTCGCGCTCCCCGGGGCGGGCGAGGTGCCCGACGGCGGTGCTGACCCGCGCTACGAGGACTCCGGGATGGCGTGGGTCGCACCGGGCGTCGCGAGCGCGGTCGCCACCGGCCTCCCGCCCCGCGCGTTCGTCGGCGTCCCGCTCGACGAGGCGGGCGCCCGCCTGGCCGCCGTCGTGCGCGACCGTCGACCCGCCGTCGTCGCGACGTACGAGCTCGGCGGCGGCTACGGCCACCCCGACCACGTGCGCGCGCACGACGTCACCGTCCGCGCGCTGGAGCTGCTCGACGCGGCGGGCGATCCGTTGCCCGCGCTCTGGCTCGCCGTCGCACCCGAGAGCGCGGTGCGCGCGGCCCGTCGCGACCTCGCCACGCACCCCGCGGTCCGCGCGGTGCTCGCCGCGCGCCCGGAGCTCACCCTGCCCGACCCCGACGAGGACCTCCCGCCCGTCGCTCGCCCCGACGGGTCGCTGCCGCGGCTCGTGACCGTGCCCGTCGCGCCGGTCCTCGACGAGGTCCTCGCCGCGATGCGCGCGCACGCGACGCAGGTCCAGCAGGTCGCGGGGGACGCCGACACCGAGAGCGTCGGCGGCCCGGGGGAGCGCCACCTGCTCGGATGGTTCGCCCTGAGCAACGACGTGCTCGCGCCCGTCCCTTCACACGAGTTCTACGCTCCCTCCGGCCGCGCTCTCCCGGACGGCCCGGTTCCGCCGGGTGCCGCGCGCTAACCTGGGGCCCGTGGAGACCGGTATGGGGCGGCTCGTGGGCCGCGGGGTGACGTGCGCGCTCGTCGGCGTGCTCGTCGGGCTCGTCGGCACCGTCGCGCACCGGGCGCACCTGCTCGGGATCGACCTCCCCGGGGGCGCCGGGGCGGGCATCGTGCTCGCGCTGCTGGCCGTGCTCGCCGCGGGCGTCCTCGCGCGCGCGTGGGGCGGCCTCGCGGGTCTGCTCGGGTACGGGATCGGATGGGTCGTCGTCGTCCAGCTCCTCTCGCTGGAGGGCCCCGGCGGTGACGTGCTCGTCCCCAGCGAGCCGGTCGGGTACGTGTGGATCTACGGCGGACTGCTCGTCGTCGCGGCGGTCGCCTTCCTGCCGCGCTCGTGGTTCAGCGACCGGCCCGTCCGCGGGCCTCTCCACGGGCGTCCCACCAGGGACGACGGGCCCGAGGACCCCCTCGCGTCCCGCTAGAATTCGGCGTGCGGGTCCCCGCACACCCCTCGTCGTCGCGCGGGCACCCGCGCGCCCTTCGTCACGGAGACAGTGGATGGGTCAGCCGACCGACCGAGACGCCGATCTCGACTCCCCCCAGGACGGATCGCCGGAGCCTGCAGGGCCCGCCCCCGAGGCGACGCCGCTCGCGGCCGACGAGCCGGGCACGCCCGGCGCCACCGGGACGACGACTCCCGTGCCGGAGCCCGAGGAGACGGCGCCCGGGGCGGCCACTGCCGAGGACGCGACGCCGGCGGGCGAGGACGAGACCGGCGCGGAGGCGGGTACGGCGACCGTCGACGCCGCCCCCGACACGGCCCCCGACGCGTCGCGGCAGGACGGAGCCGGCGCGACGGACGGCCCGGTCGACGAGATCGCGGCGCCCGCCCCCGCGGCGCAGGAGGGCGTCGTCGTGGACGAGGCCGAGGCGACGACCGAGACGACGACCGATCCCGTTCGCGAGGCGGCGGGCGACCCGTCCACCGGCTCGGCGCCTGCGCACGAGAGCGAGGCGGCCACACCCTCCGGCGACGACGCCCCGGACCGGGTCGTCGAGCCCGCCGCCGCGACGTCCGCCGAGGCCCCGGCGGAGCCGGCCACCGAGCCCGTCCCGGAGGCGGGCTCGCAGTCCTCGGCGGAACCCGCCGTCGACCCCGTGACGGAGCCTGCCGCCACCGAGCCGGTCGCCCCGATGACCGACGACGTGCCGTCGGCGGTTTCCGTGTCGGCCCCCGTGACCCAGGAGCCTGCGGGTGCGGAACCTGCGGCGCCCGTTCTCGCCGGGTCCGAAGAGCCCGCCGGGCCCCAGACGCCCGGGGAGCCCGCCACCGACGGCGCGGTGGCCGGGGAGCCGTCGACCCCGGCGGTCGACGAGACCACGGTCGCACCGACCGACGGGCCGGTCGAGGCTCCGTCGCCGGTCGCCTCCACGGGCCACGGTCAGGGCGACGACCCGGCCGCCGACCAGGGCGACGACGAGGGCGAGGACGAGCCCTACGTGCCGCGCGTCTTCGCGTTCGACCCGAACGTCCCTGCCGTCCTCGTCCCCGCGCCGGGGACCGAGGACGCACCCGACGCCGAGCGCGTCGACGCCGGGTCCGCCGCGAAGGACGACGAGCCCGCGGCCGAGGTGACCGCGGTCGTCCCGGTCGTGCCGTCGCCCGCGACGCCCTCGACCGCCCCCGTCGAGGAGCCGCCGTCCTCCGCGCCCGCGGCGGACGCGACCCAGGTGATCCCGCCCGTCGACCCGTGGTCCCGGCCCGAGCCCGTCGTCCGTACCTCGGTCCGGTCGGCTCCCTCCGCGCCGTCGGCGCCGTCGGCCCCGTCCGCCGAGCCCGCACCCGCAGCGGGCACCGTGCCCCTGGCCGCCGGCCTCGGCGGCGCGTTCGCCCCCGTGCCCCCGGACGACTCCCGCGAGACCTCGCCGTTCGAGGGGTTCGAGGAGGAGGCGCCGCGTCGCGGGTGGGTGCGCGGCCTGCTCTGGACCGGTGTCGGCGTCCTCGTCCTGGGCGGCCTGTACACGGGCGCGCAGTGGTTCTTCTCCGACAAGGTCCCGAGCGGCACGAGCGTCGCGGGCGTCGACGTCGGTGGCCTCACCCGTACGGCGGCGCAGGACACGCTCGAGTCCGAGCTGGGGCCGCGCGCGGCCGAGCCGATCACGCTCACCGCGGGCGAGGCGAGCACGACGCTCGACCCGGCGTCCGCGGGCCTCGCGTTCGATGCCGAGGCCACGGCCGAGGAGCTCACCGCGTTCTCGATGAGCCCGGCCCGGCTCTGGCAGCACCTCTTCGGCGGCAAGGACCAGCTCCCCGTCCTCACGGTCGACGACGACGCTCTCGACGCCCAGGTCGAGACCCTGCGTGGCGCCCTCGAGATCGAGCCCGTCGACGGCACCGTGCAGTTCGTCGACGGCGCGCCGACGAGCACCGCGGCCGTCGACGGCACGGCGCTCGTCGCGGACGAGGTCCCGGCCGTCGTCACGTCGAGCTGGCTCGTCACGGAGGGGCCGGTCGAGCTCCCGACGGAGCCCGTGGAGCCCGCCATCACGCAGGAGGAGACGGGCGCGGCGCTCGCCCAGGCGCAGAAGGTGGTGTCCGCACCCGTCGTCGTGTCCGTGGGCGGGCAGAACCCCGAGCTGCCCCCCGAGGCGCTCGCGGGCGCCGCCTCGTTCGCGGCGACGGACGGCGTGCTCACCCTGACCTTCGACGGCGCCCTGCTCGTGGACGCCGTCGTCGACCGGACGAACGACCTGCTCACCGCGGCAGACGACGCCCACTTCGTCTTCGTGGACGGCGCACCGGTGATCGAGGGCGGCGAGCCGGGCACGACGATCGACCCGGCGGCGCTCTCGGCCGCGGTCACGACCGCGGCCTCGGGCGACGAGCGGACCGCGACGGTCGAGCTCGTCGAGTCGGACCCGGCGCAGTCGGTCGCCGCGCTCGAGGCGCTCGGGATCAAGGAGAAGGTCTCGGAGTTCTCGACGCCGGTGCCGAACGTCCCGGTCCGGACCGCGAACCTGCGTCGCGGCGCGGAGAAGGTGACGGGGACCCTGATCAAGCCTGGCGAGACCTTCTCTCTCGTCGACACGCTGTCACCGATCACGCTCGAGGGCGGCTACTACGCCGCAGGCATCGTCGAGAGCGGCCGGCACACCGAGGGCGTCGGCGGCGGACTGTCGCAGATGGCCACGACGACGTACAACGCGGGGTTCTTCGCGGGCCTCGAGGACGTCGAGCACCGGCCGCACAGCTACTGGTTCGAGCGGTACCCCGCGGGGCGCGAGGCGACGATCTTCGTCGGCTCGATCGACATGAGGTTCAAGAACGACACCCCGTACGGCCTGCTCATGCAGTCCTGGGTCGGGGGCGGTCAGCTGCACGTCGCGATCTGGAGCACCAAGTACTACGACGTGGAGACGTCGTCGAGCGGCAAGTCGAACGTGGTCCAGCCCTCCACGGTGACGCACTCCGGGGCGGACTGCGCCCCGACGCCCGCGGGCAGCCCGGGCTTCTCCATCACGAACTACCGCAAGGTCTACCGCGAGGGCGAGCTCGTCAAGGACGAGTCCTACCGGTGGACGTACAAGCCGGACAACGCGGTCGTCTGCGAGTAGGCGACGCGGTCCACGCACACACACGGAGGTCCCATGCTCGGACGCAGCGAACGGGAGTCGGGGGCGCAGGCGCTGCTCGCGGCGACGTCGGCCGGGTGGTCGGCGGGCGAACCCGCCGAGGCGGGTCCCGACGTGCAGGCGCTGCTCGACCTGGGGTCGACCACCGCGACCCTCTCGACGGTCGCGAGCATCGACGGGCTGGCGGCGGTCGTGCACCTCGGCCACCCTGCCCAGCCTTCGCACGAGCTCGAGAGGGCTCTCCTGGCCGGGCCGCCGTCGCTCGTGCTCACGGGTGCGACGGCCGTGCCGGCGCAGTGGGTCTGGGTCGGCCGCTCGGCGTCCGCGCGCGAGCTGACGGGGCACGTCGTCGTCGACGAGGCGGGCATGCGGGACCGCCGGCACGTGCTGCGGACGATGGGCGTGAGCCCGTCGCTCGTCCCGACCCGTACGTCCCTGGAGGACAGGGTCGCCCTCGCGGGGCCGGACGGGAGCCTCGTCGTGGAGCGCTCCGTCGCCGAGGGCACGCTCGCCGCGCTCGGGTACGCGGAGCTCTCCGGGAGCGAGCTCCTCGGGGAGGGGGCGCCGGTCTGGTACGGCCTGCTGGAGAGCCGCGAGAAGGCGCCCCGGGTCGAGGGCGTCGCCCAGGTCTGGCTGGCGTTCGGGCCCCGTGACGACCACCGCGGCTCGTTGCAGGAGACCCTCTCCCTCGTCGCGCGGGCCGGCATCGACCTCCAGCACCTGCGGAGCCACCGATCGCAGGCGGGGCCGCACATCTTCTTCTGCGCGTTCTCGTGCCCCGACGCCGAGACCCTCGACGGCCTCGTGGGCGGCTTCGCCGAGCGGGGCGTCGCGCACCGGGTGCTGGCGGTCCTGCCGGGCCAGGAGTTCGTGCCCGGCCCGGACGCGCTCGAACCCCGCTGGGCCTCGGCCCCGGAACCCGTGCCCGCGTGAGCGTCCTCGGCTACCTCGGCCCCGAGGGGTCGTTCACGCACCAGGCCGCGGCCGGCTGGTCCGCAGGACGCGCGGACGACTCCGGTCGGCCGGACCGCCTCGCCGCGCGCGCGACGGTCGCGGACGTGTTCGCGGGCGTCGCCGCGGGCGAGCTCGAGCGCGGGGTCGTCGCGATCGAGAACACGGTCGAGGGGTACGTGGTGCCCTCGCTCGACGCGATCGTCGGGAGCGCGACCGTGGTCGCGGTCGACGAGGTCGTGCTCGACATCTCGTTCGACGCGTTCGTCCGGCCCGGCCACGGCGAGCTGACCGAGGTCACCGCCCACCCGCACGGCCTCGCGCAGTGCCAGGAATTCGTCCGCAGGACCGGTCTCGTCCCGCTCGCCGCGTCGTCGAACGCGGCCGCGTGCCGTGACGCCGGACCGCACCAGGTCGCTCTCGGCCCGACCATCTGCGGTGAGCTCTACGGCCTGGAGACCTTCGAGCGCGCCGTGGAGGACTTCGCGGGGGCGCGGACCCGGTTCCTCGTGCTCGCGCCGCGCGCCGAGGCGACCGCCGCGCTCGGCCGCGCGCGCGACCGCCGCGACGGCCCGTGGCGCACCATGCTGGCCGTGACGCCGGTCGTCACCGGGCCGGGTGTGCTCGCCCGCATCACGCGCTCGTTCGGGGAGCGCGGCGTCAACCTGTCGAGCCTCATCACCCGCCCGCTCAAGGCGGTCGCCGGCACGTACGTCTTCGTCCTGACGGTCGACGGCGCCCCCTGGGACGCGCCGGTGCGCGCCGTGCTCGACGACCTCGTGCGCGCGGGCGACGCGCTCAAGACGCTCGGGGTCGTGCCGGCGCGGGGCGAGCTCGACGAGTCGGTGCACGCCGACGTCGACGTCGCGCACGTCCCCGTCGGCAGCGTCGACGCGTCGACGGAGCCGACCGGGCTCGCGGCGGGACTGCTGTGGTGACCGCCGACGTGGGCCGGACGAGCGGGGTCGGGCTGCGGGTGGGGGTCGTCGGGCTCGGGCTGGTCGGCGGGTCGGTCGCGCGGCTCCTGCACGCGCAGGGCGTCGACGTGACCGCGCACGACGCGACCGCCGCGACGCGCGCCGCGGCGCGCGCCGCGGGACTGCGGGTCGTCGGCGACCTGGCGGACGTGTGCGCGCAGGAGCCCGACGTGCTCGTGCTCGCGGTGCCGCTCCGGGCCATGCGGTCGGTCGCGGCCGAGGTCGGGCGGCACGTGCGCGGCGCGACCGTCGTCACGGACGTCGGGAGCGTGAAGGGCGCGGTGCGCGACGCCGTCCGGTCCGCGGGCCTCGAGTCCCGCTACGTCGGGGCGCACCCCATGGCGGGCACCGAGCACTCCGGCTTCGAGGCGTCCGACCCCGCGATGCTCGACGGCGCGCGCTGGGCCGTCACGGTCGACGGGACGACGCCGCGAGGGGGGTTCGTGACGGTGCTGCGGCTCGTGACCGGGCCCCTCGGCGGGACCGTCCACGTCCTCACGGACGAGGTCCACGACGAGTCGACGGCGCTCGTCAGCCACGTCCCGCACGTCCTCGCCACCGAGCTCCTGGGCGTCGTCGCGGACGCGCCCGTGCGGGACGTCGCGCTCGGGCTCGCCGCGGGCAGCTTCCGTGACGCGACGCGCGTGGGTCGCACCGACGCGCGGCGCACCGAGGCGATGGTCACGGACAACGCGGCGTGGGTGGCCTCGGCGCTGCGCGTCGTCGTGCGCGACCTGGAGCAGCTCGTCCGGGCGCTCGAGTCGAACGCGCCCGTGGGGGAGTTCTTCGACCGGCCCGACCCGGTGCGCGGACCGGCGCCGGTGGCCGGGAGCGGGGAGCGGCTGCGCGTCGACCTCGACGACGCGGGGGACTGGCGGACGGCGCTCGCCGGTGCGGGTGCGCGCGGCGCCGTCGTCGTGGACGTGGAGGACGGCGCGGTCGTCGTCGCCTGAGACGACGTCTCGACGTCCGGCGTCAGGAGGGGCGTCGCGGAGGGCGCGGCGGCACCGGCTTGCCGGCCACGATCGCGTCGAGCGGCACCGTGACGAGGGGAGGGGGCTCGTCGTGGACGCCGTGACCGCGGTGCGGCGGGGCGGCGCTCCCGCCCGCGTCCTCCCGCAGCACGAGCTCCGTGGCGGTCGTCCGCACGACCACCCCGATGACGTCGGTGAGGGGCTTGCCCGCGGCGGCCGCCTCGTCGTCGGTGAGGCGACGGCGGACGACGACCCGGGTGCCAGGGGCCCACGCGGTCCAGGGCGCGTCGGGCACGGCAGGAGCTCCTCGGGTCTGTGACGTTCGTCCACGGGCTGGTCAGGGAGGGTCGGGCACCGCCCGACCTGAGCGATACTAGTCCTGCGTCTCCCTGTCGTGACCTCGCCCCTCGCCGGGCCGGGGTCCGGACGAATCCAGAAAGGTACCCGGTCGTGACTTACGTGATCGCCCAGCCGTGCGTGGACGTCAAGGACAAGGCGTGCATCGAGGAGTGTCCGGTCGACTGCATCTACGAGGGCAAGCGGTCGCTGTACATCCACCCCGACGAGTGCGTGGACTGCGGTGCCTGCGAGCCGGTCTGCCCCGTCGAGGCCATCTACTACGAGGACGACGTCCCGACGGAGTGGAGCGACTACTACCGCGCGAACGTCGAGTTCTTCGACGACCTCGGCTCGCCCGGCGGCGCCGCGAAGATGGGTCTCATCGAGAAGGACGACCCGATGATCGCCGCCCTGCCGCCGCAGGCCTGAGCCCCCGGCACCGCCCGTGGGTCTCGCCGACCTCTCCGGTCTCGCCTATCCCTGGGACACGCTGACCCCGTACGCGGAGCGCGCCCGCGCGCACCCGCGGGGCGTCGTCGACCTGTCGATCGGGACGCCCGTCGACCCGACCCCCGCCGTCGTGCGCGACGCGCTCGCCGCGGCGTCGGACGCGCACGGGTACCCGACGACGCACGGCACGGCGGCCCTGCGCGAGGCCGTGTCCGCCTGGTTCGCGCGCCGGCGTGGCGTGCCCGGCCTGGACCCGGACGCAGTGCTGCCCACCGTCGGCAGCAAGGAGCTCGTCGGTCTCCTGCCCGCGCTCCTGCGTCTCGGGCCGGGCGACGTCGTCGTGCACCCGCGCACCGCCTACCCCACGTACGACGTCGGAGCACGCCTCGCCGGCGCGACGCCGCTCGCGACCGACGACGTCGACGAGTGGGCCGGGCGCACCGACGTGCGCCTCGTCTGGGTGAACTCCCCGAGCAACCCGACAGGGCGTGTGCTCGACGCCGCCCACCTCGCGCGCGTGGTCGCGGCCGCCCGCGGGATCGGGGCAGTCGTCGCGAGCGACGAGTGCTACGCGGAGCTCGCGTGGGCCGAGCCGTACGCGACGCGCGGCGTGCCCAGCCTGCTCGACCCGGCGGTCTCGGGCGGGTCGCACGAGAGCCTCCTCGTCACCTACTCGCTCTCGAAGCAGTCGAGCATGGCGGGCTACCGGGCCGCGTTCGTCGCGGGTGACCCCGCCCTCGTCGCCGACCTGCTCGCGACGCGCAAGCACCTCGGGATGATCGTCCCCGCGCCGGTGCAGGCCGCGATGGTGGCCGCGCTGTCCGACGACGCGCACGTCGCCGCGCAGCGCGAGGTCTACGCGCGGCGCCGCGAGGTGCTCGTCGCGGCGCTCGGCTCCTCCGGGCTGACGGTCGACCACTCCGAGGCGGGGCTGTACCTGTGGTCGAGGCCGACCGAGGCCGAGGCCGAGGCCGTGGACTGCTGGCGAACCGTGTCGAGGTTCGCCGACCTGGGCATACTCGTCGGGCCGGGGGCGTTCTACGGACCGGAGGGTGCGGGGCACGTCCGCGTCGCGCTCACCGCGACGGACGAGCGCGTCCACGAGGCCGCCGCTCGACTCTCCGGAGCCTGAACTCTGACGTGACCTGCCTCACAGAGGTGTGGTGTTCTCGTGACGGTTCCGGATTGGTCACGTGCGGGTGAAGCGGGGTACGGTCGACCGCGCGGCAACGGCGCGAGCAGCAGCATGGAAGGGAACCATGACCACCACTCAGCAGGCGAAGGTCCGCCTCCTCGTCGACGACCAGGCGCAGGACCTGCCCGTGGTCGCGGCGACCGACGGCAACGACGGCATCGTCGTGTCCTCCTTGCTCAAGTCGACCGGCCTCGTGACCGTCGACCCGGGCTTCATGAACACGGCGTCGTGCGAGTCGAGCATCACGTACATCGACGGCGACGCCGGCATCCTGCGGTACCGCGGGTACCCCATCGAGCAGCTCGCCGAGCAGTCGAGCTTCCTCGAGGTCGCGTACCTCCTCATCCACGGAGAGCTCCCCGACACCCCGACGCTCGAGGCGTTCGTCGAGCGCGTGAACCGCCACACCCTGGTGCACGAGGACTTCCGCACCTTCATGGGGACGTTCCCGCGCAACGCCCACCCGATGGCCGTGCTCTCGTCCGCGATCAACGCCCTGTCGACGTTCTACCCGGAGTCGCTCGACCCGTTCGACGACGAGACGGTCGAGCTCGCGACGGTCCTGCTCCTCGCGAAGACCCGCACCATCACGTCCTACCTGCACCGCCGCCGCGTCGGCGAGCCGCTGCTGTACCCCGACTACTCGCGCGGTTACGTCGACGACTTCCTGCGCATGACCTTCGCGACGCCGTACCAGCAGTACGACGCCGACCCGGTCGTCGTCGACGCGCTCGACAAGCTGCTCATCCTGCACGCCGACCACGAGCAGAACTGCTCGACGTCCACGGTGCGCGTCGTCGGCTCGTCGCACGCGAACCTCTACGCGTCCGTCGCGGCGGGCGTCAACGCGCTCTCCGGCCCGCTGCACGGCGGCGCGAACGAGTCCGTCCTGACGATGCTCGACAAGATCGCGGGCGCCGAGTACGACGTCGACACCTTCATGAAGAAGGTGAAGAACAAGGAGGACGGCGTCCGCCTCATGGGCTTCGGGCACCGCGTCTACAAGAACTACGACCCGCGCGCCGCCATCGTGAAGAAGTCCGCCGACGCCGTGCTCTCGACCCTCGGCAAGAAGGACCAGCTCCTCGACATCGCCATGGGCCTCGAGGAGATCGCGCTCAACGACGACTACTTCATCGAGCGCAAGCTCTACCCGAACGTCGACTTCTACACGGGCCTCATCTACAAGGCGATGGGCTTCTCGCCCGCGATGTTCACGCCGCTCTTCGCGCTCGGCCGCATGCCCGGCTGGATCGCGCAGTGGCGCGAGATGATGAAGGACCCGCAGACCAAGATCGGCCGCCCGCGCCAGGTCTACGTCGGCGAGACCGAGCGCGACTACGTCCCGGTCTCCGACCGCTGACACCCGCTCCTCCGGACGCCGCGCCGCTCACCCCTCGGTGAGCGCGCGGCGTCCGTCGTCTCTCGGTAGCTCCGGCTCATGACTGGGTCACCGGACGTGGTCGGGTCCGCGTCGGGCACGGGCTTGGCGCTCGATCGGGTACCGGGCGGTGGTCGGGTCCGCGGCGGGTACGGCGTCGGTGCTCGGGGCTGCCGCGCCCGTCACCTCGGTCTCTCGGCCGTGGGTTCTTGGAGCGCGGCTCTGACGCCCCTTCGCATCCGACGCCGCACCCGCCGCTCTCGGTCGTCGCGCCTTCTCGAGCCGACGGACCTCGCCGCGGAGGCGAGGCGTCGTCCCGACACCCAGCGCGACCACCGGCGTTCGCCTGGGGCGACCGTGCTCCTCGAGCGACCCGGCTGCAGTCAGGGCTCTTCGGGGACGGCGACGTGGACGCGGACGAGGCCCGGGTCGATCGGTGCGAGCTCGTCCGGGTCGAGCGAGGCCCAGGTCGAGTCGTCGCGGGACCAGCGGCGGTCGCCGACCTCGACGGCGACGACGTCCGTCGCGTCCGCGGTGGCGACGGCCCACTGGGCGACGGCCCAGGCCGCGCGGTCGAGGCCACCGTCCTGGGCCGCGGTCGGCAGACCGGAGGCGTCGACCTGGACCGTGCTCCCGTCGCCGCCGTCGAACGGTACGGCGCGGGCGCCGTCGCCGAGGTCGCGGACGAGGCGGTCCTGGAACGTCTGCGTGGGGTCGCCTTCGGCGGGGACCTCGGTCGCGGCCACCGGGGCGAGGTCGCACGTGAGCGACGCAGGGGACCAGCCGGTGAGCGCGGAGGCCCACGCGCGCGACCGCGGCTCGTGCTGGGCGTAGGCGTCGGGGAAGGCGGAGCGTTGGACGGTCTGCGCGGCGACGGTGACCTCCATCGCCTCGAACCCCTCGACCGTCTCGAGCACGTCGTAGAACGCGCCGGTCGAGTAGACGGGGTCCATGATCTGCTCGACGCTGCCCCAGCCCTGGGACGGGCGCTGCTGGAACAGGCCGACGGAGTCGCGGTCGCCATAGTCGATGTTGACGAGCCGGGACTCCTGGAGCGCCGTCGCGAGCCCGATGGTCGCGGCCCGGGCAGGGAGGCCGCGGCGCTCGGCGGCGACGGCGATCAGCGCCGCGTTGTCCGCCTGGGTGACGGACAGGTACCAGGTGCGGCCGTCGGCGGTCGCGGCGCACCGCTCGGCGACGGGTGTGTCGGCGTCGAGCCGGTTGAGGGCGACGACGACGCCGCCCACCCCGACCGCGGCGACCGTGAGGAGGGTGACCGCGGTGCGGAGCGGACGGCGTCGGCGTCGTGCGCGACCGACGTCCGGCAGGTCCCGGGGACGGGGGGCTCGGGTCGTGGTCATGCGGGACGCCGTCGTTCTCGCCGGGTGGGTCAGTTCGCGTGGAGCGCGGCGTTGAGCTCGACGCCGGCGCCCGTGCGGGACACGGCCTCGACGCCGCCGGTGAGCGAGTTGCGGCGGAACAGGATGCCGGACCGGCCCGAGAGCTCGCGCGCTTTGACGACGAGCGGAGCGCCCGAGGCGTCGGTCTGCCCGACGACCGTCACCTTGGTGCCCGCGGTGACGTAGAGACCGGACTCGACGACGCAGTCGTCGCCCAGGGGGATGCCGAGGCCCGCGTTGGCGCCGAGGAGCGAGCGCTGCCCGAGGGAGATGACCTCGCGGCCGCCGCCGGAGAGGGTGCCCATGATCGACGCGCCGCCCCCGACGTCGGATCCGTCGCCGACGACGACGCCCGCGGAGATCCGGCCCTCGACCATCGACGTGCCGAGCGTCCCGGCGTTGAAGTTGACGAAGCCCTCGTGCATGACGGTGGTGCCCGGGGCGAGGTGCGCGCCGAGGCGCACGCGGTCGGCGTCGGCGACGCGGACGCCCGAGGGGACGACGTAGTCGACCATGCGCGGGAACTTGTCGACGCCGTACACGGTCACGGTCTGCCCGGTCGCGCGCAGGCGCAGCCGGGTCTCCTCGAAGCCCTCGACCGCGCACGCGCCGTGGTTGGTCCAGACGACGTTCGTCAGCACGCCGAAGAGACCGTCGAGGTTCTGCCCGTGCGGGGCGACGAGGCGGTGGGAGAGCAGGTGGAGGCGCAGGTACGCGTCGGCGGTGTCGGCCGGGGCGGCGTCGAGGTCGATCTCGGTCCGCACCACGACGACGTCGACGCCGCGCACCTCGTCGCGCTCGGCGAGCGCGTCGAGGGAGGCGGGGACGGTCGTGTCCGCCGGCGCGGCGCCGAGCGCCGGGGCGGGGTACCAGACGTCGAGGGTCGTGCCGTCGTCGGTGACGGTCGCCAGGCCGTAGCCCCACGCCGTACGCGGCTCGGACGCGGCCACCGAGGGGGCGGTCGCGGGGGTCGCAGAAGTCATGCGCCCCACCCTATCCGCCGCCGGTAGGGTGCTGGCGTGACCTCTCCCACCCCCTCCGGCCTGCCCGCGCTCGACCTCACCGGCGACCTCGTCGCGCTGTTCCGGGCGGTGTGCGACACACCGTCGGTCAGCGGCGACGAGCGCGCGCTCGCGGACGCGGTCGAGACGGCGCTGCGTGCGTACCCGCACCTGGAGGTCGTGCGCGACGGCGACACGGTCGTCGCGCGCACGTCGCTCGGCCGGGAGCGGCGCGTGGTGATCGCCGGTCACCTGGACACCGTGCCCCTCACGGACCCGCCGAACCTCCCCACCCGCGTCGTCGGGGAGGGCGCCCACGCCGAGGTGTGGGGGCGGGGGACCGTCGACATGAAGGGCGGTGTCGCGGTCGCGCTCGCGCTCGCCGCGGAGCTCGACGCGCCGTCGCAGGACGTCACGTGGGTGTTCTACGACAACGAGGAGGTCGCGTCCGACCTCAACGGGCTCGGGCGCCTCGCGCGCAACCGTCCCGACCTGCTCGCGGCCGACTTCGCGGTCCTGGGCGAGCCGACGTCGGCGGGGCTCGAGGGCGGGTGCAACGGCACGCTGCGGGTCGAGGTCCGCGTCCCCGGGGTGGCCGCGCACTCCGCGCGCGCCTGGACGGGGGCCAACGCGATCCACGCGGCGCACGAGGTGCTCGACCGGCTGGCGGCGTACGTGCCGCAGGAGGCCGACGTCGACGGCCTGGTGTACCGCGAGGGGATGAACGCCGTGGGGATCCGCGGCGGGATCGCGGGGAACGTCGTCCCGGACGAGTGCGTGGTCACGGTGAACTTCCGGTTCGCGCCGTCGCGCACGGTGGCCGAGGCCGAGCAGCACGTGCGCGAGCTGTTCGCGGGCTTCGAGGTCGTGCTCACCGACGCCGCGCCGGGCGCGCGCCCCGGGCTGGACGACCCGCTCGCCGCCGACTTCGCGGCGGCAGTGCTGGGCGTCACGGGCGGCGCGCCGGCGCCGAAGTACGGCTGGACCGACGTCGCGCGCTTCGCCGAGCTGGGCATCCCGGCGGTGAACTTCGGTCCGGGAGATCCGCTCCTCGCGCACAAGGACGACGAGCGCTGCCCGGTCGGCCAGTTCGCGCTGTGCCGCGACGCGCTGCGTGCGTGGCTCCTGGCCACACCTGCGGCATAGGCTCGTGACCATGAGCGACACGGTGCGTGACCAGGGTTCTGACGACGGCGTGCCCCAGGCGGGGACGGGGTACCGCAAGGGGCCGGTGCTGCTGCGCGGGGACCAGATCCCGCGTCAGACGACGGACCAGCGACTCCTCGACACGGGGGGCAGCGCGGACTGGGTCCACTCGGACCCGTGGCGCGTGATGCGCATCCAGAGCGAGTTCGTCGAGGGCTTCGGCGCTCTCGCGGAGGTCGGCCCGGCCGTGTCGGTGTTCGGGTCCGCCCGCACCAAGCCGGACCACCCGGACTACGCGCTCGCCGAGGACGTCGGCCGTCGCCTCGTCGACGAGGGCTTCGCGGTCATCACGGGCGGCGG
Organism: Cellulosimicrobium protaetiae; assembly: GCF_009708005.2. Lineage (NCBI taxonomy): Bacteria > Bacillati > Actinomycetota > Actinomycetes > Micrococcales > Promicromonosporaceae > Cellulosimicrobium > Cellulosimicrobium protaetiae. The sequence continues at coordinate 3,508,950 of NZ_CP052757.1, read as the reverse complement.
GCCCGGCATCATGGAGGCCGCGAACAAGGGCGCCTCGGAGGCGGGGGGCCTCTCGGTCGGGCTCGGCATCGAGCTGCCGTTCGAGCAGGGCATGAACCGGTACGTCAACCTCGGCGTGAACTTCCGCTACTTCTTCGCCCGCAAGACGATGTTCGTGAAGTACGCCCAGGGCTTCGTCGTCCTTCCGGGCGGTTTCGGGACGTTCGACGAGCTGTTCGAGGCGCTCACGCTCGTCCAGACCCACAAGATCACCGAGTTCCCGGTGGCGCTCGTCGGCACGGACTACTGGAGCGGGCTGCTCGAGTGGGCACGCACGGCGGTCGCGGGGCGCGGCATGATCAGCCCCCACGACCTCGACCTCGTCCACCTGTGCGACGACCCGGCCGAGGCCGTCGAGTACGTGTGCGACCGCGGCGCCGAGCTGCGCGCCGAGGAGCTCGAGGCGACCGAGGAGCTCGCCCGGTCGCAGGCCGGCGACGCGAGCTGACGGACCCGGCGCGATGACCGCACCCGGGCCGGGCGCGCCCGCGGGGTCCCCCGAACGGCTCCCCGGCGACGAAGCGGTACCTCTCTCGCCGCTGGGGATCCCGCCGCGCGGCACGTCGCTCGTGCTGCGCGGGCGGGTCCTCGAGCGGCCCGCCGTGATGGCGATCGTCAACCGCACCGACGACTCGTTCTACGCGGGCGCGCGCCAGCTCGACGACCGGGACGCGCTCGCCGCGGTCGAGCGTGCCGTCGTCCAGGGCGCGGAGATCCTCGACGTGGGAGGCGTACGGGCGGGCGTCGGCCCGGTCGTGACGCCCGCCGAGGAGGTCCGTCGCGTGGTGCCCTTCGTCGCTCGGGTGCGCGCCGAGTTCCCCGACCTGCTCGTGAGCGTCGACACGTGGCGGGCCGAGGTCGCGCACGAGGCGGCGCTCGCGGGCGCCGACCTCATCAACGACACGTGGGCGGGCCACGACCCGCGACTGGTCGAGGTCGCGGGCGAGCACGGCGTGGGGGTCGTGTGCTCCCACACGGGCGGGGCGGAACCCCGGACCGACCCGTTCCGCGTCGACTACCCGGCGCGGCCGGGGGCGACCGACCCGCGCGACGGCGTCGTCCAGGACGTCGTGGCGACCCTCCGCGCCGCGGCGGAGCGTGCGGTGGCGTGCGGCGTCCCGCGCGCGTCCGTGCTCGTCGACCCGACGCACGACTTCGGCAAGAACACGTGGCACTCCCTGCACCTCCTGCGCCGGACGGAGGTCCTCGCGGGGCTCGGGTTCCCGCTCCTCATGGCACTGTCCCGCAAGGACTTCGTGGGCGAGACGCTCGACCTCCCCGCCGACGAGCGGCTCGAGGGCACGCTCGCGGCGACGGCCGTCGCCGCGTGGCTCGGCGCGCGCGTCTTCCGTGCGCACGACGTGGCCGCGACCCGGCGCGTCCTGGACCTGGTGGCGGCCGTCCGCGACGAGACGGGCCCGGCAGCAGCCCTGCGGGGCCTCGCGTGACCACGCCGCGTGCGACGCCCGTCACCGTGGCGCGCGCGCGGCTGCTGCGGCCCGCGACCTGGCGGTGGTGGGTCCAGGTGCTCGTGGTGTACGGGCTCGCCCGCGCGACGAGCGCCGCGATCCTCCTCGTCGTCGCCCGGTCCCAGGAGGAGAACCCCTGGACCGAGGCCGCGCCGTCGTACCTGCCGTACGTGGCGCGCATGTGGGACGCGAGCTGGTACGAGCAGATCTCCGCGTCCGGCTACCCCGACACGCTCCCCGTGGGCCCCGACGGCGTGGTGCAGCAGAACGTCTGGGCGTTCTTCCCGCTCTTCCCGGCGCTCGTCCGCGCGCTGGACGCCGTGACGGGTCTCGGGTGGGACGTCCTCGCACCCACGGTCGCGCTCGCGTGCGGCGCGGGTGCGGTGCTCGTCGTCCACCGGCTCGTCGCGACGGCCGGAGCTGCCGCGGTGGAGCGGCGGCCCGGGCTGCCGCTCGCGACCGTGCTGCTCGTGAGCGTCTTCCCGTCCAGCCCCGTCCTCCAGGTCGCGTACACCGAGTCGCTCGCGCTGCTCCTCGTGGCGTCGGCCCTCCTGCTGCTCTTCCGGCGCCGCTACGGGTGGACCGCGCTCGTGATCGTGCTCCTCGGGTTCACGCGTGCGGTGGCGCTGCCGATGGCCGTCGTCGTCGTCTGGCACGGGATCGCGCGATGGCGCCGTGGCGACCTGCCCGTGGCCGACGCCGTCCGGCTGGGCGCGTCGGCCGCGGTAGCGGTGGCGAGCGGGCTGGTGTGGCCGTGGGTGTGCAGCCTCGTCACGGGTGTCCACCAGGGGTACTTCCGGACCCAGGAGGCGTGGCGCGGCGGCGCCGAGGTCGTGCCGTTCGTCCCGTGGGTCGACGTCTCGCGCTGGCTGACGGGCGACGCGGGCCCCTGGGTGCTCGCGGTCGTCCTGCTCGGGGCGGCCGCGCTCGTGCTCAACCCGGTCGCGGCGCGTCTTGGCCCCGAGATGCACGCGTGGTCCGGTGCCTACCTCGCCTACCTCGTCGCGACGATCCAGCCGGGGACGTCCCTCGTGCGCTTCCTGCTGCTCGCGTTCCCGCTCGCCGCGGTGACCGTCGGCTGGACGCGTTCGCGGCTGTGGCTCGCCGCGGTCACGGTCGTGTGCGTCGCGGGCCAGGCGTGGTGGGTGTGGGAGCTCTGGCGGCTCGTCCCGCCCTCGGGCTGGCCGCCGTGACCGGGACGCCCGGGATGTCGGCAGGCGTGAACTAGACTGTCCTCGGGCGTCGTCCGAGGTCGGACGCCCCTCCTCGCGCGTGCGAGGTGGACTCGGGACAACGGAAATGGAGTGCCATCGATGGCTGCGATGAAGCCGCGGACGGGTGACGGACCGCTGGAGGTCACCAAGGAAGGGCGAGGCATCGTCATGCGGGTCCCGCTCGAGGGTGGCGGACGTCTGGTGGTCGAGCTCAACGCGACCGAGGCCAGCGAGCTGGGTGAGGCGCTCCAGGCCGTGGTGGGCTGATTGCCGGCACGTGAGCGCCGTCCCGTCGGCGTCCCGAGCGTTCCCCGTGCGCTGCCCGAGGTGGTCGGTGCGCGGGGTCGCCTGAGCGACTCCCCGCTCGTCGACGACGCGCAGGTCGACGCGGTCGTGGTCGCCGTCGCGCCACCGCGTGAGGCGGAGGACGGGCTGCAGCCCCGCGCCGGGACCGTCGACGCGACGGTGCGGTACGGAGTCGACCTCGCGGAGCTCGCCGAGCGGGCGGGCGGGCGGACCTTCCGGGGCGCAGCCGGGGAGCTCGTGCGCGTCGACCTGCCCCGCACGCACGCCGGGTCCGAGGCGCGGCTCCCGTGGTCAGGCCTGCCCCCGCGGCTGCTGCTCCTCGGGGTCGGTGCGGGGACCGTGTCGGACCTGCGGCGTGCCGGTGCCGCGCTCGCCCGCGGGGCACGCGGCCTCGAGCGCGTCGTCAGCGCCGCGACGGCCGACGGCGGCCCCGAGGAGGTCCGCGCGTTCGTCGAGGGCTACCTTCTCGCCGCGTACGACCAGTCCCGGCGGGGGGACCGTGAACGGTCCGGCGACACCGTCGCCGAGCAGCTGGTCCTGCTCGCACCGGAGGGCCGGCCCGACGTGGCGGCGCCGATCGCGGCGGCGCAGCGCGCCGCGGGCGCGACCTGGCTGGTCCGCGACCTCGCGAACACGCCGTCCGACGTCAAGGACCCCGCGTGGTTCGCCGACCGCGCGGTCGACCTCGCCGACGCGGCCGGGCTGGACAGCACGGTGCGCGGCCCTGCGGAGCTCGCCGCCGAGGGATTCGGCGCACTCCTGGCGGTCGGCACGGGCTCGGCACGACCGCCCCGCCTCGTGACCATCACGTACGACCCGGCCGAGCACGGCGTGGTCCCGCCCGAGGGTACCGACGCGAGGCACGTCGTCGTCGTGGGCAAGGGCATCACGTACGACACGGGCGGTCTCTCCATCAAGCCGCGCGAGGCCATGGTGCCGATGAAGACCGACATGGCGGGCGCCGCGGTCGCCCTCGCGGCGGTCCTCGGCGCGGCCGCGTCGCGCTCTGCCCGCCGGGTCACCGCGGTGCTCCCGCTCGCCGAGAACCACGTCGGCGCCGCGTCGTACCGCCCCGGAGACGTGCTGCGGACCTGGTCCGGCCGGACGGTGGAGGTCGCCAACACGGACGCCGAGGGTCGGCTCGTCCTCGCGGACGCGATCGCCTACGCGGTGGCCGAGCTCGCACCCGACGTGCTCGTCGACGTCGCGACGCTGACCGGGGCCGCGAGCGTCGGGCTGGGCCGCGGGCACGCGGCGCTGTTCGCCACCGACGAGGCCGTCGCCAGGGTCCTGGAGGACGCCGCGCTGGCCACCGGCGAGCGGGTGTGGCGCATGCCGCTCGTCGAGGACTACGTGGGCGCGCTGCGCTCCGACGTCGCCGACCTCCGCCACGTCCCCGTCGAGAACCCGGGCGGCGGGTCGATCACGGCCGCGCTGTTCCTGCGGGAGTTCGTCGGCGACGTGCCCTGGGCGCACCTGGACGTGGCAGGCCCGGCGCGAGCGACGGCCGACCGGCACGAGGTCGTCGCCGGGGCGACCGGCTACGGCGCACGGCTCCTGATCGAGGCGCTCGACCGGCTCTGACCCGTCTCTCGCGGGCCGGGAACGGCGACGTCCGGACCGTCGGCGCGAGGGCAGGACGTCAGCGACGCACCGCGAGGAGGAGCCCGTCCCCGCTCGGGACCAGCGCGGGCAGCACGCGCTCGTCGGACCGCAGCGAGCGGCCCACCTCCCGGACGATCGTCGTGACCTCGTCCCGTCGCGCCGGGTCGGCGACCCGGTCGTGCGACAGCGCGCCGTCGACGGCGAGCACGCCGCCCGGGCGCAGCAGCCGGAGCCCCTGCTCGACGTACTCGGGATAGCTGTGCTTGTCCGCGCCCACCAGCACGAGGTCGTACGCGCCGTCGGTGAGCCGGGGGAGCACCTCGCTCGCCCGGCCCGGGATCGTGCGCGTCCTGGCCGCGGCGACGCCCGCCTCGGTGAACGCCTCCTTCGCCGCGCGCTGGTGCTCGACCTCGACGTCGATGGTCGTCAGCACGCCGTCGGACGGCATGCCGCGCAGGAGCCAGAGCGAGGCGACGCCCGTGCCGGTCCCGATCTCGACGACCGCCCGGGCGGAGAGGGACGCCGCGAGCACCTGCAGGACTGCCCCCACCCCGGGGAGCACCGTCGGGCAGCCGAGCTCGGCGGCGCGGTCCCGCGCACGCAGGAGGACCTCGTCCTCCGGGACGAACTCCTCGCTGTACACCCAGCTCGCTGCCTTCGCGCTGCGCTGGGTGCCGACGTCGCTGGTGATGAGTACCTCCGTGTGGTCTCTCGTCCGACGGCGCTCGGGGTACGGTCCCCGGCGCGCGCTGTCTCGGATCGTACCCGCACCCTCCCGCACCGGCTCGTTCCCGCGCTCGGCGTGTGTGCACGGGGCGTGGACGTCGCGCGGACGTCCCGCGCGGGCAGGGGAACACCGGGCGGGGGCCGGGCGTTCTTCTGGGACGATGGACGACGTGGACGACGCAGGACGAGGGACCAGCACGCACGGGACGCAGGAGGGTGCGGCGTGGGTGCCGCCGTCGTGGGACGCGATCGTCCGCGAGCACTCGGCCCGCGTGTACCGGCTCGCCTACCGCCTCACGGGCAACAGGCAGGACGCCGAGGACCTCACCCAGGAGACGTTCGTCCGCGTGTTCCGCTCCCTGTCGAGCTACACGCCCGGGACGTTCGAGGGGTGGCTGCACCGGATCACGACGAACCTCTTCCTCGACCAGGTCCGACGCAAGCAGCGCATCCGCATGGAGGCGATGGGCGACGACGACGGGCAGTACCCCGCCCGTGCCGACGCCCAGCCCGAGCGAGGGTTCGAGCACGCGAACCTCGACCACGACGTGCAGCGCGCCCTCGACGCCCTCTCGCCCGAGTACCGGGCCGCCGTCGTCCTGTGCGACATCGAGGGGCTCTCGTACGAGGAGATCGCCGTGACCCTGGGCATCAAGCTCGGCACGGTCCGCTCCCGGATCCACCGCGCGCGGTCGCAGCTGCGCGCCGCCCTCCCGCACCGCGACCCCGCTGACCGCCCGGCCTCGGACGACACGCCGACCCCCGTGGGCGCCCGGGGGGCGGCGTGACGCATCTCGGTTCCCGCCTCTCCGCGCTCGTCGACGGGCAGCTCACGCCGGCCGAGGCCGAGCGCGCCCTCGAGCACGTGGCCTGCTGCCCGCGGTGCGCGGCGGAGCTCACCGCTGCGCGGGCGGCGCGACGGGCGCTGAGCTCGGCCGGGCCGGTCGAGCCCGCCCCGGACCTCGCCGCGCGCTTGCTCGCGCTCTCGGCGCAGATCCCGACGACGGCAGGGGATCCGCTTCGCTCGGCCCCGGCCACGCCCTGGGCCGAGCCCGCCACCCTGCCGCGAGGCGCCTGGAGCGGCGAGGTGCGCCGGGGCACGCTCGGCCGGCGGATCGCGGGACTGGTCGTGGGCGGCGTCGGGATCGCGGCGGTCGGGCTCTTCGTGCTGGGGGAGAGCCCGGTCGTCACGCCGGACCTGCACCGCAGCGACCCGCTGAGCGTGCTGGCGCAGGCGGCGCCCCGCGCGACGGGCGCTCTCGTGGTGGGAGCGGCTCCCGCCCTGGGCTCGGGCGACGGTTCGGACGGGTCCGGCGTGAGCGGGGCCGGCACGCTCGCCGCTCTCGACGCGGCGGGATGGGCGTGCCCGACCGCCTGGCCGGAGGGCTTCACGGTCGTCGGCGTCCGGCACGACGGCGCGCGCGGCGTGCTCGAGATCGACCTCGAGGCGCCCGGCGGCGAGGCCGTCGTGCGCGAGCAGGCGGGCCTCCTGGACGCCGCCGCGCTCGCGGGCGGGGAGACGTGGGACGTCGACGGGCGGCGCGTGCACGTGCTGTCCGAGGCGCCGTGGCACGTCGTCTGGCAGTCGGGCGACACGGTCGTCGACGTCGTCGCGGACACCGAGCAGGAGACCGTCGCCGCTCTCGTGGCGGCGTTCCCCGCCCGTGACTACGATGCCGGGGTCCCGGCGCGCATCTCCCGGGGCTGGACGACCATGACAGGAGCGCTCGGGACCTCATGACCGACCCCCAGACCGGCCCGGAGCACCCCCGGGACCAGGGCGCCGCGCCCCACCCGTTCGCGCCGCCGTCGGCGTACCGGGGCGTCCCGCCCGTCCCGCCGTCGGCAGCGTACGGTCCCGGTCCGGTCCCGCCGCCGCCCACCGCGGTGCCCGCCGGGCCATCCGTCGGTGCACCGGCCCCGTCTCCGGCGCCGGGTGGCTCCGCGGGGACGTCGCCGGGACCGGCGGACCCCTGGGAGACGCTGCGCGCGTTCGGGCAGCCGGAGGGGCCGTCCGCCCCGACGCGGCCGGGCGGCTCGGTCGACCCGACCCTCGTCGGCGTGCCGCGGGACCCCTCCAGGCCGGAGCCGCGGCGAGGTCTGCGACCCGCCGCCGTCGCGGGGGTCGCCGTGCTCGCGCTCGTCGCCGGCGCGCTCGGGGGCGTCGCCGCGGACCGCCTCCTCGGTCCGGCCCCCGCAGGCTCGTACACGTCGTCCCTGCCTCCGGCGAGCGTCGAGCCCGGTGCCGACCGCCCCGCGGGGTCTGTCGCCGACATCGCCTCGACGGTCCTGCCGAGCGTCGTCTCGCTCGAGGTCCGGGGGACCGACGGGGTCGCGACCGGGTCCGGGTTCGTGCTGCGCGAGGACGGGTACATCCTCACGAACAACCACGTCGTGGCGTCCGCCGCCGACGGCGGCGAGGTCGTCGTCCTGTTCTCGGACGGGCACCAGAGCCCGGCCGAGCTCGTGGGCCGTACGGTCGACTACGACCTCGCCGTGGTCAAGGTCGAGGACACCGGGCTCACGCCGCTGGCGCTCGGCGACTCGGACGGTGTCGTCGTCGGGGACCCGGTGGTCGCCGTCGGCGCACCCCTGGGCCTCAACGGGACCGTCACCACGGGCATCATCAGCGCGCTCAACCGACCCGTCCAGGCGGGGGCAGCGGCAGAGACGGCGTTCATCAACGCGATCCAGACCGACGCCGCGATCAACCCCGGCAACTCCGGTGGCCCGCTCGTCGACGGGAGCGGCCAGGTCGTGGGCATCAACTCCGCCATCGCGCAGCCGCCGGGCAGCTCGTCGGCGACGGGGAGCATCGGTCTCGGCTTCGCGATCCCGTCCAACCAGGCGCGCCGGACCGCCGAGCAGCTCATCGCCGACGGCGTGGCCACCTACCCGGTGATCGGCGTCCTCCTCGACCAGCGGTACCAGGGCGAGGGCGTCCAGGTCTCGACCGACGCCCAGTCCGGGACTCCCGCGGTCACGCCCGACGGACCCGCCGACGCCGCCGGTATCCGCCCCGGCGACGTCATCCTGTCCATCGACGGGCGGCCCGTCACGGAGTCGGACGAGCTCATCGTCGCGATCCGGGCGAAGGCCCCGGGGGACGCCGTGACCCTCCGCGTCCGCACGGGGGACCAGGAGCGCGACGTCCGCGTCGTCCTCGACGAGGCCACGAGCGAGTAGTCTGTCCGCGTGTTCGGGATCAACGGAGCCGAGTTCGTCGTGCTCCTCGTCGTGGCGGTCGTCGTCATCGGCCCCGAGCGACTGCCGCGCTACGCCGAGCAGCTCGGGTCGTTCGTCCGCTCTGCCCGCGGGTACCTGCGGGACGCGAAGGCGCGCGTCGACGCGGAGATCGGGGACGAGATCTCGGACGTCGACTGGTCGAAGCTCGACCCGCGTCAGTACGACCCGCGGCGCATCGTGCGCGAGGCCCTCCTGGACGACGAGCCGGACCGTGAGCGCGCCGCGCCCACCCCGGCGTCGCGGACGGCTCCGTCGTCCGTCCCGCCGGGTGGTCGCGCCCCGTTCGACGACGAGGCCACCTGAGCACCCCGACCGGTCCGGGCCACGGGAGCGATTCGTTCCGGCGAGGCACCACCTGTCAGAATGAGGCCATGTCCACGGAGGCGACGCACATCGGTTCGACACCGGTCCCGGTGACCACGCAGGAGCCCGGGAACCCGCCGAGCACCAGGCCTCGGATCCTCTCGGGCATGCAGCCCACGGAGGACTCGCTGCAGCTCGGGAACTACATCGGCGCGCTCCGCCAGTGGGTCTCGCTCCAGGAGGCGTACGACGCGCTGTACTGCGTCGTCGACCTGCACGCGCTCACCGTGAACCCCGACCCGGAGCGGCTGCGCGAGCGCACGCGACGCACCGCGGCGCAGTACCTCGCGGGCGGCGTCGACCCGGACCGCTCCGCGCTCTTCGTGCAGTCGCACGTGCCGCAGCACGCCGAGCTGTCGTGGGTGCTGTCGTGCCAGACCGGCTTCGGCGAGGCCGGCCGCATGACGCAGTTCAAGGACAAGTCCGCGAAGCAGGGCACCGACGGCACGACCGTGGGGCTGTTCACCTACCCGGTGCTCATGGCGGCCGACATCCTGCTGTACGACGCGGCCCTGGTCCCCGTCGGCGAGGACCAGCGCCAGCATCTCGAGCTCACCCGCGACCTCGCGGAGCGCCTCAACGCCCGGTTCGGCGAAGGCACCGCGGTCGTGCCCGAGGCGCACATCGTCCGGTCGGTGGCGAAGATCTACGACCTGCAGGAACCCACGGCCAAGATGAGCAAGTCGTCGTCCAACGGCAAGGGCGTCATCTGGCTCCTGGAGGACCCGAAGGTCGCGGCGAAGCGGATCCGGTCGGCCGCGACGGACTCCGGCACCGAGATCCGGTACGACCCGGTGGGCAAGCCCGGCGTCTCGAACCTCCTCACCATCTTCTCGGCCCTGACCGGGCGCGACGTCGAGGCGATCGCCGCCGAGTACGACGGCCGCGGGTACGGCCACCTCAAGGTGGACCTCGCGGACGTCGTCGTCGAATTCCTGACGCCGTTCCAGGAGCGTGCCAACACCTACCTCGCGGACCCGGCGGAGCTCGACGCCGTGCTCGCGCGCGGCGCGCAGAAGGCACGGGAGATCGCCGCCGGCACCCTCGCGCGGATCTACGAGCGCGTCGGCCTCCTGCCCGTGGGAGGGCCGACCGCGTGAACCTCCCGGAGCGTGGGCCGCAGCAGGTGCGGATCGGCATCGCGATCGAGGTCCCCGAGCCGTTCGCGACACAGCTCCAGGACGCGCGTGCGCGGTTCGGTGACCCGCTCGCGCGGTCCATCCCGCCGCACGTCACGCTCCTCGGGCCGACGGTCCTCGACCCGGCCGGTATCGACGCGGCGCGCGACCACCTCGCCGCGGTCGCCGCATCGGCGGCGCCGTTCCGGATCCATCTGCGCGGCAGCGCCACGTTCCGGCCCATCTCGCCCGTCGTGTTCATCCAGGTGGTCGAGGGGATCGCCGAGTGCGAGCACCTCGAGAGCGCGATCCGCACGGGCCCCCTCGCCCAGGACCTGCGGTTCAACTACCACCCGCACGTGACCGTCGCGCACGAGGTGCCCGACGCCGCGCTCGACGCCGCGTTCGAGGAGATGGCGACCTACGAGGCGGCGTTCGAGGTCACCGGGATCTCGCTGTACGAGCACGGCGACGACGGCGTGTGGCGCCCCGAGCAGGTCTTCGCGCTCACCGCGGATGCCGGGAACGTGACCCCCTCGTAGGGTTCTGGGCGTGACGTCGCACGACACCGCCGAGCCGGGCGTCGTCGCGCGCACCGTCGAGCGCACCCGGACGCTCGGCGAGTGGTGGAAGGGCAGCCGCGCGGGGCGCGCGACCTACCGCTACCTGTACGCGCGCGGATCGCTGCTGTGCGGCGGGATCGCCTACTCCGCCTTGTTCTCCCTGTTCGCCGCGCTGACGATCGGCTACTCGGTCTTCATGCAGGTCCTCGGAGGCCGCCGGGAGCTCATGGACGTGGTCTTCGGCGAGATCAACGAGCTGGTCCCCGGGCTCATCGCCGTCGACGGCGAGAAGGGCGTCATCTCGCCCGACGACCTGCTGCTCGAACCGGGGCTGAGCGTCACGAGCATCGTCGCCGGCGTCGTCCTGCTCTTCTCCGTCGTGACGTTCATGTACCACCTGCGTGGCGCGGTGCGGACGATGTTCGGCGTCAGCGACGTCGGCCAGAGCGCGCTCGTCGCCCGGGCCCGTGCACTGCTCGGCTTCTTCCTCCTGGCACTGACGATGCTCGTGTCAGCGGTCGCGGGGATCGCCGTCACCGCGCTCGGCACCCGGATCACGGCGGCGCTCGGCCTCGGAGGCGGGACCGCGCTGCTCGTCACAGGGGCGGGGACGCTCGTGAGCGTCCTGCTCGACGCGCTGCTCGTGGTGGTCGTGGTGACGCTCCTGGCCGGCGTGCGCGTGCGACGGCGCCGGGACCTCGTCGTGGGTGCGCTCACCGCTTCCGTCGCCTTCAGCGGGCTGCGCTACCTCGGGTCCTCCTTCGTCGCGGGGAGCGCGAGCCGCAACGCCTTGCTCGCGTCGTTCGCCGTGCTCGTGACGCTCCTGCTCCTCGTCAACTTCACCGCCCGCATCCTGCTCGCGGTCTGCGCGTGGATGGCGGACCCCCCGCGCCCGCCCGAGCCCGAGCCGGGCGGCCCCCGGCACGCGCGCGACGGGCGACCGGAGCTGCCCGTCGTCGACGGCAACCCCGTGGTCGACGCACGGCACGCACGCGTCCCTCGTCACGCGACGACCGAGGACGCGGAGAGGACCGTCGTCGTGGTCGGGTCGGCGGAGGAGCGCATCCGTGCCGGCCAGGGGTCCGGCAAGCCCTGGAGCCCGGTCGTCCGTGGCGTCCGCCGTGCCCGCCTCCCGCGCGGCGCGTAGCCGTCGACACGGCGGTCAGGTCCGCGGTCGTGGGAGGGCTCTCCTGTCCCCGCGGTGGGGTCCGCGGTGGCGTCCGATCGGGTGTGACCCGAGCGGCGGCGGGACGGCGAAGGGCGCCGACCGTGCCGGTCGGCGCCCTCCGCGCGGGACGTGCGGGACGTGCGGGGATCAGAAGGCGCGCGTGATCATCGCGCGCTTGACCTCCTGGATCGCCTTGGTGACCTCGATGCCGCGGGGGCAGGCCTCGGTGCAGTTGAAGGTCGTGCGGCAGCGCCACACGCCCTCCTTGTCGTTGAGGATCTCCAGGCGCTGCGTGGCGCCCTCGTCGCGGCTGTCGAAGATGAAGCGGTGCGCGTTGACGATCGCAGCGGGCCCGAAGTACTGGCCGTCCGTCCAGAACACCGGGCACGACGACGTGCACGCCGCGCACAGGATGCACTTGGTGGTGTCGTCGAAGCGCTCGCGCTGCTCGGCGGACTGCAGGCGCTCCTTGCTGGGCTCGTTCCCCGACGTGATGAGGAACGGCATGATCTCGCGGTAGGAGGCGAAGAACGGCTCCATGTCCACGACGAGGTCCTTGACCACGGGCAGGCCCTTGATGGGCTCGACCGTGATGGGCTTGTCGGGGTTGACGTCCTTGAGCAGCGTCTTGCACGCGAGGCGGTTGCGGCCGTTGATGCGCATGGCGTCCGACCCGCACACGCCGTGCGCGCACGAGCGACGGAAGGTGAGCGAGCCGTCGTTCTCCCACTTGATCTTGTGCAGGGCGTCGAGCACGCGGTCGGTGCCGTGGGCCAGGACGGTGAACTCGTCCCAGTACGCGTCCTCGCCGTGCTCCGACTCGGGGAGGTAGCGCCGGATGCGGAGCGTGACCTCGAACGAGGGGATCTCGCCGGCCTTGGCCTCGGGGGCGGGGCTCTCGAGTGTGGCAGTCATCAGTACTTCCGCTCCATGGGCTCGTACCGGGTCTGGGTGACGGGCTTGGAGCCCAGGGCGACCTTGTAGCCGTCGAAGGACTCGACGTGGTCGAAGTACCCCGCGACGTGCCCGTCGGCGGTGTCCGGTGCCGACGTCGGACGGCGGTAGGCCATCGTGTGCAGCATGTAGTTCGTGTCGTCCCGGTCGGGGTAGTCCTCGCGGTAGTGGCCGCCGCGCGACTCCTTGCGGTTGATGGCCGCGACGACGGTGACCTCGGCGATGTCGAGGAGGAACCCGAGCTCGATGGCCTCGAGCAGGTCGGTGTTGAACATCCGGCCCTTGTCCTGGACCGAGACGTTCTTGTACCGCTTCTGCAGGTCGCGGATGTCCGCGAGGGCCTGGTTGAGCGACTCCCCGGTGCGGAACACCTGGGCGTTGGCGTCCATCGTCTCCTGGAGCGCCTTGCGCACGTCGGCGACGCGCTCGCCGTCGGGGCGGTTGCGCATCTCCTCGAGCTGCGCGATCACGGCGGCCGCGGGGTTCTCGGGGAGCTCGGTGTACGACGCCGTCGCGGCGTACGCGGCGGCGGTGCGGCCGGCGCGCTTGCCGAAGACGTTGATGTCGAGCAGCGAGTTCGTGCCCAGGCGGTTGGAGCCGTGGACGCTCACGCACGCGACCTCGCCCGCGGCGTAGAGCCCCTTGACGACGTGGCTGCTGTCGCGCAGGACCTCGGCCGCGACGTTCGTCGGGATGCCGCCCATCGCGTAGTGCGCCGTCGGGTAGACGGGCACGGGCTCGGTGTACGGCTCGATGCCGAGGTACGTCCGCGCGAACTCCGTGATGTCCGGGAGCTTCGCGTCGATGTGCGCGGGCTCGAGGTGCGTGAGGTCGAGCAGGACGTAGTCCTTGTTCGGCCCGGCGCCACGACCCTCGCGGACCTCGTTCGCCATCGACCGGGCGACGATGTCGCGCGGTGCGAGATCCTTGATGGTGGGTGCGTAGCGCTCCATGAAGCGCTCGCCGTCCGCGTTGCGGAGAATCCCGCCCTCGCCGCGCGCCGCCTCCGAAAGGAGGATGCCGAGACCCGCGAGGCCCGTCGGGTGGAACTGGAAGAACTCCATGTCCTCCAGCGGCAGGCCGCGGCGGTACGCCAGGGCCATGCCGTCACCCGTGAGCGTGTGCGCGTTGGACGTCGTCTTGAAGATCTTGCCCGCGCCACCCGTGGCGAAGATGATCGCCTTCGCCTGGAACACGTGGATCTCGCCGGTCGCGAGGTCGTAGGCGACGACGCCGGTCGCGGTGACCGTCTCGTCGTCCGGGATCTCGCCGGCCGAGAGGTCGTGGTCGGTGATGAGGTCGAGCACGTAGAACTCGTTGAAGAACTCGACGTCCTGCTTGACGCACTGCTGGTAGAGCGTCTGGAGGATCATGTGGCCGGTGCGGTCCGCGGCGTAGCACGAGCGGCGCACCGCGGCCTCGCCGTGGTTGCGGGTGTGCCCGCCGAACCGGCGCTGGTCGATGCGGCCCTCGGGCGTGCGGTTGAACGGCAGGCCCATGCGCTCGAGGTCGAGGACCGCGTCGATGGCCTCCTTGGCCATGATCTCCGCGGCGTCCTGGTCGACGAGGTAGTCGCCGCCCTTGACCGTGTCGAACGTGTGCCACTCCCAGTTGTCCTCCTCCACGTTGGCGAGGGCGGCGCACATGCCGCCCTGCGCGGCGCCCGTGTGCGAGCGCGTGGGGTAGAGCTTGGAGATGACGGCCGTACGGACCTTGCCGGACGACTCCAGCGCCGCGCGCATCCCGGCGCCGCCTGCGCCGACGATGACGACGTCGTACTGATGGGTTTGCATCGGGGTCGATGCCTCCTGGGAGAGAGCCGGGTGGAGCGAGAAGACGGGGGCGTGGGTGGTGCGGTGCTCAGGCCGTGCAGAACGACGCGAGCAGCTCGGCCGGTGCGTTCGCGGGGCACGGCTCGAACGTGAAGATCACGAGCGTGCCGAGGACCGTGACGACCGTGAACGCGAGGTACAGCGCGAGCTTGAGGACGAGGCGAGTGCCGTCACGCTCGGCGTAGTCGTTGATGATCGTGCGCACGCCGTTGGTGCCGTGGAACATGGCCAGCCACAGCATGAGCAGGTCCCAGATCTGCCAGAACGGCGAGGCCCACTTGCCGGCGACGAAGCCGAAGTCGATCGCGTGCACGCCCTCGCCGACCATGAGGTTGACGAACAGGTGCCCGAAGATGAGGACGATCAGCACGACGCCCGAGGCGCGCATGAAGATCCAGCTGTACAGCTCGTAGTTGCTGCGCGTGGCCTTGCGACGCTGGTACGGGTCGCGCGGGCTCGCGACGGCCGAGCCGGCCGTTGCCGTCGTGGCCATCAGTGCCCACCTCCGAAGACGTTCATGAGGTGACGCGGCAGGAACCCGGCCATCGTCACGACGAACAGGCCGACGACGATCCAGAGCATCGTGCGCTGGTACCGCGGGCCCTTGGCCCAGAAGTCGACCAGGATGATGCGGATGCCGTTGAAGGCGTGGAAGACGATGGCCGCGACCAGTCCCGCCTCGCCCAGGCCCATGATCGGCGTCTGGTACGTCCCGATGACGGCGTTGTAGGCCTCGGGGGAGACCCGGACGAGCGCCGTGTCGAGCACGTGGACGAGCAGGAAGAAGAAGATGAGCACGCCGGTCACGCGATGCGCGACCCACGACCACATGCCTTCACGGCCGCGGTAGAGCGTGCCGGCTGGTGCACTGGGCACTTTGGGGGCCTCCTGGGCGAGATCAGGGGGAGATGTCACGTTCCGGGTCGTGGCCCGGAACTCCCTCAGTCCGGACCGCGGGACCGTCGTCGGCATCGGTCTCTGGGCTTCCACCATAGTGACATCGGCGTCATGATGCGGACCGCCGGAGGCGGCGAAGCGCCCCTGCGCGGGCGGTTTGTGACTGATCCCACAGCCCGCGGGGGAACTGCGCGCGTCACTATGCTGCCCCCATGGCCTCTTCGCCGCACCCCTCGTCCGTGTCGCCGATCCCCGGGTTCCACGCCGTCGTCCCGGCGGGAGGGGCGGGCACGCGGCTGTGGCCGCTGTCGCGCGCGGGCTCGCCCAAGTTCCTGCTCGACCTGACCGGCTCGGGCCGCTCCCTGCTCCAGGCGACGGTCGACCGCCTCGTCCCGCTCGCGGGGGCGCAGGGCGTCGTCCTCGTGACCGGCGACAGGCACGTCGCCGCCGCGCGGACCCAGCTCCCCGAGCTCCCCGCGCAGAACGTCCTCGCCGAGCCGTCGCCGCGCGACTCGATGGCGGCGATCGGGCTCGCGGCGGCGGTCCTCGAGCAGAGGCACGGCGACGTCGTCGTGGGGTCGTTCGCCGCGGACCAGGTCATCACGGGCCGGGACGCCTTCGAGTCGTCGGTGCGGGAGGCGGTCGAGGCGGCCCGCGCGGGCTACGTCGTGACGATCGGCATCGCGGCGTCGCGGCCGTCGACGGCGTTCGGGTACGTCCACAGCGGGGCCCCGCTCGGGGTCGCGGGCGCGCCGAGCGCCCAGCACGTGCGCGGGTTCACCGAGAAGCCGGACGCGGCGACCGCGCAGCGCTACCTCGCGTCGGGGGAGTACCGCTGGAACGCGGGCATGTTCATCGTGCGGTCGTCGGTGCTCCTCGGGCACCTCGAGGACCAGCGCCCGGAGCTCCACGACGGCCTGCGCGCGATCGCCGCCGCCTGGGACGGGCCGGACCGCGACCGCGTGCTCGCCGAGCGCTGGCCCGCCCTGGAGAAGATCGCGATCGACCACGCGGTGGCCGAGCCGGTGGCCGCGGTGGGCGGGGTCGCCGTCGTGCCCGGCACGTTCGGGTGGGACGACGTCGGCGACTTCAACTCGCTCGCCGCCCTGCTGCCCTCGGTCGACGGCGCGGGGTCGAAGGTGCTCGGCGACACGGGTCGCGTCGTGCGCCGGGAGAGCGCCGGGTCGGTCGTCGTGCCGGCGAGCGACCGGGTCGTCACGGTGCTGGGTCTCGACGACGTCGTCGTGGTCGACACGCCGGACGCGCTGCTCGTCACGACGCGCGCCCGCGCGCAGCAGGTCAAGTCGATGGTCGACACGGTGCGCGAGCTCGGGATGGACGAGCTCCTGTGACCGCCGACGTGACCCTCGCCGCCCGCATCGGCGCCGCCGTCGCCCGGCACGTGGACGAGGTCGTGGCGATCCGTCGTGACATCCACGCGCACCCGGAGGTCTCGCGCGCCGAGACGCGGACGACGGCGCTGCTCGCCGACCGGCTGCGCGCGGCGGGCCTCGAGCCGCGGCTCCTGCCCGGCACGGGCCTCGTGTGCGACGTCGGTCCGCAGCCCGGGGACGCCGTCGCGGCGGGTCTGCCCGGCGGCGCGTCGTCGTCCGCGCCGGGCCGGGTCGCCCTGCGCGCGGACATCGACGCGCTGCCCCTGCAGGACCGGTGCGAGCTCCCGTGGGCCTCGACGGTCCCCGGGGTGGCGCACGCGTGCGGCCACGACGTGCACACGGCCGTGGTGCTCGGTGCCGGGCTCGTGCTGGCCGAGCTCCACGCCCAGGGCGAGCTGAGCCGCGGCGTGCGGCTGGTGTTCCAGCCGGCGGAGGAGGTCCAGCCGGGCGGGTCGCTCGACGTCCTCGCGGCGGGCGCGATGGACGGCGTCGACGAGATCTACGCGGTGCACTGCGACCCCAAGGTCGACGTGGGCCGCATCGGGACGCGGATCGGCCCCATCACGTCCGCCTCCGACGAGGTCTCCGTGACCATCGCGTCCCCGGGCGGCCACACGTCGCGACCGCACCTCACGGGCGACGTGGTCTACGCGCTGGGCCAGGTCATCACGCAGGTCCCCGCGGTGCTCGGCCGGCGGCTCGACCCGCGCTCGGGGGTGAACCTCACGTGGGGCGCGGTGCACGCGGGGTCGGCGCACAACGCGATCCCGAGCACGGGGACGGTGCGGGGCACGCTGCGCTGCCTCGACGTGCGGGCGTGGGAGTTCGCGGGGCAGGTGCTGCACGACGCGGTCGAGCAGGTCGTCGCGCCCTACGAGGTCGAGGTGACCGTGCACCACACGCGCGGCGTGCCGCCGGTGGAGAACGACGAGCGCTGCACGGGCCTGCTGGAGGCGGCGGCCCGCGACGTCCTGGGGCCGGACTCCGTCCTGCTGACCGAGCAGTCGCTGGGCGGCGAGGACTTCGCCTGGTACCTGACCAAGGTCCCCGGCGCGATGGCGCGGCTCGGCACGCGGACGCCGGGTGGCCGCAGCTACGACATCCACCAGGGCGACCTGCAGGTCGACGAGCGTGCCGTCGACGCCGGGATGCGACTCCTGGCCCGCGTCGCCGCCGGTCAGGGCGGGTGAAGCGGTCCCGAACCGTGGACAGGGGTGTGTCACGCCTCAGACGCAAAGTGACGCTTGCATAACGAAGCAGCGGCGTTACCGACAAGTAACGTGCAGGACCCCTCCGGCTGATTAGTGTTCGATCCTATAGAGGCCGACGGACCGGTCCTCCCGCGCAACGGTGCTCGGGAGGGCCCAGGGGTCCTTCCCTGCGCGGCCCTGCTACGAGAACGACAGGAGCTATCAGGTGAAGAGAGCGACTCAGGTCACCGCGCTCGCGGCCGTCGCCGCGCTGGCGCTGGCCGCGTGCGGCGCCGCACCCGAGGACGACGAGACGACCGGCGGCGGCGAGGACACGGCGGGCGGGAACTCCGACTTCTCCGCGTGCATGGTGTCCGACGCGGGCGGGTTCGACGACCAGTCCTTCAACCAGGCCGGCTTCGAGGGCCTGGAGCAGGCGGAGTCCGAGCTGGGGATCACGGCCGTCGAGGTCGAGTCCTCCGCGGACACGGACTACGCGCCGAACATCGACAACCTCGTCCAGCAGGGCTGCAACCTCGTCATCGGCGTCGGGTTCCTCCTCGAGGACCCGATCCAGACGGCGGCCGAGGCGAACCCGGACACGAACTTCGCCCTCATCGACTCGTCGTTCTCGGACGCGGAGTTCAACCCGGTCGAGCTCGACAACGCCAAGCCGATCCTCTTCAACACGGCCGAGGCCGCGTTCCTCGCGGGCTACCTCGCCGCGGGGATGAGCGAGACAGGCACCGTCGCGACGTTCGGCGGCATCCAGATCCCGTCGGTCGCGATCTTCATGGACGGCTTCGTCGACGGCGTCGCGAAGTACAACGAGGACAACGGCACCGACGTCAAGACCCTCGGTTGGGACAAGGCCGCCCAGACGGGCTCCTTCACCGGTGACTTCGAGAACCAGGCGAACGGGCAGAACCTCGCCCAGGGCTTCATCGACCAGGGCGCGGACATCATCATGCCCGTCGCCGGCCCGGTCGGCCTCGGTGCGGCGGCCGCCGCCCAGGGCGCCGGCGCGAAGATCATCTGGGTCGACTCGGACGGCTTCCTCACCACCGAGTACGGCGACATCATCATCACCTCGGTGATGAAGCAGATCGGCCCGGCCGTCTTCGACACGGTGAGCGAGTCGGTCGACGGCAACTTCACCAACGAGCCGTACGTGGGCACGCTCGAGAACGAGGGCGTGGGCCTCGCGCCGTTCCACGACTTCGAGGACCAGGTGCCGACCGAGCTCCAGGACCAGCTCGCGCAGTACCAGGAGCAGATCATCGCCGGGGACCTGGTCGTGGAGTCGACCAACACCCCGTGACGACCCGCTGAGACCGCCGGTCCCGGGCCCGTGAGGGCCGTCGAGGGACCGGCGGGACGGTGGCCCGGGCGAGCCCGCCCGGGCCACCGTCGTCTTGAGGCGACGCACGAGGCGACGACGCGACGGAAGTACGGTTCGATGGAGTTCCCTGTTCTCAGAGAGGCCGCCCGGTGAAGCTGGAGCTGCGCGGGATCACGAAGGTGTTCGGGTCCCTGGTCGCGAACGACCACATCGACCTGGTGATCGAACCAGGCGAGATCCACGCCCTGCTGGGCGAGAACGGTGCCGGCAAGAGCACGCTCATGAACGTGCTCTACGGCCTGTACGACCCGGACGAGGGCGAGATCCTCGTCGACGACTCACCGGTCGCCTTCACCGGTCCCGGCGACGCCATGGCGGCGGGCATCGGGATGGTGCACCAGCACTTCATGCTCGTCCCCGTCTTCACCGTCGCGGAGAACGTCGCGCTCGGCCACGAGCCCGTCAAGGGCGCGGGCCTCATCGACGCCCGCCGTGCGCGGGGGCTCGTCCGCGAGATCTCCGACCGGTTCGGGTTCGAGGTCGACCCGGACGCGATGGTCGAGGACATCCCCGTCGGCGTGCAGCAGCGGGTCGAGATCATCAAGGCGCTCTCGCGCGACGCGCGGGTGCTCATCCTCGACGAGCCGACGGCGGTCCTGACCCCGCAGGAGACCGACGAGCTCATCGCGATCATGCGCCAGCTCAAGGCCGCGGGGACGTCGATCGTCTTCATCACGCACAAGCTGCGCGAGGTCCGCGCCGTGGCGGACCGCATCACCGTGATCCGCCGCGGGCAGGTCGTGGGGACCGCGGACCCGAACGCGAGCGAGACCGAGCTCGCCTCGCTCATGGTGGGCCGCTCCGTCTCGCTCGGGGTCGACAAGGCGCCCGCCGAGCCGGGCGACGCGACGTTCCGCGTCACCGACCTCACGGTCATGGACGACCTCGACAACGCGGTCGTCGACCGCGTGAGCCTCGACGTCGCGCGGGGCGAGATCCTCGTCGTCGCCGGGGTCCAGGGCAACGGGCAGACGGAGCTCACCGAGACGATCGTGGGCCTGCGCAAGCCCGTCGCCGGCTCGATCACGCTCGACGGTGCCGAGCTCGTCGGGCGGGGGGTCTCGGACGTCCTCGCCGCCGGCGTCGGGTACGTGCCGGAGGACCGGAGCACCGACGGCATCGTCGGGACGTTCTCCGTCGAGGAGAACCTGGTGCTCGACCTCTTCGACCGCGCGCCCTACTCGCGCGGCGGGGCGCTCAACCGGGCCGCGATCCGCGACAACGCCGAGCAGCGGGTGGTCGAGTTCGACGTCCGCACCCAGACCGTCGAGGTCCCGGCGGGGACCCTCTCCGGCGGCAACCAGCAGAAGGTGGTCCTGGCGCGCGAGATGTCGCGCCCGCTGCGCCTGCTCATCGCGTCGCAGCCGACGCGCGGCCTCGACGTCGGTTCGATCGAGTTCGTCCACAAGCGGGTCGTCGAGGAGCGGGACAACGGCACGCCGGTGATCATCGTGTCGACCGAGCTGGACGAGGTGCTCGCCCTCGCGGACCGGATCGCGGTCATGTACCGCGGACGCGTCGTCGGGGTCGTCCCCGGCGACACCGACCGCGACGTGCTCGGGCTCATGATGGCCGGGGTCCCGCTGGACGAGGCGGTCGCGCAGGCGGCCGTGCACCACACGACCCTCGGCGAGAAGGACATCGAGGCGGGGGACGCGCCGTCGGGCCCGGGGGTCGCCGACGACCTGGCCGGCGCCGACGCCGACGCCCGCGAGGAGGAGATCCAGTGACCCAGCAGGCCACGCCCGACGACGCGTCGGCCGTCCCGCCGACGCCGGCGCCGCCGAGCGACACCACGAAGCCCCGGCCGCCCGCCGGGTCGAGCATCCTGCGCGAGATGCTGGAGAGCAGCTGGCTCGTCTCGCTGCTCGCGATCGTCGCCGCCCTGATCCTCGGCGGGGTCCTCATCGCGGCCGCGGACCCCGAGGTCCAGGAGGCGGCCACCTACTTCTTCGCGCGCCCCTCGGACTTCTTCGCCGCCGTGTGGAACGCCGTGTTCGGCGCGTACAGCGCGCTCTTCCAGGGTGCCGTCGTCAACTTCCAGGCGCCCGACCTCCAGCGAGCGCTCCGCCCGTTGACCGAGACCATGACGGTCTCGACCCCGCTCATCCTCGCGGGTCTCGGCCTCGGCATCGGCTTCCGCGCCGGCCTGTTCAACATCGGTGCGCAGGGCCAGATCATCCTCGGCGGCATCTTCGCCGGGTTCATCGGCTTCACGTTCTCCCTGCCCCCGGGCCTCCACCTGCTGCTCGCCGTGCTCGGTGCCGCGCTCGGCGGCGCGATCTGGGCGAGCATCGCGGGCGTCCTCAAGGCCCGGACGGGCGCGCACGAGGTGATCGTCACGATCATGCTCAACAACATCGCGATCTACCTCGTGGCCTACCTGCTCACGACCCCCGCGTTCCAGCGACCCGGGAGCAGCAACCCGATCAGCCCACCCATCCCGAGCTCGGCGACGTTCCCCCTGCTCCTCGGTGAGGGGTTCCGGCTGCACCTCGGCTTCGTGCTCGCCCTGCTCGCGGCGGTGGGCGTCTGGTGGCTCATGGAGCGCTCGACGCTCGGCTTCCGCTTCCGCGCCGTCGGCGAGAACCCCCACGCCGCACGCACGGCGGGCATCTCCGTCGCGTGGGTGACGGTCTGGGTCATGGCCCTCGCCGGGGCGCTCGCCGGTCTCGGCGGCGCAGCGCAGGTCCTCGGCACGGAGAAGGTCCTCACCGCGGGCGTCGCCGCGAGCTTCGGCTTCGACGCGATCACGGTCGCCCTGCTCGGCCGGTCCCGTCCGCTCGGCACGGTCCTCGCCGGGCTGCTCTTCGGAGCGCTCCGCGCGGGCGGCTTCGCGATGCAGGCACGGACCGGCACGCCGATCGACATCGTGCTCGTCGTGCAGTCCCTCATCGTGCTCTTCATCGCCGCCCCGCCCCTCGTGCGGGCGATCTTCCGCCTCCCGACCCCTGGTGGCCCGACGCGCGCCGAGCGGCACGCCGCGCGGCGCCGCGCCAAGGCGTCCACGACCACGACGACGACCCAGGAGGCCGGAGCATGAGCACCGCGACCAGCACCCCGGCGCCGGCCTCCGCGCCGGAGCGCGCGCCCAAGCCGCTGCCTCCGATCAGCTGGAAGGCCCCGGTCGCGTACGCGGTCATCGGGCTCCTGTCGCTCGTCTTCTTCGCCCTGCTCCCCGCGGGCGGGCAGCAGACGACGTACCGCCTGTCGACGGCGAACGACTTCTTCCAGATCGAGCCGATCACGGTGAGCTCGACCGGCGCCGCGCTGTTCCTGTCGATCCTCGCGCTCCTGCTGGCCGGGCTGTCGTTCTGGGCCGCGCGCGACCGGCGCAAGGTGGGCATCTGGCTGCCGATCGTCTTCGGCGTCGCCGTCGTCTTCGCCTTCCTGAGCTGGGCCGGGGCCGGCAAGTCCGCGATCCCGCTGACGGGCCTGCTCCAGGGTTCGCTGTTCCTCGCGGTCCCGCTGGTGTTCGGCGCCCTCTCGGGCGTGCTCTGCGAGCGCGTCGGGATCATCAACATCGCGATCGAGGGCCAGCTCCTCGCGGGGGCGTTCCTCGCCGCGGTCGTCGCGTCGCTCACGTCGAGCGCCTACGCCGGCCTCATCGCGGCACCGATCGCGGGCGCCCTCGTGGGCGTGCTGCTCGTGATCTTCTCCGTGAAGTACTGGGTGAACCAGATCATCGTCGGCGTCGTGCTCAACGTGCTCGTGGTCGGTGTGACGAGCTACCTCTACTCCACGGTGCTCACCGAGGACCCGGGCACGTGGAACACGCGCACCCCGCTCCCGGTGATCGAGATCCCGGTGCTCTCGCAGATCCCCGTCGTGGGGCCGGTGCTGTTCCGCCAGACGCTGCTCGTCTACATCATGTACGTCGTCGTGATCCTGCTGCAGGTCTTCCTCTTCCGGAGCCGCTGGGGTTTGCGCCTGCGCGCCGTCGGCGAGCACCCCAAGGCAGCCGACACGGTCGGCATCAAGGTCAACGCGACCCGCGTGCGCAACACGATCCTCGGCGGCGCGGTCGCCGGCCTCGGCGGCGCGTTCTTCACGGTCGCGGCCGGCCTCGCGTTCGGCAAGGAGATGACGGGCGGCAAGGGCTTCATCGCCCTCGCGGCCATGATCCTCGGGCGGTGGAACCCGGTCGGCGCGCTCGTCGCGGCGCTCCTGTTCGGCTTCTCGGACAACCTCCAGACGGTGCTCGGCATCGTCGGCACGCCGATCCCGAGCCAGATCATGCTCATGACGCCCTACGTCGTGACGATCTTCGCCGTCGCGGGGCTCGTCGGGCGCGTGCGCCCGCCGGCCGCCGAGGGCATCCCCTACGTGAAGTGAGGCCACGGTGCCGATGACAGACCTGCCGCACGTGCACGGCGCCGAGCCCCGGCCGGGCGAGGGGACGGACCAGGGCGGGACCGCCGTCGGGCCGCCCGTCGACTGGGACTCCCTGCGCGACGCTGCGCGCGAGATCATGACCCGCGCGTACGCCCCCTACTCGGGCTTCCCGGTGGGGGCGGCCGCGCTCGTCGACGACGGGCGTGTCGTCGTCGGGTGCAACGTCGAGAACGCCGCGTACGGCGTCACGCTGTGCGCGGAGTGCTCGCTCGTGAGCTCGCTCGTCGGATCCGGGGGCGGCCGCCTCGTGGCGTTCGCGTGCGTGGACCGGCACGGCGCGACGCTCATGCCGTGCGGGCGTTGCCGACAGCTCCTGTGGGAGCACGGGGGCCCCGACCTGCTGGTCGACACCGTGCGTGGTATCAAGACGATGAGGGACGTGCTGCCCGACGCCTTCGGGCCCGAGGATCTGGAGGAGCGCTCGTGACCAGCGACGACGTGACCCCGCAGGGTGGCGGGACCGAGGACCAGGACGCGACGGCCGAGGCGGCCGTCGGGGCCGGCGACGACGGGGGAGCGGACGGCGAGGGACCGGCCCCCGAGCCGTTCGACGCCGTCGACGTCATCCGGACGAAGCGCGACGGCGCGCGGCTCGACGCAGCACAGATCGACTGGGTGATCGACGCCTACACGCGCGGCGTCGTCGCCGAGGAGCAGATGGCCGCGCTCGCGATGGCGATCTACCTCAACGGCATGGACCGGACCGAGATCGGTCGCTGGACGCAGGCGATGATCGCCTCGGGCGAGCGGATGGACTTCTCGGGGCTCTCGCGGCCGACGGCGGACAAGCACTCGACCGGGGGCGTGGGGGACAAGATCACGCTGCCGCTCGCGCCGCTCGTCGCCGTGTACGGCGTCGCGGTACCGCAGCTTTCGGGGCGCGGTCTGGGGCACACGGGCGGAACGCTCGACAAGCTCGAGGCGATCCCGGGGTGGCGCGCGGCGCTCACCAACGAGCAGATGATGAACGCGCTCGAGCACGTCGGTGCGGTGATCTGCCAGGCGGGCTCCGGCCTCGCGCCCGCGGACCGCCTCCTGTACGCGCTGCGCGACGTCACGGGCACGGTCGAGTCGATCCCGCTCATCGCGAGCTCGATCATGAGCAAGAAGATCGCGGAGGGCACCGGGGCTCTGGTGCTCGACGTCAAGGTCGGGTCCGGTGCGTTCATGAAGGAGCTGGGCTCGGCGCGCGAGCTCGCGCGGACCATGGTCGACCTCGGTACCGACGCCGGCGTGCGCACGGTCGCCCTGCTCACGGACATGTCGACGCCGCTCGGGCTCACCGCGGGCAACGCGCTCGAGGTGCGCGAGTCCGTCGAGGTGATGAAGGGCGAGGGTCCGCAGGACGTCGTCGACCTCACGGTCGCGCTCGCGCTCGAGATGCTCGCCGGGGCGGGTCGCCCGCAGGACGAGGACGACGTGCGGCACGCGCTCGTGGGCGGGCGCGCGCTCGACAAGTGGCGCGCGATGATCGCCGAGCAGGGCGGCGACTCGCGGGCCCCGCTGCCGGTCGCGCGCGAGCGGGAGCACGTCGTCGCCGACCGGGACGGCGTCCTCGAACGACTCGACGCGTACGCCGTCGGCGTCGCCGCCTGGCGGCTCGGGGCCGGCCGCGCGCGCAAGGAGGACCCGGTGCAGGCGGGCGCGGGCGTCGAGCTCTTCGCCAAGCCCGGTGACGCCGTGCGCAAGGGGCAGCACCTCATGACGCTGCACACGGACACCCCGGAGCGCTTCGAGCGTGCCGTGCAGGCCCTCGACGGCGCGTGGGCGGTCGCCGACCCGGGCACCGTCGTCGAGCGCGGTCCCGTCGTCCTGGACCGCGTGGACTGACCGTGGGCGTGAGCTGAGCGTGGGGTCCGATGAGCCCGCCGCGGCGGAGCGCGCCGACACGCGCCGTCCTCGCTCCGTCTACGGGGTGGGGACCGAGCCGGACGCGCGGTTCAGCCTCGCGAACGAGCGGACCGCGCTCGCGTGGGTGCGGACCGGGCTGGGCCTGGTCGCGGGCGGCGTCGCGCTGACGTCGTTCGCGACGTTCGCCGACATGCCCGGGGTCCTCGACGTCGTGGCGGGGGTCGCGTGCCTCGCGGGCGCGGGGTTCGCCGGGTACGCGCTCGTCGCGTGGCGCCGCAACGAGCGCGCGCTGCGGCTGCGCCGCCGGCTGCCCTCGCCGAGCGGCCTGCCGGTCCTCGTGGCCGGGGTCGTCGTCCTCGGTCTGCTCATCGCCGGGTACGCCGTGGGGGCGGCGACCGGGTCGTGAGCAGGGAGCCCGAACCGCCCGCGGGCGCTCCCCGCGACGAGGGTCTGCAGCCGGAGCGGACGGCGCTCGCCTGGCAGCGGACGGTGCTCGGCGTCGTCGTCGGTTCGCTCGTCCTGGCGGCGGCGGGCCTGCGCGTCGGCTCCGTCGTGACCGTGTGCGCCGCGGTCGCGGTCGCGGTGCTCGCGCTCGTGCCCGCGGTGCTGAGCCCCCCGACCGGGGGGCTCCCTGGCGACGGGATGCTCCACTCGTGGTCGTTCCTGGTTCGCGTCGCGTCGCTCGTCGTGGTGCTCGCGCTCGTGGGTTCGGTCTGGTCGTTCGGCCGGGCGCTGGGTGCCGCGTGAACCTCGGCGCCGTGCTCGGCAGCCTTCGTGCGACGGACGTCGCGCGTCTCGCACCGCGGCGTGCGGTGCCCCCGGGGCCGCCCGAGGGCCGATACCTGCCCGACGGCGGGATCGACCGTTCCCTCGACCTCGCCCGCCGGGCGGGACACCCTGCAGACCTCGTCCGCGCCCTCGCGTCGACGCTGAGCGTGCTCGACCCGAGGACCCGGCGTGCCGTCGTCGACCCGATCGGCAGGCTCGGGGTTCATAGCCGGTCCGACGGCGGAGCGCTGGTCCGGCCGGTCGAGCTCGGCGGGGACCGGGCGCAGCAGACCGACGCGACCACCTGCGGCTCCGCGGTGCTCGGTCTGCTCGCCGCGGTGGGCGACCCGGTGCTCGCGCTGTGGCTCGCCACGGGGCTGCGCCCGGGCGACGCCCCCGGGTCGGGTCGTCGGCCCTGGACCGGCGGTGCGGCGCGGTTCGGGGAGCTGCAACGGGCGGTGAAGCGGCGCACCAACCGCGCCGCCCTCGGTCCGCTGCCGTGGCCGGCTGCCCTCGGGACTCCACCCTGGGGTGCGGCGCGCACCGCGCGCTACGCCGACGTCCGGTACGGCGAGCGCGTCGTCCGGGGACGCTCCGGGTCCGGGGACCCGGAGCCGGAGGTCCGGGCCGCCCTCGTCGCGGCGGCACGCGGCGTCCCCGTGCCGCTCTTCACGGGCGGCGATCTCGCGCTGGGGATCGAGACCGCCGTGCCACGGCACGTCGTGCTCCTCGCCCTCGCCGACGCGCAGCTGCGGCGCTGCCAGGTCTACGAGCCGTCGACCGGCACGGTGCACGACCTCGAAACGGGCGCGCTGCTCGACGGCCGGCACACCCCCGAGGTGCGGCGAGCGCTCGGCGGCTGGCCGCACGTCTGCTGGGCGCTGCTCCCCTCGGGTCGCGCTGGCGAGGCCACGGGCCCCGCGGGAGGATGGACGTAGCCGCCACGGTCTGTGCCGGCGTCGAGTCGTCAGGTGAGGAGTCGCCATGAGCACCGTGCCCGGGAACGACGCGTGGCGGGACGCCGGCCTGGTCGAGCCGGACGACGAGGTCGTGAGCCTGGTCGAGGAGTCGGAGGACGACGGCGCCGGCGTCGACGACGCCGAGCACGAGGGCGACGAGTACCGTCCGCGCACCGCGCGACCGGACCTCGAGGGCGAGGCGAACGAGGCCGACGTCGTCGAGCAGGCGTCCGCCGTGCCGGGCGAGGAGGACGACTACGCCTGACCGGCCGGGCACCGGGCGACGGCTCGGCGCGAGCGCAGGCTTACCGGCCGGTACCGTGAGCGCATGACCACCGAGAACGCCCCCCTGACGGTCGACGTCATCCGCGCGCTGCCCAAGGTCGTGCTGCACGACCACCTCGACGGGGGGCTCCGCCCCGCCACGATCCTCGAGCTCGCCGCCGACGTCGGGCACCAGCTCCCCGCGGGCGACGCCGAGTCCCTCGGCGCCTGGTTCGCCGAGTCGGCCGACTCCGGCTCGCTCGTGCGCTACCTCGAGACGTTCGACCACACCATCGCCGTCATGCAGACGCGCGACGCCCTCGCGCGGGTGGCGCGCGAGGCGGTCCTCGACCTCGCACGCGACGGCGTCGTGTACGCCGAGCAGCGCTGGGCGCCCGAGCAGCACCTCCAGCGCGGGCTCTCCCTCCAGGAGACGGTCGACGCCGTGCAGGCGGGCATCGAGCAGGGCGTCGCCGAGGCCGCCGCCGAGGGACGGACCATCCGCGTCGGGCAGCTCGTCACCGCGATGCGGCACGCCGACCGCTGGCAGGAGATCGCCGAGCTCGCCGTCGCGAACCGCGCCAACGGCGTCGTCGGGTTCGACATCGCCGGCGCCGAGGACGGGTTCCCGCCCTCGCGCCACGCGGAGATCTGGCGCTACCTCGCGGACCAGAACTTCCCCGTCACCATCCACGCGGGCGAGGCGGCGGGACCGGGGTCGATCGGCGAGGCCGTGCACCTCGGCCAGGCGAGCCGCATCGGCCATGGCGTGCGGATCGTCGAGGACATCACGTTCGACCCGGAGCACCCGCACAGCGCGGAGGGGGAGTCGGGGACGGCCGCGCTCGGCCTCCTCGCGCACTGGGTGCGCGACCACCAGATCCCGCTCGAGCTCTGCCCGTCGTCCAACGTGCAGACCGGAGCGGCGACGTCGATCGCCGCGCACCCGATCACGCGGCTCAAGGAGCTCGACTTCGCGGTCACGCTCAACACCGACAACCGCCTCATGTCGCGCACGACGATGACGCAGGAGATGGCGCTCCTCGTCGAGCACGCGGGCTGGACGATCGACGACCTCGCGGACGTGACGATGACCGCGGCGTGGAGCGCGTTCGTCCATCACGACGAGCGTCGCGCGCTCGTCGACGACGTGATCCTGCCGGGCTACCAGGAGGTCCAGGGCGCCCAGCTCTGAGCGGACCTGCAGACCCGCCCGGGTCGCCGAACATGACTGTGGTGCCGTGATCGACGCGATCACGGCACCACGGTCGTGCTGGCAGGGTCAGACGCCCTTGGGGTGCCAGACCGTCTTGGTCTCGGTGAACGCGAGGATGCGCTGGGGGCGCGGAGCCTCGGTCCAGTCCGGCTCGGCGTCGTCGCCGCGGCGTCCGACGGCGGGGCGCAGGACGCGCTTGACCGAGTCGGCCGCGGCGGCCTCAAGCTCGCCCCAGACGACACCCTCGGCGCCGACGGCGCCCGCGAGGTCGAGCGCGTTGACGTCGAGGTGCGACGCGAGCGGGGGAGCGAGCTCCTTCGTGAAGCCCGTGAGGACGTTGACCACGCCGCCGGGGACGTCCGACGTCGCGAGGACCTCGGAGAGGGTGACCGCCGGGATCGGGCGCTGCTCGCTCGCGACGACGATCACCGCGTTGCCCGTGACGAGCGGCGGGACGATCGTCGAGACGAGGCCGAGCAGCGACGAGCGCTGCGGCGCGAGGCAGACGACGACGCCCGTCGGCTCGGGCGACGACAGGTTGAAGTACGGTCCGGCGACCGGGTTGGCGGAGCCGGCGACCTGCGCGACCTTGTCCGTCCAGCCCGCGTACCAGACCCAGCGGTCGATCGCCTCGGAGACAGCGAGCTCCGCCTGGCGCGCCGTGAGCCCTTCGCCCGCGACGACCTCGGCGACGAACTGCTCGCGGCGTCCCTCCAGCATCTCCGCGACGCGGTAGAGCACCTGGCCGCGGTTGTACGCCGTCGCGCCGGCCCACTTCGCCTGCGCGGCGCGTGCGGCGACGACGGCCTCGCGCGCGTCCTTGCGCGAGCCCTGCGCGACGTTCGCGAGGAACCGGCCCTTGGTGTCCGTCACCTCGTACGTGCGGCCCGACTCGCTGCGGGGGAACTTCCCGCCGACGTAGAGCTTGTACGTCTTGCGCACCCCGAGGCGCTCGGGCGCGGTGCGGGGTGTGCTGGCGGTCGCCTTCGTCGTGCGGGCCATCAGTAGGTGCTCCCCTCGATCAGGTAGGGCGCCAGGCCGTGCCGGCCGCCCTCACGTCCGTAGCCCGACTCCTTGTAGCCGCCGAACGGGCTGGTCGGGTCGAACCGGTTGAAGGTGTTGGACCACACGACGCCCGCGCGGAGCTGGTCGGCCATCCACAGGATGCGCGACCCCTTCTCCGTCCAGATCCCCGCGGAGAGCCCGTAGGGGGTGTTGTTCGCCTTGGCGACGGCTTCGGCAGGGGTGCGGAACGTCAGGACGCTCAGCACGGGGCCGAAGATCTCCTCGCGCGCGATGCGGTGCGCGGCCGAGACGCCCGTGAAGAGCGTCGGGGCGAACCAGTAGCCCGACGACGGCAGCTCGCAGTCCGGGCTCCAGCGCGTCGCGCCCTCGGCGGTACCGGCGTCGGTGAGCTCGGTGATGCGCGCGAGCTGCTGGGGCGAGTTGATCGCGCCGACGTCGGTGTTCTTGTCCATCGGGTCGCCGACGCGCAGCGTGCTCAGGCGCGCCTTGAGCCGGTCGACGAGCTCCTCGGCGATCGTCTCCTGCACCAGCAGGCGTGAGCCCGCGCAGCAGACTTGGCCCTGGTTGAAGAAGATGCCGTTGACGATGCCCTCGATCGCCTGGTCGATCGGCGCGTCGTCGAACACGATGTTCGCGGCCTTGCCGCCGAGCTCGAGCGTCGCGTGCTTGCGTGTGCCCGCGATCTCCTGGGCGATGCGCTTGCCGACCGGGGTCGATCCCGTGAACGCGATCTTGTCGACGTCCGGGTGGTTGACCAGCGCGGAGCCCGTGGCGCGCGCGCCGGTGACGATGTTCACGACGCCGGGCGGCAGCTCGGCCTGGCGCAGCAGGTCCGCGAACAGGAGCGCCGTGAGCGGCGTCGTCTCTGCGGGCTTGAGCACGACGGTGTTGCCCGTCGCGAGCGCGGGGGCGATCTTCCACGCGAGCATGAGCAGCGGGAAGTTCCACGGGATGACCTGGGCGGCGACGCCGTGCGGGCGCGGGTCGGGCCCGTAGCCC
Source organism: Cellulosimicrobium protaetiae (assembly GCF_009708005.2). Lineage (NCBI taxonomy): Bacteria > Bacillati > Actinomycetota > Actinomycetes > Micrococcales > Promicromonosporaceae > Cellulosimicrobium > Cellulosimicrobium protaetiae. The sequence goes on along the minus strand of NZ_CP052757.1, from coordinate 3,477,986 downwards.
GCGTGCTCGAGCTTGTCGGCCCAGCCGGCGTAGTAGAAGAAGTGCGCGGCGGCCGTCGGGACGTCGACGTCGCGCGACTCGCGGATCGGCTTGCCGTTGTCGAGCGTCTCGAGGACCGCGAACTCGCGCGAGCGCTCGGCCAGCAGGCGCGCGATGCGGAAGAGGTACTTGGCGCGCTCGCGCCCCGGCATGGGGCCCCACACCTTCTCCTGCGCGCGGCGCGCGGCGCGGACGGCGCGGTCGACGTCCTCCTCGGTCGCCTCGGCGACCTCGGCGAGGACCTCCTCCGTGGCGGGGTTGACGGTCTTGAACGAGCCGGAGTCCGACGCGGGCGTGAACTCGCCGTCGATGAAGAGGCCGTACGAGGACGCGATGTCGACGACGGCGCGCGACTCGGGGGCCGGCGCGTACTCGAACGGCGAGCCGGCCGTGCTTGCTGTGGTGGTCATGGTGTGTCCTTGAGTCCCGCTCAGTCGACGGTCACGTAGTCGGGGCCCCAGTAGGCACCCGTGGCGAGCTTGTTGCGCTGCATGAGCACGTCGTTGAGCAGCGACGACGCCCCGAACCGGAACCAGTCGGGATCGAGCCAGTCGCCGCCCGCGGTCTCGTTGACCGCGACGAGGTACTTGATCGCGTCCTTCGACGTGCGGATGCCGCCGGCGGGCTTGACCCCGATCGGGACGCCCGTGAGCGCCCGGAAGTCGCGCACGGCCTCGAGCATGACGATCGTCACGGGGAGCGTCGCGGCGGGCGAGACCTTGCCGGTGCTCGTCTTGATGAAGTCGGCGCCCGCGAGCATCGCGAGCCACGACGCGCGGCGCACGTTGTCGTACGTGGCGAGCTCGCCGGTCTCGAGGATGACCTTGAGGTGCGCGTGGTGCCCGTTCGCCCGGCACTCCTCGCGCACGGCGACGATGTCCTCGTAGACCTGGGAGTAGCGCCCGGAGAGGAACGCACCGCGGTCGATGACCATGTCGATCTCGTCCGCGCCCGCCTCGACGGCGTCGCGCGTGTCCGCGAGGCGCACGGCGCGGCTCGCGCGGCCGGACGGGAACGCGGTCGAGACGGCGGCGACCTTGACGCCCGTCCCGGCGAGCGCCTCCACCGCGACGGGGACGAGGTCGTTGTACACGCACACGGCGGCGGCGGACGGGCACGTCGGGTCGGCCGGCTCGGGGCGGACCGCCTTGGCGGCGAGCGCGCGGACCTTGCCGGGCGTGTCCGCACCCTCGAGCGTCGTGAGGTCGACCATGCGGATGATCGTGTCGAGCGCCCAGGCCTTGGACGTCGTCTTGATCGAGCGGGTGCCGAGCGCCGCGGCGCGGCCGTCGGCGCCCACCTTGTCCACCCCCGGCAGGCCGTGGAGGTAGCGGCGCCAGGCGGTGTCGTCGAGGAGGGCGGAACCGGTCACGGAGCGCGCGAGATCGGCGATCTCGGCGGCGGACCGGTCGGCGGAACCCGGGGTCGCCGGGGCCGTTCCGGTGCCCGCCGGGCCGGTCGCGGCGACCGACGTCGGTGTCGTTGTGCTCATCGCACCAGGTTACCCGTCGGTACGCCTCGTGGCGGGTCCGGTGGGGCCGGGGCGCGGGCCGTCCCGAGGGCTCAGAGGCCCAGGGCGCGCTGCATGTCGGCCTTGACGCGGTCCAGGCGGTCGCGGGCTGCGGCGCGGGCCGCCGTGAGGTCGTCGTGCGACGCGTCGGGGGCGACGGGCAGCACGACCTCCAGGTAGCACTTCACCTTGGGCTCGGTCCCGCTCGGGCGCACGATGACACGCGTCCCGTCGGCCGTGAGGATGCGCACGCCGTCGGTGGGCGGCAGGCCGTCGAGACCGGCCGACAGGTCGGTGACGTCGGAGACGCCGGCGCCGGCGAGCGTGCGCGGGGGAGCCGCCCGCAGGTGGGTCATCGTCTCGCCGATGCGGTCGAGGTCGGTGAACCGCGCGGAGAGCTGGTCGCTCACGTGCAGCCCGTGCGCGCGCGCCAGGTCGTCGAGCGCGTCGACGAGCGTGCGACCCTCGGCCCTGAGCCGGTTCGCGAGCTGCGCGACGAGCAGCGCGGCGCTGATCCCGTCCTTGTCGCGCACGTGCGCGGGGTCGACGCAGTAGCCGAGCGCCTCCTCGTACCCGAACACGAGCCCGTCGACGCGCGAGATCCACTTGAAGCCCGTGAGCGTCGTCGCGAAGCCGAGCCCGTGCGCGGCCGCGATCTTCCCGAGCAGGCGCGAGGACACGACGGAGCACGCGAGCACCCCGCCGGCCGCGCCCGAGGCGACGGCCCGCCGCGCCACGTCGTCCCCGAGCAGGGCGCCCACCTCGTCGCCGTGCAGCATGCGCCACCCGTTGGAGCGGGCGGTCTCCGCGCCCTGGTAGGTGCCGACGCGCGGGTCGAACACCGCGACCGCGCAGCGATCGGCGTCGGGGTCGTTCGCGAGCACGACGTCGGCCGCGGAGTCCTGGGCGACGGCGAGCGCGAGGTCCATCGCGCCCGGCTCCTCGGGGTTGGGGAACGCGACCGACGGGAAGTCGGGGTTCGGGTCGAGCTGCTCCTCGACAGGGATGACGGTCGTGAAGCCCGCGTCGCGCAGGACGCGCGCGACCGTCTCGCCGCCCACGCCGTGCAGCGCCGTGGTGACGACCTTGAGGCGACGGGGGGCGCCGTCGGACAGCGCGAGGACCGACCGGACGTACGCGCCGACGATCTCCCGGTCCAGGACGGTCCAGCCGGTCCCGGCGCGGGGGACGGAGCGTGCCGGGCCGACCGCCGCGATCGCGGCGGCGATGCGCGCGTCGTACGGCGGCACGATCTGGGCGCCCTGCCCGGAGTCCGTGACGACGCGCCCGCCGAGATAGACCTTGTACCCGTTGTCGGCGGGCGGGTTGTGGCTCGCGGTCACCATGACGCCCGCGTCCGCGCCCAGGTGGCGCACCGCGAACGCGAGCACCGGCGTCGGCAGCGCCGTCGGCAGGACGAGGACGTCGAGCCCCGCCGCGGTGAGCACGGCCGCGCTGTCGACCGCGAACGCGCGTGACCGGTGCCGGGCGTCGAACCCGACGACGACGCGAGGCCGGGCCGCGCCGCCCGCCCCCGCGGGGCCGAGCGCGTCCAGCAGGTATGCCCCGAGCCCCGCCGCCGCGCGGATGACGACCGCGCGGTTCATGCGGTGCGGACCGGCGGCCATGCGCCCGCGCAGACCCGCGGTGCCGAACTCCAGCGGTCCGGAGAACCGGTCCTGGAGCTCGGCGAGGGCGGCGGCGCGCACGTCGTGCTTGCGCGGGTCGGGCGAGTCCGCGAGGTCGAGCAGGTGGCGCAGCTCGTCCTGGTCGCCCGCGTCGACGTCGTCGTCGATCCACGCGGTGACACGCTCGAGGAACGCACCGCGGTCGGTCCCCGGGTCGAACGTCGGGTCGTCGGCAGGGTCGGTCCGGTAGCCCGCGGTGCGGTCCGTCATGTCACACCAGCTTCGCGATGTCGGCCAGGAGGGCGCTGATCCGGGGTCCCGCGGCCTGGCCGGCCTCGATGACCTCGGCGTGGGAGAGCGGCGTCGGGCTGATGCCGGCGGCGAGGTTCGTCACGAGCGAGACGCCGAGCACCTCGAGACCGCAGTGACGCGCGGCGATGGCCTCGAGCGTCGTCGACATGCCGACCAGGTCGGCGCCGAGGACGCCCGCCATCCGCACCTCGGCCGGGGTCTCGTAGTGCGGCCCGGGGAACTGCGCGTACACGCCCTCGGGGAGCGTCGGGTCGACGCGGTGCGCGAGCTCGCGCAGGCGCGGGGAGTAGACGTCGGTGAGGTCGACGAACGTCGGGCCCTCGAGCGGGCTGCGGGCCGTGAGGTTGATGTGGTCCGAGAGCAGCACGGGCGTGCCCGCGCCCCAGTCCTGGTTGAGGCCACCGCACCCGTTCGTGAGGATCAGCGTCTCGGCGCCCGTCGCGGCGGCCGTGCGCACGCCGTGCACGACCGCACGCACGCCCTTGCCCTCGTACAGGTGCGTGCGCGAGCCGAGCACGAGCGCGTGCCGTACCGAGCCGTCCGCCCGCTCGACCCGGATCGACCGCGTCACCGAGAGGTGCCCTGCGACCGCGGGGGCCGAGAAGCCGGGGATCTCGTGCGTCGGGACCTCCGCGACGACCTCGCCCAGCAGCTCGGCCGCGCCGCCCCACCCCGAGCCCAGCACGAGGGCCATGTCGTGGCCGTCGACCCCCGTGGCCTGCGCGATGTGGTCGGCGGCGGCCCGCGCCACGAGGAACGGGTCGGTCGCGGGGTCGTCGAGCGGGGGTGTGCTCGCAGGCGTCGTCGTCATGGTCGCAAGGCTAGTCCGTCCCCGGGCGCGCGACCCGACGAGCGACCCGCGTCCCGCGGGCACCATGACCGGCCGCGGCGTCTCGCATGCTGACACGAGGGGACGCGACGGCCTGACAGAATGTCCCGCGTGACGCACGCGAGCATCGACCATCAGGCCACCCGCATCGTCGTCCTCGGAGGTGGGCCCGGCGGCTACGAGGCCGCGCTCGTCGCCCGCCGGCTCGGCGCCGACGTGACCGTCGTCGAACGCCAGGGCCTCGGCGGCGCGGCCGTCCTGACCGACGTCGTCCCCTCCAAGACCCTCATCGCGACCGCCGACTGGATGACCATCGCCGAGCGCGCCGCCGAGCTCGGCATCCGCCTTCCTGTCGACACCGCCAAGGCGCAGCACCCCGCCATGCGCCGCCACATCGTCGACCTCGAGGCGGTGAACACGCGCGTCATGGCGCTCGCCGCCGCGCAGTCCGCGGACATCCACGCGCGCCTCGAGCGCGAGGGCGTGCGCGTCGTGATCGGCGCGGGCCGGCTGGACGGCCCCGCGCGCGTCGTCGTCGACTCGCCGGACGGCGCGGACGGCCCGCTCACGCTCGACGCGGACGTGATCCTCGTCGCGGTCGGCGCGACCCCGCGCGTCCTGCCGACGGCGCAGCCCGACGGCGAGCGCATCCTCACCTGGACCCAGCTCTACAACCTGTCCGAGCTCCCGGAGCGGCTGATCGTCGTCGGGTCCGGCGTCACGGGCGCCGAGTTCGCCGGCGCCTACAACGCGCTCGGCTCGGACGTCGTGCTCGTGTCGAGCCGCGACCGCGTGCTCCCGGGCGAGGACGCCGACGCGGCCGAGCTGCTCGAGGGCGTGTTCCGATCCCGCGGCATGACGGTCATGTCGCGGTCCCGCGCCGAGTCCGCCGAGCGCACCGCGGACGGCGTGCGCGTGACCCTCGCCGACGGCCGCGTCGTCGAGGGCTCGCACGTCCTCATCGCCGTCGGCGCGATCCCCTCCACCCAGGGCATCGGGCTCGAGGAGGCCGGGGTGCGCCTCACCCCGAGCGGGCACGTCGAGGTCGACAAGGTGTCGCGCACGTCGGTGCGCGGCGTCTACGCGGCCGGCGACTGCACCGGCGTCCTGCCGCTCGCGTCGGTCGCCGCGATGCAGGGCCGCGTCGCCATGTCGCACGCGCTCGGCGACGCCGTCGTGCCGATCAAGCTCCGGACCGTCGCCGCGAACATCTTCACCGCGCCCGAGATCGCGACCGTCGGGTACAGCGAGGAGCAGCTCAAGGCGCAGAGCAGCAAGTACGTCACGACGGTGCTCCCGCTCGCGCGCAACCCGCGCGCCAAGATGCTCGGCATGCGCGACGGCTTCGTCAAGCTCTTCGCTCACCCCGAGGCGGGGGTCGTGCTCGGCGGCGTCGTCGTCGCGCCGCGCGCGAGCGAGCTCGTCTTCCCCATCACGCTCGCCGTGTCGCACCGGCTCACGGTCGACGACGTCGCGTCGGCCTTCACCGTCTACCCGTCGCTGTCGGGCTCCATCGCCGAGGTCGCACGGATGCTGCACCACCGCGAGGACTGACGGCGCCGCCCTCCGGCGAGCACCTCAGGCGAGCTCCTCAGGCGAGGGTGGCGACGAGCCTCCGGGCGCTCGCGCCCGCGTCCTCCGGGCCGGTGACGAACGTGCGGTGCGCCAGGTCGCGCGTGCCGACGTCGTCGAACCACTCGGCGAGGAAGTCGTGGCCGTCGCGGACCCAGTCCGTGCCCTTCGACGCGACCGACCGCGCCCGCAGCACCGTCAGGGCGTCCTCGCGGTCGGTGCCGGGCAGGACGAGGACGACGTGCGGCACGGGCGTGAGCGCAGCGCGCACGCGGTCCCGGCACGCCGGGTCCGTGTACGACGCGTGCCCCGCACCGAGCGCGAGCACCGCGCCGGGGTGCTCGGCGACCGCACGCTCGACGGCGTGCGCTCGTGCCGGCTCCCACTCCCGTTCTGCCGCGACCCGGCCGACCACCGCGAAGCGCTCGACGAGCCGGTCGACGCTCCACCCGACCTCCGGGTAGTAGCGGTCCGCGACGGCGTCGAGGTCGACGAACGGCGCCCCGAGCAAGCCGGCCACGAGCTCGCCGATCGTGGACTTGCCGGTGGCCGCGGGGCCGAGCAGGACGAGGACCGGCGCGACGGCCCGGCCGTCCGCCCGCTGCCGCGACACCTCAGAGCCGGCCGTCGAGGCGCAGCGTCCCGTCCGCGAACGCGAGCTCGGTGAGCTGGAACCCCGGGAAGGTGTGCTCGAGCACGCCGCCGAGCAGCGCCTGCACGTCGACCGCGACCCGCGCGTCGGGCAGCACGCGCACCGCCTCCGGCGGCAGCCCGTGCGAACGCAGCGCGCCCTGGAGCGGGGCCTCGACGAAGCCGAGCAGCTTGTGCGCGGGCAGGCCGGCAGCGTTGGCCTCGACCGCGAGCACCGCGGTGCCCGCCACGACCGACTCGACGTGCAGCGTCGCCCGCACCACGGGGACCAGCCGGGCGGCGAGCCTGAGCGCCGACGGCGGGTCGGGCACCTCGCGCAGGTCGACGACGACGCGCACGTCGTCGCCCTCACCGGTCACCGAGCGCACGTACGGCGGCAGACCGCCCGTCGCACGCGCGATCTCCACGGCCTCGGTCACGGTCAGCTCGATGCGCACCCGCCGACCCTAACCTCCGCCGAGACCGATCCTTGGCGGGACCACGGTTCTACTTTGGCGGACCAGGGTTCTACCTCGCGGGTCCACGGTTCTACCTCAGCGGCGAGGGCGCCCCGCCGCGGACCCGCCACGCGGGCCGGGAACTCGGCACGGCGGTCCGGCGGGTCCGGGCGGCGGAGCGCGGGACGTCGGGGCGTCGGTACGCTGCGCGCCGTGAACTCACCGAGCGAGCAGGGCGGGGCTGGGGGCGTCGGTACCGCGACGTCGGACGCGGGAGACCCGACGTCGGAGCCGGAGGACGCGGGAGACCCGACGTCGGAGCCGGAGGACGCGGGAGACCCGACGTCGGAGCCGGAGGACGCGGGAGACCCGACGTTGGAGACGGAGGACGCGGCGCGGGCCGAGATGTACCGGTGGTCGGTGCCGCTCCGGGCGGTGCTCACGGTCGTGGCCGGGGTGTGCCTGCCGCTGACGGTATGGGCCGTCGTCCGCGCGACCCAGGTCCCGACGCCGTTTCCGTGCGGGCCCGAGACGTCAGGTCCGCCGTGCCCGGCGGACGTCGGGGCGCTGATCCTCGGGGCCGCGGTGACGTTCGTCGGTGCCATGTTCTTCGGGATCGTCGCGGCGATCATGGGCGCGACGCCGACGCGACTCGCGCGACGGTTCGGGTTCCTGTACCTGCTGGCGGTGCTCGTCGGGTGCGTCCTGGCGGAGCCGTGGGCGGACGCCGTGGTGCGTGCGCTCACGTAGGCCGACGCCGCCGGGATGCGACGGCGGGCCGAGAGGGCGGGCTCAGTCGCGGGCGCGGAGCTCGGCGAGCAGGGGCCGGTGGTCGGACGCGGTGACCTCGAGGACCTCGAAGCTGCGGAAGGTCACGGCGTCGGACCCGAAGACCCAGTCGATGCGGTGCGCGGGGGCCACGGACGGCGACGTGAGCGCGTCCGGGTCGCCGGCGACGTCCTGACCGCTCTCGAGGCCCTCCTCCTCGAGGAACGTGATCTCGTCCCAGCCGGGCTCGGCGTTGAGGTCGCCCGCGAGGACGTACGCCCCCTCGACGGGCTCGTCGGCGAGGAGCGTCTCGAGCTGGTCGAGGCGGGTCGGCGTGTTCTCCTCGCGGTGCTGCAGGTGCACGGACGTCACGCGCACCGGGACGCCCGCGGCGTCGAGCGTCGCCGAGATCGCGGAGCGCTCCTGCGGCCCGGCACCGTAGGGCAGGGCGTGGCGCGCGACGTCGGCGAGGTCGCCGCGCAGCGGGTCCCACAGGATCGCGTTGCCGAACTGCCGGTCGGCCGCGGGGACGAAGACGACGCGCATCCCGGTCTCGCGCGCGAGGTAGGTCGCCATGTCCGCGCCGCCGCCGAGCACCCAGCCGCGGGAAACCTCCTGCAGCGTGACGACGTCGGCGCCCGAGTCCTCGATCGTCGCGACCATCTCGTCGAGCCGGACCGACGGGTCGGCGCTCACGCCGTAGTGCAGGTTCCAGTCGAGCAGGCGCAGGTCGCCGACCGGGTAGTCGGCGACGGCGGACGTCGTGGTCGGCACGTGGACCTGCGTGACCCCCACGAGCGCGAGCACCGCGACCGCCCCGCCGACGGCGAGCGGCACCGGGGTGGTCCCGGCCGCGCGCTCGTCGCTGCCCGGCGGTGGGGGGTCGCCCGCGGAGGCCGCGGCGCCCCGGGCGCGGAGCCCGGCGACGACGGCGGGAACCGCGAGCGCGAGCGCTGCGGCCACGGGCACGAGCGTGTGGGGGAACGGGAGCGGGACGTCGTACTCGAGCTGGTACCCGAGCAGCGGCACGGCGATCCCGAGCCCGGCCACGCTCGCCGCGCCGGCGAGGCGCAGCCAGGTGAGGGGGCGCGCGGTGCGCGTCAGGGCGAGCGCGAGGGTGCGCGCCGCGGCGGGCACGAGCAGCACCAGCAGGACGAGGAGCGCCCAGCCCCCGACGGTCCCGGGTCCGTCCAGGCGCGGCACGGCGAGGAACACCACCGCGACGCCGACGACGAGCACGGCAGAAGACACCCACGGTGACCCGGGCGGGGTCGACCGGCCCGCCCACGGCACGAACCACGCGGTGAGCAGGGCCGCGACGGCCAGGGCGGCGACCGCGAAGGGCAGCGCGACGCCCGTCTGGGACGCGGAGAACGCGGGGTTGGCGAGCACCTGGACCAGCAGCGCGACGGACGGACCGAGCACCCACAGCCCGCGCGACCCCGGCCACGCGGACCGTCCCCGCAGCGCCCACGCGCACGCGACCGCCGCGGCGGCGACCACGACGGTCACGACCCACCCCGCGACGTCGGACCGCCAGTAGGCGTCCCACGTCCCCAGCGCGGCGCTCAGCGCTCCGGCGAGGAGCGCCCCGAGCACGACGCCGAGGGCGACGAGCGACCCGCGCGCGAGCCCGCCGGGCCGGGACGGTGCCGGGGCACCCTCGGACCCGGGTGCCGGGCCGGTCTCGCCCCCCGAGCCGCCTGTCGGGCCGCCGGTCGGGGTCCCGCTCGCGAACGCCGCGACGAGCACGAGCACCCCGATTCCGAGGGCGACCGTCGCAAGCCCGACGCCGTACCGCACGAGCCCGAGGTCGACGCCCCCGGCGATCGCCGCACCGAGGCCCTGGAGCGCGAGGCGCGCCACGACGAGCGCCGCGACGGCGAGCAGCACGACCTTGCCGGTGAGCTCGAGCCGCGCCGCGATCATCACGACGAGCACGCCGGGGGCGGCGTACGTCGCGACCGCCGTGAGGGCGACGGTGACGACGCCCGCGGAGAACGCGTGGTCGAGCAGCGGGCCGCTCGACCGCACGAGCTCGACGACGATCGCGGTGACCGTCACGACGAGCAGGAGCGGGACGGCGGTCGCCCGGTCGTACCGGGTGCCGGGCCGGGAGACCGACGGGGCGGACGGGGGCTGCGCTGCGCTCACGAGGCACGACGCTACCGGGCGGGCGCTGTGATCCGCACCACACGATCGGGTCTTCCGTGCCAGACTGGGGGATCGGCTGCGACGGCGCGCCACCACCTCGGCGCGCGAGGAGGCGAGGACGTGGAGACGACCGCTGGGATCTCCCCGCTCGCGGGGGACGCCACGAGCGCCCCGCCCGCGACGGACGACGAGCAGGCGCGCGCCGGGGAAGCGCGCATCGGGCACTGGGTCGCGGGCGGCCTGAGGACGGACGCGGAACGGTACGGGCCGGTCCACGACCCGGCGACCGGTGAGGTCACCGGTGGGGTGGCGCTCGCGTCGGCGGCCGACGTCGACGCCGCGGTCGCCGCAGCGCGGGACGCGTTCCCCGCGTGGCGCGCGACGAGCGTCTCGCGGCGCGTCGAGATCCTCTTCGCGTTCCACCAGCTCCTCGTCGACCACCGGGACGAGATCGCGGCGGTCGTGAGCGCCGAGCACGGCAAGGTGCTCTCCGACGCGGCGGGCGAGGTCGCCCGCGCGCTCGAGTGCGTCGAGTTCGCGTGCGGGATCGGCCAGCTCCTCAAGGGCGGGTACACGGAGCAGGCGTCGGCGGGCGTGGACGTGCACGAGGTGAAGCAGGCGCTCGGCGTCGTCGCCTGCATCACGCCGTTCAACTTCCCGGCCATGGTGCCGCTGTGGATGATCCCGAACGCGATCGCGTGCGGGAACACGGTCGTGCTCAAGCCGAGCGAGCGCGACCCCTCGGCGTCGCTCGTCGTCGCGCGCCTGCTCCAGGAGGCGGGGCTGCCCGACGGCGTCGTGAACGTCGTGCAGGGCGACCGGGTCGCGGTCGAGCGCCTGCTGGAGCACCCCGATGTCGAGGCCGTGAGCTTCGTCGGCTCGACGCCCGTCGCGCGCCACGTCTACGAGACGGGGACCCGGCACGGCAAGCGCGTCCAGGCCTTGGGCGGTGCGAAGAACCACATGGTCGTGCTGCCCGACGCCGACGTGGACGTCGCGGCCGACGCGGCGGTCTCCGCGGCGTACGGGTCCGCGGGCGAGCGGTGCATGGCGGTCTCCGTGCTCGTCGCCGTGGGCGCGGTGGCCGACCCTCTCGTCGAGGCGATCCGCGAGCGCGTGGCGCGCCTCGTCGTCGGGCCGGGCTCCGACCCCGCGTCGCAGATGGGCCCGCTCATCACGGCCGAGCACCGCGACCGGGTCGCGGCCCGCGTGGGCACGGCGGCCGAGGAGGGGGCGACGCTCGTCGTCGACGGGCGCGAGGCACCCCCGGGCACGGGGGCCAGCGCTCCCGAGCTGGGGCAGGGGTTCTTCCTGCACCCCACGCTCGTCGACCACGTGCGGCCCGAGCACACGGTGTACCGGGAGGAGATCTTCGGGCCGGTGCTGTCGGTCGTCCGGGCGGAGTCCTACGACGAGGCCGTCGGGCTCGTGAACGACAACCCCTACGGCAACGGCGCGGCGATCTTCACGCGCGACGGCGGCGCGGCGCGCGCGTTCGAGGTCGACGCGCGGGCCGGGATGATCGGCGTCAACGTCCCCATCCCCGTGCCGGTCGGCTACTACTCGTTCGGGGGCTGGAAGAGCTCGCTCTTCGGGGACCTGCACGTCTACGGGCCGGAGAGCGTGCAGTTCTACACGCGCACGAAGGTCGTCACGACACGCTGGCCCGACCCGTCCACGGCGGGCGTCGACCTCGGCTTCCCCCGGACCCGGTGACGGGCAGGGAGTGACGATGACGACGCACCAGGAGGCCGTGCGAGGGGCCGAGCGGTCGCGCACGCGCGACGACGACCGGTACGTCTTCCACTCGTGGTCCGCGCAGGGCGCGATCGACCCGCTGCCCGTCGCGGGCGGCGAGGGGGCGTGGTTCTGGGACGAGGACGGCAACCGCTACCTCGACTTCGCGTCCCAGCTCGTCAACCTCAACCTGGGCCACCAGCACCCGCGCCTCGTCGCGGCGCTCCAGGCGCAGGCCGGACGCCTCGCGACGGTCGGGCCGACGTTCGCCAACGACGTGCGGGGCGAGCTCGCGCGGCTCATCACGGAGCGCGCGCCGGGCGCGCGGACCGGTGGCACCCCGGCGGGCGGGGCGGGCGACGACCGGCGGTGGCGGGTCTTCTTCACGAACGGCGGGGCGGACGCCGTCGAGAACGCGGTGCGGCTCGCGCGCCTGCACACGGGGCGCGCCAAGGTGCTGGCCGCCTACCGGTCGTACCACGGCAACACCACGACGGCGATGTCCCTCACGGGCGACCCGCGGCGCTGGCCCAACGAGGTCTCGCCCGACCCGCACGTGCGCCACTTCCTCGGGCCGTACGCGTACCGCTCGGCGTTCGGGGCGCGCGACGACGCGGAGGAGGGCGAGCGCGCGCTCGCCCACCTGCGCGAGGTCGTGCAGCTCGAGGGGCCCGGGACGATCGCGGCGATCCTGCTCGAGACGATCGTCGGGACGAACGGCGTGCTGATCCCGCCCGACGGCTACCTCGCGGGCGTGCGCGCGCTGTGCGACGAGCACGGGATCCTCCTGGTCACCGACGAGGTGATGGTCGGGTTCGGACGCGTGGGCGAGTGGTTCGCCGTGGACCGGTGGGGCGTCGTGCCGGACCTCGTGACCTTCGCCAAGGGCGTGAACTCGGGCTACGTGCCGCTCGGTGGGGTGATCATCGGGGAGCACGTCGCACGGACGTTCGACGACCGCGTCTTCCCCGGTGGCCTCACCTACTCCGGCCACCCGCTCGCGTGCGCGGTCGGGGTCGAGACGGTCCGCACGTTCGAGGACGAGCGGATCCTGGAGCGGGTGCGGACGCTGGGCGCCGACGTCATCGGCCCGCGGCTGCGCGAGATCGCCGCCCGGCACCCGAGCGTCGGGGAGGTCCGCGGGCTCGGGTTCTTCTGGGCGGTCGAGCTCGTGCGCGACCGCGAGACGCGCGAGCCGCTCGTCCCGTTCAACGCGAGCGGGCCCGCCGCCGCGCCCATGGGTGCGGTCGTCGCGGCGATCAAGGAGCGCGGCGTGTGGCCGTTCGTGCACTTCAACCGCCTGCACGTCGCCCCGCCGCTCGTCACGTCCGCCGACGACCTCGAGCACGGCATCGCCGCGATCGACGCGGCCCTCGACGTCGCCGACGAGCAGGCCGAGGCGGCGCGGGAATGACACACCGGACACCCGAGGAGGGTTCATGACCACCGTGCGAGCCGCGCTCACCCAGGTCCGCTGGACGGGCGACAAGGAGTCGATGATCGACGTCCACGAGAAGCACCTGCGCGACGCCGCCGACCAGGGCGCGCAGCTCGTGTGCTTCCAGGAGCTGTTCTACGGGCCGTACTTCTGCCAGGTGCAGGACGCCGCGTACTACGCGTACGCCGAGTCCGTCCCCGGGCCTACGGTCGAGCGCTTCTCGGCGCTCGCGGCCGAGCTGGGGACCGTCGTCGTGCTGCCCGTGTACGAGGAGGAACAGCCGGGCGTGCTCTACAACACCGCGGCGGTGATCGACGCCGACGGGCGCTACCTCGGCAAGTACCGCAAGACCCACATCCCGCACGTGCGCGGGTTCTGGGAGAAGTTCTACTTCCGCCCCGGCAACCTGGGCTACCCGGTGTTCGACACCGCCGTCGGGCGCGTGGGCGTGTACATCTGCTACGACCGGCACTTTCCCGAGGGTTGGCGCGCGCTGGGCCTGAACGGCGCGGAGATCGTGCTCAACCCCAGCGCGACGAGCCGCGGGCTGTCGAACTACCTGTGGAAGCTCGAGCAGCCGGCGGCGGCGGTCGCGAACGAGTACTACGTCGGCGCGATCAACCGCGTGGGCATCGAAGACCTGGGCGACGACGACTTCTACGGCACGTCGTACTTCGTCGATCCCGAGGGCTCGTTCGTGGGTGACCCGGCGGACGACCACGCCGAGGAGCTCATCGTGCGCGACCTCGACCTGGACCTCCTGCGCGTCGTGCGCGACCGGTGGCAGTTCTACCGCGACCGCCGCCCCGACGCCTACGACGACCTCACCCGGCCCTGAGCCGGGACCCGAGACCCGTACCGAGGGGAGACCACGCGATGCCGCACACGCTGATCCGGGGAGGGACCGTCGTCGGGCCCACGGGCTCGACGCTCGCCGACGTGCTGGTCGACGGCGAGCAGGTCGCCGCGCTGCTGCGGCCGGGGGACACGAGCCTGGGCGCGGACCTCGCCGCGACCGCCGAGCGCGTGATCGACGCGACGGGCAAGTACGTCATCCCGGGTGCCGTGGACTGCCACACGCACATGGAGCTGCCGTTCGGCGGGACGAACGCGTCGGACACGTTCGAGACCGGCACGCGGGCCGCTGCGTGGGGCGGCACGACGACGATCGTCGACTTCGCGGTCCAGCGCACCGGGGAACGGGTGCAGGACGGGCTCGCCGCGTGGCACGCGAAGGCGGACGGGCGGTGCGCGATCGACTACGGCTTCCACCAGATCCTCGGCGGCGTCGACGACGACTCGCTCAAGGCGATGGACGAGCTCGTCACGGAGGGCATCACGAGCTTCAAGCTCTTCATGGCCTACCCGGGCGTGTTCTACAGCGACGACGGACAGATCCTGCGCGCCATGCAGAAGGCGCGCGACAACGGGTCGGTGATCATGATGCACGCCGAGAACGGCATCGCGATCGACGTGCTCGTGCGCGAGGCGCTCGACCGCGGCGACACCGCCCCGTACTTCCACGGCACGAGCCGCCCGTGGGAGACCGAGGAGGAGGCGACGCACCGCGCGATCATGCTCGCGCGCCTCACCGGCGCACCGCTGTACGTCGTGCACATGTCCGCGAAGCAGGCCGTCGCGACGCTCGCGCAGGCGCGCGACGAGGGCTGGAACGTGTTCGGCGAGACGTGCCCGCAGTACCTCTACCTCTCGCTCGAGGAGCAGCTCGCCGCGCGCAGCGAGGAGTGGGGGGACTTCGAGGGCGCCAAGTGGGTGTGCTCGACGCCGCTGCGGTCGCGCGCCGAGGGCCACCAGGACGAGCTGTGGCGCTACCTGCGCACGGGCGACCTGTCCGTCGTGAGCACCGACCACTGCCCGTTCTGCATGAAGGAGCAGAAGGAGCTCGGGCGCGGCGACTTCTCGAAGATCCCCAACGGGATCGGCGGCGTCGAGCACCGGCTCGACCTGCTCTACCAGGGCGTCGTCGACGGGCGCATCACGCGTGAGCGCTGGGTCGAGCTGTGCTGCACGACGCCGGCGCGCATGTTCGGGCTCGACGGTCGCAAGGGCGTGCTCGCCCCGGGTGCGGACGCCGACGTCGTCGTCTACGACCCCGCGGGGCGCACGTCGATCGGGTACGGGAAGACGCACCACATGAACATGGACCACTCCGCGTGGGAGGGGTTCGAGGTCGCCGGGCACGTGGACGTCGTCATGTCGCGCGGGCGCGTGGTCGTCGAGGACGGCATGTACCACGGCAGCCCCGGGCACGGACGCTTCCTGCGCCGCGGGCTGTCGGCGTACCTGCGCTGAGCAGCGAAGGACGGCAAGGACCGGATCGGAGGCGGGCATGGACCTCGGGGTGGTGCTGCAGAACGACCCGCCCGCGTGGCGGGTCGTCGACCTCGCACGGCAGGCGGAGACCTACGGGTTCTCCCACGTGTGGACGTTCGACTCGCACCTGCTCTGGGAGGAGCCGTTCGTCGTCTACTCCCAGATCCTCTCCGCGACGCACCGGGTCACCGTCGGGCCGATGGTCACCAACCCCGCGACGCGCGACGTCACCGTCACCGCCTCGCTGTTCGCGACCCTCAACGAGATGTTCGGCAACCGGACGATCTGTGGCATCGGCCGCGGCGACTCCGCGGTGCGCGTCATCAACGGCCGCCCCGTGACGCTCGCCGAGCTGCGCGAGGCGATCGGCGTGATCCGCGGCCTCGCGTCGGGGGAGACCGTGGAGTACCGCGGCTCGACGCTGCGCCTGCCGTGGAACCCCGACTCCCGGCTCCCGGTGTGGGTCGCCGCCTACGGGCCGAAGGCGCTCGCCCTCACGGGCGAGGTGGGCGACGGTTTCATCCTCCAGCTCGCCGACCCCGACGTCGTCGCGTGGTCGGTCGCCGCCGTCCGGTCCGCGGCCGAGCGCGCGGGACGCGACCCGGACGCGGTGCGCATCTGCGTCGCCGCACCCGCCTACGTGACGGGCACCGCGCCGTCGAACGGCGAGGCCGGACGACGCGCGCTCGCGCACGCGTACGACCAGTGCCGGTGGTTCGGCGGGATGGTCGGCAACCACGTCGCGGAGATCGTCGCGCGCTACGGGCCGGGCGGGTCGGAGGAGGGCGCGGGCGTGACGATCCCGCACGCGCTCACCGACTTCGTCGCCGGGCGCGAGGGCTACGACTACAACGAGCACGGGCGTGCGGGCAACACGCACACGACGTTCGTCACCGACGAGATCGTCGACCGGTTCTGCCTCGTCGGGCCGCCGGAGCGGCACGTCGAGCGCCTCCAGGAGCTCGCCGCGCTCGGGGTCGACCAGTTCGCCGTCTACCTCCAGCACGACGCGAAGGACGAGACGCTGCGCGCCTACGGCGAGACGGTCGGCCCCGCGGTGCGCGACCTCGCCCGGGCGCGCGAGTGAGCCGCCGCATACCCGCCCTGCGTTTCCCGTCCCGCGTGACCGCCGGCGCGACCCAGCTCCTGTGACTGCCGGCGTGACCCAGCCCACGTGACCGGCGCGCCGTGGCGGGACCTTCGGCCCTGTCCGGGCGTACCGCCGGATTCCTACGGTCGGGACCGTGGAAAACCCTCGGGGCCTGACGAGCCGGACGCCGTTCCGGGCGCTCCTCGTCCTGCCCGCCGGGGTCGCGCTGCTCACCGGCCTCGCGACCGGACTGGCCCTGCTCGGACTCCCGTCGCCCGTCCCGGCGGAGCGGGTCCAGGACGCGCACGGCCTGCTCATGGTGCTCGGGTTCGTCGGCACGCTCGTCACGCTCGAGCGCGCCGTCGCGGTGCGTCGCCCCGTCGCCTACGTCGCGCCCACCGCGCTCGGCCTCGGCGCGCTCGCGCTCCTCTCGCCCGCACCCCGCGCGCTCGGCCAAGGGCTGCTCGTCGCGGGGACCCTCGGGCTCGTCGCCATCTACGCCGCGCTCTGGAGGCGCCAGCCCGCCGTCGCGACCGCGGTCCAGGCCGCGGGCGCCGTGCTCGCCGTCGGGGGTGCCGCGCTCTGGGCCGCGGGCGTCGCGGTGCCCGACCTGCTGCCGTGGCTCGTCGGGTTCGTCGCCTGGACCGTGCTCGGCGAGCGCGTCGAGCTCGCACGGCTCGAGATCGACGCCCGGACCGAGCGCGCTGTCCTCGCCGGTGCGCTGGTCTACGTCGCCGCCGCGAGCGTCGCCCTGCTCGCGCCCGCGCCCGGGGACGCGCTCGCCGGGGCGGCGCTCGCGGCGTCGGCCGTGGTCCTGCTGCGGCGCGACGTCGCGCGTCGCACCGTCCGCGCGTCCGGGCTGCCGCGCTTCGCCGCCGCAGCGATGCTCGCGGGGTACGCCTGGCTCGTCCTCGCGGGCGCCGCCTGGGTGTTCCTCGCGGCCGGTGCCGGTCCCTCCGGCCTCGGCCCTGCGGTGACGCTGCGCTCGGGGACGACGTACGACGCCGTCGTGCACGCCGTGTTCCTCGGGTTCGGGCTGTCGATGATCATGGCGCACGCGCCGCTCATCCTCCCGGCCGTGCTGCGCCGTCCGCTCCCGTACCGCGCCGCGATGTGGGCGCCGCTCGCGCTGCTGCACGTGTCGCTCGCCGTCCGGGTCGTCGGCGACCTCGCGGGCGACGGGCCTGCGACGGTCACGGCCGTCCGCGTCGGCGGGGCGGCGAACGTGCTCGCCGTCCTCGGGTTCGTCGGGGTCGCGGTCTGGTCGGCGCTCCGAGGGGTCGAGCCAGCCGCTCGGCCCACCCCGGCGCGCGCATCAGTGGACCAGGGGTCTGCTTCGCGTGACCAGGATTCTTCCTCGGCCGACCAGGGTTCTACCTCGGCAGCCGCCGCAGTCCCGATCGTCTTCGGAAGGTGACCGTGCCCGCCTCGCCCGAGCGACCCTCGCTCCTGTCCGCCCGACCTTCCGGTCCGCTGCCCGGGACGCAGAAGGTCGGGGTGACCGGCCGGAACCTGTGGCTCCACGCCCTCGTCCTCGGCTGGTTCGTCGCGGAGGTGGTGCTCGTCGTCGTGCACCGGTTCGTGCCCGAGGCCGTGTGGCTCATGGTCCACGTCCTCATGCTCGGCGCCGTGAGCACGGCCATCCTCGTGTGGAGCCAGCACTTCGCCGACACGATGCTGCGCCGACAGGCACCGGGCGGCCGCCCGCTGCACGTCGCGCGGCTCGCCGCGCACACGGTCGGCGCGCTGCTCGTCGTCGCGGGGCTGCTGGCCGACGTCTGGTCCCTCGTGGTCGCGGGCGGGGTGCTGGTGGGCGCGGGGGCGCTCACGCACGCGACCGTGCTCGCGCTCCAGGGCCGGGGCGCGCTGCCGTCGCGCTTCGGTCGGCTCGTCCGCTACTACGTGGTCGCTGCCGCGTGCCTGCCGGTCGGCGTGACGCTCGGCGTCCTCATGGCCCGCGGCGGCGCGGGGACGGAGGCGTACGGCCGCCTCTACGTGGCGCACGTGACGCTCAACGTCCTCGGGTGGGTGGGTCTCACGGTGCTGGGCACGCTCGTGCTGCTGTGGCCGACCGTGCTGCGCACGCGCATCGAGCCCGACGCCGACGTCGCGGCCCGCCACGCGCTGCCCGTGCTCACGACCGGGATCCTGCTCGTCGTCGCGGCGTGCGCCGTCGGGTGGCGGCCGCTCGTCGCGGCCGGGGCCGCGGTCGTGCTCGGCGGCACCGTGATGGTCGGTCGGCACCTCGCGGCGCAGGGCCGGGCGGCGCAGCGCCGCGCGTGGGGGTTCGCCGCGTGGAGCCTCGCCGCGTCCGTCGTGTGGTTCGCCGGGAGCGTGGCTACGTTCGGGATCCAGGTCGCCGCGGCGCCGTCGTGGGCCGCGGCGCAGGACGCGATCGGCGGGCTGCTGCTGCCGTTCGTCGTCGGGTTCGCCGCTCAGGTGCTCCTCGGCGCCCTCACCTACCTCGTCCCAGTCGTGCTCGGCGGCGGCCCGGCGCGACGCCGCCGCACCGAGGCGGTCGTCGGCGCGGGCGGCGCGTACCGCGTGATCGTCGCGAACGGCGGTCTCGCGCTGTACCTCCTGCCGCTGCCGTCGTGGGTGCGGGTCGGGCTGTCGCTCGTCGTCTTCGCGACCTTCCTCGCCTTCCTCGTGCTGGCGCTGCGCGCCGTGATCGTCTCGCGGGGCGACGCGGTCTCGGGAGACGACGCGTCCCTGCCGGCGGCCGCGCCGTCCCCGGCCCAGCCGCCCGTCCCAGGGGCAGCGAGCCTCACGACGGGCGCTCCGCCGTCGGGCACGCGCCGCGGCGACGCCGCACGCGCCGTCGCCGCCCTCCGGGACGCGCAGGCGCGTCGGCCGCTCGCGGGCGCGGTGACGGCCGCCGTCGCGACGCTCGCGCTCGCCGTCGTGGGCGGCGTCGCGGCCGACCCGGTCGCGGCCGGTGTCGGTTCCGGTGCCGTGGGGGGTGGCGCCGTCGCCGGGACCGGAGGGGCCGGCGTGCCGGTCGCGGCGACCGGCCGCACGACGACCGTGCAGGTCGAGGCCGCCGACATGCGGTTCGTCCCGGACACCATCACCGTGCCCGCGGGCGACCGGCTCGTCGTCGAGCTCACCAACACCGACGACGACGTGCACGACCTCGTCCTCGAGGACGGCACGACGTCGGGCCGCGTCGCACCGGGGGAGACCGTCACGGTCGACGTCGGCGTGGTGAGCGGCGACCTCGACGGCTGGTGCTCCGTGGCCGGGCACCGGCTCATGGGCATGACACTCACGATCGACGCCGAGGGCACCGGCTCGGAGGGGTCCGGCGGGACGCTCGCGGCCAACGACGGCACCGACGCGCACCACGGGCACACGAGCGCGGGCTCGGGCGAGGAGGACTCGCTGGCCGCGTCCGACGTCGACCTCATGACACAACCGGGCGACGGGTTCACCGCGCGCGACGCGACCCTCGCTCCGGCCGAGATCGACCCCGCAGGCGAGCCCGTCGTGCACCGGCGCACCCTCACCGTGACGGAGACGGTGCAGGAGGTGGCTCCCGGCGTCGAGCAGACGGTGTGGACCTTCGGCGGGACCGCGCCCGGGCCCGTGCTGCGGGGGAAGATCGGCGACGTCTTCGAGATCACGCTCGTCAACGACGGGACGATCGGGCACTCCGTCGACTTCCACGCCGGCGCGCTCGCGCCCGACGAGCCGATGCGGACCATCGCGCCGGGGGAGTCGCTCGTCTACCGCTTCACGGCGACCCGGGCGGGGATCTGGATGTACCACTGCTCGACCATGCCCATGTCGCTGCACATCGCCAACGGCATGTTCGGCGCGGTGATCATCGACCCGCCAGACCTCACCCCCGTCCATCGCGAGTACGTCGTCGTGCAGTCCGAGCTCTACCTGGGTGCGCAGGGCGCGTCCGCCGACGACGCGAAGGTCGCGGCAGCCGAGCCCGACCTGCTCGCGTTCAACGGCTACGCGAACCAGTACCGGTACGACCCCCTCGACGCCCGGGTCGGCGAGCGCGTGCGCGTGTGGGTGCTCGACGCCGGGCCGAACCGCCCGAGCGCGTTCCACGTCGTCGGCGGCCAGTTCGACACCGTCTACCACGAGGGCGCGTACGCGCTCCCGGCCGGCACGACGGGCGGCAGCCAGGTGCTCGGCCTCCTGCCCGCGCAGGGCGGGTTCGTCGAGCTCGCGTTCCCCGAGG
The DNA here is from genome assembly GCF_009708005.2 of Cellulosimicrobium protaetiae. NCBI lineage: Bacteria > Bacillati > Actinomycetota > Actinomycetes > Micrococcales > Promicromonosporaceae > Cellulosimicrobium > Cellulosimicrobium protaetiae. The sequence goes on along the minus strand of NZ_CP052757.1, from coordinate 3,457,286 downwards.
CCGGGACCTACCCCTTCGTCACGCACGCCATGTCCGACGCCGAGCGCGGCGCCTCGGGTGCGTTCGACGTCGCGCCGTGAGCGGACAGACCGTCCGGGGACCCGTGCCGACGACCACCGACCCAGCCCCACCACCGGCGTCACGGCGCCACGACAGGAGGACCACCATGGCAGCAGAGCCGATCGAGATCACCGAGCCCCCGCAGCACGAGGCGGCGCACGAGGAGGGGCACACGTGCGGGTGCGCGCACGACGACGCCGAGATCGTCCTCGACGTCCGCACGATCCCGCACGCGGTGCGCCACGGCGTCGTCTTCGGGGCCCTCGAGGCGCTCGCGCCCGGGGACGGGCTCGTGCTCGTCGCGCCGCACGACCCGCTCCCGCTGCTCGCGCAGCTCGAGGGCCGCGAGCCCGGCGCGTTCGACCGCGAGTACGTGTCCCGTGAGGCGACCGAGGTGAGCATCCGGCTCACGCGCAGGCCGGTGCCCGTGCAGGGCTGAGAAGCCCGGGCCGTCGACCGGCCCGCACGTGACGACGCCCGGCGGCACGGGGATGGCCGCCGGGCGTCGTCGTGCTCGGACCGGGTCGAGGTGAGCCGGGCTACGGGGCGCCCGGGGGCTCCCAGCCGCGGCGCGGGGGACGGGACGACGTCGTCGCGGGACGGCGGCGGTACACGACGTAGGGCCGCGTGAGGTACCCGAGCGGCGCGGAGAACACGTGCACGAGGCGCGTGAACGGCCACAGGGCGAACAGCGCCAGGCCGCACAGGACGTGGAGCTGGAACGTGAGCGGGACGTCGGCCATGAGCGAGGCGTCGGGCTGGAACGTGAGCAGCGAGCGGAACCAGGGCGAGATCGAGCCGCGGTAGTCGTAGCCGCCGCCGAAGATCTGGTGCTGCACCGTCGCGAGGGTCCCGAAGCCGATCGCGGCCCCCAGCGCGACGTACATGACCTTGTCCATGCGCGTCGTCGCGCGGAACACAGCGCCGGACAGCCGCCTCCGGATCACGAGGATGACGAGCCCGACGACGGTGAGGACCGCGGCGAACGTGCCGGCCACGGTCGCCACGAGGTGGTACGCGTGCTCGTCGACGCCCACCGCCTCGAGCCACGTGCGCGGCACGAGGATGCCGACGACGTGACCACCGATGACCATGAGGATGCCGACGTGGAACAGGGGCGAACCCAGGCGCAGCCACCGCTTCTCGTAGATCTGCGACGAGCGCGTCGTCCAGCCGAACTGGTCGTAGCGGTAGCGCCACACGTGGCCGACCACGAACACCGCCGCCACGGCGTACGGGACGGCGACCCACAGCAGGACGTCGAGCGGGCTCATCGTCGGGTCTCCTCGGTCAGGCTCGGGATCGTGGCGAAGGGCGTGAGGTGGGAAGGGTCGCTCAGGCCGACGAGCTCGGTGGGCGGTCCCGCGGAGACGAGGTCGCGGAAGCGCGCGGCCGTCTCGGACTGCATCGTCGGCAGCGTCGCGACGAGCGCGCCGACCACGTGCGCGTACGGGCTGCGCAGGGTCTCCAGCGCGGCCCGCAGCACCTCGATGCCGTCGCGGTGCGCGTCGAGCACCATCCCAGCGATCTCGCCGTCGGTGCGGGCGGAGAGCTCGAGCACCGTGGGCAGGTGGTCGGGCAGCTCCGAACCGTCCGTCTCCCAGCCGGCGGCGCGGAACGCCTCGACGAACGTGACGAGGGCGGCGCCGCGCTTCCGGGTGTCCCCGGCCGCGTAGTACGACAGGTAGAGCGAGCACCGGCGCTTGAGGTCGAACGTCGCGACGTAGGCGGCCTGGAGCTCACGGAGGGGCACGGACACCGTGGCGTCGAGGAACGCGCGCAGCGGCCGCCGCACGTCCGGGGGCAGCCCGGCGACGACGTCCTCGACGTCCGCCCGGTGGGCGGCGGTCTCCGCGGTGGGGTAGTCGAGCAGGAGCGAGATCACCGTGTGCGCGGCGCGGCGCTGGTCGTCCGGCAGGGGGCCGGGCGACGCGCCGCTCGTCGAGGACGCCGGCCGGGACCGGGCCGCGCGCCTCATGCCGCACCCCCCGCGGGATCGGGGCGGCCCGTGGGTCGCGACGGTGGGAACAGCCCGCCCGGGGTCCCGTCGCCGTCCCAGTTGAGCAGGTTGACCCGGCCCGACGTGGACGGCGTGTACGGGCTCGTGGCGCGCTCCTGCGCGCCGACCGCGTGGAACGACTCGCCCGTCGTCGGCCCCGCGCCGCCCATGCCGGGGCCGCCGTCGTAGTCGAGGGAGCAGGAGAGCTCGTCGAGCTCGCGGGCGATCTCGGTGTGGGCGGTGGGGATGACGTAGCGGTCTTCGTACTTGGCGATGGCCAGCAGGCGGTACATGTCCTGGATCTGGGTGCCGGTCATGCCGACGGCGGCGGCGGTCTGTTCGTCGGGTTCGCGGTCGAGGTTGAGGTCGCGCATGTAGGAGCGCATGGCGGCGAGGCGGCGTAGGACGCGTTCGACGGGGGCGGTGTCGCCCGCGGTGAACAGTCCGGCGAGGTACTCCAGGGGGATGCGCAGCTGGGAGATGGCGGCGAACAGGGTGCGTCCGTCTTCGCCGTCGTTGCCGGAGGCGGTGACGACGTCGACGACGGGGGACAGGGGTGGGATGTACCAGACCATGGGCAGGGTGCGGTACTCGGGGTGCAGCGGCAGGGCGATCTCGTACCGGCTGATGAGGTCCCAGATGGGGGAGTTCTGGGCGGCGGTGATCCAGTCCTCGGGGATGCCCTCTTGTCGGGCGGCGGCGATCACGGCGGGGTCGTTCGGGTCGAGGAAGACGGCGCGCTGGGAGGCGAGGAGGTCGTGCTCGTCCTCGACGGCGGCGGCTTGGGTGACCTGGTCGGCGTCGTACAGGACGAGGCCGAGGTAGCGCAGGCGTCCCACGCACGTCTCGGAGCACACGGTGGGCAGGCCGACCTCGAGGCGGGGGTAGCACAGGGTGCACTTCTCGGCCTTGCCGGTCTTGTGGTTGAAGTAGACCTTCTTGTAGGGGCAGCCGGTGACGCACATGCGCCACCCGCGGCAGGCGTCCTGGTCGACGAGGACGATGCCGTCCTCGGCCCGCTTGTACATGGCCCCCGAGGGGCAGGACGCGACGCAGGCGGGGTTGAGGCAGTGCTCGCAGATGCGGGGCAGGTAGAACATGAACGTCTTGTCGAGCTCGGTCGCGACGTGCTCGGACATGTGTTGCAGGATCGGGTCCTGGTCCATGGTCGCGGTGGACCCGGCGAGGTCGTCGTCCCAGTTCGCCGACCAGGAGATGTTCATGTCCTTGCCCGTCAGCAGCGACTTGGGCCGCGCGACCGGGGTGTGCGCTCCTTGGGGGGCCGAGAGCAGCATGTCGTACTCGTACGTCCACGGTTCGTAGTAGTCGTGGATCGAGGGCAGGACGGGGTTGGAGAAGATCGTGGCGAGCTTCTTCAACCTGCCCCCGGCGCGGAGCTTGAGCTTGCCCTTCTTGGTGCGCACCCACCCGCCCTGCCAGCGGTCCTGGTCCTGGTAGGTGCGGGGGTACCCCAGGCCGGGGCGGGTCTCGACGTTGTTGAACCACACGTACTCGACCCCGGTGCGGTTGGTCCAGGCCTGCTTGCACGTGACCGAGCACGTGTGACACCCGATGCACTTGTCCAGGTTCATCACCATCGACATCTGCGCCATGACCTTCATCAGTAGGTCACCTCCTGAGAACGACGACGGATCACCGTGACCTCGTCACGCTGGTTGCCCGTCGGGCCGATGTAGTTGAAGCCGTACGAGAGCTGCGCGTAGCCGCCGATGAGGTGGGTGGGCTTGAGCAGCACGCGCGTCAGGGAGTTGTGGATGCCACCTCGCAGACCGGACGTCTCCGACCGCGGCACGTCCACGGTCCGGTCCTTCGCGTGGTACATGAAGACCGTGCCCTCGGGCATGCGGTGCGAGACGACGGCCCGTGCGACCACGACCCCGTTGCGGTTGTAGGACTCGATCCAGTCGTTGTCCGCGACGCCGATCTTCTCCGCGTCCTGCGGGCTCATCCAGATCGTGGGGCCGCCGCGCGAGAGCGACAGCATGAAGAGGTTGTCCTGGTACTCGGAGTGGATCGACCACTTCGAGTGCGGGGTCAGGTAGCGCACGGCGACCTCCGCGTAGCCCTCGGACCCCTGCGCCCCCGTGGGGGACGTGTCGCCGACGCGCGAGTCGCCGAACAGGCGGTGCATGTCGAGCGGCGGCCGGTAGACCGGGAGCTGCTCGCCGAGCTCGGTCATCCAGTCGTGGTCGAGGAAGAAGTGCTGACGGCCGGTGAGCGTGTGCCACGGCTTGAGCCGCTCGACGTTGATGACGAAGGCGCTGTAGCGCCGCCCGCCGTGCTCGGAGCCGGACCACTCGGGAGAGGTGATGACCGCCGTCGGGCGCGACTGCACGTCCGGGAACGTGATGCGCTTGCCCTGCTCGTCCCGCGCGAGGTCGGCCAGGCGCTGTCCCGTACGACGCTCCAGGTCCTCGAACCCCTGCACCGCGAGCCGCCCGTTCGTCGTCCCCGAGAGCGCGAGGATCATCTCGCACACGTGGGTGTCCCGGTCCAGGCGCGGACGTCCCGCCGTCGGTCCGCCGGCGACGACGCCGTTCGCGACGGCGAGCCGCTCGACCTCCGGCGTCGGGTCGAACGCGACCCCCTTGGTGACCATGCCCACCTTCTGGGTGAGCGGGCCCAGGGCGGCGAGCCGGTCGGCGAACGCCGGGTAGTCGCGCTCGACGACGACGAGCTTGGACATGGTCACCCCGGGCACGAGCTCGCCCTGCGGCAGGACCTCGCCGTGGGGCGTGGCCATGGCGTCCGGGGTGTCGTGCGCGAGGGGGACGGCCACGACGTCCTTGCGCACGCCCAGGTGCGTCACCGACAGCTCGGAGATGCGCCGGGCGATCGTGTGGAAGATGTCGAAGTCCGTGCGTGTCTGCCACGGGGGACTGATCGCCGGGTTGAACGAGTGCACGAACGGGTGCATGTCCGTCGAGGACAGGTCGTGCTTCTCGTACCAGGTCGCGGCCGGCAGCACGACGTCGGAGAACAGCGTCGTCGACGTCATCCGGAAGTCGGCGGTGACGAGCAGGTCGAGCTTCCCCCGGGGCGCCTCGTCGTGCCACGCGATGTCCCGCGGGCGGCGGTCCGGCCCGGACTCGGGGGCGCGCACCGCGGCGTCGGTCCCCAGCAGGTGCTTGAGGAAGTACTCGTTGCCCTTGCCCGACGACCCGAGCAGGTTCGCGCGCCAGACGGTGAGGACGCGCGGGAAGTTCGCCGGGTCGTCGGGGTCGGCGCACGCGTAGTCGAGCTCGCCCGAGGAGAGCTGGTCGACGACGTGGCGCACCGGGTCCGTGCCCGCCGCCTCCGCCTCGTCCACCAGGTCGAGAGGGTTGCGGTCGAACGTCGGGTAGCTCGGCGTCCAGCCGCGACGGACGGACTCCACCAGCGTGTCCGCCGTCGTACGGCCCGCGAGCTTCCCGGGTGCCAGCGAGGACGCGAGCGCGTCCGCGGGCAGGCCGTCGTAGCGCCACTGGTCCGTCGCGAGGTACCAGAACGCCGTGCTGATCATGAGGCGAGGAGGGCGGACCCAGTCGAGCGCGTTGGCGTACTGCTGGAAGCCCGTGATCGGGCGGACCTTCTCCTGCCCGACGTAGTGCGCCCAGCCGCCGCCGTTCACGCCCTGGCAGCCGGTCATGGTCACGAGGGCGAGGAACGTGCGGTAGATCGTGTCGGAGTGGAACCAGTGGTTGGTCCCGGCGCCCATGATGATCATCGACCGGCCGCCGGAGTCGAGCGCGTTCTGCGCGAACTCGCGCCCGATGCGCGCCGCGGCGACGGCGGGGACGCCGGTGATCTCCTCCTGCCACGCCGGGGTGCCCGGCGTCGCAGGGTCGTCGTAGCCCGTCGGCCACTCGCCCGGCAGGTCGAGGTCGGGGCGGTCGACGCCGTACTGCGCGAGCAGGAGGTCGTAGACCGTCGTCACCAGGTGCTCGCCCACGCGGTGCGTCGGCACGCCGCGCCGGACGGCGCCCGCGCCGCCCTGGTGCTCGGCGCCCTCCTCGGGGGCGAGGTCGAAGCGCGGGAGGTCGACGGCGACCGGATCGCCCGACGCGCCGCCCGACAGGTCCGCGACCGACAGCGCCGGCTCGACGCCCTCGAGGTCGAGGTTCCAGCGACCGGGGTCGCCGTAGCGGTGCCCGAGCGACCCGTTGGGGACGACGACGTCGCCCTCGCGGGACAGGATCACGGTCTTGGAGGCCGCGTTCGGGGCACCGGCCTGGTCGGCCGCGGGGGTGCCCGCGAGCCGGTCCGCCGTGAGGAACCGCCCGGGCACGTACGCGTCCCCGCGCGGCTCGAGGGTCACGAGGTACGGGGCGTCGGTGTATTGCGCCATGTAGTCGAGGAACCGGGCTGCGCGGTCGCGCACGTGGAACTCGGTGAGGATGACGTGGCCCATCGCCTGGGCGAGGGCGCCGTCGGTGCCGGGATGGGGCGCGAGCCACTCGTCGGCGAACTTGGTGTTGTCCGCGTAGTCCGGCGACACGGTCACGACCTTCTGGCCGCGGTACCGCGCCTCCGCCATGAAGTGGGCGTCGGGGGTGCGGGTGACCGGGACGTTGGAGCCCCACATGATGCAGTACGTCGAGTTCCACCAGTCCCCGGACTCCGGCACGTCGGTCTGGTCGCCGAACACCTGCGGGGAGGCGACCGGGAGGTCGGCGTACCAGTCGTAGAACGACAGCATGGTCCCGCCCAGGAGCTGGACGAACCGTGACCCCACCCCGTGCGACACCATGGACATGGCGGGGATGGGGGAGAACCCGGCGACGCGGTCGGGGCCGTAGGTCTTGATGGTGTGCACGTGGGCTGCGGCGACGATCTCGGCGGCCTCGTCCCAGGTCGCGCGCACGAGGCCGCCCTTGCCGCGGGCCGACTTGTAGGCGCGGGCCGACTCCGGGTCTGACGTGACCTTCGCCCACGCGAGCACGGGGTCGCCGCCGACCGTGCTCTTCGCGCGCCGGTACAGGTCGAGCAGGGTGGCGCGGACGTAGGGGTAGCGCACGCGGGTGGGGGAGTAGGTGTACCAGGAGAACGCGGCGCCGCGGGGGCAGCCGCGGGGTTCGTACTCGGGGGAGTCGGGGCCGACGGAGGGGTAGTCGGTCTGCTGGGTCTCCCAGGTGATGATGCCGTCCTTGACGTAGACCTTCCAGGAGCAGGACCCGGTGCAGTTCACGCCGTGGGTGGAGCGCACGACCTTGTCGTGGGACCAGCGGTCGCGGTAGAACACGTCGCCCTGACGTCCGCCGGTCAGGAACACCTGGCGCAGGTCCTCCGACACCTGCCCGCGGCGGAGCCGGCTCCCCAGCCGCAGCAGGGCGTCGGCCGGGTCGCGGGGGGTTCGCTCGTCGAGTGGGGGCACGACAGCTCCTCGGGATCGGGGGTCGGCCGGGGGCGGGACCGACCCGACGGGGTACGGGTCAGGACGGGTTCGGTGCGCCCGGGCGGGCGTAGTAGTGCCACGTGAGCCACGTGCACAGCGCGAAGAACACGGCGCAGCCGATGAAGAAGGACCGCGCGGGGACCATCGAGAGGCCGATGCCGACGAGGAACGGGCCGAACGCCGCGATCGACGCCGTCCAGCCGATCACCCCGCCCGCCTGGCGGCGCGGGAAGATCATCGGCATCTGCTTGAACGTCCCCGCGTTGCCGATCCCGGCGAAGGTGAAGACGGCGAGCATCCCCGCGAGGAACCAGCCGAACTGCCCGACGTCCGTCGGGTCGAGGAAGAACAGCGAGAACACCGTCGACACCGTCATGCCGATCCCCGCGACGAGCGTCCACACGGCCCCGCCGAACCGGTCGCACAGCGGCCCGAAACCGGCGCGCGCGGCCGAGCCCAGCAGCGGCCCGAGGAACGCGTAGCGCAGCGGGTCGGGCGCGTTCTCGAAGCTGCCGTACTGCGCGACGATGAGCAGCCCGAGCTGCGCCGCGAACCCGCTGAACGCCCCGAAGGTCATGAGGTAGATGGCCGTCATGATCCACGTGTGCTTGTTCCCGAAGATGTCGAGCTGCTGGCGGAAGTTCGCCTGCACCGGGACGCGGCGGAGGTACACGCCGGCGAGCACCGCGCCGAGCACCGTCCAGGGCACGAGGACCAGGCCCGCGTTGTGCAGCCACAGGTCGCTGCCCGTCGCCGTCTGCTGCGGCGTGAGGACCGCCGTCCCGAGGAGGCCGAAGCCGACGACCCACGGCGTGAGGAACTGGATGAGGCTCACGCCGAAGTTGCCGATCCCGGCCTGAAGCCCGAGGGCCGTGCCCGCCATGCGCTTCGGGAAGAAGTAGCTCGTGGAGGGCATGAACCCCGAGAACGCGCCGCCGCCGATCCCCGCCGCGACGGCGAGGAGCATGAGCACCGAGTACGGCGTGCTCGCGTCGCGGACCGCGAACGTCCAGCCGAGCATCGGAAGAAGGATCAGCGTCGCCGTGCCGCCGACGAGCGTGCGGGTGCCGACGACGGGCGGCAGGAACATGTACACCATGCGGAACAGCCCGCCGGCCAGGCCCGGGACGGCCGTGAGCCAGTAGAGCTGTGCCGTCGTCAGGTCGAAGCCGACGTCGTTGAGCCGGGGGGCGACCGCGCTCACGAGGTACCAGGCGCAGAACGCGAGCGTGAGGTTGTAGGTGCTGATCCACAGCGTGCGCCACGCGAACCGGCGGTCCCAGCGGGACTCGTCCTCCGGGTCCCACGTCGACAGGTCCACGGTCGACGGCGTGCGGGCCGCGCTGAGGAGCGACGGCGGTCTGGTCGTGGCAGGGGCGGTCATCTCGTCCTCCCGTCGTCGCAGGTCACCACCGTCGTCGGCGTGACCCCGGGCGCTCTGCCCGGTGCGTCGTCAGCATGGCGCGCGGGGGAGCCTGCGCGACGGGTCGGGGACCGTGAATAATCAGCCCGCGCGTGAGAGCTGCAGCACGCAGTGGTGCGGCTCGACGAACGGCAGCAGCCGTTCGGCGCGCACCGGACCGCCGATGCCCGCGAGCACGCCCTGGACCAGTCCGAGGTGCACCGCGCAGAGCACCTCCTCGCGCTCGGCGGCGAGCGCGAGGAACGGGCACCGGTAGAGGTGGACGCGCATCGTGCCGCGGTCGAGCTCGGGGTCGAGCCCGAGCTGGTGCAGATGGTCGTCGAGCGCGGCGAGCTGGTTCTCGGGAGTGGGCTCGGGGGCCTCCTGGCCCGCGGTCCGCAGCACGTCGACGAGCCGGCGCCCCGCCGCGCGCGCCGGTCCCGCGAGGTCGCCGGGGCCACGCCGGGACGGTCCGGTGGCCCCGGCTGGGTCGTCGCCGCACCGGTCCTGCGCGGGGTGGACGTCCGCGGCGTCCTGGGCGTCGTCGTACCCGAGCACCGCGCGCGCGAGCGCGGCCCGGACGATCGACTCCCCGAGGCGCCGCGTCGCGCCGTCGTCCTGCGGGGGGTGCTCGCCCACGATCGCCTCGTAGAAGATGCGGGGCCGCCCGCGCGTCGTGCGGACCTCGGGCGCGCCACGCACGAAGCCCGCGTCCGTCAGCCGCTGAAGGTGCTCCCGGGTCGCGCTCGGGCACAGCGCGGCCTCGCGCGAGAGGTCCGCGAGCGTCATCGGCCCTCGCTCCTGCAGCGCGTGCAGGAGCGTCAGCCTGCTCGCGGAGGCGAGGGCGCGGTAGGTGGTCGACGTGTCCTCGGGCACGACGCCATCGTGCCCCGGCCCACCGGCGCCTGACCGGTCCCGGGACCGGTCAGGCGCCGATCGGTGACGAAGGTCCCGCGCGCGCGGGCCGTCAGGCCCCGGTCGTGCCGTGGTCGAGAGTCGCGCGCAGGCCGGGCCAGGCGTCTGCGAACGCGGGCAGCAGGTCCAGGGACGCGACGTCGTCGACCGGCACCCAGCGCACCTCGACGCTCTCCGCGTCGGTCGCGCGCGGCTCGAACGTCGCGCCGTCGGCCACCTCGGCCAGCACGGTCGTGTACCGCCACGGACCGTGGTCGAGCACGTGCTCGCCGAGGACGCGCACGTGCCCGGGCTCGACGCCCGCCTCCTCCCGGGCCTCGCGGAGCGCGCCCTGCGCGGGCGTCTCGTCCGGTCCGACGGCGCCGCCCGGCACGCCCCACGTCCCGCCCTGGTCGGACCACGGGGCGCGGTGCTGCAGCACGACGTCGGTCAGCCGCCCCTCGCCGTCGCGCCGCCCGAGCAGGAGCCCCGCCGCACCGAACAGGCCCCAGTGCCGGCGCCCGCACTCGCACTCGACCCAGCCGTCCCCGGGCTGGAGGTGGCGGGGGAGCCGCGGGGGCGGCTCGCCGGGGTCGCGCGGCGCGGTGGGGATCGTCACGGGCCCATGCTGCCAGGCCTGCCGAGGTGCTCGGTGCGGGGTCCGGGGCGGCGCACGGCCAGGACCCGGTGCGGATGCCCGGAAAGGTTGCCCGGGTGGACGACCGCACCGCGTACGCTTCTCCGCTTGTGAGCAGGCTCGGAGAGATCGTCGCGCCCCGGCGCATGGGCACCGGCTTCCGCTGGCTGCTGTCGTCGTCGTGGACCAGCAACGTCGGCGACGGCATCGCCCTGGCGGCAGGTCCGCTGCTCGTCGCGTCCCAGACCGACTCCGCGTTCCTCGTCGCGCTCGCGGCGCTCCTGCAGCAGCTGCCCTGGCTCCTGTTCGGCCTCTGGGCCGGGGCGCTGGCCGACCGCCTCGACCGGCGCGTCGTCGTCATGGTCGCGAACGCGCTGCGGGCACTCGTCGTCGTCGCCCTGTGCGTCGTGATCGCGACCGGGCACGTGAGCATCGGCGTCGTGCTCGCCGTGACGTTCCTCTACGGGGTCGCCGAGGTGTTCGCCGACTCCGCGTCCCAGACGCTGCTCCCGATGCTCGTCGAGCCACGCGACCTCGGCACCGGCAACGCGCGGCTGCAGGCCGGGTTCCTCACCGCGAACCAGCTCCTCGGGCCGCCCGTCGGCGCGTTCCTGTTCGCGCTCGGGGCGGTCTGGCCGTTCGTCGTCCAGGTCGTGTGCGTCGCCCTCGCCGTCGTGCTCGTGGGCCGCATCGCGACGCAGCCCGGTGGGGTGCGCGAGACGCAGACGCACGTGCGCCAGGACATCGCCGAGGGTGTGCGGTGGATCCTCGGGAACGCGCCGGTCCGCACGCTCGCGCTCGTCATCCTGGCCTTCAACGTCACCTGGGCTGCGCCGTGGGGCGTCCTCGTGAAGTACGCGCTGGACCACCTCGACATGGGCGAGGTCGGCTTCGGCCTCCTCACGACGGCGTCGGCCGTCGGGGGAGTGATCGGCATCGCGTCGTTCGGGTGGCTCGAGCGCCACCTGCGGCTGTCGACCATCATGCGCGTGTGCCTCTCGCTCGAGGTCGTCATGCACCTCGCGCTCGCGCTCACCACGACCGGCTGGGTCGCGCTCGCGATCATGGTCGTGTTCGGGGCGTACGCGTTCGTCTGGGGCACCGTGTCCAACACGATCCGCCAGCGCGCCGTGCCCACGGAGTTCCAGGGTCGCGTCGGCTCGGTGTACCTGGTCTGCGTGTTCGGCGGCAGCGTCGTCGGGCAGGCGCTGGGCGGCGTCCTCGCCCAGGCGTGGGGGATCACCGCCCCGTTCTGGTTCGCGTTCGTCGGCGCGGGCATCACGCTCGCCCTCGTGTGGCGCCGGCTCGGGAACATCGCCCACGCCGGCGAGGTGCCCGTGGCCGACTGACCGTCCGCCGTCGGCGAATTCCGTGGACCGTGTGGGTGGCGGCCGTCAGGATGTGCGGGTGAGCCATACGCCGTACGAGAACACCGACGCCCCCACCGCCGACGTCTCCGACGGCGCGGAGCCCGACGCTCCCGTCGACGACACGCTCGCCAAGCCCCGGTGGCGGCGGGACACCGCGATCTTCCTCTCCGGGCAGACGGTCTCCCTCTTCGGCTCGATGCTCGTGCAGTACGCCGTCATGTGGCACCTGACGATCGAGACGAAGTCGGGTGCGGTGCTCGCGCTGAGCACGCTCTTCGGGTTCCTGCCGCAGGCGGTCGTCTCGATCTTCGGCGGCGTGTGGGCGGACCGGGTGAACCGCAAGGCGCTCGTCATCGCCGCGGACGGCACGATCGCCGTGACGACCCTCGCGCTCGCGCTGCTCATGCTCGGCGGCGCCGACGACCTCTGGCTCATCTACGGGGCGCTCGCGATCCGCTCCACGGGCGCCGGGATCCAGACCCCCGCCGTCGCGGCCCTCCTCCCGCAGATCGTCCCGACCAGCAAGCTGCTCCGCGTCAACGGGATCAACCAATCGATCCAGTCCGCGATGATGCTCCTCGCGCCGGCGGTCGCCGCGGCCGTGTACGCCAGCACGTCCATCGTGTCCGTGTTCTTCATCGACGTCGTCACCGCCGTGGTCGGGATCGGGCTGCTCCTGCTCGTCCCCGTCCCGACGCTCGCGCACGCCGCGGCGGGCGAGCGGGCAGGGTACTTCGACGACCTCGTCGAGGGCTTCCGCTACCTCGGCACGCACCCGTTCGTCCGGTGGGTCCTCGGTCTCTACGCCGTCGTGTTCCTGCTCATCGTCGCGCCGTCGTACCTCACCCCGCTCATGGTCGCCCGGACCTTCGGCGAGGAGGTCTGGAAGCTCACCGTGAACGAGGTCGCCTTCTCCGTCGGCATGCTGCTCGGCGGCGTGCTCCTCGCGACCTGGGGCGGGCTCAAGAACCGCATCGCCATGATCGTCGGGTCGACGTTCGTCTTCGGCGTGCTGTCCGTCGCGATGGGGCTCTCGACGAACATGTGGGTCTTCTTCGTCTTCATGTTCCTGCTCGGCCTCTCCGTGCCGCCGTTCTCGACGACCTCCATGACCGTCCTCCAGGAGACCGTCGAGCCCGAGCGTCAGGGCCGCGTCTTCGGCTTCGTCGGCATCGTCATGGCCGTCTCGATGCCGCTCGGCATGGTCGTCTTCGGCCCCCTCGCGGACCGCTTCACCGTCGAGTCGCTGCTCGTCGTCTCCGGGATCCTCATGTTCCTCGTCATCACCGTCGCCGTCGCCCTGCCGTCAGGCCGCCGCGCCATCCGTGCCGCCGCCCAGCACGGCTAGAAACCACCTCGTCCGCGGTGGGTCGGGTCTCCGGCCCACGCGGTCGGATGGGGGTCTACGGCCCGCGTGGTCGGGTCCGCGGTGGGGTCGGACCGTGTGCTCGGACTGGCGCACCGTCACCCTGGTCTGTCGGGTGGGGGTTCTCGGAGTGCGCCCTTGACGTCCTTCGCACACGGTCCGACCCCACCGCTCGTCCTGTCCGTCACCGCACGACCCGCGGCCGGGGTCCGGCGGCCCCGCCCGGTCCAGGCGGGGCCGGCGTGTACCAGTGCCGGACGCCTCGCCGTCGTACGCGGGGCGGCCGGAAGCCTCACGGCGAGTGCGAGCACAGGCTCGTCGGAAGAACCACGAGCGTGTTGCGCCGACAGCGCGGCACCCCGGCCACCCGACCCGACCACGCGGGTCGTGAAAACTGGCCCAGCCCGGCGCCCCGACCACGCGGGTGATGCACCGGGCTCGACGGTGGCGCGGCGGGTCAGTCGACGATCTCGCAGATGGCCGTGCCGGAACTGACGCTCGCGCCGGCGGTGGCGGAGAGCGAGCGGACGGTGCCGGCGCGGTGGGCGAGGAGGGGCTGCTCCATCTTCATCGCCTCCAGGACGACGACGAGGTCGCCCTCGGCGACCTGGGTGCCGTCGGCGACGGCGACCTTGACGATCGTGCCCTGCATGGGGGAGGCGAGCGTCGTGCCGGAGGCGCCGCCGTTCGCCTTCGTGGCACTGCGTCGAGCGGGCCGACGGGCGGCGTTGGCGCTGCGCGCGCGTCCCGCGGCCATGCCGAGACCGGCCGGGAGGACGACCTCCAGGCGCTTGCCGCCGACCTCGACGACGACGCGCTCGGTCGCGAGCGGCTCGTCGTCCTCGTCGGCGGAGGCGGCCGGGGCGGGCGCGAGCGCGGCGAGCCGGTCGGCGAACTCGGTCTCGATCCAGCGGGTGTGCACCCGGAACGGCTCGTCGTCCGTGGGGACGAACGCCTCGGCGTCGAGCACGGCGCGGTGGAACGGGACGACCGTCGGGATGCCCTCGACCTCGAGCTCGCGCAGCGCGCGGCGGGCCCGCTGGACGGCCTGCTCGCGCGTGGCGCCGGTGACGATGACCTTGGCGATCATGGAGTCGAACGCGCCGGAGATCGTGTCGCCCTCGGCGACGCCGGAGTCGACGCGCACGCCGGGGCCGGACGGGAAGCGCAGGCGCGTGATGCGGCCGGGCGCGGGGAGGAAGTTCGCGGCGGGGTCCTCGCCGTTGATGCGGAACTCGATCGAGTGGCCGCGCACGTGCGTCGACGTGTAGCCGAGCGGCTCACCCGCGGCGATGCGCAGCTGCTCGCGGACGAGGTCGATGCCGGTCACCTCCTCGGACACCGGGTGCTCGACCTGGAGGCGCGTGTTCACCTCGAGGAAGGAGATGGTGCCGTCGGCGCCGACGAGGAACTCGCACGTGCCCGCACCGACGTAGCCGGCCTCGCGCAGGATCGCCTCGGACGCCTTGTAGAGCTCGGCCTCCTGGGCGGCGCTGAGGTACGGCGCCGGGGCCTCCTCGACGAGCTTCTGGTGGCGGCGCTGCAGGGAGCAGTCGCGCGTCGACACGACGACGACGGTCCCGTGCTCGTCCGCGAGGCACTGGGTCTCGACGTGCCGGGGCGTGTCGAGGTAGCGCTCGACGAAGCACTCGCCGCGGCCGAACGCCGCGGTGGCCTCGCGGACCGCGGAGTCGAAGAGCTCGTCGATCTCGTCCGTCGTGCGCGCGACCTTGAGGCCGCGCCCGCCGCCACCGAACGCCGCCTTGATCGCGACGGGCAGCCCGTGCTCGGCGGCGAAGGCGTGCACCTCGCTCGCGTCGGCGACCGGGTCGGGCGTGCCGGGGACGAGCGGGGCGCCCGCGCGCTGCGCGATGTGGCGCGCGCTCACCTTGTCGCCGAGCGCGTCGATCGCGGCGGGGGGCGGCCCGATCCAGACGAGGCCGGCGTCGAGCACGGCCTGGGCGAACTCCGCGTTCTCGGCGAGGAAGCCGTACCCGGGGTGCACCGCGTCCGCGCCGGAGCGGCGCGCGACGTCGAGCAGCTTCGCGATGTCGAGGTAGGTCTCGGCCGCCCGAGCACCGCCGAGCGCGAACGCCTCGTCGGCGAGGTGCACGTGCGGGGCCTGCCGGTCGGGGTCGGCGTACACCGCGACGGACGCGATGCCGGCGTCGGCGCAGGCACGGACGATCCGGACGGCGATCTCGCCACGGTTGGCGACGAGGACCTTGCTCAGGGGGCGGGTGGGGTTCGCGGGCACGGCTCACGGTAACGCGTGCGCGCCGCGCCGATCACGCTCCCGGGCCGGGTACCGGACAAGATTGGAGAAGATGCCAAGGCGCATGCGGGGCGGTTGGAGGAAACCTCCATAGCGGCGCGCTCCTGGGCCTCGCCCGGCGCGTAGGGTTGTCCGGCACCCACAACGAGCGCAGACGACCGAGGATGGTCGCGTCGGGTCAGGCGCGCAGCTCGTGCCAGGCGACCCCGGCCTCGCGGAGCAGCGAGCGCAGCAGCGGGAGGCTGATCCCGACGACGCCGTGGTGGTCGCCCTCGATGCGCTCGACGTACGGACCGCCGAGGCCGTCGACCGTGAAGGCGCCCGCGACGTGCAGCGGCTCGCCGGTCGCGACGTACGCGTCGATCTCGTCGTCGGTGAGGTCGGCGAAGTGCACGGTCGTGGAGCTCGTGGCCCCCGTCGCGGTGCCCGTCCCGCCGTCCGACTCCGGTCGCAGGTCGACGAGCCAGTGTCCGGTGTGCAGCACGCCGGCCCGGCCGCGCATCGCGCGCCAGCGCGAGCGGGCGTCGTCGGCATCGGCGGGCTTGCCGAGCACCTCGCCGTCGAGCTCGAGCATCGAGTCGCACCCGACGAGGAGCACGGGGTCGTCGATCGCGGCGCCGGGCCCGGCCTCGGTCAGGGTGCGCACGATCTCCTCCGCCTTGGCGCGGGCGAGGACGAGCACCGCCTCCACGGGGTCGAGCCCGCCGCGCTCCGCGGCAGCCGCCCGCAGGACCGCGTCCTCGTCGACCCCGGAGACGCGCACGAGGGGTTCGACGCCGGCCGCGCGCAGCGTCGCGAGGCGGGCGGGGGAACGGGAGGCGAGCACGAGTCGGAGCACCCGCGCAGACTACCCGGCGAGGGCCGGCGCGACCGGGCGGGGAAGCGCCTGGAGCGGCCCTACGCGACGAGGAGCGCCGCGACGACGAGGACGACCGGCGAGCCGAGCGTGGTGACGAGGATCGTGTCGCGCGCGAGGATCTCGCCCCGCCCGAACCGTGCCGCGTAGTTGTAGACGTTCTGGGCGGTGGGCAGCGCGGCGAGCGTGACGGCGGAGGCGACCGCGGCGTCGTCGAGCCCGAGGAGCCGGGCGACGACGAACGCGACGACGGGCATGACGAGGAGCTTCGCGACGCTCGCCACCCCGACCGCGGCGCGCGGCTCGCCGCGCCGCAGCGGGCGCGTGCCGTGCAGCGACATGCCGAACGCGAGCAGGATCATGGGGATCGCGGCCCCGCCGAGGATCTCCAGCGGTGCCATGACCGCCACGGGGGGCGTCCATCCGGTCAGCGAGACGACGGCGCCCGCGAACGACCCGAGGATGATCGGGTTGCGCACGGGCTGGGCGAGGACGAACCGCCAGGACAGCCGCCCGCTCGTCGTCGCGTCGAGGACGAGCAGGGTCACGGGAGCCAGCACGAGGAGCTGGAGCAGGATCACCGGCACGACGGCCGTCGCGTCGCCCAGCACGTACACAGCGACGGGCAGGCCGATGTTGTTCGCGTTCACGTAGCCGGAGCCGACGGCGCCGATCGTCGCCTCGGGGGCGGGGAGCCGGAGCCACAGCCGGTCGACGAGGACGAACACGCCCGCGGTCGCGACGGCCGACGCCGCCGCGACGGCGAGCGGCGCCTGGACCAGCGCGCCGACGTCGGCCCGCGCGAGGACGGTGAACAGCAGCGCGGGGCTCGCGACGAAGAACCCGATGCGGTTGAGCGCCGTCCTCGCGTCGGGTCCGCCGATGCCGAGACGCGCGGTGACGTACCCGGCCGCGACGACCACGGCGATGATCGCGAAACCGGTGAGGACGGCGCCCATACGTCAGGTCCCCGAGGCGGGACCGACGCCGGTCGGCCCGGGCCGGCGCGAGGCCGACCCGGGCCGTGCCGACGGCCGGGTCACGAGGAGAGCGCGTCGCGCAGCACGTCCAGGCCCACCGAGCCGAGGTTCAGCGCGCGCGCGTGGAACGCCTTGGCGTCGAACGCCTCGCCGCGGGCCGAGGCGGCCGCGCGGGCTTCGTCTCGCGTGGCCTCCCACAGGCGCTGCCCGACCTTGTACGACGGCGCCTGGCCCGGCCAGCCGAGGTAGCGGTCGAGCTCGAACCGCACGAACGAGTCGGGCATGTTGACGTTGGCGCGCAGGAAGGTGAGCGCCTTGTCGGCGTCCCAGGTCCCGCCGCCCCACTGCTCCGGCGCGGGCAGGCCGAGGTGCACGCCGATGTCGAGCACGACGCGCGCGGCACGCATGCGCTGCGCGTCGAGCATGCCGAGGCGGTCGCCGTCGTCGTCGAGGAACCCGAGGTCCGCCATGAGGCGCTCCGCGTACAGCGCCCAGCCCTCGCCGTGGCCGGAGACCCAGCACGCGAGCCGGCGCCACGTGTTGAGCGTCGCGCGCGCGTACACGGCCTGGCCACACTGGAGGTGGTGGCCCGGGACGCCCTCGTGGTAGACCGTCGTCTTCTCGCGCCACGTGTTGAACTCCGTGACGTCCGACGGCACCGACCACCACATGCGGCCCGGCCGGGAGAAGTCGTCGCTCGGCGGCGTGTAGTAGATCCCGCCCGTCTGCGTCGGCGCGATCATGCACTCGAGGTCGAGCACCGGGGTCGGGACGTCGAAGTGGACGCCGTTCAGCGCGGTGATCGCGGCGTCCGACGTCTCCTGCATCCACGACTTCAGCGCGTCCGTGCCGTGCAGCGTGCGCGCCGGGTCGGCGTCGAGCGCCGCGACGGCGTCCTCGACGCTCGCGCCAGGTCCGGCGATGCGGCGCGCGATCTCCTCCTGCTCGGCGACGACGCGCGCGAGCTCCTCGAGCCCCCACGCGTACGTCTCGTCCAGGTCGACCTCGGCGCCGAGGAACGTGCGCGAGAAGAGCGCGTAGCGCTCGCGGCCCACGGCGTCCTGCTCGCGGGCCTGCGGGGCGAGCGTCGTCTCGAGGAAGTCCGCGAGGCGGCCGTAGGCCTCGCGCGCCGCGGCGGCGCCGTGCTCGAGCTCCTTGCGCACGAGCGAGCACGCCGCGGAGTCGTCGAGCACGGCGTTCGCCTCGGGACCGGCGACGAACGTCGTGAAGAACGAGCCCTTCGCGTCCGCGAGCTCGCGCGACTGCTGCACGCCGATCCGCACCTGGCGGATCGCGGCGACGTTGCCGCGCGACGCCGCCTCCGTGAGCGACGCCATGTAGCCGTCGATCGCGCCGGGAAGGCCGTTGAGGCGGGCCGCGATGTTCTCCCACGCCTCGACCGTGCCCGTCGGCATGATGTCGAAGACGTCGCGCAGCTCCTGCACGGGCGACGCGATGTTGTTGAGGCTCGCGAGCGGCTCGCCCGCCTCGTGCAGCTCGAGCTGCAGGCCGACGCGCTCGCGCATCGCCGCGAGCGTGACGCGGTCGACGTCGTCGACCGGCTCCAGGCCGTCGAGCTCGCGGAGCACCGCGCGGTCGGCGTCGGCCCGCGCGTCGTGCCCGGCGGGCGAGAGGTCGGTCACGAGGTGGTCGTAGCCGGACAGGCCCATCGCGGTCGCGGAGATCGGGTCGAGCTCGGCGATCCGCGTGACGTAGGCCTCGGCGACGGCGTCGATCGCGGTGGGTGTGCGGTCAGGGCTCCCGGCGGGTGCGCCGGCGGATGTGGTGGTCGTGTCGCTCACCCGGACGAGACTACTCGGCGCCCTGCCGCGGGTCTGCCGGATTCTCGGGACGCTCGCCGCGGCCGTCCGCTGCGCGGTCCCCCGAAGGGTCTTCGGGGGGAGCGGCGTCGGTGAGGCCCCGCAGCGTCGCCACGAGGTCGTCCGCCCACGCACGGTGGTAGCGCACCAGGAGCACCCCGGTCGCCTCCGCGTCGTCCGCGGCGTGCCAGACGGCGACGGGGTCGCCCGGGCGCGGGCCGGCCGCACCCGTGGGGACGACGACGCGGGCCGGCCGCGCGGTCCTCGCGCCCGACGCGGTGGTCACGACCAGCGTCGACCGCAGGACCTCGGGCCCCGCCGTCGCTGCTCTCGTCCCCCTGCCTGCCGGGGTGCCCGTCCGGGTGCCGTCGGCGGTGCCCGCCGTGGCGTCCGCCGTCGGGCCCGCGGCAGCGTCGCCGGGGAGCAGGAGCGTCCCGGTCGCGCGGACGGGCGCCGCGAGCAACGCGGCGCGCCCGCGTGCGAGCCCCGCCGCGACGCGGTCGTCCTGGTAGCGCACGAGCGCGAGCAGCGCCGTGACGAGCAGCCCGACGGTCGCCACGACCACGACCGCCTCCGGGACGGACCACCCGCGACCGGTCGCGAGCCGCTGGTAGACGAGCAGCGCGACGGTCGGCACGAACGCGACCGCCCAGCCCCAGCGGCGCCACGCCGCGACGGGCGCGTGCTCCGGCAGCGACTCCGGGTCGGTCTCGACCGCGTCGGCCGAGCCGGACAGCTCGACGAGCACGGCCCGCTCGGGCAGGCGCCGGACGCGCGGCGACCCGGCCGGCGCCGTCACGAGCGCAGGCTCCAGCGCCACGAGTCGGCGTTGTGCCGACCCGAGCGCCCGCCGAAGCTCTTCGCGGTCGCGCCGTCGCCGGTGCCGCGCAGCCCCCGCGCACGGTTGGTCCACTCGTCGACGGGCGCGACGTCGTCGGGCAGGCCGCTCGCGGCGGCCGCCGCGGCGAGGCCCGCGACGAGCGCGGCGACCTCGAGCTCGTCCGGGGCGCCGCGGACGACGCGGACGCTCGCGGGAGGACGCTCCTCGCTCACTCGTCGTCCTCCTCGTGCTCGTGGTCGTCCTCGCCGCGCCCGACCCCCCACTCGGGCACCGCGTACCCGGCATCGACGAGCCGTTCGCGGGCCTCGTGCCCCCAGCGGTCGAGCAGGCCGAGGACGTCGTCGAGGTCCGGGCCGCCAGGACGGGTCATGACGACGTAGTCGAGCGTGAACGTGTCGTCGTGGACGTCCGCCGGGGAGGCGTCCTCGTCGTCGACCGCCGCCTCGTCCTGCGGGTCCCACACCGACGACGTGAGGTCGGCGTGGATGCCGAGCGCTCCGTGCAGCTCGTCGAACAGGCGGGCGTTGAGCGCGCCGACCCGGTTCTCGAGCGCGAGCACGCGCGGGTCCTCGTCGGCCTCCGACGCCCCGAACTCGGCGCGCACGCCGACCGCCGTCTCCACGTACTCGTGCAGCGCCGCGGCGAGGGCGTCGACCGCGGCGTGCATCGGTGCCGGGTCGACCGCGCCGAGCGGAGCAGGTCCGTGCGTGGCGTCCTCGTGGCTCATTCCTGGTCCTCCCTCGTGCGGTGCGTCGGGTGCTCGTGGTCGCTCGTGGTCACAGCGGGATGTTGCCGTGCTTCTTGGGGGGCAGGCTCGCGCGCTTGGTGCGCAGCGCCCGCAGCGCGCGCACGACCTGCACGCGCGTCTCCGACGGACGGATGACCGCGTCGACGTACCCGCGCTCGGCGGCGTCCCACGGGTTGACGATCGCGTCCTCGTACTCGGCGACGAGCCGGGCGCGCTCCGCCTCGACGTCGTCGCCCGCGTCGGCAGCCCGCTTGAGCGCGGCGCGCTGCAGGATGTTCACCGCGCCGCCCGCGCCCATGACGGCGACCTGCGCCGTCGGCCACGCGAGGTTGACGTCCGCGCCGAGCTGCTTGGAGCCCATGACGATGTACGCCCCGCCGTACGCCTTGCGCGTGATGACGGTGACGAGCGGGACCGTGGCCTCGGCGTAGGCGTAGATGAGCTTCGCGCCGCGGCGGATGATGCCCTGGTGCTCCTGGTCGACGCCCGGGAGGAACCCGGGGACGTCCACGAGCGTCAGCACGGGGATGTTGAACGCGTCGCACGTGCGCACGAACCGCGCCGCCTTCTCCGCGGCGTCGATGTCGAGCGTGCCCGCCATCGCGAGCGGCTGGTTCGCGACGACGCCGACCGACTGGCCCTCCACGTGCCCGAACCCGACGAGCACGTTCTTGGCGAACAGGGGCTGGACCTCGAGGAACGCGCCCTCGTCGAGGACGTGCTCGATCACCGTGCGCATGTCGTACGGCTGCGAGTCCGAGTCGGGCACGAGCGCGTCGAGCTCGAGGTCCTCCTCGGTGACGTCGAGATCGACGTCCTCGGGCGGGAACGACGGCGCGTCCGAGAGGTTGTTCTGCGGCAGGTAGGACACGAGGTGGCGCACGTAGTCGATCGCGTCGTCCTCGTCCGCGCCGAGGTAGTGCGCGACGCCGGACTTCTCGTTGTGCGTCAGACCGCCGCCGAGCTCCTCGAAGCCGACGTCCTCGCCCGTCACCGCGCGGATCACGTCCGGGCCGGTGATGAACATGTTCGACGTCTTGTCCGCCATGACGATGAAGTCGGTGAGCGCGGGGGAGTACACCGCGCCGCCCGCGCTCGGGCCGAGGATGAGCGAGATCTGCGGGATCACGCCCGACGACGCGACGTTGCGGCGGAAGATCTCGGCGAACTGCGTCAGCGCCGCGACGCCCTCCTGGATGCGTGCGCCGCCGCCGTCGGAGATGCCGATCAGCGGGACGCCCGTACGCAGCGCGAGGTCCTGCACCTTCGTGATCTTCTGGCCGTGCACCTCGCCGAGGCTCCCGCCGAACACCGTGAAGTCCTGGGAGTACACGCACACCTGGCGGCCGTCGATCGTGCCGTGCCCGACGACGACGCCGTCGCCCGCCAGGCGCTTCTTCTCCAGCCCGAAGTTGTACGAACGGTGCTTCGCGAACGCGTCGAGCTCGACGAAGCTGCCCTCGTCGAGCAGCGCCTCGATGCGCTCGCGCGCCGTCTTCTTGCCGCGCGCGTGCTGCTTGGTCCGCGCCGCCTCCTCGGGCAGCTCGGTCGCCTCGGCGCGGCGACGGTCGAGGTCGGCGAGCTTGGCCGCGGTGCCCACGAGGTGGGGCGCGTCGGGCGATGTCGGGGTGGCCTCGGGCGTCGCGGGCGAGGTGGTCGCAGAGTCCGTCACGGACCCGAGCCTAGTTGGCGGGTGGCACCAACTCGATGCGGGCGACGCCAGCACGCCCGGGGCGGGTCTTGGTGGGTGTCGACAAAGCCTCGCGCGTTGCGTCGCCGCCCTCGGGCAGGCCCGCCCTGGTGCGGTGCGCGCGCCGGGCGGGGCGCGTGCGGGAGGATGGCGGGCATGGCGAGCGAGCGCGACGACGAGTCCCGGCCCGACGGCGAGCGGCGCCCTCCGCTGCGCGCGGAGTTCCTCCGGGAGCTCCTGGTGACCCCCGCGGGGCCGCTCGCGCGGCTCGAGGTGGTCGCCGAGTCCGCCTCGACCAACGCCGAGCTCGCGCGCGCCGTCGCCGCCGACCCGGACGCGTGGCCGGCGCCCGCGCTCGTCGTCACCGAGCACCAGCCCGGCGGACGCGGTCGGCTGGGGCGCTCGTGGACGACACCGCCGCGCGCCGCACTCCTCGGCTCGCTCCTCCTGCGCCCCGAGGTGCCGCGCGAGGCGCTGAGCTGGCTCCCGCTCCTCGCCGGGCTCGCGACCGCCCGCGCGCTGCGCGCGACCGCCGGGGTGGACGCCGTCGTCAAGTGGCCGAACGACGTCCTCGTGCCGGACGCGGGCACCGCGCCGGCCCCGCAGGAGGTCGCGGCGCCGGGGGCCGGTAACCCGGCCCCCCTCCGCAAGGTCGCCGGCATCCTCGCCGAGGTGCTGCCCGACGGCGGCGTCGTCGTCGGCGTCGGGCTCAACGTCTCGCAGCAGCGCGACGAGCTGCCGGTGCCCACCGCCACGTCGCTCGCTCTCGCCGACGCCGCGACGACCGACCGCGAGGTCCTGCTCGTCGCCCTCCACGAGGCGTTCGGCGAGATCCTCGGGCGCTGGCAGGACGCCGGCGGCGACACGCACGCCGCGGGGCTCGACGCCGACTGTGCCGAGATCAGCGCCACGCTCGGCACCCGGGTGCGCGTCGAGCGCGTCGCGGGGGGCGACGTCGTCGGGCTCGCGACCGGGTTCGCGCCGGACGGCGGCCTCGTGGTACGCGCGGACGACGGCACGACGAGCGTCCACCACAGCGGCGACGTCCACCACCTGCGCCCGCACGGCTGACGGTGCGCGGCGAGATCGGCAGTCCGGGACGACATCGGCGGTCACGACCGCCGACCTCGCGCGCGACCGCCGATCTCGCCCGGGCCGAGGAATAGGATCGCCGGGTGCCCGCGGACCCTGAGCAGAACGAGCCCGTCCCCACCGCCCCGTCCCCGAACGGCGGGGAGGGCGGCGAGCCGGCCCCGGACACCGAGGCGACGGAGGCGGTGCTCGACGAGGCGCTGCTGGGCGGCCCCCGCACCCTCACCGTCGAGCGGCTCGCAGAACGCGCGGGCGTCGACGAGCAGCGCGTGCGCGCCTACTGGCAGGCGCTCGGCCTCCCGCTCACCGAGGGCGAGGAGCACGCGTTCACCGAGAAGGACGCGCAGGCGCTCGCGGACGTGTTCGCGTTCGCCGAGACGGAGCGGCTCGACGACCGCGCCCTGACGACCCTCATCCGGTCCACGGGACACACGACCGAGCGCCTCGTGCTCTGGCAGGTCGAGGCGCTCGTGGAGCACCTGACGCGCCGGTTCGACCTCGACGACACGAGCGCGCGACTGCTCGTCCTCGACCGGCTTCCCGAGCTCGCGCCCGTCCTCGAGGAGCAGCTCCTGCACGCGTGGCGCCGCCAGCTCGCCGCGGTCGCCGGGCGGTTCGCGGTCGAGTTCTCGGACGCGCGGGCCACCGCGGTCGACGAGCACGAGCTCCCGCTCCCGCGTGCGGTCGGGTTCGCGGACATCGTCTCCTTCACGCAGCGGACCCGCGGGCTCGGGTCGAGCGAGCTCGCGGAGTTCGTCCAGCTCTTCGAGACGAGCGCGCGCGACGTCATCACGGCCGCGGGCGGGCGCGTCGTCAAGACGATCGGCGACGCCGTGCTCTACGTCGCGGACGACGTCGCCACGGGCGCACGCGTCGCGCTCGGCCTGGCCGCCGCGGGCGGGAGGGAGGAGGACGTCGACGTGCCCCCCGTCCGGGTGAGCCTCGTGTGGGGTCGCGTGCTCTCGCGGTTCGGGGACGTGTTCGGGCCGAGCGTCAACCTGGCCGCGCGCCTCGTGGACATCGCCGAGCCGACGACGGTCCTCGTCGACCGTCAGACCGCGGGTCTGCTCGCGAGCGACCAGCGCTTCGCGCTCACGGCGCAGCCCGAGACCGAGGTGCAAGGGCTCGGCACGATCGAGCCGGTGCGCCTGCAGTGGGCCTACCGCGGCTGACGGCCGCGCCCTCGCGTCCCGGCGTGTTCGTGCGCCCAGGCGTCAGACGGCCTCGAGCAGGCCGGGCCCGTCGTTCGTCACCGAGTTGACCAGCGTCGAGATCTCGCGCGCGACCATCGGGACGTCGTCGTGCGGGCCCCCGAGCCCGAGCAGGTCGGCCGCTCCTCGGGCGTCGACCGCCGGGTCGAGCCACGCGTCCCACGCGTCGGAGGGCAGGGCGAGCGGCATGCGGTCGTGGATCTCGGCCAGGTACGGCGCCGCGTCCGTCGTGATGATCGTCGTCGAGACGAGCCAGCGGTCGGGGTCGTCGTCCGCCTTGGTCCGGTCGCGCCAGAACTCGTAGAGCCCCGCGAACGCGGCGCTCTCGCCGTCGCCGGGCGTGATCCAGTACGGCTGCTTGGGGACCTTGCCGCGGCGCGGCGCGGAGCCCGCGGACCCGGCCGGGGACGCGCCGTCGGGCAGGACCCGCCACTCGTAGTACCCGTCCGCGGGGACCAGGCAGCGGCGCACGCCGAACGGCTTGGCGAACGCCGGCTTGTCGAGGATCGACTCCGCGCGCGCGTTGATCATGCGCGCGCCGCCCTTCGGGTCCTTGGACCACGACGGCACGAGGCCCCAGCGCGCCAGGCGCAGCGAGCGCCGGACCTCGCCCGTGTCCCTCGCCGCACGCTCGACGACGATCCGCACCGGGTCGGTCGGCGCGAGGTTCCACGACGGGGGCAGGAGCCGCGCGTCGTCGGCGATGTCCGCGATCGCGAACTCGTCCGCGAGGTCCTGCGCGTCCCGGAAGGAGGCATAGCGTCCGCACATGCCCCCAGCCTGCCGCACGCCACCCACACGTGCGGAGCGGTCGTCGGCGGGCCGTGCGCGGGCCGAGGCGGGGAGAGGAGACTCACTCCCGCGCGGGCGGGTTCCCTCGACTCGAATCGATACGATGGACGCCATGCCCTCTTCCTCGGTCGACCCCGCCGTGCCCCGACCGAGATCGTCCGCCCGCTGGGTGCTGCTGCTCGGCGCGCTCGCCACGCTCCCCGCGCTCACGGTCGACATGTACCTGCCCCTGCTGCCCGAGGTGGGAGCCGAGCTCGGCGCTCCCGACTCGCTCGCGCAGCTCACGCTGTCGGGGATGCTGCTCGGCGGCGCCGTCGGCCAGCTCGTCATCGGGCCCCTGTCCGACCGGTACGGCAGGCGGCTGCCGGTCCTCGTCGGGCTCTCGCTGCACGTCGTGACCTCGCTCCTGTGCGCGCTCGCCCCCAACATCGGCATCCTCATCGGGCTGCGCGTGCTCCAGGGGTTCTTCAACGCGTCCGCCTCCGTCGTCGCGATCGCCGCGATCCGCGACCGCTTCACCGGGTCGGACGCCGCGCGCATCCTCTCGCGCCTCATGCTCGTCATCGGGCTCGCGCCTCTGCTCGCACCCTCGATCGGCTCGTTCATCGGGTCGCACGCCTCGTGGCGCGCGGTGTTCTGGGTCCTCGCGCTCGGCGGCCTCGCGCTCGGCGCGATCGTGCTGTTCTGGATGCCTGAGTCCCTGCCGCTCGAGCGGCGGCGACCCGCCGGGGCGCGCACCGTCCTGCGCGGCTACGCGAGCCTCCTGCGCGACCGCCACTTCGTCGCGCTCGCCGTCCTCCCCGGCCTCGGCCAGGCCGTGCTCATGAGCTACGTCGTCGGGTCGCCGTTCGTCCTCCAGGAGGGGTACGGGCTGAGCCACGGGCAGTTCGCGCTCCTCTTCGCCGTCAACGGGATCGGCCTCGTGCTCTCCGCGCAGGCGAACGCCGCGCTCGTGCGCCGGGTCGCGCCCGTCCGCCTGCTCCGGACCGCGCTCGTCGTGCAGGGGGTCTTCGCCGTCGGGCTCCTCGTGGTCGCCGTGACCGGCGCCGGCGGGATCGTCGGCATCGTCGCCGCCCTGTTCCTCGTCCTGTCGATGCAGGGCATGATCCCCGCGAACGCGTCGGCGCTCGCGCTCACCCGGCACGGCGAGATCGCGGGCACGGCCGCGGCCGTCATCGGGGCGTTCCAGTCCGGCGTCGCCGGGCTCGTGAGCCCGCTCGTGGGTGTCCTCGGGGGCGACGCCGTGGCGATGGCGACCGTCATGCTCGGCGCCGTCGTCGCGTCCCTGCTCGTCCTGGCGTTCGCCACGCCCGCGTTCCGCCGCGGGGGTTGGCACACCCCGGTCTGACGGCCACCGGCAGGCCGCACGCTCGTCGACCCACCCGAGCCCCCGCGTCTCCGGGCTGGAAAGCCCCGAGCGAGAGGGTCTTCGCCGCCCTTTCACACGTCCTCCTGCTGGTTCGGCGCACGCATCCACGCCGCACCCCTTACCCTCAGACCGTGCCATCGACCGCCCCCGCCTCGTCGTCCCCGCGCTCGCGGCCCCGCGCGACGCCGACGACGCACTCCCGGAAGGGCGGCGAGAAGCCCTCCGGCGGCCCGCACCACGCACGAGCGCTGCGCTCCCACCGCGTGGCGCGGGCGGTCGGCCTCGTGCTCACCGGGGCCCTCGTGTTCGTCGCCGTCGGGGCCGGGGCCGTGTACCTCGACCTCAAGTCGAAGATCACCGTGAGCGACGTCTCCGACCTCGTCGTCGGCGGGCCGGTGGTCGAACCCCCGAAGGACCCGTCCGACCCGTTCGCCGGCAAGGCGCTCAACATCCTCGTCATGGGCACGGACTACCGCGACGCCGAGAACGCCGCGATCGCGGGCGAGGAAGAGGGCATGCGGTCGGACACGACGTTCATCGTGCACGTGTCCGGTGACCGCACCCGCATGGAGGTCGTGTCCATCCCGCGCGACTCGCTCGTCGACCTGCCGGCCTGCAACCTCCCCGACGGGTCGATGTCCGGCCCGCGACGCAACACGATGTTCAACGAGGCGTTCCAGATCGGCTCGGGCGGGGTCGACGACATGACGCACGCCGCCGCGTGCACCATCACCGCGGTGCAGGACCTCACGGGCGTGCCCATCACCAACCACGTCGTCGTCAAGATGACCGGGGTGATCGGCGTGGTCGACGCCATCAACGGCGTCACCATGTGCTTCCCGGAGCCGGTCAAGGAGAACCCGCGGTACGGCACCCTCGACCTCCCCGCGGGTGAGCACACGCTCACCGGCAGCGAGGCGATCAACTTCCTCCGGGCCCGCCACGGCACCGGCATGGGCCTCGAGATGGGGTCCGACCTCACGCGCATCGCGCGCCAGCAGGCGTTCATCGACTCGGCCGTGCGCGAGCTGTTGTCCCAGAACATCATCACCAACTCGCCCCAGCTCTACGGGGTCATCGAGGCCGTGCTCAGCTCCATCAGCGCCGACCCGACGATCGCGGACCCGACGGCGCTCGCGGGTCTCGCGTTCAGCCTCCGTGCCATCAACCCGTCCGAGGTCGTCTTCACCCAGGTGCCCGTCGTCGAGGCGGCGAGCAACCGCAACCGTGTCGAGTGGACGTCCGAGGCCGACGCGATCTGGCAGCGGCTCATCGACGACGCGCCCGCACCCGGCCAGGAACTGCCCGTCACCGACCCGCGCGACGACGCGACCGCGCCCGCGGACGGCACGACCGACCCGGCGACCGGCACCGACCCGGGGACGACCGACCCGGGGACGACCGACCCGGGGGCGGGAACGACCGACCCCGGAACCACGGACCCGGGCACGACGCCCGAGACCCCGGTCGAGGAGCTGCAGCCCGGAGTCTGCCCGTAGCGGCACCGCTCGGGTCGGCCGCCGTGCCGATCGCGGAACCGGGGCGCAGCAGCGGCCCGGTCAGGCGCGCCGCGCGGCGCCGAGGCGGGACAGCCGTCCCACCGCCTCGTGCAGCACCTCCGGGCGCTTGACGAACGTGAACCGCACGCGGGAGACCAACGTCCGGGCCGTCGTCGACCCCGGCGTGCAGAAGGCGCTCACGGGGACGGCGACGACGCCCGCGAGGACGGGCAGCTCGCGGCACAGGGCGGTGCCGTCCTCGAACCCGAGCGGGGCGCCGTCGGCGATGACGAAGTACGTGCCCTGCGGCACCACGACGTCGAACCCGGCACGGACGAGGCCCGCGCACAGCACGTCCCGACGCGCGGCGAGCGAGTCGGCGAGCGCGCGCGGGGTCTCGTCGTCGGAGAGCGCGTCGGCGATCGCGGGCTGGAACGGCGCGCCCGACGTGTACGTGAGGAACTGCTTGACCGTGCGGACCGCGGTGACGAGCGGCTCCGGGCCGTGCAGCCAGCCGATCTTCCAGCCGGTGAACGAGAACGTCTTGCCGGCTGACGAGATCGCGATCGTGCGCTGCCGCATGCCGGGCAACGTCGCGATCGGCACGTGCCGGGCGTCGTCGAACGTCAGGTGCTCGTACACCTCGTCCGTGACGACGACCGCGTCGTGGCGGCGCGCGCCGGCCGCGATCGCGTCGAGCTCGTCGAGGTCCAGCACCGTGCCCGTGGGGTTGTGCGGCGAGTTCACGATGATCAGCCGCGTGCGGTCGGTGACGGCCACGCGCAGGGCGTCGAGGTCGAGCCGGAAGCGGTCCGCGCCCGGCACGAGCGGGACGGTGACGTGGTTCGCCCCCGCGAGCGCGATGCACGCGGCGTGCGCGTCGTAGAACGGCTCGAGGGTCACGACGTCGTCGCCCGGGCCGGCCAGCGCGAGGATCGTCGCGGCGAGGGCCTCCGTCGCGCCCGTCGTCACGAGGACCTCGGTCTCCGGGTCGGGGTCCAGCCCGTAGTGCCGGTACTGGTGGCTCGCGACGGCGTTGCGCAGCTCGAGGATTCCTGGCCCCGGCGGGTACTGGTTGTGGCCGTCCTCGATCGCGCGGATCGCCGCGTGCTTGACCGTCGCCGGGCCGTCGACGTCCGGGAACCCCTGCCCCAGGTTGATCGCGCCCGTGCGCTGCGCGAGGGCCGTCATCTCGGCGAAGACCGTCGACGCCACCGTGCCGTCCGCGCCGAGGAGGCCGGTGGCGCGGGCGGCGGCCTGCCAGCGGCCGGGCGGGAGGTCCGTCATGCCCCGACCCTAGCCGGGTCCGCGCCCACGATGTGGGACGACGCCGGCCGGGCCGACCCGGATCTCGCCCGGGAATCCGGGAGGCCCCGCCCGGTCGTCCACAGGGGAGGTTCCCGGGCGGGCGCCGATGCCCTACCCTCTCGGACAGATCTTCGGGACCGGCGCGGCAGCCGGCCGACTGAGCAGGGGGAATGCTCGAGATGTCTGCGGACACGCACGCCGTCGGCGTGCTCGAGGGCGAGGTGCGCGAGCTCGTCCGGCGGCGCGGGGTCGACCCGGTGCGGGACCGGGCGGCCGTCGACCAGCTGGTGCGCGACGCCGTCGCCGACTACGAGACGCGCAGTGCGCTCGGGGCCGTCGCGCCGCTCGCCGACCCGACCGCGGCCGGTCGCGCCGTGGTCGACGCCGTCGCCGGGCTCGGGCCGCTCCAGCCCTACCTCGACGACCCCGAGATCGAGGAGATCTGGATCAACGCGCCCTCCCAGGTGTTCGTCGCACGGGGTGGGCGGTCGGAGCTCACGACGACGATCCTCACCGCCGAGCAGGTGCGCGACCTCGTCGAGCAGATGCTCCGCTCGTCCGGCCGCCGGCTCGACCTGTCGAGCCCGTTCGTCGACGCCTCGCTCCCCGGCGGCGAGCGGCTGCACGTCGTGATCCCCGACGTCACGCGCAGCGAGTGGGCCGTCAACATCCGCAAGCACGTCGTCCGCGCTGCGCACCTCGACGACCTCGTCCGCCTCGGGTCGCTCACCCCGCAGGCAGCGGTCTTCCTCGACGCCTCGGTCCGCGCCGGTCTCAACGTCCTCGTCGCGGGCGCGACGCAGGCGGGCAAGACGACGATGCTCAACGCGCTCGCGGGCTCCGTCCCGCCCACCCAGCGCGTGGTCACGTGCGAGGAGGTGTTCGAGCTCCGGTTCGCCGTGCGGGACGTCGTCTCCATGCAATGCCGTCAGCCGAGCCTCGAGGGAACCGGCGAGATCCCCCTGCGCCGCCTCGTCAAGGAGGCGCTGCGCATGCGCCCGGACCGGATCGTCATCGGCGAGGTGCGCGAGGCGGAGAGCCTCGACCTCCTGATCGCGCTCAACGCCGGCGTTCCCGGCATGTGCACGATCCACGCGAACTCGGCCCGCGAGGCGATCACCAAGATGTGCACGTTGCCGCTGCTCGCGGGCGAGAACGTGTCGGACCGGTTCGTCGTCCCGACCGTCGCGTCGGCGATCGACCTGGTCGTGCACCTGGGGGTCGACGCCGCCGGGCAGCGCGTCGTCCGAGAGATCCTCGGCGTCACCGGACGGGTCGAGCAGGGAGTGGTCGAGGCTGCAGAGATCTTCGTCCGAACCGGTGACCACCTCGTCCGGGCCGACGGCTTCCCGCCGCGCGCGGAGAGGTTCGCGCGCGCCGGGATCGACCTGGCGGCGGTGCTCCGCCACGCTGGCTCCCAGCCCGTGCCGTCGCCGGGAACCACGGCGTGGACGGGGGCGGTCTGAGTGGGCGTCGTCGTGGGCTTCCTGCTGGGAGCCGGTCTCTTCTGCGTCTGGTGGTCGTTCTGGGTCCCGGGTCCGCCGCGAGAACGCCGGGCGGACGGCTGGGTCGTGCGCACGCAGGACCTGCTCGTCCAGGCGGGTGCGCCGTCCGTCTCGCCGGGAGCGCTGGTGGCGACCAGCGCGGGTGTCGGGGTCGTGGTGCTCCTCGTCTCCGCCGTCCTCGTCCGGTCCGTGACGATCGCGACGTGCTTCGCCGCCATCGCCGCCTTGGCGCCCACCTTGCTCGTGCACTCCCGCGCCCGGCGGCGCCGGGCACGGTTGCGAGACGCCTGGCCCGAGGTGCTCGACCACCTCGCCTCCGGGGTGCGTGCCGGGCTCCCGTTGCCCGAGGCGGTCGGCCAGCTCGGCGAGCGCGGCCCGGTCGAGCTGAGGGATCCCTTCACCCGGTTCGCGCACGACTACCGGGCGTCCGGCCGCTTCGGCGACTGCCTCGACCGGCTCAAGGAACGGCTCGCGGACCCGGTCGCGGACCGGATCGTCGAGGCCCTGCGCCTGACGCGGGACGTGGGCGGGACGGACCTGGGGCGGCTCCTGCGCACCCTCTCGACGTTCCTGCGGGAGGACGCCCGCACGCGGGGCGAGCTGGAGGCGCGCCAGTCGTGGACCGTCAACGGCGCGCGGCTCGCCGTGGCGGGCCCGTGGGTCGTCCTCGGGTTCCTGGCGACACGACCGGAGACGGCGGCGGCGTACAACTCCTTGACGGGGGCCCTGGTCCTCGGCGCGGGCGCGGCGTGCTCGGTCGCCGCGTACCGGCTCATGCTGCGGATCGGGCGGCTGCCCGAGGAGGAGCGGGTCCTGCGATGACCGTCGACGTGTCCTTGCCGGGTGCGGTGATCGGGGCCCTGGGTGGCCTCGGGATGCTCCTCGTCCTGTCCGGCGTGCGCCACCGCGCGATCCGTCTCGACGAGCGGCTCGCCCCGTACCTGCGCACCCAGGACCGGACGTCGGTGCTGCTGCGCGACCAGCCGACCCGGACGCCGTTCCCGACGGTCGAGCGTCTCGTCGCCCCGCTGCTCGTGGACGCCGGGCGGGCCCTGGAGCGCTTCGGGTCCACGACCGCCGACGTGCGCCGCCGCCTCGACCGCGCCGGCTGGCCCCAGAGCGTGGAGCAGTTCCGTGCGCGCCAGCTCGTCTGGGGCGTCGTCGGGCTCGCCGTCGGCACGCTCGCGGCGGTCGTGCTCGCCGCGACGCGCGGCTCCGCCGTCGTCTCGCTCGTCCTCCTCGCGCTCGTGTGCGGCGTGGGCGGGGTCGTCGTGTGCGACCACCTGCTGTCGCGCGCCGTGCGGCGCCGCGAGGACCGGATGCTCGCCGAGTTCCCGACGGTCGCCGAGCTCCTCGCCCTGGCGGTGAACGCCGGCGAGGGTCCGGTCGCAGCACTCGAGCGGGTCGCCACGACGGCGCACGGTGAGCTGTCGGGCGAGCTGCGCGCGACCCTGGCGTCGGTGCGCGCCGGGACGCCGCTCGCGCGCGCTCTCGAGCAGCTCGCCGACAGGACGGGGCTGCCGAGCCTCACGAGGTTCGCCGAGGGCGTCGCGGTCGCGGTCGAACGAGGGACTCCGCTCGCCGAGGTGCTGCGAGCGCAGGCGCAGGACGTCCGGGAGTCCGGGCGTCGCGCGCTCATGGAGGTGGGGGGAAAGAAGGAGGTGGCGATGATGGTCCCGGTCGTCTTCCTCATCCTGCCGGTGACGGTGGTCTTCGCGGTCTACCCGTCGCTGGCGACCCTCCGGCTCGGGTTCTGAGCGGTGAGGTCATGCTCGCCGTGGGCAGGGTGCCCGACGCACGGTACGACGAACACAGGTACGGCAGGACGGACGGAGAGGGAGACCATGCAGGGGTGGGTTCGGTGGACGACGACGGTGCGCGGAGCGGCGCGGAGTGCGTGGGGGAGGCTCGCGGGTGGAGCCCCGGAGCGGGGGGACGTCCCGGGCTGGGTCCTCATCACGCTCATGACGGCGGGCCTCGTCATCGCGTTGTGGGCGGTCGCCGGGCCGGCGCTCACGCGGGCCTTCAGCGACGCGATCTCGAGCGTCGGCGCGCCCTGACGTGGCGTGTCGTGCTGCTCCTGAGGGGGTCGGCGACGAGACCGAGCGGGGGTCGGCCGTCGTCGACTTCACGCTCGTGTCGGTCCTGGTCCTCGTCCTGTTCCTCGGGGTGGTCCAGGTCGCGCTCGCGGTCCACGTCCGTGCGACCCTCGTGGACTGCGCCGCCGAAGGGGCGCGGGTCGCGGGTCGCGCGGACCGCGGCCCGCAGGACGGCGTGGCGCGGACCCGCTCACTGATCGGGGCGGCGCTCTCGCCACGGTACGCCGAGGACGTCGTCGCGCGGCAGGTCGTCGTGGACGGGCTCCCGGTCGTCGAGGTCACGGTGTCGGCGCCTCTCCCGGTCGTCGGCCTGCTGGGACCGGCCGGCGGTGTGACGGTCGACGGCCACGCCCTCGAGAAGGCGCCGTGACCAGGGGCCCGCGGGCGGTGCTCGCACGGCTCATCGGGGCCACGCCGGGAGCGGAGCGGGGGAGCGCGGTCGTCGAGTTCCTGGGCGTCGCGCTCGTCCTCCTGCTGCCGGTGATGTACCTCGTGCTCACCGTGGGGCGGGTGCAGGCGGCGACGTTCGCGGTCGAGGGGGCGTCGCGGGAGGCGGCGCGGGCGTTCGTCACCGCGCCGAGCTCGGACGACGGCGCACGGCTCGCCGGGGCGGCGGTCGCGCTCGCCCTCGACGACCAGGGTTTCGACGCGGGGCCGGACAGCCTGGCGGTCGCGTGCTCGGCGACGCCGTGCCTGGAGCCCGGGGGCGAGGTGAGCGCAGTGGTGCGGCTGGACGTCCCGCTCCCGTTCGTGCCGGCGTTCGTGGGAGACGCCGTGCCGCTCGCCGTCCCCGTCGAGGCACGGCACGTCGCGTCGGTCGACGAGTACGCGGCGCGGCGACCGTGACGCGTGCGCGAACGACGCCGCGACGAGCGGCGGGTGGGCACGAGGGCCGCGAGGATGGTCGGATCATGCTGCTCACGACGGCCTTCGTGGCGTTCGCCCTGCTGCTCGTCACGGTCGTGGTCAGCGCGACCCAGGTGCACCTGGAACGCAAACGGCTGTACGAGCTCGCGGACGCGCTCGCGCTCACCGCGGCGGACTCGATGACGCACGAGACGTTCTACGACGGCGCCGCCGAGGCACCGGTCGACGGTGCGGTCCTCAGCCTCACGGACGCCACGATCAGGTCGGACGTCCAGGACTATCTGGCCCGCAACCCCGCGGCTCTCGCCGGGTTGCGCGACGTCGTCGTGACCGACGCGTCGACGTCGGACGGTCGTACGGCCACCGTGGCCCTCGCGGCACGGGCACGACCCGCACTCATCAGCTGGGTGACCCAGGCCTGGAGTGATGGCATCATCGTGCGTGCAGAGTCACGTGCCAGGGCGTGGTGAGCACCTGTTGCTGTTCGACGACGAGCATCCAGGAAAGGACGGTTCGCAACGACGCGAGAGCACGCTCCCGTGCCTTTGTTCACTTTCTTAACTTTGGATGGCCACTTCTGGTTCCACCCTGTCAAAACCCCAGGTTCGCCGCTATGGTGATCCGGTCCGACAACAACTCCAACGATGGAGAGCTACAACATGAACGCACGAGCAACGAAGAAGCTCGTCGCCGGGGGTGCCCTCGGTGCGATGCTCATCGGCACGGTCGCCCTCGCGTCCGCTGCCTCCGCAGACCAGGTGGGCGACGACCAGGGCGTCGACGTCTCGGTCGAGATCGAGTCGAACGTCGAGCCGGGCAACCTCGCCCTCTCGGTCGCTTCGAACGCGACCTCGCTCACCGAGCAGGACTCGACCGTCGAGGGCACCCGTGAGTTCACGGGCACCCTGCCCGACGTCACCGTCACCGACACGCGCACCGAGGTCGCCGAGGGCGCATTCTGGTACGTCGTGGGCAGCGCCTCGGACTTCACCGGTGACGCCGGCACGATCGCGGCGACGAACCTCGGCTGGGCGCCGACGCTCGTCAGCGAGAGCGAGAGCGGCCTCGTCGAGGCGGGCGAGGGCGTCGACCCCGAGCTCGAGGGTGGCGAGGGCCTCGCCGAGCAGGACCTCCTCGTGTCGGCCTTCGACTCCGCCGAGGTCAACCCGGAGGGCTCCTGGACCGCGAACGCGGGCCTCACGCTCCGCACGGCCGAGGACGTCGCCGCCGGCGCCTACTCCTCGACCATCACGCTCTCCCTCTTCGAGGACTGAGCACACCCGGTCCTCGTGACCTGACGGTCGGCCACGGTCGACCGTCGACCGAGCAGTCCACGGCGGGCCGCTCCACTCGTCCGGCTCCAGGTCGGATCGGGTGGGCGGCCCGCCGTCGTACGGAGAGAGCACCTGCGTGAACCCTGCACCACACCTGAGCCACCGACCGCGCCGGTCCGCCCGCTGGCTCGCCGCCGCGGGAGCGGCCCTCGTCGCCACCCTCGCGCCTGCGCTCCCGGCGGGCGCCGCGACCAGCGGCCCCCTGCCGCTCGACACCGAGGACGTCATCACCTGGGGGGTCAAGCCCGCCGACGCGGACGGACCGGACGGACGGTCCCGCGTCGAGCTGGTCCTCGACCCCGGGGCGTCCGCGTCCGAGCACCTCGCCGTGTCGAACTTCAGCGACGTTCCCGTGACCTTCTCGATCCAGGCTGCCGACGGGTACATCAACCCCAAGGGCCGGTTCAACATGCTGCCGTCCGACCGGGAGTCGACAGGGGCCGGGACCTGGATCGAGGTCCAGGACTCGGTCGAGGTGGCACCCGACGCGACCGTCGTCGTGCCGTTCACCGTCGCCGTGCCGGACAACGCCACCCCCGGCGACCACGTCGCCGGCATCGCCGCGACGGTGAAGAGCACCGGCGAAGGCGGGGGCGAGGGCGGGACGAGCGTAGGCGTGGAGAGCCGCGTCGGCTTCCGCGTCTCGACGCGGGTCACGGGTGAGGTGCAGCCGCTCCTCTCCGTCGAGAACGTCAAGGCCTCCTACGCGCCGTCGTGGAACCCGTTCGCTGCGGGCGACCTGACGGTCTCCTACGACGTGGCGAACGACGGCAACGTGCGTCTCGGCGCCGAGGGCGACGTCGCGACGTCGGGGTTCTTCGGTCTGCTGTCCACGGACCGCTCGGCCGCGTCGATCCCCGAGGTGCTGCCCGATGGCTCGCAACGCTCGCGCGTCGAGACGTCGAACGTGTGGCCGCTCGGTCCCGTCCGGTCGACGATCACCGTGACGCCGACGACCGTGGACGACGACCAGGTGGACGCGTCGCTCGAGCCGGTCACGGTCACCGTGACGACGTGGGCGGTCCCGTGGCCGCAGCTCCTGCTCGTCGCGATCGGCGTCGTCCTGGTCCTCGGCGTCCGTGACGACCGTCGTCGTCGTCGCCAGCGCCTCGAGGCGATGCTCGCCAAGGCACGCGACGAGGGACGCCAGCAGGCGGTCGGGGACGAGCCCTCGCCGTCGGGCGCGGATTCGCCCGCCGCGAAGGGCCAGCCGAAGGGCTGACTGCTGCCGCGCCGTCGGGCACGGGGTCTCCCTGCCCGGCGGCGCGGACCGCGCGCGGTGTCGCGTAACCTTGAACCTCGTGGCCACCATCGACTTTCCGACCGAGATCAAGGCGCTGCGCAGCACGCTCGAGTCCATCGAGAGCGTGAGCGACCCGGAGGTGCTGCGCGCGAAGATCGCGGACCTCTCGGAGAAGGCGTCGGCCCCCGACCTGTGGGACGACCCGGAGGCCGCGCAGAAGGTGACGTCGGCGCTCTCCGCGGCGCAGTCGGAGCTGGAGCGGGTGAAGAAGCTCGGTCAGCGCATCGACGACGTCGAGACCCTGGTCGAGATGGGCCAGGAGATGGAGGACGAGGACACCCTCGTCGAGGCGGAGACGGAGGTCGGGGCGATCCGCAAGGACCTCGACCTGCTCGAGGTCCGCACGCTCCTCGCCGGCGAGTACGACGCCCGTGAGGCCGTCGTGACGATCCGCGCGGGCGCGGGTGGCGTGGACGCGGCCGACTTCGCCGAGATGCTGCTGCGCATGTACCTGCGCTGGGCGGAGCGTCACGGCTACTCGACCACCGTGCTCGACACGTCGTACGCCGAGGAGGCGGGGCTCAAGTCGGCCACGTTCGAGGTGAAGGCGCCCTACGCGTTCGGCCACCTGTCGGTGGAGGCGGGCACGCACCGCCTCGTGCGCATCTCGCCGTTCGACAACCAGGGGCGCCGGCAGACCTCCTTCGCCGCCGTCGAGGTCATCCCGCTCATCGAGCAGACCGACTCGATCGAGATCCCGGAGTCGGAGATCAAGGTCGACGTCTTCCGGTCCTCGGGCCCGGGCGGGCAGTCCGTCAACACGACGGACTCCGCGGTGCGCATGACGCACATCCCCACGGGCATCGTCGTGTCGATGCAGAACGAGAAGTCGCAGATCCAGAACCGCGCCGCCGCGCTGCGCGTCCTCCAGTCCCGCCTGCTGCTCGTGCGCCAGGAGGAGGAGAACGCGAAGAAGAAGGAGCTCGCGGGCGACATCAAGGCGAGCTGGGGCGACCAGATGCGCTCCTACGTGCTCCAGCCGTACCAGATGGTCAAGGACCTGCGCACCGAGCACGAGGTCGGCAACCCGTCGGCGGTGTTCGACGGCGACATCGACGACTTCATCGAGGCGGGCATCCGCTGGCGCCGCGGGGCGCAGTCGGCCGACTGACGCCGGACCTCTGCGCGCCGCGGGCAGGGGGTCGGGGCGGGGCGCGCGCGGAGCCGCACGCCGGCGTGGTGACGCAGGCAGGTGACTCGAGCAACCGATCGATGCACCCGGGTGCGGCGTGTCCGCCCGCCGGGGCCGGACGCGCGTGCCTACCCTCGGGATCGTGCGACGAACCCCGTTCGTCCACGGATCGACCCCCGACCCGAGGAACGTGCCGCCGTGATCCGCTTCGAGAACGTCACCAAGGTCTACGCGCGCGGCGCGAGGCCGGCCGTCGACGACGTGTCGATGGAGGTCCGCCGCGGCGAGTTCGTCTTCCTCGTCGGCGCGTCGGGCTCCGGCAAGTCGACGTGCCTGCACCTCGTCCTGCGCGAGGAGCGCCCGACCAAGGGAAAGGTCTTCGTGGCCGGGCGCGACCTCGGGTCGCTGTCGAGCTGGAACGTGCCGAAGCTCCGGCGCCAGATCGGGGTCGTCTTCCAGGACTTCCGCCTGCTGCCGAACAAGACCGTGTTCGAGAACGTCGCGTTCGCGCTCCAGGTCATCGGCAAGCCGCGGCACACGATCGCGATCACGGTCCCCGAGACGCTCGAGATGGTGGGCCTCGCGGGCAAGGAGAAGCGCCGCCCGCACGAGCTCTCCGGCGGCGAGCAGCAGCGCGTCGCCATCGCGCGCGCCATGGTGAACCGACCCCCGATCCTGCTCGCCGACGAGCCGACGGGGAACCTCGACCCCACGACCTCGCTCGGCATCATGCGTCTGCTCGACCGCATCAACCGCACCGGGACCACCGTCGTCATGGCGACGCACGACGAGGAGATCGTCAACCAGATGCGCCGCCGCGTCATCGAGCTCGACACCGGGACGCTGGTGCGCGACCAGGCGCACGGGTCGTACGGGGCGCGGGGCCAGGTCATCCCCGACCTCGCGGGCGCGACGACCGAGAGCGCACCGACGGCCACCGTGCGTCGCGCGGCGCCCGGACCTGCGGAGCAGCCGCCCGGCACGGACGGGCCCGCGGGTGCCGCGGCGGCGCCGGACGGGACCGGGGCGACGGCGTCCGACCCCGAGGCCGCGCCTCCGCGTCGCCGGTCGCTGCGCCGCCACGTCGACGTGACGGCGGGGGAGTGAGCGGCGTGCGTCTCCAGTTCATCCTCGCCGAGCTCGGGCAGGGCCTGCGCCGCAACGTGTCGATGACCGTCTCGGTCGTCCTCGTGACGTTCGTGTCGTTGACGTTCGTGGGCGCGTCGCTGCTGCTGCAGGCCCAGATCGGCAAGCTCAAGGACGACTGGTACGACAAGGTCGAGGTCTCCGTGTTCCTGTGCCCGGCCGGGTCGCCCTCGCCGACGTGCGCCGGCGGCGAGGCGACGCCCGACCAGATCGCGGCGCTCGAGGACCTCTTCGAGACCGAGCTCGCCGACGAGGTCCAGACGGTCTACTTCGAGTCCAAGGACGACGCGTTCTCGGCCTTCGAGGAGCGGTACCCCGACGGCTACCTCGGCACCCAGCTCACGGTCGACGACATGCAGGCGTCCTTCCGCCTGAAGCTCACCAACCCGGAGAACTACGAGGTCGTCAACGACGTCGTCACCGGGCGGCCCGGGGTCGAGGTCGTCGAGGACCAGCGTCGCATCTTCGACTCGCTCTTCCTCGCGCTCAACCGCGCGTCCCTCCTGTCGGCCGGTCTCGCTGCGGTCATGCTCCTCGCGGCGGTCCTGCTCATCACGACGACGATCCGGCTGTCGGCGCTGAGCCGACGCCGGGAGACCGGGATCATGCGGCTCGTCGGCGCGTCGAACCTGTTCATCCAGCTGCCGTTCCTCCTCGAGGGGGCGATCGCGGCCGTGCTGGGCGCGCTCCTCGCCGTTGGCGGGTTGTGGGTGGGGGTGAAGTACCTCGTCACCGACTGGTTGTCGCAGTCGGTGACGTGGGTGGCCTACGTCGACGAGTCGGACGTCCTGGCCATCGCGCCGGTCCTCGTCGGCATCGCGTTCCTGCTGGCGGCCGTGTCCTCGGTCGTCACGCTCAACCGGCACACGAGGGTGTGAGATGACCCGGGACCTCCGCCGCGCGACCGCGGCCCTGATCGCCACGACGATGCTCCTCGTGGGGGGCGTCGCCTCGGCCTCCGCCGACGACATCGACGACCGCCGCGCGGCCGCCGAACGCCGCCAGTCGGAGATCCTCGGCAGCCGCGAGCAGCTGCAGTCCGAGCTCGAGGACACCGACGCCGAGCTCGCGCAGGCGGTCGTCGACCTCCAGGCCATCGAGGCACGCCTGCCCGTCGCGCAGGCCGAGCTGGACGCGGCGCAGGCGGAGGTCGAGCGGACCCAGCGCGAGGCGGAGCTGCTCGCCCAGCGGCTGGAGGACGCTCTCGGCCAGGAGGCCGCGATCAGCGCCGAGATCGAGCGCGGCGCGACCGAGGTCGCCGACGCGAAGTCGAGCATCGCGGAGATGGCGCGCCAGGCCTACCGCGGCCAGGGCGACGTCTCGAGCCTCGGCATCGTCACCGGCGCCCAGAGCACCGAGGAGTTCATCGAGGAGTACGCCGTCTCGTCGACCGCGGCGCGCAGCCAGTCGCGGTCGCTCCAGGAGCTGCTCGAGGCCGAGTCCGTCTCGCGGAACCGGGAGGCGCGGCTTCAGGCGGTACGGGAGACCGTCGCGGACCTGAAGAAGCAGGCGGACGAGAACGTCGTCGCGGCCGAGGCCGCTCGCAAGGCCGCGGCCGACCGCAAGGCCGAGGTCGAGCAGCTCATCGTCGACCAGCAGGCGAAGAAGGCGACGATCGAGGAGCGCAAGGCCGCCGCCGAGGCGCAGGTCGCCGAGAACGAGGCGGCGCAGAAGTCGCTGCAGGCCGAGATCAAGGGGATCATCGCCGAGCAGGCGGAGCGTGACCGCAAGGCCGCGGAGGAGGAGGCGCGCCGCCAGCAGCAGCAACAGTCGTCCGGCGGTGGCGGCGGTGGCGGCTCCAGCGGCGGTGGCGGCGGCGGGGGCGGGGGGTCCTCGTCGGGCGGCGACCGCGGCAGCATCTCCAGCTTCCTGTCGTACCCGACCGCGGTCCCGTACGTGACGTCGAGCTACGGGATGCGGCTGCACCCCATCCTCGGCTACTACCGCATGCACGCGGGCACGGACCTCCGGGCCTACTGCGGGACGCCGATCATGGCCTCGGGCTCCGGCACGGTCGTCCACGCCCAGTGGCGCAACGGATTCGGCAACCAGGTCCTCGTCAACCACGGCACGGTCGGCGGGTCGAACCTCATGACGAGCTACAACCACCTGACCCGCTTCGCCGTCTCCTCCGGGCAGTGGGTCGAGAGGGGGACGGTCATCGGCTACTCCGGCAACACGGGGCTGTCCGGGGCGTGCCACCTCCACTTCGAGGTGTACGTCAACGGGTCCACCATCGACCCGATGTCGGTCCTGGGCTGACCGGCGTCCGCTCGAGCCCGGCCGTGTCGCGCGCCGCGACCCGACCCGCGCCGTCCGGACGCGGGGGATAATCGGTACCGGGCGTCGTCGGGCACCCGTACGCTGGTGCGCCGGCACGACGACGGCCCTTGGCTCCGAGCGGGCAGGGACCGGAGGTCCGGCGCCGCGGGCGACGACACGACAGCGAAGGACGGTAGGACACGGATGGCGAAGGACACCGGCCGCAAGGTCGTCGCCAGCAACCGCAAGGCACGCCACGACTACGTGATCGAGGACGTGTACGAGGCGGGGATCGTCCTGTCGGGCACCGAGGTCAAGGCGCTGCGGATGGGGCGGGCCTCGCTGGTCGACGGCTACGTCGCCGTCGACCGGGGCGAGGCCTGGCTCGAGAACGTCCACATCCCCGAGTACACCGAGGGCACGTGGAACAACCACGCCCCGCGTCGCAAGCGCAAGCTCCTGCTGCACAAGGAGGAGATCCTGCGCCTCGAGTCCAAGACGCGCGAGAAGGGCCACACGATCGTGCCCCTCGCGCTGTACTTCCTCGACGGGCGGGCCAAGGTCGAGATCGCGCTCGCCCGCGGCAAGAAGGAGTACGACAAGCGGCAGGCCCTGCGCGAGAAGCAGGACAACCGCGAGGCGCAGCGCGCCATGCGGCAGCGCGAGCTGCGCTGACCCCGGGCGCCTCGGGGCCGACGGCCCACCCGCTGGTGACGTCGTCGCCCTCGACGTACGGTCGAGGGCGAGACGACGACCACGAACCTGGAGGCCCCATGGTCAAGCTCCGTCAGTACATCCCTCGCCTCGCCGCGGGCGCGTACATCCTCAACTCCGGCCTGAACAAGCGTGGCGCGGACGAGGCGACCGCGCAGGGGATCCACGGCATGGCGGCGGGGACGTACTCGTTCCTGGGGGACGTCGAACCGAAGCAGTTCACCAAGGCGCTCTCGACCACGGAGATCGCGCTCGGCGCGGCGCTCGTCGCTCCGTTCGTCCCGACCGGGCTCGTGGCCGTGGGCCTGGGCGTCTTCTCGGCGGGGCTCGTGGGCATGTACCTGAAGACCCCGGGGATGACGCGCGAGGACGGGGTGCGGCCGACCGAGCAGGGCACCGGGCTCGCGAAGGACGTGTTCCTCCTCGGGATCGCGGGCGGTCTGCTCGTGGACGCGCTGAGCCGCAAGAAGTAGTCGCCGGCGTCGCGAGCCGGGCCGCGTCCGGGAGGTGCGGAAATATCGGTGCGGCGACCGACGTTCATCCCGTAGGCTTGTCCTGCTGAGCGAGGACCGGGTCCGCCCGGGAGCCGCGCGGTGATTGACAACTCCACAGGGGGTGATCGGTTTCGACGGTGGTCGTGCTTCGAGGAGAAGCGGGCCGAGGATGCAGGCTTATCTCGTAAACGATGTCTGCAAAACACAGGTGCCGATAACAAGCGCACCGACTTCGCCCTCGCCGCCTGAGCGAGCCCCGAAGTCCGTCAGCCCGAGCTAGCTCTCGACTCGGATCCTGGCGTCATCTAGAGAGCCACTGCTCGTAGTCCTCGTCATCGGGGCTGCGGGGACTTTCAGGTGACTGAGCCCGTCCGCATCTTGTCTGCGTGAGTGCGGGGGCCGAGAAAAACGACAGCAGACTGCGCCCGGAGAAGTCCTCGATCGGCGTCACCGGACCGGGGTTCGATTCCCCGCACCTCCACCCCTGCGACGACGGCCCGCACCCCCTCGGGGGTGCGGGCCGTCGTCGTGCCAGGACGTGCGCCCCGAGGTGCTCGTCACCATCCGTGCCGGTCCCACGCGGCC
The DNA here is from genome assembly GCF_009708005.2 of Cellulosimicrobium protaetiae. Classification (NCBI taxonomy): domain Bacteria; kingdom Bacillati; phylum Actinomycetota; class Actinomycetes; order Micrococcales; family Promicromonosporaceae; genus Cellulosimicrobium; species Cellulosimicrobium protaetiae. Next base: position 3,414,241 of record NZ_CP052757.1, on the reverse strand, counting down.
TCCGCCTCGGCACCGTCGAGCCACTCGAGTCGCAGCCGACGCCCACGGACGACGATCGTCCGGTCGTCGTCGCGAGGGAACGGGGGCGCCTCGGGGTCGTCGCTGTACAGGTCCTGTTCTCCCTCGACGTCCGAGCCGTCGAGGTGGGCGCGCCACTGCACGCGAGGCTCCGGGTTGACGTGGCGGGGGAAGGCGTGCGGACCGACGGTGTCCCAGTGCATGCACACCCGTGTGACCAGGTGGCCGACCGGACGCGACGCGCGGTCGTCGACGCTCCACAGCCGCGCGACCCGTCCCGGGAGCGCGTCCTGGGCCCGCGCGGTCTCACTCACGCGCGGACGCTCCCACCAGGGGCTCGCGGTCCGCTCCCGGCGTGTCCGGCCCGCCCTCGGGCCCGGGTCGCCCGCTCTCTGCCGGAGGGGTGCCGCCGTCGCCGGCCCGTCGACGGACCCGGCGCAGCACCCAGCGCACGACGAGCAGCACGACCCCTGCCACGACGAGCCACGGGAGGAGCGCGCCGAGGACGACGACGAGCCCGTTGAGGGTCGCGAGCAGGGCGTTCCAGCCGTTCTGCAGCCCGCCGAGGAAGCCGCCGGGGGCGAGCCGCTCCACCGGCGCGACCTGCACGACCGTGACGTGCAGGGTCGACATCGACACCTGGTCGGTGAGCGCCGCGCGCTGCGACTGCAACGACTCCAGCTCGGCCTGGCGCGTGGTGAGCTCCTGCTCCGCGGCGAGCAGGTCCTCGGTCGTCGCGGCGTCGCCCATGAGCGCACGGAGACGTTCGACGGAGGTGGCGAGCGCCTCCGCCCGGGCGTCGAGGTCCCGCGCGGTCCCCGTCACGTCGACGGCCTCGATCGACAGGTCACGCACCTCGCCCACCTGCTCGAGGGCGTCCACGGTCGCGGTGGTCTGGGCCGAGGGCACCCGGACGGTCAGCTCCGCGGACGCGGGGGCGTCGCCCTCGCGCTCCGTCTGTCTCCGGCTCTCGACCCTGCCACCCGCGCTCTCCGCGAGCTCGGCGACCTCCTCCGCGGCCGCGGCCGGGTCGTCGGCGACAACCGTCACGGAGCCCGTCGTGACGATCTCGCGGTCGGCCTGCGTCGCTGCTCCCTCGTCGGCGGGCGCGATCCCGGAGGACGAGTCCGCGGCAGCGTCGACGGCGCCGGCCTCGCCGACCTCCGACATGCTCCCGGCGTCGTCCGACGAGAAGGACGCCATGTCCCCGCTCGACGCGGAGCACCCCGCGAGGAGGGCACCGCCGAGCAGGGCGACCACGACGAGGGCGAGGGGGCGAGCGGTCCGCATGCTGCGAGAGTAGGGGGCCAAGCAGGCGAACCGGACACCGGTCCCGACATCGTGACCGTCTTGTGAACTGGCCGTGATCCAACCGCAGCACGACACGCGCGACGCGCGCCGCAGGCCGCGCGGACCCACCGTGCACGGCAGGATGGACGGGTGCTCGTGTGCTGCGGACTCGTGACCCTCGACGTCGTCCAGGTCGTCGACGAGCTCCCCGGGCCCGACCAGAAGGTCACGGCGCGGTCGCTCACCGCGACGTTCGGCGGCCCGGCCGCCAACGCGGCGGCGACCTCCACCGCGCTCGGCGTGCCCACGAGGCTCGTCACCGCGGTCGGCCGTGGACCGCTCGCGGAGGTCGTGCGGCGTGAGCTCGCGGGGTGCGACGTCGACCTCGTCGACGTCGCCGCGGGCGGGGACGGGCAGCCGGCCGTCTCGACCGTGCTCGTCACGCGCGCCACGGGGGAGCGCGCGGTCGTGAGCACGAACGCGTCGGGATTCGCGGGGCTCGCGTCCGGCGGGTCGCTCGCCGGGCCGGTCGGCGACGACCTCCTCGACGGCGTCGGGCCGGGCGACGTCCTGCTGCTCGACGGTCACCTGCCGGGGCTCGCGCTCGCCGTCGCGCGCCGCGCGCGAGACCTGGGGGCCGCCGTCGTGCTGGACGGCGGCTCGTGGAAGCCCGACGCGGTCGAGATGATCGGGCTGTGCGACGCGGTCGTGCTCTCTGCCGACTTCCGCTTCCCCGGGGCGGAGGGAGACGACGTCCTCGACGCGGTCTTCGCTCTCGGGCCGGAGTTCGTCGCCCGGACCCGGGGCCCGCGTCCCGTCGAGGTGCTGGACGCGGGGGAGCGGTACGAGGTCGCCGCCCCCGTGCCTGCCCGGGTCGTCGACACGCTCGGCGCGGGGGACGTGGTCCACGGGGCGTTCGCGGCGTCCGTCGCGCGCGGCGCGTCGTGGCGGCGCGCGCTCGAGCGGGCGGTCGTCGTCGCGACCGCCTCGGTGGAGCACCCCGGGGCGCGCGGGTGGGCCGAGGCCGGCCGACGGCCGTGACCGGCGCGGTGCCGTGCTGCCGGGCCGTTCCTGAGGGGCAGCGGGCCCGCGGGACCGGGACCCAGGTCCCGACCCGCCACCCGATCGGCAACATTTCGGTCACGAAGCCCGGGGAGAGTTGACACGCACTTAGTAAAGGCAGTCTACTAACAAACATGACAACGGCAGTCACCGGGACCGGCGCACCGAGGAGGCGACTGAGCACAGGGCTCAGGCCGACCTCGAAGGTGCTCCCCGAGCACGCTCGGGCGCACAACCGGTCCCTCGTGCTGCAGCACCTGTTCCACGAGGGGCCCACCTCGCGCGCCGACCTGGCGCGGGCGACCTCCCTCACCCGCGTGACCATCTCCGACCTCGTGTCCGTCCTCATCGCGGAGGGCCTCGTCGAGGAGCTCGGCGTCCGCCCCGGCCAGCGCGTCGGCAAGCCCGCGATCCTCGTGGGGATGCGGACGAGCGCCTACCAGATCGTCTCCGTCGACCTGACCGACGACGAGGTCATGCGCGGTGCCGTCCTCACGCTCACCGGCGACTTCGTCGTCCGGCAGAGCCTCGCCGTCGACGGCCGCACCGGGACCGAGCTGGTCGACCTCCTCACGCGCTTCTGCCGCGGCCTCATCGCGTCCGCCACGCAGCCCGTCATCGGCGTCGGCATCGGGTCGCCGGGCGTCGTCGACGCCGAGGGCCGCGTCATCGAGGCGCCCAACCGGCGGTGGTACGACGTCCCCCTGGCCGCGCAGCTCACCGAGCGGCTCGGTCTCGCGGTCCACGTCGCCAACGACGCGAACATCGCGGCGCTCGGCGAGTTCACGTTCGGGGGAGCTGCCGGCGACGGTCTGCTCGTCCTCACCGTGGGCGAGGGCGTGGGCGCCGGGATCATGGTCGACGGCGCGCGCGTCCGGGGGCACGCGGACGCCGCCGGCGAGCTGGGCCACGTGACCGTCGTCGACGACGGCGAGCCGTGCGCCTGCGGGCGCCGCGGCTGCCTGGAGACCGTCCTGTCCGTGCCGGCGCTTCGCCGCGCGGTGGACGGGCTCGACACCGAAGCTTCCGACGCCGTCCTGGCGTCGGTGGGCAGGACGCTGGGCATCGCTCTGGCACCTGTCGTCAGCGCGCTGAACCTCGCGGAGGTGCTCGTGAGCGGTCCTGCGGACCTGCTCGACGGGCCCCTGCGGGAGACGGCGTTCGAGACCATCCGCTCCCGCACGATGCCGGTCATCGGCAGCGGGCTCCAGGTGCGGATGGCCACGCTCGACGAAGACGTCGTCCTCGCTGGGGCTGCCGTCCTCGTCCTGTCCGGACAGCTGGGGGTCTCCTAGCCGACCACGCTCGGACCGACCTCCAGCCGCCCGACCGGGCAGGGTCCACGCCCTGTCCCCAGACCTCCTGGGAACCCCAGAGCAGCATCCCCAGGATCGCAGTACCCCTGCACGAGCTCGATTACGCAGGACTCCTGCCACACCTCGGTGGCGTCATCGACGCCGCCACCAAGAAACACCGAGAGGAAGCACCCAGTGAAGAGGAACCGTCTCGTCGTCGCCTCCGTGGCGTCGACGATCACCCTGGCGCTCGCGCTGACCGCCTGCAGCACCGGCGGCGGGAGCGACGACAACGGCTCCGGCGAGGGCGAGGCCACCACCGGAGACATCCGTGTCTGGCTCAACGGCTCGGACACGCCCGACGCCGCGCGCGAGTACCTCAAGACGACGTTCGAGGAGGAGAACCCGGGCAGCACCCTCACGATCGAGGAGCAGTCCTGGACCGGCCTCGTCGACAAGCTCACCACGGCGCTCTCCGGGTCCGACAGCCCGGACGTCGTCGAGGTCGGCAACACGCAGTCCCCGGCGTTCACGTCCGCGGGCTTCTTCCGTGAGATCACCGAGGACGAGTACCAGTCCCTCGGCGGCGACGACCTGCTCCAGGGCTTCGTCGAGGCCGGCAACTGGGACGACAAGCACTACGCGCTGCCCTACTACGCGGGCTCGCGTGCCGTGTTCTACACCCCGCAGGTCACCGGCACCACCCCCGTGCCGACGACGCTGGACGAGTACGTGGCGAACGCCAACGCGCTCGCCTCCGACACGGTCTCGGGCGTGTACTGGCCCGGCCAGGACTGGTACAACGCGCTCCCGTTCGTCTGGGAGAACGGCGGCTTCATCGCCGAGCAGAACGACGACGGCGAGTGGGAGGCCGGGTTCTCGAGCGAGGGCGGCCTCGCCGGCCTCACGCAGGTCCAGGAGCTCATGGTCAACACGTCGCTCGCGCCGAAGGACGGTCAGGAGACCGACCTGCAGGTTCCGTTCTGCGAGGGTGCGGTCGCGTACGTCTCGGCCCCGACCTGGATCGCCGGCACCATCAAGACCTCGGCGACGCCCGAGGACGCCGACACGACCCCGGGTTGCCTCGAGACCTACGGCTCGGACCTCTCGGCCTTCCCGCTCCCGGGCAAGACCGCGGGTGAGCCGGCTGCCGTCTTCGCCGGTGGCTCGAACATCGCCGTGGCGCAGAAGTCGAACAACCCCGAGCTCGCCTACAAGGCGTTCGAGATCATGATGAGCGACGAGTACCAGACGATCCTCGCGCAGGCCAACATGATCCCGGCCAAGGTCTCGCTCGCGAGCGAGGTGCCGCAGGAGGACGCGATCGCCCAGGCCGGTGTCGCGGCCTCGAAGAACGCCCGCCTGACCCCGGCGTCGCCCAAGTGGGCCGACGTCGAGGCGCAGAACGTGCTCCAGACGGCGTTCACCCGCCTCGCGAACGGTGACGACGTGAACACCGTCGCGACCGACCTGGACGCGAAGATCGAGGAGATCCTCAACAGCTGAGCCCGTCCGGTGGCGCCCGGCCTCGTCCGGGCGCCACCGGAGGCTCGAGCCGTCAGGGGTGGGGTCTCCTCGTGGGAGCCCCCACCCCTTCCCATGACGGGCCGTCGGCACGTCACCTGCGCACCACCGCGCACCCCTGACGGAGTGAGGAAATGAGCTCAACCACCCTCGAACCCCGCACCGAGCGCCCCGGCGCCGTGCGGCCACCCAAGAAGCGGCGTCCTCCGATCCTGCCGTGGACGCTCCTCGTCCCTAGCCTCGTCGTGCTGGGGATCCTGGTCGGGTACCCGATCGTCCGACTGTTCGTCATGTCGTTCCAGGAGTACGAGCGGGCCCAGCTCATGGGTCAGCCCGCCGAGTGGGTCGGCTTCGACAACTACGTCCAGGTCCTCACCGACGTCGACGGCTTCTGGACCGTTCTGCTGCGCAGCTTCCTGTTCATGGTCGTCTGCGTCGCCCTGACCATGGTGCTCGGCACCCTCATCGCGCTGCTCATGATGCGGCTCGGCAACGGCTTCCGCCTGCTGGTCTCGGTCGGCCTGCTGCTCGCGTGGGCCATGCCGGCGCTCGCGGCGACCATCGTCTGGGGCTGGATCTTCGACACGCAGTACGGCGTGATCAACAACCTCCTGACGACGATCACGGGGGACAACTGGATGGGCCACTCGTGGCTCCTCAACCCCCTCCAGTTCTTCCTCATCGCGACGATCATCATCGTGTGGGGCGCCATCCCGTTCGTCGCGTTCACCATGTACGCGGGCCTCACGCAGATCCCTGGAGAGGTGCTCGAGGCAGCGCAGCTCGACGGCGCGGGCCCGGTCCAGCGCTTCCGCCTCATCATGATCCCGTACGTGCGCAGCATCATCACGGTGCTCATCGTGCTGTCGATCATCTGGGACCTGCGCGTGTTCACGCAGATCTACGCCCTCCAAGGTGTCGGCGGTGACCGGGAGAAGACGAACACGATCGGCGTGTACATCTACCAGATGGGCATGGCGCAGGGTCACTACGGCCTCGCCGGCGCGATCTCGGTGATCTTCGTCTTCATCATGCTCGGCATCTCGTTCTACTACGTGCGCCAGACGGTCCGGGAGGAAGAACTGTGAGCACCATCTCGACCACCCCTCGCGCCTCGGTACGGCACGCCTCGGCGGCCGTCAAGACCGCCCCCCGCAAGAGCCGTGACACGCAGCGCAAGAAGGCCGCGAACGTGGTCTTCGCGATCCTCGCGATCATCGTCTTCGTGGCGTCGGTCTTCCCGGTCTACTGGATGATCAACACCTCGTTCCTGCCGTCGAACCTTATTCGTGGTACGGATCTCAAGTTCTTCCCGACCCCCGACGTCTTCACGCTGAGCAACTACGAGAGCGCCATCACCGACGACTCGCGAGCGCCATTCGTGCCCGCGATGGGCAACTCGCTCGCGGTGACCTTCTTCACGCTCGTCATCGCGATGATCCTCGGCTTCCTCGCCTCGTTGGCCGTGACCCGGTTCCGCTTCAAGGGTCGCCGCGCGTTCATCATCGCGGTCCTCGTCGTCCAGATGATCCCGGGCGAGGCGATGATGATCTCGATCTTCCGGATCATCGACGGCTGGCAGATGCTCAACACGATCATCGGTCTCGGCATCGTCTACGTCTCCGGCGTGCTGCCCTTCACGATCTGGACGCTGCGCGGGTTCGTCAACGGCGTGCCGGCCGAGCTCGAGGAAGCCGCCATGATCGACGGCTGCTCGCGCGGCAGGGCGTTCTGGAAGATCACGTTCCCGCTGCTCGCGCCGGGCCTCGTCGCCACAGGTGTCTTCGCCTTCATCCAGGCCTGGAACGAGTTCGTCATGGCGCTGATCATCATGTCGCGCCCGGAGTCGATGACCCTCCCGGTGTGGCTCCGGACCTACCAGCAGGCGACCCAGGCGACCAACTGGGGCGCTCTCATGGCAGGGGCAGTGCTCATCGCCATCCCCGTGGTGATCTTCTTCCTCATCGTCCAGGGTCGGATGACCGGTGGCCTCGTCTCGGGTGCGGTGAAGGGCTGACGTGAGCGACCTGAGCACGGCTGCCTCGCTGAACGGCGAGGCAGCCGCAGCCCCGGCCGGGCGCCCCGACCGTCCGTCGCCCAGAAGGGTCCCGGCAGGTGCCGGGAGCGCGGTCGGACTCGACATCGGCGGCACCAAGGTGCTCGCCGCGTACCTCGACCCCGAGGGTGCCGCACGCGAGACGCTGCGCCTGCCGACCGTCCGCGGTCCGCAGGGTGTCGTGGCGAGCGCGGCGCGTGCCGTCCGGGAGGTCGTGCGCCGCTCGGGCGTCGACCTCGCCGACCTCGACGGCGTCGGTGTGGGCGTGCCCGGCCTGGTGGACCCGACGGACGGCTCGGTCACCCACGCGGTCAACCTGGGGATCGAGGGAGGGCGGTTCGCCCTGGCCGACGCGTTGTCCGCGGAGCTCGGGGGCGTCCCGGTCCAGGTCGACAACGACCTCAACGTCGCCGCGCTCGGGGCGTCGCACCTGCGGGGCGACGACGGCGCGGACCTCGCGTTCCTCGCGCTCGGCACCGGGCTCGCCGCCGGCATCGTCCTCGGTGGTGAGCTGCGGCGCGGCGTGAGCGGTGCGGCGGGGGAGATCGGGCACATCCCCATCGATCCCCGTGGCCCGGAGTGCGCGTGCGGCCAGCGGGGCTGCGTCGAGGTGTACGCCTCGGGTTCCGCGGTGTCGGCCCGGTGGCCGTCGCGTCACGGTCGACCGGCGCCCGCGGAGCTCTTCGAGGCCGCGGCGGCCGGCGACCCGGAGGCCGTCCGGATCAAGGACGAGTTCGCGTCCGCGGTCGCGTCCGCGGTCCGGATCCTCGAGCTCTCGGTCGACGTGCGGCACGTCGTGCTCGGGGGTGGCGTCTCCGCGCTGGGGCAGCCGCTCCTCGACGCCGTGCGTGCGGCGCTCGACGCGCAGTCGAGCACGTCCCCGTTCCTGTCCTCGTTGCGTCTCGCGGAGCGGGTGTCTCTCGCTCCGACGGACGTCCCCGTCGCCGCGGTGGGCGCTGCCCTCGTCGGCCGTCGAAAGGTGTTGTGATGGAGGTCGTGATCGCTCCTGCGGAGCGGTTGGCGGTGCTGGCTGCGGACGCGATCGAGGCGGTGGTGCGGTCGCGGCCTCGGGCGGTGCTGGGGCTGGCGACGGGCTCGTCGCCGTTGAAGGTGTACGACGAGCTGGCGCGCCGGCACCGTGAGGACGGGTTGTCGTTCGCCCGGGTGAAGGCGTTCATGCTCGACGAGTACGTGGGCCTGCCCGCGGAGCACCCCGAGCGGTACCGGAACGTGATCGAGACCGAGATCGCGTCGCGGGTGGACTTCGCCGAGGGCGCGGTCCAGGGCCCGGACGGCAACGCGGCGGACCTGGTGGCGGCGTGCGCGGCGTACGAGGAGTCGATCGCGGCCGCGGGGGGTGTGGACGTGCAGATCCTGGGGATCGGCACCGACGGGCACATCGCGTTCAACGAGCCGGGGTCGTCGCTGGCGTCGCGGACGCGGATCAAGACGTTGACGGCGCAGACGCGGGTGGACAACGCGCGGTTCTTCGGCGACGACGTGGACCGGGTGCCGCGGCACTGCCTGACGCAGGGGCTGGCGACGATCATGTCGGCGCGGCACCTGGTGCTGCTGGCCACGGGCCGGGGCAAGGCGGAGGCGGTGCACCAGCTCGTGGAGGGCCCGGTCAGCGCGTTGTGGCCCGCGACGATCATGCAGATGCACCCGCACGCGACGGTGCTGGTCGACGACGCGGCGGCCTCGCGCCTGCAGCTCGGGGACTACTACCGCCAGACCTACGCGTCCAAGCCCGACTGGCAGGGCCTGTAGGCCGCTGCCCAGGCCGCGCGGGTCTCACCCGCCGCTCGGAGCCGCCCGCCGGTGCACGGTCCACGCCCCTGGACCGTGTGCCGGCGGGCTCTTTCGTCGCTGGGCACGGGCCATCGTGCGTCTGTCGCGGGCGTAGAGCCCCCACAGGTGTCGGCAGCGCGACGTAGACTTCGGGTCATGATCGAACTCCGTGCGAGCACGCCCCCCGGGGGTCCTGAGGACCCGTTCCGGAACCCCGCGACCGAGCCGACGACCGGCACGTCGACCGGGGTGCTCGAGCGCGAGGAGACGCGCGAGCAGACCGAGCCGGGCGACCACGAGCGCTTCGCGCACTACGTGCGCAAGGAGAAGATCATGGAGTCCGCACTCTCCGGCAAGCCGGTGATCGCGCTCTGCGGCAAGGTGTGGGTGCCCGGTCGCGACCCGAACAAGTTCCCCGTGTGCCCCACGTGCAAGGAGATCTACGACGGTCTGCGGGACCCGCAGGACGGCGAGGGTGACTCCGGCAAGTGAGCGGGGAGCACCACACGACGTCCACCGGTCACTCCGCCCCCGACACCCGTAGCAGGACCAGCCCGCCCGCGCCGCAGAGCCCGTCGTCGGCTGCGGCGTCGCACCTGTCGCCCGCGTTCCCGCGTCGCGCCCCGTGGGGCTCGGCGTCGAAGCTGCGCGCGTGGCAGGCCGAGGCGCTCGAGCTGTATCGCACCCGCGCGCCGCGCGACTTCCTCGCGGTCGCGACCCCGGGTGCGGGCAAGACGACGTTCGCGCTGCGGGTCGCGACCGAGCTGCTCGAGCAGGGGATCGTGCGGCGGGTGACGGTCGTCGCACCGACCGAGCACCTCAAGCACCAGTGGGCCGACGCCGCGGCACGCGTCGGCATCCGGATCGACCCCAACTTCCGCAACAGCCAGGGCCGGCACGGCGCCCACTACGACGGCGTCGCGCTGACGTACGCGCAGATCGCTGCCAAGCCCGCGCTGCACGCGGCGCGCACGACCGCCGACCGGACGCTCGTCATCCTCGACGAGGTGCACCACGGGGGCGACGCGCTGTCGTGGGGCGACGCCGTGCGCGAGGCGTTCGAGGACGCGACGCGTCGTCTCGCACTGACGGGCACGCCCTTCCGGTCCGACACCGCGGCGATCCCGTTCGTCGAGTACGACCGCGGTCCTGACGGCATCCGCCGCTCGCGCGCGGACTACACGTACGGTTACGGCGACGCGCTGCGGGACCACGTCGTGCGCCCGGTGCTGTTCCTGTCGTACTCGGGCAACATGCGCTGGCGCACCAAGGCCGGCGACGAGGTGAGCGCACGTCTGGGCGAGGCGCTCACGAAGGACATGACGGGCCAGGCGTGGCGCACCGCGCTCGACCCGAACGGCGAGTGGATCCCGTCGGTCCTCGCGGCGGCGGACAAGCGCCTCACCGAGGTGCGGCGCGCGATCCCCGACGCCGGGGGACTCGTGATCGCGACCGACCAGACCGACGCGCGCGCGTACGCGGGCCACCTCGCCCGGATCACCGGGAAGTCCCCGACCGTGGTGCTGTCGGACGACGACGGGGCGAGCAGCCGCATCGAGGAGTTCTCCGACGGCGACGGCCGCTGGATGGTCGCGGTGCGCATGGTGTCAGAGGGTGTGGACGTCCCGCGCCTGGCCGTGGGCGTGTACGCCACGTCGACGGCGACCCCGCTGTTCTTCGCGCAGGCCGTCGGGCGGTTCGTGCGTGCCCGCAAGCGGGGTGAGACGGCGTCGGTGTTCCTGCCCAGCGTCCCGCACCTGCTGGAGCTGGCGAACGGGCTGGAGATCGAGCGGGACCACGCGCTCGACCGACCGCTCACGGCGGAGGAGCAGGGTGAGGGCTTCAACCCCGAGGATGCGCTTCTCGCCGAGGCGAACCGCGAGGACAAGGCGTCGGGCGAGCTCGTCCAGGGGTCGTTCGAGGCGCTCGAGGCGCAGGCCTCGTTCGACCGCGTCCTGTTCGACGGCGGCGAGTTCGGGACGGGCGCGGACGTCGGGTCGGACGAGGAGCTCGACTTCCTCGGCCTCCCTGGTCTCCTCGACGCCGACCAGGTCACCACGCTCCTGCGCCAGCGTCAGGCCGACCAGATCAGCGCGCGCTCCAGGAGCACGCAGTCCGCGGAGCGCGAGCGGGCCGAGATGGACCACCGTCGGGCGGCCGAGCTGCGCAAGGAGCTGCAGCGGCTCGTCTCCGCCTGGTCGCGCCGCAGCGGGCAGCCGCACGGGTCCGTGCACACCGAGCTGCGGCGCCGTTGCGGCGGGCCCGAGGTCCCGCTCGCGACGGTCGAGCAGCTCGATGCACGTGTCGCGACCGTCCGCGGCTGGTTCGTCGGCAAGCGGTAGCAGCCGGGTCGCACCGCGGTCACACGCTCCGGCGGGCTCAGGGGATCGTGTGCACGACCGTCGGGATCGCGGGGTCGCCGGCCGAGAGGCGGCGGGCACCGCGGGGCAGCTCGGCACGGGCCTCGCGGTGGCGGTGCGCGGCGTTCTGCACGCCGTAGGACCCGACCCACCGCGAGTCGACCGCGCCGTCGACGACGAGCGGGACCTGGAGCGGTCGGAGGTCTCCGTCGTCGGGCTCCCACTCCTGGACGGCGAGGTCGGCGCCGGTCACGACGACCTCCTCGACCGCGCGGCCGTCGACGTCGTACCGACGCGCGGCGACCTTGCGCCCGCCGGTGCTGGTCTTGGCCGTGGAGGCCTTGGCGACGGGCTGGAGCACGCCGGAGGAGTCGGCGCGGGCGACGAGCTTGTAGACCATGCCGCACGTGGGCGCGCCGGAACCGGTGACGAGCGAGGTCCCGACGCCGTACGAGTCGACGGGGGCGGCGGCGAGCGACGCGATGGCGTACTCGTCGAGGTCCGAGGTCACCGTGATCTTCGTGTCGTGCGCGCCGAGGGAGTCGAGCTGGCGGCGCACCTCGACGGCGAGCACCCCGAGGTCTCCGGAGTCGAGCCGGACGGCACCGAGCCTCCCGCCGGCGGCGCGTACCGCGTTCTGGACGCCCTTGCGTACGTCGTAGGTATCGACGAGGAGCGTGGTGCCGGGACCGAGCGAGGCGACCTGCGACGCGAAGGCCGACTCCTCGTCGTCGTGCAGGAGCGTGAAGGCGTGCGCGGCGGTGCCGATGGTCGCCAGCCCGTAGCGGCGCCCCGCCTCGAGGTTGGACGTCCCGGCGAACCCGCCGACCACCGCGGCGCGCGCTGCGGCGACGGCGGCCTGCTCGTGCGCGCGCCGCGCGCCCATCTCGAGGCACGGGCGCTCGACGGCGGCGCTCGTCATGCGCGACGCTGCGGACGCGACGGCGGAGTCGTAGTTGAGGATCGACAGCACGAGCGTCTCGAGCAGCACCGCCTCGGCGAACGTGCCCTCGACGGTCATCACGGGAGACTGCGGGAAGAAGACCTCGCCCTCGGCGTACCCGGAGACGGTCCCGGTGAACCGGTAGCCGGCGAGGAACTCGAGCGTGCGGTCGTCGACGACGGACTGCGCGTGGAGCCAGTCGAGCTCCTCGGCGCCGAACCGGAACGACGACAGCGCCTCCAGGACGCGTCCCGTCCCCGCGAGGACCCCGTACCGCCGCCCCGGTGGGAGGCGGCGCGTGAAGACCTCGAACAGGCAGTGGCGGTCGGCGGTGCCGTCCGCGAGCGCGGCCTGGAGCATCGTCAGCTCGTAGCGGTCGGTGAGGAGGGCGGTCGACGCGACCGGCTGGTAGGGCGGGCGCTGCGGCGCCGGGCCCGCCTGTCGTCCCGGCGAGGCAGCGCTGTCGGTGAGGGAGGGGGCGACGCTGCCCGGGTCGGCGAGGCTCATGCGGAATACGGTAGGGCAGCGACGGGCACGACGGGTGTCGACAGGCCCACGAATACAGTGGTGGCGTGAGCCCTCAGCCGATCTTCACCCGCGCCACCGGCGCGCTGGCGTCCGTGACCGTGCCCGAGGAGGCGACCCGGGTCGACGAGACCGTCCTCCCCGACAGCCCGTGGGTCACCCTCGTGTGGAACGACCCGGTCAACCTCATGAGCTACGTCGCGTACGTGTTCGAGTCCTACTTCGGGTACGCGGCGGAGCGCGCCCACCAGCTCATGCTGCAGGTGCACCAGGAGGGTCGTGCCGTCGTGTCGACGGGCGATCGCGAGCGCATGGAGGTCGACGTGCAGGCGATGCACGGGTTCGGGCTGTGGGCGACGCTGCAGAAGGACGGCGAGCAGTGAGGCCGTTCCGCGCCGAGGCGCACGGGTACGTCGCGGAGCTCGAGCCGTCGGAGCGGATCGTGCTCGCGCAGCTCGCGGGCGACGTCGCCCAGATGCTCCAGGAGGGCGTGCCCGGGCGGGCGCCGGGTCCCGCCGCGCCCGTGCCCGACGACGTCTGGTCGCCTCCCGGCTGGACGGGCCCGCTGCCGGGTGGGCACGGGTCGGACGCGACGCCTCCGCCCGACCCGGCCGTGCGGCGTCTGCTCCCCGACGCGTCGGACGACGCCGACGTGGCGACCGAGTTCCGGCGGTTCACCCAGGACGACCTCGCGGCGCGCAAGGTCGGGCGGCTCGTGCTGCTGGCGCGCATGCTCGTGGACTCGGAGCCGAGCGAGGCGGCCCCGTTCGCCGTGACGCGGGAGGACGCCGAGGACGTGGCGGGCGCGCTGACGGACGTGCGCCTCGTGCTCGCCGAACGGCTCGGGCTGCGGACCGACGAGCAGGTCGAGGGCCTGTACGACGAGCTGGACCGCGAGGGCGAGGACGGGCCGGTGGACGAGGTGGGTGGGGCACCGCGCCGCTTCCTCGTGAGCGTGTTCCTGCTCACGGGCCTGCTCCAGGAGTCGCTCGTGGACGGCATGCTCGCCGACCTCCGGGCAGGGCGCGGCCGTCCGTCCTGAGCGCCCGGACCAGACCGGGGGCCGTCCCGAGGCCGGCCTCCGGGGAAGACCCGCACGGAGGGTCCTGTGGGCGCTGCCACAGGCGGGAGCCGCGGTTCGGTGCGCCCCGCGCGCGAGCGCGCCAGTAGGCTCGGGCGGGTGAACGACGCTCCCATCGGGATCTTCGACTCGGGCGTGGGCGGCCTGACCGTCGCACGCTCGATCCTCGACCAGCTTCCGAACGAGTCCCTCCTCTACATCGGGGACACCGCGAACGGGCCCTACGGGCCCAAGCCGCTCGCGGCGGTCCGGGCGATGGCGCTGGCGATCATGGACCAGCTCGTCGACGACGGTGTGAAGATGCTCGTCATCGCCTGCAACTCGGCGTCGTCGGCGGTCCTGCGTGACGCGCGCGAGCGGTACACGCAGCGCCACGGGCTCCCGGTCGTCGAGGTGATCCTCCCGGCGGCGCGTCGCGCGGTCGCCGCGACGCGCTCGGGACGGATCGGGGTCATCGGGACGCGCGCCACCATCACGTCGCGGTCCTACGAGGACGCGTTCGCCGTCACGCCGGGGCTGCACCTGACGACCCAGGCGTGCCCGGACTTCGTGCCGCTCGTCGAGCAGGGCGTGACGTCGGGGCCCGAGGTGCTGGAGGTCGCGCACCGCTACCTCGACCCGGTCAAGGCGGCGGGGGTCGACACGCTCGTGCTCGGATGCACGCACTACCCGCTGCTGACGGGCGCGATCTCGTACGTCATGGGCGAGGAGGTCACGCTCGTGTCGAGCGCGGAGGAGACGGCCAAGGACGTCTACCGCACGCTCGTCGCGCACGACCTCGAGCGCTCGCGCGACGCGGGACCGCCGCGGCACCGGTTCGTCGCGACCGGGAGCGCCGAGCCGTTCGAGCACCTGGCGCGCCGGTTCCTCGGCCCCGAGGTGCTCAGCGTGGAGGCGGCCTGATGCGCCTCGTCACGGTCGGGTGCTCGGGGTCGTTCGCCGGGCCGGAGTCGCCCGCGTCGTCGTACCTCGTCCAGGTCCCGGCCGCGGAGGCCGCGGCCGCGGGGTTCGAGGCACGCGACTGGAACGTCGTGCTCGACCTCGGCAACGGGTCGCTGGGCACGCTGCAGCGCTTCGTCGACCCGCTCGACCTGGACGCCGTCGCGCTGTCGCACCTGCACCCCGACCACTTCGTCGACGTGTGCGGTCTGTACGTCTACCTGCGCTACCACCCGGAGCGCGGCTCGACGCGGACCGGGGTGCCGAGCCGCCTCACGGTGCTCGGGCCGTCGGGCACGGCCGGGCGTCTCGAGGCGGCGTACGGAGCCGAGCCGGGCGACGCGATGGCCGAGGAGCTCGACGTGCGGGCCTGGGAGGCGGGGGTCCCGGTCCAGGTCGGCCCGCTCACCCTCGAGCCGTACCGCGTGTTCCACCCGGTCGAGGCGTACGGCGTGCGCGTCACGGGGCCGTCGTCGCTGCGGACGGGCGAGCGTGCCGTGCTCGCGTACACGGGTGACACCGACGTGTGCGACGGCGTCGTCGAGCTGGCTCGCGACGCCGACCTGCTGCTGTCGGAGGCCGCGTTCCACGAGGGCCGCGACGACGGTGTCGAGCCGGGCATCCACCTCACGGGGCGCCGGGCGGGCGAGGTCGCGACGGCGGCCGGCGCGCACCGGCTGGTGCTCACGCACCTCCCGGCGTGGAACGACCCCGAGCGCTCGCGCACGGAGGCCCGCGAGTCGTACGCGGGCCGGGTCGACGTGGCGACCACGGGCGCAGTCTTCGACCTCTGACCGTGAGTGCATGAAATAGTCGCGCCCCAGGCTGATCGGCGCGACTATTTCATGCACTCAGCAGGGGGCCGGGGGGTCGGTAAGGTGGCCGCATGACCATCTCTGCCTCTTCTGAGGTCGTGCGCGCCGACGGGCGTGCGCCCGACCAGCTCCGGCCCGTGACCATCACCCGCCACTGGCTCGACCAGGCCGAGGGGAGCGTGCTCGTCGAGTTCGGCCGGACGCGCGTGCTGTGCGCGGCGTCGTTCACGGAGGGTGTGCCGCGCTGGCGCAAGGGGTCGGGCGAGGGCTGGGTCACGGCCGAGTACGCGATGCTGCCGCGCGCGACGGACGAGCGCAGCCAGCGCGAGTCGGTCAAGGGCAAGATCGGCGGGCGCACGCACGAGATCTCGCGCCTCATCGGCCGGTCCCTGCGCGCGATCATCGACGTCTCGGCGCTCGGCGAGAACACGATCGTGCTCGACTGCGACGTCCTGCAGGCCGACGGCGGCACCCGCACCGCCGCGATCACGGGCGCCTACGTGGCGCTCGCCGACGCGGTCGCGTGGGGTCAGCGCCACGGTCACGTCAAGGGCGGCAAGCCGGTGCTGACCGACTCGGTCGCCGCGGTGAGCGTCGGCATCATCGACGGCACGCCCATGCTCGACCTCCCGTACGTCGAGGACGTGCGCGCCGAGACGGACATGAACGTCGTGGTCACGGGCTCGGGCACGTTCGTCGAGGTGCAGGGCACCGCCGAGCACGCGCCGTTCGACCGCGCCGAGCTCGACGCGCTGCTCGACCTCGCCGTCGCCGGCACCGCCGACCTCACCACGATCCAGCGCGCGGCGCTCGCGGCGGACGCGCGGTGACCGGGGCGGCGGGTGCGCCCGCGGCGCCGGGCGTCGTCGTGCCGGACGGCGCGCGTCTCGTCCTCGCCACGCACAACCGCGGGAAGATCGCCGAGCTGCGCGCCATCCTCGCGGCCGAGCTCGACGCGCACCCGGGCCTCGATCTCGCGCCCGACGCGATCGTCGGAGCGGGCGACGTCGGCGCGCCCGAGCCCGTCGAGGACGGCGTGACGTTCGCCGAGAACGCGCTCATCAAGGCCCGCGCGCTCGTCGCGGCCACGGGCCTGCCCGCCGTCGCGGACGACTCCGGTCTCGCCGTCGACGTGCTCGGTGGCGCCCCGGGGATCTTCTCCGCGCGCTGGGCCGGGCGGCACGGCGACGACGTCGCGAACCTCGAGCTCCTGCTCGCCCAGCTCGGCGACGTGCGCGCCGAGCACCGGGCCGCGGGCTTCGTGTGCGCGGCTGCGCTCGTCACTCCGGACGGGACCGAGGTCGTGCGCACGGGCGAGATGCGCGGGACCCTGCTCACCGCGCCGCGCGGCGAGAACGGGTTCGGGTACGACCCGATCCTCCTGCCCGACGAGCAGCCCGGGAACGGCGCCCGGTCCGCTGCCGAGCTGAGCCCGGCGGAGAAGAACGCGATCAGCCACCGGGGGAAGGCGTTCCGCGCGCTCGCCCCGGACGTCGTCGCCGCCCTGTCAGCGCGGTAGCGGGCTCCCGGCGAGGTCGCGCGCGCGGCGTCGCCGGTCGCCCGGCCGGAGCACGCCGACGAGCGCGACCACGCCACGCCAGCCCAGCATCGTGACCGCGAGGAAGCCGAAGGACACGAGCTGGAACGCGGGGGCGACACCCTGGTCGGTGAGAACGCGCAGCAGGACGCCGAGTGCCCAGGCGCAGCCCCACACCACGACTCCCGTGGGCCAGACCCGCCACGGGCGGCGCCACGCCCGGGTGAGGAGCCACCCGAGCGCGGCGCCCGCCGCGAACGGCCAGGCGACGACGAGCAGCCGGGCCATGCCCTCGTCGGCCGAGTGCGTCGCGAGGCCCCCGCTCGCGAGCGCCAGGACGCACGCGACGTCGGCGAGCGCGGCGAGCAGGACGAGCCCGGTACGACGCGGGGCCTCTCCGGTGGGCGCGAGGTCGGTCATGCTCACGACCGTACCCCGCTCGCGAGACCGTTCCGCACGGCCGAGACCGTCCTGCACGGCCGAGATCGACCCCGTGCGACCGAGGTCGACCCTCAGGAGACCGATCTCGCGACGCAGGGGTCGATCTCGCGGAGGCCACGTCGCCACCTAGGGTGGTCCCGTGCATCTCGCCGCCGACGACCTCGCCTTCGCCTACCCCGGACGACCCGTCCTCGACGGCGTCGGCCTGCGCGTCGCGGGCGGGACACGGCTGGGCGTCGTGGGCGAGAACGGCACGGGCAAGTCGACCCTCCTGCACGTCCTGTCCGGCGACCTGGTCCCGAGCCGCGGGGAGGTGCGCCGCGCGGGCTCGCTCGCGCTCGTCGAGCAGGAGCTCGCGATCGAGCCGGGCCAGACGGTCGGCACGCTCGTCGCCGCGACGCTCAGCGGGCTGCGCGCGGTCGCCGCGGAGCTCGAGGCGGCCGCCCGCGACTTCGACCACGAGGCCGGAGACCTCGCCGAGCTCACGGAGATCCTCGCGCGGGCCGAGCACCTCGCCGTGTGGGACGCGGACCGCCGCGTCGACGTCGCGCTCTCGCGCCTCGGCGCGTGCCGCGACCGGGACCGCGAGCTCGCGACGCTGTCCGTCGGCGAGCGCTACCGCGTGCGGCTCGCGTGCCGGCTCGCGGAGCGCGCCGACCTGCTCCTCCTCGACGAGCCCACCAACCACCTCGACACGGGCGGGATCGACTTCCTCACGGGCGAGCTCGTCGCGTGGCGCGGGGGAGTGGTCATGGTCACGCACGACCGCCAGCTCCTCGACGACGTCGCGACCCAGATCCTCGACCTCGACCCCGCGATGGACGGCAAGCCGGTGCTCTACGGGCAACCGGGATACCTGTCCTACCGGTTCGCGAAGAACCAGGCGCTGCACCGCTGGCGCCAGCGGTTCCGGGCGGAGCAGAAGCGGGCGGAGAAGCTCGCCGCGGTGCTCGACGCGTCCTACGAGGGGCTGTCGGACGAGTGGCGCCCGCCCAAGGGCAGCCAGAAGCACCGCCGCGCGACGCGCGCCCGGATCCACGTCAAGGCCGCCGACCGCCGCCTGCAGCAGCTCGAGGCCGAGGCGGTCGAGGTCCCCGTGCCGCCGCTCCAGCTCGTCTTCCCCGAGCTGCCCGCGATGTCCCCGGGCTGGGACCCGGGCGACCCGGTGCTCGAGCTGCGCAGCCCGCGCGTCGGGCCGGGCCCTGACCCTCGCCTCGACCTGGCCGGCACCCGCGTCGCGATCCCGCCGTCGGGACGCCTCCTCGTCACGGGTCCGAACGGGAGCGGCAAGTCGACGTTCCTCGCGGCGCTCGCGGGGCTGGTCGCGCTCGACCGGGGCGCACGGTCCGTCGTCGACGGCGCGCGCCTGGGGGTCGTCGCGCAGGAGGGGCCGGTCCTGCCGCCGGACGCGGAGGACCGCACCGGGTTCGACGAGTACGCGCGCGAGGCGCTCGAGCTCCTCGACGCCGACCGCCTGGACCCGGACCACCTCGTGCCCGTGGCCTTCCTCGGCCTGCTCACCGAGGAGGACCTGGAGCGGCCGCTGCGCGAGCTCTCGGCCGGGCAGCGTCGCCGTTTCGACCTCGCGCGGGCGCTGCTGGCCGCACCGCACGTGCTGATCCTCGACGAGCCGACCAACCACCTCTCGATCGACCTCGTGGACGAGCTGACGCAGGCGCTGCGCGTCACGCCCGCGGCCGTGGTCGTCGCGACGCACGACCGGCGCATGCGCGAGGACCTCGACGACTGGCCGCGGCTCGAGCTCGCGGGCTGACGACCGCCACCCGGCCGCGCAGGTGCTCGCTCAGCGACCCTCGGCGGGGGCGCTCGCGGGCGCGAGGACCTTCCCCAGGGCGCGACCCCACGCCCGCGCGCGGTCGAGCTCGCCGTCGTCGAGCGGGCCCTCGACGTCCCCGACGTAGAACGACGCGGGCGGCGTGACGAGGCGGAAGCCCGCCCGGCGCAGCACCTTGGCCGCGCCCCTGGCCGCCGACCCCGGCAGCGGCTTGACCTTGGTGACGCGCGTGTCGAACGTCGCGGCCAGGCGCGTCTCCTCCTGGCGCGGGATTGACTCGACCCACTCGCGCAGGCCCGTCGCGCGGTCGGACACGTCGCCGCTCGCGCGCTGCACCGCCTCGGCACGGGTCGCGGGCCGGGTCATGCCGAACGCGTGGGTCGGTCCCCCGGCGACCACGAGGCCCATGTGCCGGAGCGCGTCGGGACTCGCGGCCGGGTCCGTCACGTCGACGACCATGACGCGGACCGTCTCGCTCAGTCCCTCGGCGACGGCCTGCGCGACCCGCTCGCTGTTCCCGTACATCGACTCGTAGACCACTGCGGCATCCATGGCGCGCCCCTTCGTCGTGCGCCCGTCCGGACGGGACGGGTCCCCTCCCTCCAGCGTCCGGGACGGGGGCGCTCGGACCCAGGGTCGGGCGGACGGAGGTGGAGGGCCGTTGGTCCCGGGTCTCGCCGGTCCCAGGTCCTGCGAGGTCGCCCGCGCCTGCCCGTGCGGATCCGGAGCCGCGGCGAAGGCCGACCGGGCGAGCGGGTCAGGGCGCGGGGCGCAGCCGCGCGTCCACGAGGCGCACGAGCCACGCGAGGAGGAGGAACACGACGGCCACGACCGCCGTGTTGACGAGCGCCCGGGCGAGGCCGAGCGCGGCCACGTCGAGGAAGGGATAGGGGTACCAGCCGACGACGGCACCCCGGACGAACGTGTACGCGATCCACGCGAGGGGGTAGGCCACCGACCACCACACCGTCGCGGCGCGCACACGCGGGCGCGGCCCGACGAGGAGCCAGGCCACCACCGCGAGCAGCGGTGCGAGCAGGTGGAGCAGCAGGTTCGACACCTGGCCTGCGGCGCTCAGCTCGGCGAGGCCGCGGAGCACGGTGTTGTAGACGATCCCGGTGACCGCGATGCACAGCAGGGCGTCGAGGTGGACGACGCGGAACACGGGACCGTCACGCTCGGGCCGCACCGCGAGGAAGAGCGAGACGACCCCGACGAGCACGTTCGACTGGATCGTGAAGTAGGAGAACAGGCGCACGAGACGCTCGGCCTGGCTGGGGGCGGTGCCGGGCCCGTCGACGAGCGCGATGACGAGCTCCATGACGACGCCTGTGAGCGCGGCGAGGGCCACCAGGGCGTGCAGCGCCCGCGCGAGGGCGGCCCGGCGTCCCTGAGGCGGGACGCGCGGCGCGCCGGTCACGGCAGGCGGCCGACGTACGCCATGGCCTGGCGCAGCAGCACGCCCTGTCCGCCGCGCATCTCGAGCTGGACCTCGTCGCTGCACGCCTGCTCGGGCGTCAGCCAGGCGAGCTCGAGCGCGTTCTGCTGCGGCCGGCAGTCGCCGTTGACCGGAACGACGTACGCGAGCGACACCGCGTGCTGGCGCGGGTCGTGGTACGAGGTGATGCCCGGCGTCGGGAAGTACTCGGCGACCGTGAACGGCTGCGGCGACGCGGGGACCTGGGGGAGCGCGACGGGGCCGAGGTCCTTCTCGATGTGCCGCAGCAGGGCGTCGCGGATGCGCTCGTGGTACATCACGCGGCCCGAGACGAGGGCCCGCGTCATCATGCCCTCGGGCGTCACGCGCAGCAGGAGCCCGACGGCGACGACGTCGCCCGAGTCGTCGACCCGCACCGGGACGGCGTCGACGTAGACGAGCGGGAGCTGCGCGCGCGCGACCGCGATCTCCTCCGGGCTGAGCCACCCGGCAGGGCTGGGGTTCTCGTGGGAGAAGTCGTCGGGCGGGAAGTCGGCGGTGTCGGTCACGCGACTGTTCTACCCCGACCGGTGCCACGGGGCGAGTCCGCCCGCGGCGCGTCGGTGCCCTCGGGCGGTCAGGCGGGTGCCTCGGCGACGCGGGCGACGATCTCGACGAGGGCCCGCTCCGCGACCGGCGCGGGCAGCACCTCCATGACGGCCATGAGCGGGGCGAGGCGGTCGGGGAGGACGGAACCCGTCGCCCGGCGCTCGGTCCCGCCGTCGGCGCCGAGCGCCGCGAGCAGGGCCTCCCAGACGGCGTCCGCGCTCGGCCCCGCAGCCTGCGCACCCGCAGGCCGGGCGAACGCGCCCGCGAGGGCCCCGAGGACGGCACTGACGTCGGGGCGGGCCTCGCCGCGCACCGCGTCGGCGCCCGCGACGAGCGCGGGGACGAGCCCGTCGAGCCCGGCCTCCGTCACGGGCGTGACCGTGAGGTGGGTCGTGTGCGGCAGGCGGGTCCCGTCGTCCTGCGTGAGTCCCGGCTGCGGCTGGAGGACCCACCCGAGGGAGCGGACGGCGTCCGCCCACAGGTGCGGGTCGACCTGCCGCGCGGGCGGCACGGACTCGTCGCACGCCACGGCGACCAGGGGACCGGTGGGGTGCCCGACGACGCGCAGGCCGTCGATCCGGTCGACCGCCGCGTGCAGGGCTCGCGTCGCGCGGACGCAGCGCGCCGTGAGGGCCGTGTACCCCGGGACGCCGAGCGCCTGGCTCACGGCCCACGCGGCGGCGAGCGGGGCTGCCGAGCGGGAGCCCGACGTGGTGGGGTTCACGACGGGGTAGCCCGGCCACCCGGTGGTCGCGAAGAACTGGCGGCGCTGGCGGTCGCGCCCGCGCACGAGCAGGACGGACGTGCCCTTGGGGGCGTAGCCGTACTTGTGCACGTCGGCGGAGACGCTCGTCACGCCGGGCACGGAGAAGTCGAACGCGGGGACGGGCTCACCGCCCGCGCCCTCCCAGAACGGGAGCACCCAGCCGCCGACGCACGCGTCCACGTGCACGGGCACGCCGCGCGCGGCGGCCGCGGCGGCGACCTCGGCGACGGGGTCGACGACGCCGTGCGGGTAGGACGGCGCGGACACGACGACGAGCGCGACGTCGCCTCCGTCGAGCTCCGCGAGGAGGGCGTCGGCGGCGGGCGTGCCGGTCGCCGGGTCGACGGGCACGAGCGTGATCGCGACGTCGAGGTACTGCGCGGCCTTGCGGAACGCCGCGTGCACGCTCACCGGGGCGACGACGCGGGGCCGGAGGCCGGGATGGTCCTCCCGGAACGCGTCGCGCGCGATCTTCACCGCGAGCAGGCAGCTCTCGGTCCCGCCGGACGTCACGGACCCCACGACGGCGTCCGGGCCGTCGGCCGTCCCGCGGAGCATGTCACGGGCGAACGCGACCAGCTCGCGCTCCATGACGGCGACCGACGTGAAGGTCGTCGGGTCGAGCCCGTTGACCGGCTGGACCGCGCGCGCGGCAGCGGCGGCGAGCTCGTCCAGCTCGGCCAGGCCCGGGTCGTAGACGTACGACAGGACGCGACCGCCGTGCGTCGGGGCGTCGGCGGCGCGGAGCGTGGCGAGCCGGTCGAGGATCCCGTCGGTGCGCAGCGGGACGCTGCCGTCCGGCCCTGCCTCGGCGTGGTCCGGGGAGGGCTCAGTCGTGGGCTCGGTCGGTGGGGGCGTGGTCACGCGGCAGCTCCGGTGCTGTGTCGTCGATGTCCCCCTTGCGCAGACCGTACCGCACGAGCGGGACGAGGCTCACCAGCACGAGGACCGCCGGGACGACAGAGAACGACAGGGCGATGCCGTCGACGGCGGCCACCGGCTGTGCGACGGTCTCCCCGGCCCGGGTGGACACGTAGCCCGTGACCCCGAGGACGAGCGAGAGCACCGCGGCGCCGAGCGCCATGCCCGTCGTCTCGCCCGCCGTCCAGACGCCGCTGAACGCCCCGCCACGGCCCTCGCCGTGCGTGCGCGCGTCGTGCGCGATGACGTCCGGGAGCATCGCGAGCGGGAGCGCCTGCATGCCCGCGTAGGCGATCCCCGCGAGCGCCGTCGGGGCGTACACCCAGGCACCGGGCGCCCACAGGAGCGGGATCATCCCGAGCGCCGCGACCGCGAAGAGCACCGTCGCGACGACGAAGCCGCGCTCCTTCCCGTCGCGGCGCGCGAGCCGGGTCCAGAGCGGCATGCAGAGCAGGGCCGGCGCGATGAGGGCAGCGAACAGGAAGCTCACCGCGGCCTCGTCGTGCAGCACGTAGCGCGCGACGTACGCGGCCCCCGCGAGCATGAGCCCGGTGGCGACCGCCTGGAGGAAGAACGCGGCGAGCAGCGTGCGGAACGGCCGGGAGCGCCGCAGCGCGTCGACCGCCTCGCGCACCGCGAGGACCCACGCGCGGGCGGCGGACGTCGAGGCGGCAGGGGCGGGCGCCGTCGACCCGCCGGGCGCGCCGCCGTCCCGGGCACCCGGCCTGCGCGGGGCGACGCGGGGGGCCACGCGAGAGGCGACGAGCATGCCCGCGCCGATGACCACGCCGGACACGACGCCCATGACGAGGTAGCCCGACGTCGAGTCGCCGCCCCCGCGCAACGCGGGACCGCCGGCACCGAACAGGAGGATGGCGAACGCGAGCGCGGCGACGCGCCACGCGAGCAGGCGCGTGCGGCCGTCGTAGGTGGGGTCGAGCTCGGCCGGGAGCGCGATGTACGGGACCTGGAAGAGCGAGAACGCCGTGGCGGCGAGGAGGAACGCGACGAGGACCCAGATCGCGGCGGCCGTGGGTCCCGCAGCGGAGGGGACGGCGAACGTCAGCGCGAAGAGCACGGGCAGCGTGAGGGCGCCGATCGTCATGAAGCGTCGGCGGGACCCGGTGCGGGCGAGGTCGCGGTCGGAGCCGTAGCCGATGAACGGGTCGATGACGACGTCCCAGACCTTCGCGCCGGTGACGATGAGCCCCGCCGCCGCGGCGGGGACGGCGAGCGCGTCGGTCAGGTACACGAGCAGCACGAGCCCGGGCAGGGTGCCGAAGCCCCCCGTGCCGACGGAGCCGGCGGCGTAGCCCGCGATCGTGGCGCGCGAGAGGCGGGGTGCGGTCGTGGCGTTCGTCACAGGGGCAGCGTAGAGGCTCGACGGCGCGCGGGACGTCCCGGGCGCGGTCCAGCGGGACTGCCGGGGGACGCGGCGCGGCGCCGCGGGGAATACCTGGCCGAGGATCGGTGCTCTACGAGGCAGAACCCCACGTCCCAGGAGGATCACGCATGGCCACGCAGACGCTCACCGAGTCCACCTTCGAGCAGACGATCACCGAGAACGACATCGTCCTCGTCGACTTCTGGGCCGACTGGTGCGGCCCGTGCAAGATGTTCGCCCCGGTGTTCGAGGCGTCGTCGGAGGAGAACCCCGACGTCGTGCACGGCAAGATCGACACCGAGGCCGAGCGCGGTCTCGCGGCCGCCGCGAACATCACGTCGATCCCGACGCTCATGGCCTTCCGCGAGGGCATCCTCGTGTTCTCGCAGCCCGGTGCGCTCCCGGCTCCTGCCCTCAAGCAGGTCGTGGACGCCGTCAAGGGCCTCGACATGGAGGACGTCCGCCGCCAGATCGCCGCGGCGAACGACGGCTCCCCGGCGCAGGACGCCTGACCGGCTCCGCCCTCGCGCACACGAACGGCCCGGCACCTTCGAGGTGCCGGGCCGTCCGCGTCTCGGTCAGAGGCCGTCGTGCGCGCGCAGGATGCGCCGCGACGGAAGAAGTCGGTGCCCGCACCGGCAGGGGGCAATGGTGCGGGCACCGACTGTGACGCCAGGCTAGTCGGCCAACTGGACGGGCGTCCAGTTGGCCGATGGGTGAATCTTCCGACCGAGCGGCAGGCCTCATCGGAGCCCGGCCGCTCGCTCCGCGACTTCACCCGATGACCAGCACGAACAGCTCTCGCGTTCTGGTTGGATGGCCGCGGCACCACGAGGTGTCGAGTGTGAGAACCCGGAGAGCGACGACGATGCGTTTCAACCCGCCCCCAGGCTGGCCGCAGCCGCCAGCAGGTTGGGTCCCGTTTCAGGGGTGGGTCCCGGATCCGTCGTGGCCACCGGCACCAGCAGGGTGGATCTTCTACGTCGACGACGCAGGAGCCGTGCCTGGGCAGCTGGTGGCGAACCCGTACGAGACCGCGCCACTGATCACGTCGGTACCGCAGTCGACGGGTTGGCAGCCTGCGCCGCTCTTGCCGTACGGCGCGATGGCGATGGCGCCACAGGTTGCTCCGCGGGCGAGGGTCGACAACGTGGCCGCCTGGATGCTGGTCGGGGCCCCGATCCTCTGGATTCTCGCGTCGATCGTCGCGCTCCAGTCCGGTGTCAGCAACACCACGCTGGGGATGGGCCTGCTCCTTGCGCTCGTCAACACGCTGCTGGCGCTCTGGGACATCGCGAACGTCCGTCGTGCGGGCATTGCGATCAGCACGGGCATGTGGATCACCGTGTTCCTGTTCGTCCCCGCCTACCTGATCCAGCGCACCCTGCGTTCGAAGCAGACGTGGTGGATTCCCGCGTTGTGGGTGGTCGTGTGGATCGTGTCGCTGGCTGCGACGCCGGTCATCTCCTATCTCGGTGGAGTCGAGTACGACGCGCAGTATGTCGAGGAGGAGATCGAGGCCGACCTCGCGGAGCTGTATGAGCTGCCTGGCGCGGAAGTGACGTGCCCTGACGCCGCGATCGCACCCGTCGGGTCGTTCTTCTCGTGCGACGTCGTGTACTCCGACGGGTCAACCGAGACCGTCAACGTCGACGTCCTGGACTGGACTGGAGGATGGAACTGGCGGATCTGACGTCGGTGGGCCGACGTCAAATCGCGCGTCCCGCCGGACATGTCCGCGGGCCGTCGTGGTGCGCGAGGCGGGACTCGAACCCGCACGTCCGAGGACACCAGGACCTAAACCTGGCGCGGCTGCCAGTTACGCCACTCGCGCGCGGAGGTCAGTCTACGGCGCGAGCGCTGCGTCCCCGGCCGGGCGACGTGTCCGGGGGCGCAGCGCTCGGGCGAGGACGCAGCGCTCGCTGCGGCGACTACTTCGGGTCGATGCCCAGGTCGCGGCGCAGCTTCGCGACGTGCCCCGTCGCCTTGACGTTGTACTGCGCGAGCTCGACCGTGCCGTCCGGTCCGACGACGACCGTCGAGCGGATGACGCCCACGACGGTCTTGCCGTAGAGCTTCTTCTCGCCCCACGCGCCGTAGGCCTCCAGGACCGCCTTGTCCTCGTCGGAGACGAGGGGGAAGGTCAGGTGCTCGGCCTCGACGAACGCGGCGAGCTTGTCCACCGGGTCGGGGGAGACGCCGACCACCGAGTACCCCGCGCCCTGGAGCGACGCGAGGTTGTCGCGGAAGTCGCAGGCCTCCGTCGTGCAGCCGGGGGTGCCGGCGGCTGGGTAGAAGTAGACGACGACGTGCTTGCCGCGCAGGTCCGAGAGCGTGACGGTGCTGCCGTCGGCGGCGGGCAGGGTGAAGTCGGGAGCGGTGTCGCCGACGGTGAGGCGCGTGGACATGGATCTCCTTCGGTCCGGCCAGGGTGTCGGTTCGAGCGTAGGTGAGGGTCCGCGGCACCGGTAGCGTGGAGGCTGTGAGCAAGACGACGTCCGCGCCCTCTACGTCCTCGTCCCGCCCGTCCTCGTCCGCGACCGCGGCCCGCGACCTGCCGATCCGGATGCTGCACGACCGGCTGCTCGTCGACCCCGAGGTCGACGCGAGCGAGCGGCAGAGCTCGGCGGGCCTCGTCATCCCCGCGACCGCCGTCGGCCCGAAGCGCCTCGCGTGGGCCGTCGTCGTCGCGGCCGGTGAGCACGTGCGCCAGGTCGCGGTGGGCGACCGCGTGCTGTTCGACCCGGACGACCGGGCGGAGGTCGAGCTCGGCGGGAAGGACCTCGTGCTGCTGCGCGAGCGCGACGTGCACGGTGTCTCGCAGGAGGCCGAGGACGACGGCCCGACCGGTCTCTACCTGTGACGGTGGCCCGCGGGCGCGCGCCCGCGGGCTGTCGCCGACGTCACACGAGGACGGGCGGAACGGATTTTCCCGGCGCGCCCGCGACTGCTAGTGTTTTCTCTCGCGCGCCATTAGCTCAATTGGCAGAGCAGCTGACTCTTAATCAGCGGGTTCGGGGTTCGAGTCCCTGATGGCGCACCACACCGATCGGGCCGTCCGCACGCGGGCGGCCCGAGCCGCGCCGGTCGAGAGCCGGGGCGGCGGGCGGGACACCGCACCTCCGCGCGAGGTGGTGGCCCGGCCGCTGGTAGTGTTCCCTCTCGCGCGCCATTAGCTCAATTGGCAGAGCAGCTGACTCTTAATCAGCGGGTTCGGGGTTCGAGTCCCTGATGGCGCACCCTTCCTGACCAGGCCGTCCACCCTCCGGGTGGGCGGCCTTCGTCGTCCCCGCAGGCTGCCCGCGGCAACCGTCGCCGTCCGTTTCGCCGGAGTTCGCCTGCGGCCGGTCTCGTGTTCACCCGCGACCGGGAGGGTGCCGGACGGGTGCCGCGCCGCCGCGGGCCGTCTCGCCGGCGTCGGCGGACCGTCCACGAGGCCGCTTCGCCCTCGACCCGTTCACCACGGAAGGGACACACACGATGGACACGCCAGTGCCCACCGACCACACCACGCTCGGCCGACGACGCACGCTCGCGGGAGTGCTCGGCGCGACGCTCGTCGTCGGCCTCCTCGCCCCCGCCGCCACCGCCGCCACCGAGGGCGCAGCCGCGCCGCAGGAGCGCGCGGAGCGCGTCGCGGCGGCGTCGCAGCCGGAGCTGCGCCCGACGTCCGGCACGTACCTCGACGGCACCGTGCCGGTGACCGCCGACCCCGTGGCCGCGGGCGACCCGGTCACCGCTCTCGCGGTGGACGGCGTCCCGCTCGACGCCGCGGCGACCCCCGCGACGGCCCGACTGCTCTTCGACGTCGGCAGCAACTCGATCGAGCGGCGCTACGGCAGCCACGTGCTCGTCAACGGCGAGCGGCTCGAGCTCGACCGGGACATGGTCTCGGAGCGCGTCGCGCTCGACGTCCCGGCGCAGTGGCTCGTGCAGGGCGAGAACCAGGTGCGGTTCGTCGTCGGCGCGGTCACGACGTCGTGCGGCTCCAACTACGACGACTTCGACCTGACCGACCTCTCGCTCGAGCTGCTCGGCGAGGCTGCGGACGGCTCGGACAACCGGTACTCGTACGCGTTCGGGGACGGGTCGTGCGGCTCCAACACCGCGCGCGTCCTCACGGCGGACCTCACGTTCGACCTCGACCAGGACCCGGCCGCCACGACCGGCCTCGCGGCCGACCTCGACACGACCACGCTCGAGAACGGCGCCCACACGCTCACCGCGACCACGGCCGCGGGAGAGACCGCGTCGAGCGCCGTGACGGTCAACAACGGCGCCCCGGGCGCACCCGCGCTCACGCCCGCCGACGGCGCCCTCCTCGTCGGGACGCAGACCGTCCTGGCGACCCCGACCGCGGGCGGCGACGCCCCCGCGGCGGTCGAGCTCGACGGCACCCCGCTCGACACCGTGACGACCCACGGCGCCGGCACCTCCCAGTTCGTGTTCACCGTGGGGTCGAACTCGATCGAGGCCCGGTACACGAACCACCTGCTCGTCAACGGGCAGCGCATCGACCTGGTCGACCGCGACTACGTGAGCGAGACGGTGCGCGTCGACGTGCCCAACGCGTACCTGCTGCCCGGCCGGAACACGGTCCGCTTCGTCACGGGCACGTACCCGACGTCGTGCGGCGACAACCGCGACGACTTCGCCGTCTCCGGTCTCGCGCTGGACGTCACGGACGCCACCGCGACCGGGGTCGGCATCGCGCCGTCGTACTCGCTCGGCGACGGGGACTGCGGGACGAGCGCGACGAAGCCGCGCGAGGTCGACCTCGTGTTCGACGTCGTGCGCGACGCCGACGCACCCGCGACCGGCCTGCGCGCCGACGTCGACACCGCCACGCTCGCCGACGGCGAGCACACGATCACGTCCGCGACCGCCACGGGAGCGGTCGCGCGCCGCACCGTGACGACCGACAACACCGGTCCCGCGATCGCGTCGAGCACCCCGGCTGCCGGGGCGGACCTCGCCGCCGCGGCGAGCCTCGCCGTGGAGCTCGTCGACGCCTCGGGCGTCCTGTCGGGTCCCGACGTCACGCTCGACGGCGAGCCGGTCGAGATCGGTGCCCCCGTGGGCCCGGGCCTGCCCGCCGGCGAGCACGCGCTCGTCGTCACCGCGACCGACGTGCTCGGCAACGCGAGCAGCCACGAGATCACGTTCACCAGCCTCGGCGTGCCCGACGTCCCGACCGACCTCGCGCCGGCCCACGGTGCGCGGGACGTCGGGGAGAGCACCGAGCTCTCGGCGCGTGTCACGGCACCGGGCGAGGGGGACGTCACGGCGACGTTCTCCCGCGCGCGGGTCGCGACCCCCGTGCTCGTGGCCCAGGGAGAGAGCGCGGGCGTCCCGACCACGCTGCCCGTCGAGGGTGAGCAGCCCGCCGCCGTCGACGCGCTCGTCCCCGGTGACGACGCGACCCTCGACTCCCCGCAGAGCCGCGACGTGACCTACCAGCGTCTGGAGATCCCTGCCGACGGTGACACCGCGGGCCAGGTCGTCCGCTGGGAGGGCGTCGTCGACCCGCAGCGCCTCGCGACCCTGCACGTGTGGGACGGGGAGCGCTGGACGCCGGTCGCGTCCGGGCGCGGCGTGGCCGAGGGGCCGACGGTGCTGAGCGCCGTCCTCGGCTCGGGAGCCGACCACGACGGCACCGTCCACGTGCTCGTCACGGGCACGGACCCGTTCGCGGACGACATCGCGGCGGGCGGCTCGCGCGACGAGACCGACTTCGCGCCGCGCGAGGACTACGACTTCTCGCTCGTGCACTTCACCGACACGCAGTACCTCGCCGAGGGCGCGGTGGAGCAGGAGACGGCCGAGGAGCGCGCGGTGTGGGCGAAGGCCTACACGGACCTCACGCGGTGGGTCGTGGACAACGCCGAGGCGCGCAACATCGCGTACGCCGCGCACACCGGCGACGTCAACGAGAACTACACCCGGCTCCCGGCGGACGACGCGATGGCGGCCCAGATCCGCGGCGAGTACGAGTTCTCCTCCTCCGCGCAGAAGATCCTCGACGACGCGAACATCCCCAACGGCGTGCTCGCGGGCAACCACGACAACCTCACCGGCCAGGACAACGGCCCCGGGGCCCTGTTCAACGAGTTCTACGGGCCGGACCGCTACGAGGCGCTGTCCGCCGGTTGGGAGGACGCGTCCTACGGCGGCCCGTGGCGCGAGGGCGACAACCAGAACCACTACGACCTGTTCAGCGCGGGCGGGCTCGACTTCGTCGCGGTGTACCTGTCGTACGGCGTCACGGACGAGGAGGCGGCCTGGGCGGACGGCGTCCTGAAGCAGTTCCCCGACCGCAACGCGATCGTCCTCACGCACGACTACCTCGTGCCGAGCGCGAACCCCGACGGTCGCGACTCCGAGATCTCGACGCCCGACGGCCGCCTCGTGCACGCCAAGGTCGTCGAGCCCAACCCGAACGTGTTCCTCGTCATGGCGGGGCACCGGCACGGGGTCGGCATCAACGTGCGCCAGGACGTCGGCACGGAGGGCAGCGGCGTCGTCGAGCTGCTCGCCGACTACCAGTTCTACGAGGTCACGGCCGAGGAGGCCGGGCTCACGGAGATCGGCGGGTACACGCCCGACCAGGGTCTGCGCCTCGGCGCGAGCTTCCTGCGCCTGCTGCAGTTCGACGTCGACCGCTCCGAGATGATCGTGGACACCTACTCGCCGTGGCTCGCGAACTTCGGCGCGACCGAGTACGACGACGAGCAGCGCTACGACGGCGGGGAGGACGACTTCACCGTCCCCGTCGACCTGACGTCGCGCGTGACGAGCCTGGAGACCGACGCCGTGTCGCTCTACGCCCCGGCGGACGAGATCGGGAGCGTCACGGTGCCGTCGGGCGAGGTCGCGACGGTCGCCTGGGACGGGCTCGCCCCGGGCACGCTGCACGCGTGGCTGGTCACGGCGACGAGCGCGCACGGCGGCACCGCGGTCTCTCCCGTGAGCACGTTCACGACGGCCCCGGCCTCGGGCGGGCTCGTCGTCGAGACGACGGCGCGCAGCCAGTGCATGGCGGGCAAGGCGTTCGTCGCGGTCCGCGCCCTCAACGCCGACACGGTGCCCGTCGACGTCACGCTGAGCACGCCCTACGGCGAGCGTACGGTGACCGGCGTGCAGCCGGGTGCGTCGGCCTACCAGGCGTTCCCGGTCCGCTCGGCCCAGGTGGCCGCGGGCACGGCGCACGTCACCGCGACGGGCGACGACCGCACGTTCGCGGGCGACGTCGCGTTCGACGCGTTCGCGTGCGGCTGACACGTTCGCCGCGGGTGACCGGGGTGACCCGGTGACACGCTGCGCCGAGAGGTGAGAAGTGGCCCCCGAGCCTTCGCGTTCGGGGGCCACGTCCTCGTTCTCGGCCCGAGAGCCGTCGTGGTCAGACGGCGGCCCACCCGCCGTCGCTGTGCAGCACGGCGCCGGAGACGTTCGCCGAGTCGTCCGAGAGGAGCCACGTGATCGCCGCGGCGAGCTCGTCGGCGCTCGCGGCGGGCGGGACGGTCGTCGCCATGATCGGGCCGAGCCGCTCGCCGGCGTACTGCGAGCGGAAGGGCGCCTCGATGCTCGTCGCGACGGCCCCCGGCGCGACGACGTTCGCCCGCACGCCCTGCGGGGTGTAGAAGAAGGCCGTACTCTTCGTGAAGCCGACGATCGCGTGCTTCGACGTCGCGTAGGCGGTGCCCGAGGCCGAGGCACGCGTGCCCGCCTCGGACCCGACGTTGACGATCGAGCCCCTCCCGGCGTCGAGCATGAGGGGCAGCACCGCGCGCGTGAGCCGCATGACGGCCGTGACGTTGACGGCCAGGACTAGGTCCCACGTCGAGTCGTCGAGCTCCGCGGTCGGCAGGAAGCCGTCCATGATGCCCGCGACGTTGGCGAGCGCGTCCACGCGGCCGTCCGCGGCGGCGACGACCGCGTCGACCGTCGTCTGCGCGCTCACGTCGCCCGCGACCGTCACGAGGGCGTCGGTCCCGACGTCGGCGACGAGCTTGTCCAGGCGGTCCTCCCGGACGTCGGTCGCGACGACGCGCGCGCCCTCCGCGAGCAGCCGCTCCACCGTCGCGCGCCCGATGCCGGCGCCCGCGCCGGTGACGATCGCGGTGCGGCCCTCGAACCGGCCGGGAACGTGGTTGCTGACCATGACGGCTCCTTCCGTCCGCGCCGGCACTGCCGTCGTCCGGCGTCCTGCTCCCATCCCATCGACCGGGGCCCGACACGCGCGAGAGCCGATCGTCCCGACGTCGGCGCCGGTGGTCCCCGCACGGTGCCGGGGGTCGGTGGTCCCCGCCGTCCGCACCGGGGTAGGGTCGGCGTCGTGACCCACCCGTCCGTGACCCCCTGGTGGCCGGCCGCCTGACGGCCGCCTCATCCGGCCGTGCCCCGACGACGTGGGCGGACTCGGCGGACCCCGGTGCACGCGTCGTCGGCCCAGCGGCCCCTCCTCCCGAGCGCCCCGCGCGCTCCCGAGCACCCCTGAGCTGGAGCCCCAGAATGACGACACAGCAGTCTCCTGTCCCCGTCCGGTCCCTCGAACCGACCGGTGCCGAGGTGCCCTCGACGGTCCCGACGCACTGGTACAACCTCGCGGCGGACCTGCCCGAGCCGGTGCCCCCGCACCTGCACCCCGGCACGCGCGAGCCGCTCACGCCCGACGACCTCGCGCCGCTGTTCCCGCTCGCGCTCGTCCAGCAGGAGGTGACGACCGAGCGCTACGTCGAGATCCCGCAGACGATCCGCGAGATCTACGCGCTGTGGCGGCCGTCGCCGCTCGTGCGCGCGCGGCGCCTCGAGCGGGCCCTGGGCACCCCGGCCCGGATCTACTACAAGTACGAGGGCGTGAGCCCGGTCGGCTCGCACAAGCCGAACACCGCCGTCGCGCAGGCGTACTACAACGCGCTCGAGGGCACCACGAAGCTGACCACCGAGACGGGAGCGGGCCAGTGGGGCGCGGCGCTGTCGTTCGCGGGCGCGCTGCTCGGGCTCGACGTCGAGGTGTGGCAGGTGCGCGCGTCCTACGACGCCAAGCCGTACCGCCGCGCCCAGATGGAGGTCTACGGCGGGATCTGCCACCCGTCGCCGTCGGACCTCACCGAGGCCGGGCGCGCGATGCTCGCGGCCGACCCGACCACGACGGGGTCGCTCGGCATGGCGATCAGCGAGGCCGTGGAGACGGCGGCGAAGGACCCCGCGGCGCACTACGCGCTGGGCAGCGTGCTCAACCACGTCATGCTGCACCAGAGCGTCATCGGCCAGGAGGCGCTCGTCCAGCTCGACGAGGCGGGCGAGGGCGCTCCCGACGTCGTGTTCGGGTGCGCGGGCGGCGGCTCGAACCTCGCGGGCCTCACGTTCCCGTTCCTCGGCCGCAACCTGCGCGAGGGCACGACGACGCGCCTCGTCGCGTGCGAGCCGGCCGCGTGCCCGTCGCTGACGCAGGGCGAGTACCGGTACGACTTCGGTGACGTCGCGGGCCTCACGCCGCTGCTCAAGATGCACACGCTCGGCAAGGACTTCGTCCCGCCGGCGATCCACGCGGGCGGTCTGCGCTACCACGGCATGTCGCCGATGGTGTCGCACGCGGTGCATCTCGGGCTCATGGAGGCGACCGCCGTCGAGCAGGACGACGCGTTCGTCGCGGGCACGCTCTTCGCGCGCAGCGAGGGCATCATCCCGGCGCCCGAGTCGACGCACGCCGTGGCGGCCGCGATCGCGCACGCGCGTGCCGCGACCGAGCCCGAGGTGATCGTGCTCGGCCTCTCCGGCAACGGCGTCCTCGACCTGCCCGCCTACGCGGCGTACGTCTGACGGACCCGCGGGCGCCCCGCGCGGCACGCGCGTGCGCGGGGCGCCCGTACCCTGGTGCGGTGCCCGACCCGACCCCCGAGACCCTCGACGACCCCGTGACCGGCCGGGCGACCGACGACGACGGTCGCCCGCGCTACCGCACGCAGCCCGTGTCGTTCGTGCGCCGCAGCGGGCGCCTCGCGCCCCGCCAGCAGCGCGCGTGGGACGCCTACCGGGACCGCTACCTGCTCGACGTGCCGCGCGACGTCGCCCGCACGTCGGTGGACCCGTCGTTCGAGCTGGACCCCGTGGCCACGTTCGGGCGTGACGCGCGCCTCGTCGTGGAGATCGGCTCGGGCCAGGGCGAGGCCGTGGTCGCGGCGGCCGAGCGCGAGCCGGGCTCCGACTTCCTCGCTGTCGAGGTGTACGCCCCGGGTCTCGCGCAGACCGTGCTGCGAGCCTCCCAGCGCGACCTGACGAACGTGCGGCTGGTCCAGGCGAACGCGGCCGAGCTGCTCGCCACGACGCTGCCCGCGGGGAGCGTCGACGAGCTGTGGGTGTTCTTCCCCGACCCGTGGCACAAGTCCCGCCACCACAAGCGGCGCCTCGTGGCTCCGTCGTTCGCGGCGCTCGTCGAGCGCGTGCTGCGGGCTCCGGAGCAGGGCGACGGCGCCCGCCCGGGGGGAACGTTGCGGCTCGCCACCGACTGGGCCGAGTACGCAGAGCGGATGATCGACGTGCTCGACGACGCGCCGGGCCTGCGCAACGTCCACGGCCCGCGCGGCGTGGCGCCCCGCTTCGAGGGCCGCGTGCTCACCGGGTTCGAGCGCAAGGGCGAGAAGGCGGGCCGCGTCATCACCGACCTGGAGTACGTGCGCGCCTGAGCCCTGCGACCGCCCGGTGCGTCGTGATGCGGACGTGCCGGGCGCGACGCTTGCGGACAGAAGTGATCTCCGGCACATTGTGCCGGGGGCAAACGTCGCCCCGGGCACGCAGTGTCGCGTGCGGTCGCGTCGACAGGTGGCCGTCTGCGGGGAGCGGGCCCTGTCAGTCCACGGAATGAGCCAACGGAGGCATCATGACCGACGTGACGGCCGACCCCGGACCGGGGCCCGCCGACGAGACCGACTACCAGCGCGTGCAACGCTCGCCCGAGTTCCAGGACCTGCGCCGCCGCTTCCGGAACTTCGTGTTCCCGATGACCGCGCTGTTCCTCGTCTGGTACTTCGTCTACGTCCTGCTGGCGAACTACGCGCACGACTTCATGAGCACGAAGGTCTGGGGGAACGTCACCGTCGGCCTGCTGCTCGGCCTCGGCCAGTTCGTGTCCACGTTCGCGATCACCATGATCTACGCGCGCTGGGCCAACAAGCGCTTCGACCCGGCAGCGGACGAGCTGCGCCATGAGATCGAGGAGGACGAGCTGTGAGCGCGCACCTCCTGGCCGCGGAGGCCACCGACGTCGGCAACCCCGTCGTCAACGTCGCGATCTTCGGCGTGTTCGTCGCCGTGACGCTCGTCATCGTGCTGCGCGCGTCGCGGCAGAACAAGTCCGCCGCGGACTACTACGCGGGCGGGCGCTCGTTCACCGGGCCGCAGAACGGCACGGCCATCGCGGGGGACTACCTGTCCGCCGCGAGCTTCCTCGGCATCTGCGGCGCGATCGCGATCAACGGGTACGACGGGTTCCTCTACTCGATCGGGTTCCTCGTCGCGTGGCTCGTCGCGCTCCTGCTCGTCGCCGAGCTCCTGCGCAACACGGGCAAGTTCACGATGGCGGACGTGCTGTCGTTCCGCCTCCGGCAGCGGCCCGTGCGGATGGCGGCCGCGATCGCGACGCTCGCGGTCGTGTTCTTCTACCTCCTCGCGCAGATGGCGGGGGCCGGCGGGCTCGTGGCCCTCCTGCTCGGCATCGACTCGACCGCCGGGCAGAGCCTCGTCGTCGCCGTCGTCGGCGCGCTCATGATCCTCTACGTCCTGGTCGGCGGGATGAAGGGCACCACCTGGGTGCAGATCATCAAGGCCGTGCTGCTCATCGCGGGTGCCGCCGTCATGACGGTGTGGGTGCTCGCGAAGTTCGGCTTCAACCTCTCCGACCTGCTCCAGGGCGCGATCGACAAGGCCGGCGCCGGTGGCGAGGCGCTCATCGAACCGGGCAAGCAGTACGGCGCGACGGAGACGACGAAGCTCGACTTCCTGTCCCTCGCCCTGGCGCTCGTGCTCGGCACCGCCGGTCTGCCGCACGTCCTCATGCGCTTCTACACCGTGCCGTCGGCCAAGGAGGCCCGCCGCTCGGTGGTCTGGGCGATCTGGCTCATCGGCATCTTCTACCTGTTCACGCTCGTGCTCGGCTACGGTGCCGGGGCGCTCGTGGGGCCGGAGACGATCAGCGCCGCACCGGGCGGCGTGAACTCGGCGGCGCCGCTGCTCGCGTTCGCGCTCGGCGGGGAGATCCTGCTCGGGTTCATCTCCGCCGTCGCGTTCGCCACGATCCTCGCCGTCGTCGCGGGCCTGACCATCACCGCGGCGGCGAGCTTCGCCCACGACATCTACGCCAACGTCATCAAGAAGGGCGAGGTCAAGCCGGACGGCGAGGTCAAGGTCGCGCGCATCACCGTCGTCGTCATCGGGATCCTCGCGATCCTCGGCGGCATCTTCGCGCAGGGGCAGAACGTGGCGTTCCTCGTCGCGCTCGCGTTCGCCGTCGCAGCGAGCGCGAACCTGCCCACGATCCTCTACTCGCTGTTCTGGAAGCGGTTCAACACGTCCGGGGCGCTGTGGAGCATGTACGGCGGCCTGATCTCGTGCGTCGTGCTCATCGCGTTCTCGCCCGTCGTGTCCGGCAAGGTCGACCCGGTGACGGGGGCGAGCCTGTCGATGATCAAGAACACGGACATCGACTTCGCGATCTTCCCCCTGAGCAACCCCGGCATCGTCTCCATCCCGCTCGCGTTCCTCCTCGGGATCCTCGGGACGCTCCTCAGCAAGGAGAAGCCGCACCCCGAGAAGTTCGCCGAGATGGAGGTCCGCTCGCTCACGGGCGCCGGCGCCGAGAAGGCGGTCACGCACTAGCGGCACGGCTCCTCCGCACGACGGGCGCCCCCGGTCCCACCCGGACCGGGGGCAACCCGCACGTCGGGCCGTCCCCGCGCGTCTGCGAACCCGCTCCGCCACGCCGACGTCTCCTCGTACCGCAATCCCGTGGCCGTGGGCGCGACGCGCGACGTACGGTCGCGCCATGACCTCCCCGACCCCTCACGTCCCTGTCGCTTCCGCAGGGATCCCGGCACCGGTCCTCGTGGTCACCGGGGGGATGGCCTCGGGCAAGTCGACCGTCGCCGACGCGCTCGCACGGACGTTCCCGCTCGCGGCGCACGTGCGCGGCGACCTGTTCCGGCGGTTCGTGGTGAGCGGGCAGGCGTCGATGGCGCCGCCGCTGTCGGTCGAGGCCCGCGCCCAGCTCGACCTGCGGCAGGAGCTCGCGGCGCAGGCCGCTGACACGTACGCCGCGGCGGGCGTCCTCGCCGTCGTGCAGGACATCCTGCTCGGGCCCGACCTGGGACGCTTCACGGCGCGCGTGCGGACCCGCCCGTGCTACGCCGTCGTGCTCACGCC
Source organism: Cellulosimicrobium protaetiae (assembly GCF_009708005.2). Classification (NCBI taxonomy): domain Bacteria; kingdom Bacillati; phylum Actinomycetota; class Actinomycetes; order Micrococcales; family Promicromonosporaceae; genus Cellulosimicrobium; species Cellulosimicrobium protaetiae. Next base: position 3,376,256 of record NZ_CP052757.1, on the reverse strand, counting down.
CGACGCCGCGACGCTCGCCGCGCGCGACGCGGCCCGCCACAAGCAGGGGTACGGGGACTGGACCCCCGACGAGTTCGCGGCCGCCGCGCGGGAGACCCCCGGTGGCTTGCACCTCGACACGACCGGGTGGACCGTCGAGGAGACCGTGCGGCAGGTCCTCGACCGGCTCGACGAGGCGCGTGTCGCCTGACCCGGGACCGTCCCGCTGAGCGGCGATCCCGCACCCGCGTGAGGATGGGCCCATGACGAGCGACCCGCAGCAGGAGACCACGCCCGACGAGACGTACGACGTGATCGTGATCGGCGGCGGGCCCGTCGGGGAGAACGTCGCCGACCGCGCCGGGCGCACCGGGCTGAGCGTCGCGCTCGTCGAGGCCGAGCTCGTGGGCGGGGAGTGCTCGTACTGGGCGTGCATCCCCTCCAAGACGCTCCTGCGTCCCGGCGCCGCGCGCGCCGAGGCGCGCGGCGTCCCGGGCGTCGGCGTCGACGACGCGCTCGACGTCCCCGCTGTGCTCGCCCGCCGCGACGCGATGGTCGCGGACTGGGACGACGCGGGTCAGGTCTCGTGGGTCGAGGGCGCGGGCATCGCGCTGGTGCGCGGGCTGGGGCGGATCGTCGGGCCGCGGCTCGTCGAGGTCGTCCCCGAAGATCCGGACGCCGACACGGACGGGCTCCCGCGCACGCGCCGGCTCGCGGCCCGGCACGCGGTGGTCGTCGCGACGGGGAGCGTCCCCGTGCTCCCGGACGTGCCCGGCCTCGCCGACGCGAACCCGTGGACGAGCCGCGAGGCGACGGCCGTCGACGACGTGCCGGAATCGCTCGCGATCGTGGGCGGGGGCGTCGTCGCGACGGAGATGGCGGTCGCTTTCGCCGACCTCGGCGCGCGCGTCACGGTGCTCTCGCGCGGCGCACTGCTCGGCCGGACGGAGCCCTGGGCGGGCGACGCGGTCGCGGCGTCGCTGCGCGATCTCGGCGTCGACGTCCGGATCGGGGTGGGTACGGAGTCCGTCGAGACCCTGCCCGACGGCGGTGCGCGCCTCACGCTGTCCGCCGTCGGGTCGCCGCGGGGCGGCGACGGCGGGTCGGACGCTTGGCCCGACCTGTCACCCGTGACCGCGGCGCGCGTGCTCGTCGCGACGGGCCGTGCCCCGCGGACCCAGGACCTCGGCGTCGACGCCGTTGGGCTCGTCCCCGGGCGTGCGCTCGACGTGGACGACACGATGCTCGTCCAGGGGCTGGCACCCGGCGTCGAGGGCGGCTGGCTCTACGCCGCAGGCGACGTCACGGGCCGGGTCGCGACGACGCACCAGGGCAAGTACCAGGGCCGGGTCGTGGGCGACGTCGTCGCCGCACGCTTCGGCGACCCGGACGTCGACGGCGCACCGACGGCGGGGGAGCGCCCGCCCGCGGTCGGGGCCGAGCCCGAGCCGTGGTCGCGGTTCGCGGCGACCGCCGACGGCGTCGCGTCGCCGCAGGTCGTCTTCACCCGGCCCGAGGTCGCCGCCGTCGGGCACACCGAGGCGTCCGCGCGCGCGGCCGGGATCGACGTGCGGGTCGTGCGCTACGCCCTCGCGAACGTGTCCGGCGCCGCCGTGCGCGCCGAGGACTACGCCGGCAGCGCCCAGCTCGTCGTCGACGCCGCGCGCGAGGTCGTGGTCGGCGCGACGTTCGTCGGTCCCGACGCGGCGGAGATGCTGCACGCGGCGACGATCGCCGTCGTGGGCGAGGTCCCGCTGCGCCGCCTGTGGCACGCGGTGCCGTCGTACCCGACGGTGAGCGAGGTCTGGCTGCGGTTCCTCGAGGAGTACGGGCTGTAGGGCATGCGCGAGACGCGGCGGCGAGGGCACGCCGAGGCCGGGCACGTCACAGGTGCCGGGAGCCCGCGCGGCCGCCCCGTCCCCTAGGCTCGGGGCGTGACGACCGAGACCTCCGCCCCGCGCGTCGCCCTCGCGACGTGCTCCGTCCTGCCGCACCTCGACCCCGACGACGCGCCCCTCGTGCGCGCGCTCGAGTCCCGGGGCGTCGCCGCGCAGCCCGCCGTCTGGGACGACCCGGACGTCGACTGGGCCGCGTTCGACGCCGTCGTCGTGCGCTCGACATGGGACTACTCGGCCCGGCGCGACGAGTTCGTCGCGTGGGCGGCGCGCGTCCCGGCCCTCCTCAACGCGGAGGCCGTGCTGCGCTGGAACACCGACAAGGGCTACCTGCGCGAGCTCGAGGGCGCGGGGATCCCCGTCATCCCGACGCTGTGGCTCGACCCGGCACGCAATCTCTCCTCGCGCGCGATCCACACGCGCCTGCCCGCCCAGGGCGACTTCGTCATCAAGCCCGTCGTCAGCGCGGGCGCCAAGGACACCGGCCGGTACCAGGCGGGCGAGGCGCACTCGCGCGGGCTCGCGATCCAGCACGCGAAGAACCTGCTGGTCTCGGGCCGCGAGGTCATGGTGCAGCCGTACGTGACGAGCGTCGACACCGCGGGGGAGACGGGGCTGGTCTTCGTCGACGGCGAGTTCTCCCACGCCGTCCGCAAGAACGCGCTGCTCACCGGGCCGCACCGCCCGACGCGCGGCCTGTACCAGCAGGAGGAGATGAGCCCCTTCACGGCGAGCGAGGAGCAGCTCGACGTCGCGCGGCGGGCGCTGTCCGTCGCTGCGGACTCGGTCGGCGGCGGGGATCCGGCGAGCTTCCTCTACGCGCGCGTCGACGTCGTCACGGGCAACGACGGCGGCGTCGTGGTCATCGAGCTCGAGCTCACCGAGCCGTCGCTGTTCCTCGCGCTGGCCCCCGGGTCGCTCGACCGGTTCGCCGACGCGATCGCCGCGCGCGTCGGGCGCTGACCCCCCCCGAGCCCGGTCTGCTGGGTGTCCCGGTCCGGCTCGACCCGCAGGTCCCACGACCGTGGCCCCGCCCCGACCGACGTCGGGACGGGGCCACGGTCGCGCGGGGACGAGGTCAGGCGAGGCCGTTCTCCGACAGCCAGTCGGCGGCGATGTCCTCGGGAGAACGCTGGTCCTCCGTGGACTCCACGTTCAGCGCGACGAGACCCTCCGGCGTGAGGGCCGCGCTGACGGGGTTGATGACGTCCGCGATCTCCTCGGCGATGTCCGCGTTGACGAGCGGCACGACGTTCGACGCGAGGAACAGGCCCTCGGGGTCCTCGAGCGTCACGAGGCTCTCCGTCTGGATGCGCGGGTCGGCGCTGAACACGTTCGCGACGTTCACCGTGCCGGCGACGAGGTCCTGCACGGTCGTGTCGCCCGTCGCGACGAACGACACGTCGACGCCGTACACGTCCTTGAGCCCCTGCGGGCCGTAGGGGCGCTGCTCGAGCTCCGCGGGACCGCCGAGCGTGAGCGGCACGTCCAGGCCCGCGAGGTCGGCGATGCTCGTGAGCCCGTTCTCCGTCGCGAACGCCTCGGTGACGTTGTACGAGTCCTGGTCGGTCGCGCTCGACTGGTCGAGGACGGTGAGCCCGTCGGGCAGCACTTCCTGGAGCGCCGCGTACACGTCGTCAGGCGACGTGGCGGTGGTGTCCGGGTCGAAGAACTGGAGCAGGTTGCCCGTGTACTCGGGGAAGAGCTGCACCTCGCCGTTCTCGAGCGCGGGCATGTACGCGTCGCGCTGGCCGATCGAGAAATTCCGCTCGACCGTGAAGCCCTCGGCCTCGAGCGCCTGGGCGTAGATCTCGGCGATGATCTCGTTCGAGTAGTACGCCTGGGAGCCGACGACGATCGTGTCGGACGAGCCGCCGCCGTCGGACGTCCCGGTGTCGGCGTCGAGCGGGTCGTCCCCGCCGCCGCAGGCGCTGAGCGTGAGGACGGCGGTCGCCGCGGCGGCGACGAGGGCGGCGGTGCGTCGGGTGGTGCGCATGTGTCTGCCTTTCTGAGGGCCGTCCCGTGGGCCGGGAGGTTTTCTGGAGGGGCGGTGCCGCGGACCGGGTGGGGCCGGTCCCGCGGGTGTCAGGCGGTGGTCGGTGCGGGAACCCGGCGACGCCGCCGCCGGGCGGGTTCGTCGTCCGGGGTGCGGCCGGCGGTCACCCCGCGCGGCACGACGACCCGCTGGAGGATCGCGAACAGCGCGTCGAGCACGACGGCCAGGACGACGATGACGAGGGCGGCGCCGAGGATCTGGGAGAAGTCGCGGATCTGGATGCCCTGGACGATGTAGAAGCCGAGGCCCCAGTTGCCGACGTACCCCGCGAGCGTCACGGTCGCGACGACCTGGAGGGTCGCGGAGCGCAGCCCGCCGATGAGGAGCGGCAAACCGAGCGGCACCTCGGCCTTGAAGAGCACCTGCCACGCGGTCATGCCGACGGACCGGGCGCCGTCGATCACCCGTCGCTCGACGGCCTCGACGCCCGCGTACGCGCCCGCGAGGATCGGCGGGATCGCGAGCAGGACGAACGCCGTCGTGGACGCCGCGACCTTGTGCGTCACGCCGAGGACGAGCACGAGCAGCAGCACGAGCCCGAACGACGGGACCGCGCGCGCCGCGCCCGAGAGGGCGACCGCGACCTCCCGCCCCCGGCCGGTGTGCCCGATGGCCCAGCCCGCGGGGATCGCGATCGCCGCGGCGATCAGCACCGAGACGAACGTGAACGCGAGGTGGGTCCAGATCGCCTCCGGGAGGGGGAGCGCGCCCGTGAGCCGGTCGGGGGAGAAGATCCAGGCGATCGCGTCGGAGAACAGGTTCATGCGCGCACCTTCCGGGACCAGGGCATGACCGCTCGCCCGGCGAGCACGAGCAGCAGGTCGACGAGCAGGGCGATGACGACGACCGCGACGACGCCCGAGAGGATCTCGGCGACGATCTGCCGCTGGTAGCCGTTGGTGAAGAGGTAGCCGAGGTTGTCGATCCCGATGAGGATGCCGACCGTCGCGAGCGAGATGGTCGACACCGCGGTGACGCGCAGCCCGGCGAGCACGACCGGTCCGGCGAGCGGGAGGTCGACCTGCCAGAAGCGCCGCCACGGCCCGTAGCCGACCGCGAGGGCCGCCTGCCGGACCGTCGGGTCGACCGAGGCGAGGGCGTCGGCGACGAACCGGGTCATGATCGCCACCGCGTAGATCGTCAGCGCGACGACGAGGTTCAGCTCGGACAGGAAGCTGATGCCGAGGAGCGGCGGGAGCAGCGCGAACAGCGCGAGCGACGGGATCGTGTAGAGCAGCCCGACGAGGGTGAGCACGAGCCCGCGCGTGAGCTTGAAACGGAACGCCAGCCAGCCCGCCGGGATCGAGACGAGGAACCCGAGCACGATGGGCACCACGCACTGGCGTAGGTGCTCGACCGTGAGGCGGCCGATGAGGTCGAGGTTGTCGAGGACCCAGGTCATGCGCCGCCCTCGACCAGGTCGTCGACGAGGACGCCCTGCGTGCGTCCCGTGCCGTCCACGAGCACGGTCCCGTGGTCCGTGCGCTTCGTGCGCAGCGCCCGGGCGCCCCGCTCCGCCCCGATGAAGCTCGCGACGAACTCGCTCGCGGGGTTCTCGATGATCTCGCTCGGCGACCCGATCTGGGCCACCTGCGCCCCCTTCTCGAGGATGACGACCTGGTCGCCGAGGAGGAACGCCTCGTCGATGTCGTGCGTGACGAAGACGACCGTCTTCTCCAGCTCGCTCTGCAGCCGGATCGTCTCCGTCTGGAGCTCGGCGCGCACGATCGGGTCGACCGCCCCGAACGGCTCGTCCATGAGGAGGATGTTCGGGTCGGCGGCGAGCGCCCGCGCGACGCCGACGCGCTGCTGCTGCCCGCCCGAGAGCTGGCTCGGGTAGCGGTCCGCGAGCGCCCGGTCGAGCCCGACCGTGTCGAGCAGCTCGAGCGCACGGTCGCGCGCCTGGCGCCGCGGCGTGCCCTCGAGGCGCAGGACCGTCGTCACGTTGTCGACGACCTTGTAGTGGGGGAGCAGGCCGCCGTTCTGGAGGACGTACCCGATGCTGCGGCGCAGCTTCACGGGGTCCCGGTCCAGGATCGAGGCGCCGTCGATCTCGATCGTGCCCGACGTGGGCTCCACCATGCGGTTGATCATGCGCAGGAGCGTCGTCTTGCCGCTCCCGGACGACCCGACGAGCACGGTCGTGCGGTGGGGCGGGATCACCAGGTCGAAGTCCGCGACCGCTGCCGTGCCGTCCGGGTACGTCTTGGTGACCGATCGGAACTCGATCATGGGGCGCTGCCTCCCGACAGTCGGTGAACCGGCCTCCCACCCAACCACGACCGGGGCCGGCCAGCCGAGCGCAAATGCCACGCGTCCACCGACCGTACGACGAACCACCGACACGTCGCACTCGCACCGGTACGTCGGCTTCGCGCCGCAGCGCGGGCACCGCGCCCCGCTGCGCCCGCCGCAGGTCGCCCCAGGCACGACGCGACGGATTCTCCCGTGACGCGCGTCACGCCCGGGCCTGTCGTGCCGACGTGCCGCCCCCTCGACTCCCTGCTCGCCTCCTCCCTCGCCTCGCTCGTGCTCGTCGTGCTCGTCGTGGTCCCCGGGCCGAGCGTGCTCTTCGTCTCCGGTCGTCGCGACGTCCGTGGCCGTGTCCACCGTCGTCGAGCTCGTGGGCGCCGCCTCCTTCGTCCACCTCGGCGTTCGGGCGGTCCGGCACCGGAAGGTCGGGACGGTCGACGTCGCGGTCGCGCCGGTCCGCGAGCCGTGGTGGCGGGTCGTGCGGCACCGTGGAGACGCGACGAGGGCCGGCCTCCGTCTCGGAGACCGGCCCTCGCCGTCTGGGGTGAGTAACGGGACTTGAACCCGCGACCCCCTGGACCACAACCAGGTGCTCTACCAGCTGAGCTATACCCACCATGACCGGGGCGTGAAGCACCGGCCGTCGAAAAGTGTACCTGGTCCGGGAGGGGCTCCCGGACCGCTTTTCGAGGTCAGGAGTCGGCCGTCCCTGTGACGGTGGCCACGGAGGTCTCGACGTCGTCGTCCGCGGGCCGCGTGCGGCCGCGGGTGACGCTCGTCGCGACGACCTGCTCGGCGACCTTGCGCGCCGTGGCCGAGTCGGGACCGGGCTGGGGGACGAACACGGCGGCCCGGTAGTAGCGCAGCTCGTCGATGCTCTCGAGGATGTCGGCGAGCGCACGGTGCCCGCCGTGCTTCTCGGGCGACGAGAAGTACGCGCGCGGGTACCAGCGGCGCGAGAGCTCCTTGACCGACGACACGTCGATGATCCGGTAGTGCAGGTGGCTCATGAGCGCGGGCATGTCGCGGTCGAGGAAGCCCTTGTCGGTGCCGACCGAGTTGCCGGCGAGCGGTGCCTTGCCCGGCTCGGGGACCCACGTGCGGACGTAGTCGAGGACGAGCTGCTCCGCCTCGGCGAGCGTCAGGCCCTCGTCGAGCTCGTCGAGCAGCCCGGAGGTCGTGTGCATCTGGCGGACGAAGTCGCCCATCTGCTCGAGCGCCTCGGCCGGGGGGCGGACGAGGACGTCGACCCCGTCGCCGAGCACGTTGAGCTCGGAGTCGGTGACGACGGCGGCGACCTCGACGAGGGCGTCGGCGCCCAGGTCCAGCCCGGTCATCTCGCAGTCGATCCAGACGATGCGTTCGTTCGCGTTCACAGGACTCACGGCCCACAGCCTAACCGTGGCGCGCACGACGAAGGCCCCGGCTGTCCGGTCCACGGGGGTCCGGACGGTCGGGGCCTTCGGCGAGGTGCGCCGCCGCCTGTCGGGGAGGGTCCCCGGCCCGGCGAGCGGTCGGTGCGCGTCATGCGGTACGACGCGGCAGGCGTGCCTGCCGGGTGTGCGCCGGGACGCGGGTCGTGGTGCGGCGCAGCTGCGACCGGCGCAGGGTCTGCTCCTGCAGCTGCTCGCGGCGGTTCAGGGCCGCCACGTCGTACGTGATCAAGGGATGCACTGTTCTGCTCTCGTGACGCTGGGTTCGTGGGTCTGGCCGGACCCTCCACCGCCCGGTACGGACCGGACGGACGTCACCGCGGTGTGGAGACATAGGACCACGGTCGTCGTGGGTGGTGCACGCCTTTTACGCCGGCAGCGTCGGTTCCCTCGAGGTCGTGCCCGACGTCGCTCGGCCGCGCTGCGTCGTCGGCCCGCCGTGCGTAGCCTCCGGGGATGGGTGACAGGGGCAGCAAGACGGGAGACGCCGCGGGGGACGTGGCGGGGGATGCCGCGAGCAGCGCGGCGAGGGGCGCGACCGCGCGCGAGAGCGGTGGGCCGCCCGTGCGCGCGGTCCTCGCGAGCGTGTGGCCGGGGCTCCTGCTGGTGCTCGTCGGGGTCGTGGGGTTCGTCCTGCTCCTCGACGCCGTGCGCGACCAGGAGGACCTGTGGCGGCTCGACGACCCGCTGCTCGCCTGGATGGTCGCGCACCGGACGCCGGTCGCGACGAGCGTCCTCACGGTCGTCACGAACGTCTTCGGGCCGTTCGTGCTGCCGGTGCTCGTCGCGGTCGGGTGCGTGGTGTGGGCGCGCCGCACCCGGACGTGGTGGGAGCCGGGACTGCTCGCGGGCGCGATGGTGCTCGCGACGCTGGTCTCGACCGTGCTCAAGGCGGTGATCGCGCGGCCGAGGCCGCCGGAGGTCTCGATGGTCGTGGCGGGGGTCGAGCGGTCGTTCTCCTTCCCGTCGGGGCACACGATCGGCGCGGCGACGCTCCTCCTGGTGGGCGGGTACCTCGTGTGGCACCGCCACCACGACGCCCGCGTCCTCGCGGTCTGGACGGTCGCCTCCGTGCTCGTGATCGGCACCGTCGCGCTGAGCAGGCTCTACCTCGGGTACCACTTCCTCACCGACGTCCTGGCGGGACTGTCGCTCGCCGTGGCGGTGCTCGGCGTGGTGGTCGCGGTGAGCCGCGTCCACGACCTCGTGGTCTCGCGTGCTGAGGCCCCGGCAGGGGTGGGTCGCTAAAGGACTCTTGCGCAAGAACTCTTTTGTGAACTAGCGTGGCGGCATGAGCACGCCCGCCGATCCTCACGCCACCTCGCCGGACGACCCGGTCGCACCGACCGCGCCCGGCCCCGCGCCGTCGTCGGAGACCCGCCCGCGTGGCCCGCGGCCCGAGGCCGGGCAGGTCGTCGCGCGCGACCCGGCGACGATCCGGGCGCTGGCCCACCCTCTGCGCCTGCGGATCCTCGCGCTGCTCGACGACGAGGGCGAGGTGACCGCGACGCGGTGCGCCGAGGTCACGGGCGAGTCCGTGGCGAGCTGCTCCTTCCACCTGCGGATGCTCGCCAAGTACGGCTACGTCGAGCCCGCCGAGCGGCGCGGCAAGGAGCGGCCGTGGCGGTCCGTGGGGCGGGGGCGGCAGACGACGTTCGACCCCGACGTGCCGGAGACGCTGCACGCCGCGGGTGCGGTCGCGAGCCTCATGATCGACCAGGAGGCCGCGCGCGTGCGGGCGTGGATCGCGGGCGCCGCCGCCGACGACCCGCAGTGGCTCCTCGCCTCCACGATGACCGGCGCGTCCTTCTACGCGACGCGCGACGAGCTCGACGCCCTCGCCCGCGAGGTCGAGGCGCTCACCGACCGCTTCCGGGGGCGCTGGGACGACCCGTCGCTCCGTCCCGAGGGCGCGCGTCGCGCGCGCCTCTTCTCCGTCGTCAACGCCGACCTCCCGGAGGCACCCCGATGAGCACGACCCCGGAGCCGGCTGCCGTCACCGCCCGGCCCGCGCCCGAGGACGCTCCCGGGGTGGCGCACGAGAGCGTCACCGCCCCCGACCGCGCCCCGGACCCTCGCGCCGCGCTGCGCGGCCGCTCGTTCCGGCTCCTGTCCGTCGCGTGGGGTTTCACCAACTTCGCCGACTCGGTCCTCGCGATCATCCTCGCCGTGTGGGTCAAGGACCTCACCGGCTCGAACGGCGCCGCCGGGCTCGTGTTCGCGGCCCTCGGCCTGCCCGCGCTCGCGTCGCCGCTCCTCGGCCAGCTCGCCGACCGGGTGTCGCGCCGTCGGATGCTCGTCGTCACCTACCTCGTCGGGGCGGTGAGCCTCCTCGCCCTCCTCGCGGTCCGCGGGCCCGAGCAGGTCTGGCTCGTGTTCGTCGTGACGGTGGTCTACTCGGGCGTCGGGTTCGCGACCGCCGCCGCGCAGGCGGGTCTGGTACGCGACATGCTGCCGGACGAGGCGATCGCCCCCGCGAACGGTCGGCTCACGACGATCGACCAGGTCTTCCGCCTCCTCATGCCCGTCGTCGGCGCGGGCGCGTACGCGCTCGCCGGCGCGTGGCCGCTCGTGGTCGCGGCCTCGGTCGCGTTCGCCGTCGCGGGCGCCGTGATCGGCCGCATCCGGCTCGTCGAGACGCCGCCGACGCCTGCCGCCGAGCGCGAGCCCTACCTGGCCGAGATGACGGCGGGCTTCCGCCACCTCGTCCGGACGGCGCCGCTCGGGGTGCTCACCCTGGCCATGCTCGTCGCGTTCGCGGGGGTCGGGCTGCTCAACGCCGTCAGCCTCGCGATCATCGAGGACGGGCTCGAGCTGCCTCCGGCGCTGCTGGGCCCGATCTCCTCCGTCCAGGCGCTCACCGCGATCGTCGCGGGCCTCACGGCCGCCCGTCTCGTCGCCCGCTGGGGCGCGCAGCGGCTCGTCGCCCTGGGGCTGCTCGTGCTCGCGCTCGGCATCGTCCCCGCGACGGGGACGAGCGTCGTGGCGATCGTCCTCGGGCTCGGCGCGGTCGGGCTCGGTGCGACGTGGTCCATCGTCGGCTTCGTCACCGAGCGCCAGCTCCGCACCCCTCCGGAGCTCCAGGGTCGCGTCGCCGCCGCGAGCCTGCTGCTGGTCAACGTCCCGCAGCTCGTGCTGACCGTGGTCGGCGCGGCCCTCGTCGGAGCGGTCGACTACCGCCTGCTCCTCGTCGTGACGGTGGTCGGCATCCTCGCGGCCACGGTCGTCTCCCTCCGCGGCCACCGCGCCACCACCCCGCCGAGGTAGGACGTCGTCAGTCGTCGAGGCCGCGGGCGCGCAGGGCGTCGCCGAGCGCGTCGGCCTGGCGCAGCGCACCGACGACGAGCGGGACGGCGTAGGCGCGGACGTCGCGCTCGCGGCCCCGGGCGCGGCACGCGTCCCGCACGCGCTGCGCGAGCGCGGCGACGACGGGGACGCAGCGCACGGCGAGCGACAGCACGAGGGCGGCCCGGTCGACGTCGACGCCCACCCGTCCCAGCGGACGCAGGAAGCGCTCGATCGCCGCGAGGACGGCGGACGTCCGGGTCGTCAGCAGCACGAGCCCGGCGAGCGCGACGAGCGCGAGGAGCCGGGTCGTGAGCACGACCGCCGGGACCGGCCCGAGGGCGAGCCACTGGACGGTGAGGAGCACGGGCACGACGAGGCGCAGGGGCCGCACCTGCGCCCACGCCGCGCGCCACCCGACGCCCGCGACCGCGTAGAGCGCACCGACGACGAGGACCAGCGCGCCCACCCCCACCGGCGACGACACCAGGAGCACGACGGCCGACGCCACCGCGAGCCCCCCGAGCTTCGCCCCGGCGGGCGCGCGGTGCAGCACCGACGTCCCCGGCCGGTACGTCCCCGGTGTCACGACGGCGCCTCGTCGACGAGGCGCCGGTAGTGCGCGACCGCCGGCCCCGGGGCGTCGTCGGCGACGACCCGCCCGCCGTCGACCACGAGCACGCGGTCCATCGCGCCCATGAGCGACAGGTCGTGCGAGACGAGCACGACCTGCTGGGGGAGGGTCGCGAGCTCCGCGGCGAACCGTCGCGTGTTGCGCAGGTCGAGGAGCGTCGTCGGCTCGTCGGCGACGACGAGGCGCGGACCGGCGGCGAGCACGGACGTGAGCGCGAGGAGCTGCTTCTGCCCGCCCGAGAGCAGGTGCGCGGGGTGGTCGGCGTGGCCCGACAGCCCGCGCTCGGCGAGCGCGGCCCGCACGCGGCCGTCGCGCTCCGCCGCGGGGACGCGACGCAGCGAGTACGCGACGTCCTCGGCGACGGTCGGCATGACGATCTGGGCGTCGGGGTCCGTGAAGACGAAGCCGACGCGGCGCCGGACCGCGGCGCCGTCGCGGCGGGTGTCGAGGTCGTCCACCAGGACGCGGCCGGACGTCGGGACGACGAGGCCGTTGAGCAGCCGCGCGAGCGTGCTCTTGCCGGAGCCGTTGGCCCCGACCACCCCCACGCGCCGCTCGGTCAGCTCGAGGTCGACCCCGCGCAGCACGTCGCGCTCGCCGAGGCGCACGTGCACGTCCTCGAGCCGGACCGTGCAGCCGGGCCCGCCGGACCCGTGGTCGGGCGTGCTCGGGCCAGCCGTCGCGAGGACCGTGCCGGACCCGTGCTCCGGGGCGGTCGGGGCACCTCCGCCGGAGCCTCGTCGCCGCAGCCGGGCTCGGGCTCGCGCGATCACCGGACGACCTCCAGGACGGCGGCGACGCCGAGCCCGCCCCCGACGGCGGCCGTCGCGAGACCGAGCGTCCCCGCGGGCGCGCCCGCACGCACGAGCCGGGAGAACAACCGCACGACCGACACCGCGCCGCTCGCGCCCCACGGGTGCCCGAGCGCGAGCGCGCCGCCGTCGGCGCAGACCCGCGCGTCGTCGCCGGGGTCGTCGAGCGGGTCGAGGCCGAGCGCGTCCGTCACCGCGAGGACCTGCGCGGCGAACGCCTCGACGACCTCGACCGCCGTGACGTCGTCCAGCCGCGCACCCGCACGGTCGAGCGCTGCGCGGACCGCGGGGACCGGGCCCCAGCCGGGCAGCGCCGGGTCGCACCCGACGGTCGCCGACGCGAGCACGCGCAGGCCCGGGACGCCGACGTCACGTCGCACCGCCTCGGGCACGACCACGACCGCTGCCGCGCCGTCGCTCACGGGGCTCGCGGTGGCCGCCGTGACGGTGCCGCGGGGCGTGAACGCGGGCGAGAGCCGGGGGAGCACGGCGGGGTCGAGGCGACGTGCCCGCTCGTCGCGCGCGAGCGTCGTCCCCGGCGCGCCGACGCGGACCGTCTCGGCCGCGAACCGGCCGCCCGCGTGGGCCGCGAGCGCCCGCGCGTGGCTGCGCAGCGCGTACGCCTCCTGACGCTCCCGGGTCACCCCGCGGCGGCGGGCGAGCTCGTCGGCGGCGGCGCCCATGCCGGGGTCCGCCCACGGGGTGGGCGCGAACGCCGCCCGCGCGTAGGGCACGTCGCCCCACGTCGTGCGGTGGGCGCGGGTAGGTGCGCTCGACGCGCTCTCGGTCCCGCCCGCGAGGACCAGGCGCGCCTCGCCCGCCCGGACCTGCTGGGCGGCGAGCAGCACCGCCGCGAGACCGGACGCGCACTGCCGGTCGACGGTGAGCCCGGGCACGGAGACGTCCAGCCCGGCGGCGAGCGCCGCGACCCGGGCGACGTTCCCGCCGGGCCCGGCGCAGCAGCCCAGCACGACGTCCGCGACGGCGTCCTCGACGCCCAGGGACCGCGCGTCGGCCAGGGCCGCGCCGAGCGCCCCGGCCGCGAGATCGACCTCGGACAGCGACCGGTGCCCGTGACCGGCCGTCCCGATCCAGGTGCGGCGTGCCGCGACGACGACGGGCACGTCGTCGCGCGCCGCCCGGGCCGGGCTCATCGCAACGGCTCCAGGCCCGACCGCGCGAGGTCCGTCCCGCGCAGCGCCTCGCTGACTGCCCCGCGCGCGGGCTTGCCCGACGGCGTCCGGGGCAGGGCGCGCGTGCCGTACCAGCGCCGCGGCCGCTGGGCCGGGGCGAGCGCGGCGCGCGCGACGCGCTCGAGGTGGGCGCGCAGGCCGGGGCGCTCGTCGCACTCCACGACCGCGCTCACGACCGCGCCGAGTCGGCGGTGCGCGGTCCCCAGCACGACGACGTCCCGCACCCCGGGCACGGCACGCAGCACGACCTCGACGTCCTCGGGCACGACGGTCGCGCCGCCCGTGAGGATCGCGCCGTCCCCGCGCCCGCGCAGCACGAGGCCGCCCCGAGCCGTCGCGCCCGGGGCGGCGCCGGACTCGGCTCGGGTCGATCGCTCGGGGAGGGGGTCGGCGAGGTCGCCGACGGTGCTCCACGCGCCGTCGCGCCGCAGCGGGCCGGTGGCGCGCGCGAGGTAGCCCCGCGAGACCCAGGGCGAGCGGACCCAGACCTCGCCGACGCTCGCCTGCGGCAGCGGCCGCACGGCGAGGTCGACGCCCGGGAACGCGCGCAGCCCCGACCCGTCGGGGTCGTAGGCGACGAAGGAGAGCTCGACCGCGCCGTAGTACGCGAGCACGTCGACGCCGAGCGCCGCGGCGCGCGACCGCGCCTCCGGGGGGAGCGACGCGCCGCCGACGACCGCGTGCCGCAGCCGGGACGGCGCTCCCGCGGCGACGGCGTCGAGCACGTCGTCGAGGACCTGCGGCACGAGGTGCACGACGTCGCTCGTCGCGAGCGCGGAGGTCGTGGCCGCGGGGGTGCGCGTGAGGTAGGCGCACGCGCCGACGGCGAGGGTGTGCACGGCAGCGAAGCAGTAGAGCGACGAGGCGAGCGGGCCCGGGACGAGCACCGTGTCGGTGGGCCGCAGGCGCAGGAGCCGCGTGACGTCGTCGAACGACCCCGCCCACGACGCGCGCGTGCGCACGACCGCGCGCGGCCGGCCCGTGCTGCCCGAGGAGAAGCCCGCCCACGCGAGGTCGTCCGGGGCGGCCGCGTGGCCCGTGCCGGGGCCCGCACCCCCCTGCGGGGCGGGCCCCGGCACGAGGTCGGGGACGGCGCCGGTCCCGCGCGGCAGCGGCACCTCGACGAACGTGCGGGGCGCGAGCGTGCGCAGGACCTCGGCGCGGTGGGCCCGCGGCCACGCCGCGTCGCACACGAGCGGCGTGGCCCCGAGGTGGTCCGCGGCCAGCACCGCGGTCAGCAGGTCCAGCGGGTCGGGCAGGGACACGGCGACGAGGTCGCCGGGACGCGTGCCGGTCGCCGCGAGGTGCGTCGCCCCCGCACGGACGTCCGCGGCGAGCGCGGCGTACGTGCGCGACCGCTCGGGCGTGCGCAGGGCGGGGCGCCCGCGCAGGGCCGGGTCGGCGGCGTGTGTCAGGACCTGGGGGGCGACGGGCACGCGGACACTCTCGCAGGTGTCAGGAGGCGGTGCGGTCGGCGGCCGCGGGGCGGCCCGTCCGGCGCGCGGCCGGGTAGGCCCGCACGACGCCGACCGTGATCGCCGCGGCGGCCAGCGCCTTGAGGACGTCGCCCGGGAGGAACGCGAGCGAGAGTTGCGCGGTGGTCGCGAGCGGCACGCCCGTGACGAGCGACTGGACCGGCACGCCGAACGCGTAGACGACCGCGATCCCGCCCACGACGCACGCGACGAGCACGCCGCCGAACGTCACCCGGCGCAGCCGGTCCACGAGCCAGCCCACGACCGCCGCCCCGGCGAGGAAGCCGACGAGGTAGCCCGCGGACGGCCCGACGAACGCGCCGAGGCCGCCGCGCCCGCCCGCGAGGACGGGGAGCCCTGCCGCCGCGAGCGCGAGGAACGTCGCGACGGCGAGCGCGCCACGCCACGCCCCGAGGATCGTGCCGGCGAGCATCACGCCGAGCGTCTGGAGCGTGATCGGGACGGCGTTCCCGAACAGCGCGACCGAGCCCGGCATCCCGAGCGCCGCGATCAGGGCCGCGAACGTCGCGACGCGCGCCGCGTCGCCTGCGTCGAGGGCGAGCGGTCCGCGGGTCCCGGCCGCCGGGGCGGGGGTCGTCGTGGCGGTCCGGGGCGTCCCGGCGGTCGTCCCGGTCGATGCGTCGGTCATGGCGCTCCCTGCGTCGTCGTGGCGGGTCGGTGCTCGACCCGTCGTGGCCACGTCCACTCTCCCGACTCGCGGTGGTGCGCGACGACGAGGGCGCGGACGACCGCGGTGGCGTCGCGTGCACGAATCGCACAAGCGGTTGGAGGGTTCCCCCAACAGGATCGCGCCGACGGGTGGCGGAACCCGAGGAAGCCGACAAACGTGCTTCCCGATGGCCTCGGCCGGGATTCGCGACGACCTCTTGGCACTCCCCGGGGGAGAGTGCTAGAACAGTCGTGTAGCCGCCCGTGAGGTGCCTACCTCGCGGGAGCACCGACCGGTCCCGGACGGTCCGGGACCGACCGACGAGGGAGGTGAGAGGTGTGGCTGCGATGACCGACCCGTTCACGACCACCTTCGACGCGATGGATCGGCTGGTCGGCCAGCTCGCGTCCGGGGCACGCGCGACCGCCGCGTCGGCGTCGGGTGGTATGCCGCTCGACCTGTTCCGGGCGGGGGACCACTACGTCCTCACGATGGACCTTCCCGGGGTCGACCCGGGGACGATCGACGTGTCCGTCGAGGACCGGACGCTGACGGTCCGCGCCGAGCGCAGCCCGCGGACCGACCCCGACGTCCAGTGGCTCGCGCGCGAACGGCCTTCGGGGACCTACGCGCGCCAGCTCACGGTGGGGCGCGGGCTCGCGCTCGACAAGATCTCGGCGTCCTACGAGGACGGGGTGCTGTCGCTGACCATCCCCGTCGCGGAGGAGGCCCGGCCCCGCCGGATCGAGGTCGCGCACCGTGCGGGCAGCGGTGCGGCGACGCAGCTCACGGCCGAGGCCGAGCCTCGGGCGAGCGAGGGCTGAGCCCCGCTCAGACCTCGCCCGGGAGCGCCTGGCGGACGACGAGCCGCGTCCAGGCGCCGAGGTAGATCCGGTCCCCGTCGGACAGCTCCCGTCGCTGCCCGGCGGGGATCGGGTCCGTCGGCAGCGGTTCGCCCGCGGGGCTCACGTAGGTCCCGTTCGACGACTGCAGGTCCTCGACCCACCACCGCTGGCCGTCCGTGCTGAGCTGGCAGTGCCGACGCGAGACGCCGGTGTCCGCGCCGCAGTCGACCTGCGGGTGGATACCCCGCGACACCGACGGGCGCCCGACGAGCACGCTGCGCTCGCGCAGCACGACGAGGCCGGGCAGGCCCGCCGAGGGCATCGGGTCCTCGGGCTGCTGCGCCGTGTACCAGTCGGGGTCGATCCAGATCTCGACGACCCACTGGTCCGGTCCCGGGACCGGGGGCGTCGGCAGGTGGGTGCCCGACGTCGCGGGCTCGCCCGGGACGGCGGGCTCGCCCGCCGCGCCTGCCTCGGGGGCGGTGGGCGCGGCCGGCGTGGGCCGCGGGGGCGGGGTCGACGACGACGCCGCGGTCGCGGCGGAGGCCGGCAGCGGGGGCGGGGTGGCCCCCGAGGCCGTGCCCGCCACGGGTGCCGCCGGTGCGGGCGGCGTCGGGCGCGACGGCGGGTCGAGGGAGAGCGCGGACGGCGGGTCGACCGGGTCGGGCAGGGCGCCCGTCGTGAAGTCGTAGCCGCAGTTCTCGCAGAACAGCGCGCCGCCGGGTGCCGGCGACCCGCAGTTCGGGCATGTCGTCGCGGGCGCGGCGGGGGCGCCGCCCGGCGCGGGAGTCGAGCCGCTCGGCGCGGACGCGACGGGCGTTGACGCGGCGCCGATCGGTTCGCCGCACACGTCGCAGTAGTCGGTCGACTCCGACGGGTGCCCGTTGGGGCAGACGACGGCGCTCACCGGCGGACCCGGGTCGTCTTCGTCGAGGCGGTGTCGAGCGCCATCTCGTCGAGGGTCGAGGTGTTGCGCTTGAGGCGCACCGTCCCCTGTTCCTCGTTGTCGATGTCGACGACCTTGCGCAGGCGGGACGTCGCCTCGTCGTTGCCGGTCTGCTGCGCGAGCTGCACGGCGCGCCCGAGCTTGACGGTCGCCGTCGCCTCGTCACCCGAGGCCTTGGCCGCCAGGCCCTCCTGGATCGCGGCGGCGAGCTCGGTCTGGCCCGTGTAGTGCGCGACCTCGGGGTTGATGCGCGTGGTGAGCGACTCGTCGTCCGACCACTTGGCCTTGACGAGGCCGGAGGAGACGACCTCCCCGTTCACCGCGAGCTGGACGCGCGCCGCGAGCTGCTCGGAGCCGACCGGCTTCGACGCGACGCGGACCGCGACGTGGTAGTCGCGCGACTCGTCGCCCCACGAGCCGGTCGGGTAGGAGCCCGTGAGCGGGTTGACGTCGGCACGGCGGTTCGTCAGGTCCTCGACCGTGGGAGCGACCTGGCGCACGAACAGCACCTGCGAGCCCTGCGGGGCCCACACGCGCAGGTCCGCGGAGGCGACGCCGCGCGCCATGGACGCCCGCATGAGCGTCTCGAAGTCGGCGGCGATCTCATTCGGGTCCGCGATGAGGCCTACCGTGCCGAGCAGCGCGGTCGAGATCTCGCGCAGCTCGTCGACCTGCCAGCGGGACCCGACGCCGCGAGCGTCGCACTGGAAGTGCCCGGTGACGTCGCGGACCGCGGCGGAGAGGTTCGCCCGCGGCTCCGACTCGTTCTTGCCGTCGGTGAGGAGGATCGCGTGCCGCTGCGCCGCCTGCGGGACCGTCGCGAAGAGCTGGTCGGCGAGGCGCAGCCACGTGCTCATCGCCGTGCCGCCGCCGGGCGTGAGCATCGAGATCGCGCGCCTCGCCTCGGCACGGGCGCCCGGCTCCATCTGGACCATCGCCATGCGCGCGTTGGGGTAGGGGAAGACGCGGTTCGCGACGTGGCTGCCGCCGACGATCGCGAACCACGTTCCGTCGAGGATCTGGTCGACGGCGACCTGCGCGGCGTGCTTCGCGGCCTCCATGTTGCGGCCCGACATCGACCCGGACGTGTCGACCATGATGATCTCGGCGACGCCGCCCGCACCGCCGACGCTCCCCGCGCTCCCGGCCCCCGTGCACGTCACGGTGACGATCGCGTGGACGTCCGTGGCGCCCTCGGACAGGAACTCGTTCTGGTAGACCTCGGCGGCGAACTCGGCCATGGGGGCTCCTTCGGTGGTGCGGGTGTTCGTGCAGGCTATCGGGTCGTGTGCGGGTCGTGCGTGGCGGGGGAGACGGCGTCGGGCCGCGTGCGTCAGCTCCGCGGGATCGTCGTCTCGAGGTCCGGGTCGAGCTCCGCGGGTGCGGTGGCCGACGACCGGTCGAACCGGGCGAGCGTCGCCGTGATGTTGTCGCGCCCACCCTGGGCGTTCGCCCAGTCCACGAGCGCACCGGCCAGCGTCTGCGGGTCGTCGCCGACGCGCCGCCGGGTGTCGTGGAGCAGCACGGCGAGGTCCGCCGCGGGGGAGCAGTAGTTCCACAGGCCGTCCGAGCAGACCAGGACCCAGCCGTCGCGGTCGGGGAAGGTCGCGGCCGTCCGGGCGACGGGGTCCGGGGCGTCGGGGCCGAGCCAGCGCGTGATCGCGTGCGCCTGCGGAGAGCTCTCCGACTGGGCGCGCGGGATGCCCTGGGCCATCATCTCCTGCGCCCACGAGTCGTCGACGCTGAGCTGCTGCGCCTCGCCCTCGTCCGGGATCCAGTAGGCGCGCGAGTCGCCCACCCAGCCCGTGACGACGAGCGGGCCGTCGACCACGGCCGCGACGAACGTGCACGACGGCGGGTTCTCGCGGTCGGCCATCGCGCCGACGGTCGCCAGGATCGCGTCCTGCGCGGCGCGGGAGGCGTCCCCGACGAGCGCCGACCAGGCGGCGACACGTGCCGTCGGCTCGCCGACGACGGGGGAGGTCCCCTCCGGGGCGCCCGCGGCGAGCACGTCGCGCGCCGCCCGCGCGGCCGCGAGGCTCGCGACGTCGGAGTCGGGCGCGGAGGAGACGCCGTCGCACACGACGAGCGCCGCGAACGCGCGGTCCGCGGTCGCCGACGCGCTCGCGGCGAGCGCCATCGCGTCCTCGTTGCGGGAGTGCCGCACGCCGCGGTCGCACACGCCGGCGACCCAGGTCGCGGGACGCTCGGCCCAGTGGTCGCGCTCCGAGGCCGCGGGCTCGCCGCACTCGCTGCAGTACCCGTCCTCGGCGACAGGCCCCCCGCAGCGCACGCACGGACGGACGCCGGTGCCCGGTCCTGGTACGGCACCGTCCGGGGCCGTGCCGGCCCTCGAGGCGTGCCCCGGAGGGACGTGCGACGGCGCGGGCTCGTCGCCCGGGCCGTCGGGACCTCGCTCCGCCGCGCTCCCGGCCGGCGGGATCGTCGCGAGCGGGGTGCCGCACGCCTCGCAGAACCTCGCCCCCTCGGGCGACGGCTCGCTGCACGCGGGGCACGAGAGGAGGGCGGGCACCTCGGCGGGAACGGTGGCGGGCACTGTGACGGGTTCCTTGACGGGCTCCGTGACGGCTCCGTCCACGGTGGGTGACGGGGTGTCGCTCATCGGACCGTCCACCGCCGCACCTCGTTCGCCCGGTCGACGAGCGTGATGCGCTCGTCGCGCGAGTCCGTGAGCGACGCGAGCTCGCGGTACGCGCCCTCGAGCGCGTCGCGCAGCGCCGGCTCGTCGGCGGGTACGCCCGCGATCCGGGTCGTCGGCTCGGGCCCGGACCGCGTGACCGTCTCGAGCGCGGAGCGCAGCACGCCGACGGAGAGCTCCGCGCGCTCGCGCGGCGCGATCGACACCGTGGCGACGCTCGCCATCGCGTCCGCGAGCGCGGGCAGGCCGCGCCCCGACTCGGCGAGCAGGTGCGCGCGCAGCGTGCGGGACTCGACGTACGACCCGCGGGTCGGGCCGACGAGGTCGAGCGCGTGCAGCGCACCGTCGAGGTCGCCCCGCGCCTCACGGACGCGCATGAGGCCGAACGCGGCGGGTGCCGTGTAGTTGGCGTCGGTGCGCGCGCAGATCACGTAGAGCGACTCGGCGATGTCGGGCTCGCCGCTCAGCTCGCAGGCCGCGGCGAGCGCGAGCTTGGGCGCGAGCTCGCCGGGCACCTGGCCGTAGACGGCGTTGAAGGACGCGCGCGCGCCGACCGGGTCGCCCTGGGCGAGCTGCTTGAGCCCGCCCAGCCACGCCGCGCGCCACTCCCACGGGTCGTCGTCGAGGATCGCCTGGATGGTCGCGTCGACGTCGCCCCACCACTGGGCCTCGAGCGCGGCGCGCGCGAGCGCGAGCCGGGCCTCGATCGTGCTCTCCGGGGCGTCCATGAGGGCGACGATCCGGGCCTCGGGGTCGGCGATGTTGATGCCCGCGAGCCAGGCCGCCATGGGGTCGTGGTCGTCACGCCGCAGCGCGGGCAGCTCGTCCCACGCGAGCGGGCGCGCCGCGACGTCGGCGACCGGGGCCTCGAACAGCACCGACGCCGCGGAGTGCAGCGCCGGGTTGCCCGGGCCCGCGTCGGCGGCGACGACCTCGCGCAGCACCCCGAGGAGCTGGGTGCGCATCTCGTCGGCCGTCGCGAACCGGTCCGCGGGGTCGAGCGCGCAGGCCTTGGCGAGCAGCCGGTAGAACGAGTCGTACTGCTGGAAGACGGGTGTGTCCGCGACCGGGGGCAGGGACGCGACGTACGTCGACGTGTTGCCCCGGAAGTCGAGCACGAGCGTCGCGAGCGTGCGGCCGATCGTGTAGATGTCCGACGCGATCGACGGGCCCACCTCCGCCACCTCGGGCGCCTGGTACCCGACCGTCCCGAAGATCGCCGACGTGAGGTCGTCGCTGCGCCGCACGCCGCCGAGGTCGATGAGCTTGACGCCGTCGCCCTGCTGGATGACGTTCTCCGGCTTGAAGTCGCAGAACAGCAGGTTGTGGTCGTGCAGGTAGGCGAACGCGGGGAGGATCGCGAGCACGTACGCGAGCGCCTGGTCGACCGGCATCGGGGCGATGACCCCGTTGTTGTCCTCCCGGCGCTGCTGGAGGATCTCCTTGAGCGACTCGCCGCCGACGTACTCCATGACGGTGTAGCCCGCGCCCTCGTGCATGGCGAAGTTGTAGATCTCGACGATGAGCGGGTGCTCGACCTCCGCGAGGAACTGCCGCTCGGAGATCGCCGCCGCGTACGCGTCCGGGTCGCCCGAGTTGAGCAGGCCCTTGAGCACGACCCACCGGCCGGACACGTTCTGGTCGCGAGCCAGGTAGATCCAGCCGAGGCCACCGTGCGCGAGGCAGCCGACGACCTCGTACTGCCCGCCGACGAGGTCGCCGGGCGAGAGCTGGGGCGTGAAGTCGAAGCGGTTGCCGCAGTGCGGGCAGAAGCCGGACGTCCGGCCGGGCTGGCCGTCGCGGCCGCGGCCCACCTTCTCGCCGCACGCCGGGCAGAAGCGCTTGCGCTCCGCGACCTCGGGCACGGCCATGACGGACTGCAGGGGGTCGCGCGCCGGGACCGACGGGACGGTCGTCAGGCCCGCGCCGAGGCCGCGGCCGCGCAGGCGCGTCGAGGACGTCCCGACGCGGCGCGTCGCCTTCGAGCCGGTCGCCGCCGTGCGGGCCGAGCCCAGCGCGGCCGTGGCGAGGCGGCTCGAGCTCGTGCGACCCGTGCGGGTGGAGCGCTCCGCGTCGGGGTCGGCCGCGGACGTCGGGCCCGTGCCGGGCCGACCCTGGACGAAGCCGGTCCCGAGCATGGCCGACGGCGAGGCGGCCGCGGCGGTCCCGGGGGCGGGCGCACCGGCGGTTCCGGTCGCGGCCGGCGTTCCGCCGGAGCCGCCCGCGGGTGCGCCGCAGACGTTGCAGTAGCCGTCCTCGATGGTGCCCGGGCAGCCGGGCTCCGAGCACGGGACGGTCGCGGTGGTGGTCACGACGACGCTCCTTCCGGGGTGGGCAGGTCGCGGGTGAGGAACTGGTACTGCTCGACGAGGAAGCGGGCGAGCGTGACGTCGCACGGCACGGCCTCGACGGCGTCGCGCGCCTCGGCGTGGCCCGAGCGCACGGTGGGGGACGCGGAGCGACCGTTGGACTCGGCCTTCGCGGCGAGCCGCTCCAGGCTGTAGCGCAGCTCGGCGCGTGCGCGCAGGGGCCGGGTGTAGGCGTCCTCGACGGTCTCGACGGCGCGCGCCACGGTCGCCAGACGCGCCGCGTAGGCGTCGAGCTCGAAGCGGGAGTCGGGGACGGGCCCGAGCCGGGAGACGTCGGGGACCGCGAGTCGCGGGGGGTGCGCGATCTCTCGCCGGCACCGGGCGACGAGCTCGCGCAGCGCGGGCTCGCGGGCCTCCAGCGCGGCACGCTGCTCCTCGGTGCGCGCGCGGTCGCGGCGCAGCTCGCGGCGCTGCGCGGAGGCGACGATGAGGTCGCGCTCGGCCCGCGCGACCTCCGTCTCGAGCTCCGCGAGCGGGCCGGAGACGTCCGCGCCGCGCGCGGCCTGCGCGACGAGGTGGTCGAGGCGTCCCCGCAGGGTCTCGACGCGTCCGCGCGCGTCGGCGTCCGACCCGGCGAGGTCCTCGCAGCGCACGAGCTCGGCGCGCACACCGCGCAGACGCGCGACCTGGTCGGCCGTGTGCGGGTCGAACGACAGCCGCGTGCGCAGCTGCACGACGAGGGCGTCGCACAGCTTCACCGCCTCGACGAGCGAGACGAGCGCGGCGCCCGAGCCGGAGTCGAGCCGGCCCCAGACGAGCTGGGAGATCTTCTCGCGCGCCACCGCGTCGGCGCGGCCCGAGTCCCACACGGGCCGGATCTCGTCCGCGCGCGTGCGGATCGCCTGCCACAGCGACAGGGCGAGCACGAGGTCCGCGGTGTAGACGTCGGGCGTCGCGGCGGCCTGCGCGGCGGCGTCGAGGCGGTCGAGCTCCGTGCGCCGCTCGTCGAGCCAGGTCTCGAGCGCGGCGAGGTACGCCAGGAGGTCGGCGGCGGGGATCGCCTCGCCGAGCCGTCCCGGCGCCTCCGGTGCGGTCGTGCGGGTCACGGCGTGCGGCCGTACACCGCGGCCGGCGGGGTCGGGGCGGGGCCGAGCCCGCCCAGCCACTCGCCGTAGATCGCGGCCCAGCGCCCGTCGGACTTCATCTGCTCGAGCACGCCGTTCACGAACCGCACCATGTCCACGTTCTGCGCGGGCACGCCGATGCCGTACGGCTCGTCGCTGATCGCCTCGCCGACGACCTTCGCGTACGGGTCCTGCGCCGCGAAGCCGGCGAGGATCGTGTCGTCACCGGTGATCGCGTCGACCTTGCCCTGCTGGAACAGCACGAGGCACTGGGTGTGGGTCGTGGCCGGGACGGGCTCGATGCCGGAGAACTGCTCGAGGCGCGTGAGCGTCGTCGTGCCCTCCGGGGCGCACACGCGCTGGCCCTCGAGGTCCGCGATGCCGCTCGCGGTCGAGTCGCGCGTGACGAGCACCTTCTGGCCCGCGTGGTAGTACTCCGCGGAGAACGCGATGGACTCCCACCGCTCGCAGTTGATGGTGAACGCGCGCGCGACGAGGTCGACCTCGCCGTTCTCGAGCACCTCGAGACGCTGGCCGGACGTGATGACCCGGAACGTCAGCCGGTCGGGGTCGCCGAAGATCGCGCGCGAGATCTCGTGCAGCACGTCGATGTCGAAGCCCTCGATCTGACCGGACAGCGAGTTGCGTGCGCCCATGAGCAGCGTGTCGGCCGAGACGCCGACGATGAGCGAGCCGCGGTCGCGGATCGCGGCCATCGTGCTGCCGCCCGGCAGGGCGTCCGGGCCGGGCAGCGCGCCCTCGGGCGCGTACGACGCGAGGGGGTCGGCGCACTCCGCGGGAGCGGCCGGGGCGGCGGGAGCCTCCTCGGCGGTCTCCTCCGGGGGCGCCTCGGTGAGGCGCAGGTCGTCCGCACCGGACGGTCCCGAGCACGCGGCGAGCACGAGCGCCGTGGCGAGCACGGTGGCGACGACGCCGGTGCGGCGCCGGCGGGCGCCGGCGCGGCGGCTCCGGTCGGGGGTGGCGAGCGTCTGGGTCACCGGTACTCCTCCAGTCGTGCGGTCACGCCGCGCCACGCGAGCAGGGCCGCGACCAGGCCGGCGGCCAGCAGGAGCCAGCCCGCCACGGTCGCGGTGGTCGCCGCGCCGTCGAGGCGGTCGCTCGTCGCGGCCGCGTTGGTCTCGATGTCGTCGCGTGCCGCCGACGAGAAGGCGTCGAACGCGGCGTTCGGGCTCTCCGGGTCCGTCGCGGTCGCGAGGGCGACGGCGTCGTCCCACTGCCCCGCGTCGTCGAGCGCGCGGACGTCCGCGTGCCGGGTCACCCACGCGTCGAGGGCCTGCGCCGTCGACCCGTCGAGGATGCCCTCGGACGCCGCGGTGTCCAGGCGCGCCGCCGCGTCGTCCGTCGCGGTGACGAAGGCCTCCTCGTACGCCTGCCCGGAGCCGCGCTTGATGAGCGTGAACGCCTCCATCGACTTCGCGTCGTTCGCGAGCGAGTACGCCTGGGACGCGGCGAGCGTCGCCGCGTACGGGCCGGTGCGCACGTCCTGCGCGCGCGAGCTCGCCTGGGTCAGGAGGACCGTCGACACGATGCCCACGACGAGCACGACGACGGTCGCGACCGCGAGGCCGACGTTGAGCACGCGGTGCGTGCGGCGCGCGAGCCAGACCTGGCTCACGACGAGCACGGCGAGCGCGACGAGCCCGCCCGCGAGCACCCACAGCGCGTTGCGGACGCCGGAGAAGTCGGCGGCGACGCGGTCGGCGTCGTCGAGCACGACCTCGTCGAGCGCCGGGAGCATCTGCTCGCGCAGGATGGTCGACGCCTGGTCGAGGTAGGCCGAGCCGACCGGGAAGCCCTGGCGGTTGTTGGCGCGGGCCTGCTCGACGAGGCCGGTGTAGACCGTGAGGTCGGCCGCGACCTGGCCGAGCAGCTCCGCGTCGCCCTCGTTGCTCCCGGAGAGCGTGGCGAGGCCGCTCGCGGCCTGGTCGACGAGGTCGTCGTACCGGGCCCGCTGGTCCGCGGGCTCGAGTCCGCCGACGAGGAACGCGCCGGTCGCCGTCGCGTCCGCGGCGACGAGCGCGTTGCGCACCTCCTGGACCCCGACGAGCTGCGCGGTGTCCTCGCTCGCGGCCTCGAGCGCCCGGGACTGGACGCTGCCCGCCTGGAAGCCGAGCACGCCGAGCGCGAGCGCGGCGAGCACGCACAGGCCCATGACGAGCCGCAGCTTGCCGGGCGTGCGGCGCAGCGCGCCGCGGGCGCGGGACACGGTGGCGTTCGGCGCCCCGTTCGGCGCCCCGTTCGTGTGGCCGGCCGGGCCGGGCGCGCCGCCCGGCGCGGGGCCGCCCGCGGGGACGATCTGCTGGCCCGCCGGGCGGACCGGGGTGGTCGTCATGCGTTCTCCTCGGCGGTGGAGGGGGCGGTGTCGGGTGCGTCGTCGACGGGAGCGTCCTCGGTCGTGCCGTCGGTCGGCGAATCCGCGGGCTCCGGCGGGTCGAGCGAGGCGAGCAGCGCGGGGGCGCCCTCGCCGTCGACGACGTCGACGGGCAGCAGGAGGCGGAGCTCGTCGATCGTCGGCGCCTCGGTGTCCTTGAGGCGCCACGCGTGGCGCGCGATCGCGGCGTCGAGCACGTTGCGGGCCCAGCGCGCGTTGCCGAAGCCCTCGGTGCGCGGCTGCGCCGCGGCGAGCCGGGCGAACACGTCGAGCGCCTCGGGGGTCGGCTCGAAGTCGGACTTCCCCGCCATGCCCGCGAAGATGTCGCGCAGCTCGGCGTCGGCGTAGTCCTCGAAGGTGATGGTCGTGGAGAACCGCGACTCGAGGCCGGGGTTCGTGGCGAGGAACTCCGCCATCGGGCCGGGGTAGCCGGCCACGATGACGACGAGCTCGTCGCGGTGGTCCTCCATGTCCTTGACGAGCGTGTTGATGGCCTCTGCGCCGTACTGGTCCTCCGCGAGACCGTACGCCTCGTCGACGAACAGCACGCCGCCGAGCGCGGTCGCGACGACCTCGGACGTCTTGACGGCGGTCTGGCCCAGGTAGCCCGCGACGAGCTCGGACCGGTCCACCTCGACGAGGTGGCCCTTCTCGAGCAGTCCGAGCGCGCGGTAGATCCCCGCGACGAGCCGCGCGACCGTCGTCTTGCCCGTGCCGGGGTTGCCGAGGAACACGAGGTGGCGCGTGAGCGTCGGGCGGGTCAGGCCGGCCTCGGTGCGCAGCTTCTCGACGCGCAGCAGCTCGGTCTGGCGGTGGATCTCGTCCTTCACGCGCGTGAGCCCGGTGAGCGCGTCGAGCTCGGCGAGCAGCTCCTCGATCGATCGCGCGGGCTCCTCCTCGGCGGCCGCCTCGGTGGTCGTCGTCGCCTGCGCGGCGGTCGCGGCCGCGGAGCCCGGGGACGGGTCCGCCGGGGTCGCGACCGACGGCGCCGCGGACGCCGGGCCGGGCGGTGCCGCGGCCGGGCGCGCGCCGAGCGCGTCGAGGATCGACTCGACCGAGGGGACCTCGGGCGCGGGGCGACGCAGGGCGTCGAGCGAGCCCTGCGCGGCGAGCAGGTCGCCGAGGTCGAACGGGTCCGCGCCACTCGGCGCGGAGCGCGGGGCGAGGGGGCCGCCCACGGCGGGCGGCGCCGTCGGGCCGGACGGTGCCCGACCCGGAGCCGGAGCAGCCACCGGACCGGCCCCCTGCGGGGTACCCGTCCGTTGGACCGCCGCCGTCGCGGCGGCGGCCCCGGCCACGTGCGGTCCGGGCGAGCCGAGGTGCCCCGCCGCGCGCGCGACGTCGGCCAGCGCCTGCCCGTACGCCGCCGCGTGCTTCGAGCGCGCCGCACCGAGGGCGGCGAGGACGTCGGTCGGCGACGTGCGCCAGCGCCGCGCGCTCGACGCGGCGGTGAAGAACGCGCCCGTCGCGGCCGGGTCGTGCCCGAGCGCGGCGAGCCACGCCGCCGGCGCGCCGGGGGAGGACTCGGCGACGGCCGCCGCGAGCCGGGCGCCCTCGTCGCGCGCCGCCTCCTCGTCCACGCCCGCGGCGCGTGCCGCGGCGTCGAGCGCTTCGAGCGCCGCCGCGAGGCTCGGGGTCGTCTGGCCGGTCACGGAGCCTCCAGACGTCCGGGCTCCGACGCCGACCCGGTGGGCGGCTGGGGCGTGCCCTGCCCGGCCCCCGGGTCGAGCGCGATCGACGAGTCGCGGAACTTCTCCGCGAGGAACGCGCCGTGCGCGACGAGCGCCGCGGCGTCGGCGCGCGAGACCGCGTCGGAGATCTTGTCGAGCGTGACGCCGAGCAGGTCGAGCTGGTCGCACAGCAGCATGAGCGACGTCTTGCCCTGCGCGACGACCCGCCGGTCGGCGAAGTCGCGCGGCAGGCGCAGGTACGCGCCGACCGCCTCGGGCAGGTAGCTCGTCGCCGTCGCGACGACCGTGTGCGCCTGCTGCGACCCGCCGCCCAGGCGGTCGAGGCGCGGCACCATGTCCTCGACCGTGCCGGTGATGCGGTGCACGCGTGCCGTGACCGCGGGCGGCACGCGCCCCTCGATCTGCTGCTCGACGCGCTCGACGGACGCGAGGATCTCGGCCGACGTCGGCGGGGCGGGCAGCTCGTACGCGGGCTCGGGCGCGGGGGACCGGCCGCCGAGGCGGCCGATCACGTCGGAGAACCAGCCCATCTAGCTCGGGGTCCGATCTGTGGTGCGGGGAGCGGCGGTCGGGCCGCGGGAGGACGAGGGTCGTACGTCGCCAGGGGTCACAGGCGCCCGATGTCGAGCGAGCCGTTGCCGACCTGGGACTGGTCCGAGCGGCGCGCGCGGTCGAGGTACTCGTTCGCCTTCGTCGTCTCGGTCTCGAGCACGCCGATGGTCTGCGCCATCGAGTCGAGCGCCTGCGTCTTGAAGGTCGAGATCGAGTCGAGCGTCGCATAGATGTTCGCGAACGCCTGCTGGAGCTGGGGGAGCCCGACGGTCGCGCTCGCGGCCTGCTGCTGGATGCTCGCCGACTGGTCCGCGAGCATCTTCGAGGTCGAGGCGATCATGTTCGACGTCGTCGTGTTGAGCGCCGTGATCTGGTCGAGCACGAGCTTCTGGTTCGCGAGCGCCTGCGCCACGATGACGGCCGTGCGCAGCGCCGAGACCGTCGTCGTCGTCGCGCGGTCGACGCCCTTGATGAGCTCGACGTTGTTCTTCATGATGATGTCCATCGCGAGGTAGCCCTGGATGGACACCGCGAGCTGCGTGAGCAGGTCCTGGTGCTTCTGGCGGACGTAGAACAGCACGTCCTCGCGCAGCGCCTGGGCACGCTCGGGGTCGCTCGCCTCGAGCTCGGCGATCTTCGTGGAGAGCTCGGTGTCGAGGCGCTCGGCGATGAAGATGTACTGGTTGAGCCGGGCCATCGAGTCCCAGAGGTTCTGCTTCTCGAGGTTGAGCGCGGCGTTGTCCTTGCGGAGCTCGTCCTGGCCGTTGTAGAGCGACTGGACGATCGCGTTGAGCTGCTTCTGCGAGCTCTCGTAGCGGCGGAAGTAGTCCTGGAGCTTCCCGCCGAACGGGATGAGGCCCAGGAACTTCTTGCCCATGCTCGCCTCGCTCGGGTCGAGGTCCTCGACCGTGCGGCGCAGCTCGAGCAGCGACTTGCTCACCTTCGAGCTCTCGGAGACGCCGCCCTCGCGCAGCTCCCGGACCGGCATCTCGAGCATGCGGTTCGAGACGTCCGAGGCCGCGCGGATGTCCTTGTCGCCCATCTTGCGGATGTCGTCGGCCTTCGCGGCGAACTCCGGCGAACGGGTGTCCGTCGCGAGGAGCTGGTCGAGATAGGAGGAGACCTTCGACTGGAGGCCGGGGATCGCGGCCTCGTCGACGCGCGGGGCGAGCGACGGAGCCTGCGTGGTGGCGACCGGCTTGACGGGCTCCGGGGCGCTGAGCGTGAGCGTCTCCGTCGGAGCGGGGGGCTGGAGCGGTGCTGCCTCGGTCATGTCTGTCCTTCGCTCGTGCGTGCCGTCGGACGCCGTCGGTGGCGGGTGGGGCGGCCCTCGCGAGCTCCCCCTCGACCCGGGCGAACCGGGCGGAACCGGCCTGCGCCGGTCGGCCGAGTATATCTACGGCCGGTGGCCTGATCTTTACCCTTTCCGGGGATCGGGAGGGTGAGAACTCCCCATGCCAGACCCAACGTCCGGGCGGCCGATGAGTTCCGCCCGCCCGCGCCGTCGTCCGTCTGCGAGAGTTCGCTGCGCACGCCCTCCGCGGACGTGCGCGCCACCGTCGAGGAAGGGACGTCAGATGCAGCTCGCCGGGAAGAACGCGGTGGTCTACGGGGCCGCGGGGTCGATGGGGTCGGCGGTGAGCCGCGCGTTCGCCGCCGCGGGCGCGCACGTCTTCCTCGCGGGACGGACGGCCGCCACGCTCGACGCGCTCGCCGAGGAGATCCGGGCCGCCGGCGGGCGGGCGGGCACCGCCGTCGTCGACGCGACGGACAAGGAGTCGGTCGACGCGCACGCGGCGCTCGTGGTCGAGCGGGCAGGGAGCCTCGACGTGTCCTTCAACGCCGTCGCGTACGACGTGCTCCAGAACGTCCCGCTCGTCGAGATGTCCCTCCAGGACTTCGTGGCGCCGATCGTGTCCGCGACGACGACCCACTTCCTCACGGCGACCGCGGCGGCGCGGCACATGATCGCCCAGGGGTCCGGGGCGATCGTCATGCTCTCGTCGACGGCCGCGCGGGAGTCGCGCCACGAGATGGGCGGGTTCAGCCTCGCGTGCGCCTCGATCGAGACCCTCGTGCGCAGCCTCGCCGGCGAGGTCGGCCGCCACGGCGTGCGGGTCGTCGGGCTCCGGCCCAACTTCACGCCCGAGACCGTCGGCGCGTCGGACGACGACCTGCCCATGCTCGTCAAGGACACGCTGCTCGGCCGCCTGCCGCGGCTCTCCGAGGTCGCCGGCACGGCCGTCTACCTCGCGTCCGACGCCGCGGGTGCGACGACGGGGGTCGTCGTCGACCTGTCGTGCGGGGCGATCGTGTGAGCGCGCGGCCCGCACCCGGTCCCGCCCACGTCCCCGAGGTGGCCCGCGTGCTCGTCGCCGGACCGCACGTCGCGCACCTCGCGACCGTCCTGCCCGACGGCGGCCCGCACGTCGTGCCGCTCTGGGTCGGCTGGGAGGGGGACCGGCTCGCGTTCCTCACGGGCCCCGGCTCGCGCAAGGCGCGCAACCTCGCGCGCGACCCGCGCGTCGCGGTGTCCGTGACGGAGACCGGGAACCCGTTCGTCATGGCGACCCTGCGCGGTCGCGTCGTCGAGGTGCTCGACGGCGACGCGGGCTGGGCCGTCGTCGACCGGCTCTCCGAGCTCTACACCGGCGGCCCCTACCCGCGCGGCGAGGAGCGGCACGCCTACCTGGTCGAGATCGACCGCGCGACGGCCCCGTCGTTCGGTTGAGCACGGACGGGCGCGAGGGCGCGGCACTACCGGTGTTGCGCGAGGCGGCGGCGGAGCTGGTGGATGCGCAGCGTGCCGACGACGAGGGCGACGACCCCGACCCCGACGCCGGCGACGAGCAGGGCGAGCGCGAGCGGGACGGAGCCCTGCCAGCCCAGGAAGGAGACGAGCACGGCCTGGGTGTTCTGGAGCATGAAGACGATGAGCGCGACGAGGACGAGGGCGGCGACGCACAACCCGACCCAGGTGGCGCCGGCACGTGTACGGGGTGCACCGGCCGGGGCGCCGGAGGTGCGGGTGACGG
The DNA here is from genome assembly GCF_009708005.2 of Cellulosimicrobium protaetiae. Classification (NCBI taxonomy): domain Bacteria; kingdom Bacillati; phylum Actinomycetota; class Actinomycetes; order Micrococcales; family Promicromonosporaceae; genus Cellulosimicrobium; species Cellulosimicrobium protaetiae. The sequence continues at coordinate 3,345,018 of NZ_CP052757.1, read as the reverse complement.
AACTCGGACGGGTGCCGTGGACAGCCGCTGTCGGCTCGCCGTTGGTGGCGGACGCCAGGGGTGGGATGGTGGCCATGACGGCCTCCCTCGGGATTCCGGGCCCGCGCACCTCAGACGGGGCACGTTCGCCACGGATGTCCTGATCGTACGCCTCGTTCCTGGGAGCGAACCTGGGAGCCGCGGGGAGTCTCCTCGACGGGACCGCCGTATCTCACCTGCCGAGGCCGGCGGCCAGGGGGCAGGAGAACGGGTCGCGGGCACGGCCGGGGACGTCGTTGAGGTAGCCGATCACGATGCGGTACGAGGCGAAGAAGCCGACCTCGGTGTAGGTGACCCCGAGCTGCGAGCAGTACTCGCGCACGAGGGGCTGGACCGTCCTGAGGTTCGGTCGCGGCATGCTCGGGAAGAGGTGATGCTCGACCTGCCGGTTCAGGCCGCCCATGAGGAAGTCGACGACGGCGCCCCCGCGGATGTTGCGGGACATCAGCACCTGGCGGCGCAGGAAGTCGATGTCCGCCGTCGCGGGCACGATCGGCATGCCCTTGTGGTTGGGCGCGAACGCACCGCCGAGCAGGACACCGAACACGGCGAGCTGGACGGCGAGGAACGCGAGCGCGAGAGCCGGGGGCAGGAGCACGCCCAGCGCGACCAGGTAGAGCGCGAGCCGCGCGAGCAGGACCGGCACCTCCACGCCACGGTGTGGCACGGGCCCGCGTCCGAGCACCTTGCGCACGCTCGCGACGTGCAGGTGGAGCCCTTCGAGGGTGAGGAGCGGGAAGAAGTACCAGCCCTGCCGGTGGGCCAGCCACGCGCGCCAGCCGCGGCGGCTGGCCAGGGCCGCAGGCGTGAAGGCGACGACCCCCGGCGAGATGTCCGGGTCGTGACCCTCCTGGTTCGGTGCCGCGTGGTGGGCGTCGTGCTTGGTGGTCCACCAGACGTGGCTCAGCCCGACGAGCGCGTTGGCCAGGATGCGCGCGGTCCAGTCGTTCCACGCGCGCGACCGGAAGATCTGCCGGTGGGAGCTGTCGTGGCCGAGGAACGCGAGCTGGGAGAGCACGAGCGCGAGCGCCGCGGCGAGCGCGAGCTGCCACCACGAGTCACCCACGAGCACGACACCCGCCCACACCGCCCCCAGGGCGGCAACCGTCAGGACGAGCCGGGTCCAGTAGTACGCGTAGCGCCGGCGCAGGAGCCCGGACTCGCGCACGATCTTCGCGAGCACCGAGTAGTCGCGCGTGGTCCGGTTCGCCGAAGGGCGCGCGCGGGCGACGACGCCGGTCGTGCGCGACCGCTCACTCGAAGCGGACACGATCCGCCTCGACCTTCACCGTCGCCGCGCGCAGCACCTCGGCGGCGCGCCACTCGGCCAGCTCGTCGGCCTTGCGCGTGCGCTCGGCCGCGATCGCTCCCTCGACGTCGCGGAGCACCGCGGCGATCTCGTGCGCGAGCCCGCCGGAGAGCATGGCCAGGTTCGTGTTCTCGACGAGCAGGCGACGGTCCTCGACCCGGAGCACGATCCCGGGGTACCCGTGGTCGGCGAGCAGCGCGGTCACGGCGGGGAGCTCGAGCAGCGCCTGCTCGGGTCCCGAGACCCGACGGGAGAAGACCGCGGTCACGGTGTAGAGCGCGGGCTCGGCGTCCGTGCCGAGCTCACGCGGCAGGGCGGTCTCGAGCACCCCCCGGAGCTGCAGCGCGGTGTCCTGGACCCGCCCGAAGGACGTGGGGGTGGAGGTGGTGGTGCTCATGGCGTCGTCCGATCCTCGGAGCCGGCGTACCGGCTCTCGTCCGCTGCCGTCGAGGCAGTCGGTGAGGCGCCAGGCGTCCCACTCAAGGAGATCGGGGTTCGTCCTCCAGGTCGGGTTCGTGACCGCCGTCGTCGTCCCACCGCGCGCCCTCGTCGTCCTCGTCCTGCACGAGCGCGTCGCGCTCGGGGAGGAGGGCTTCGGACTGGCCGACGTCACGTGGGCCGATCCGGCGATCAACCACACCTCGACACTACACCGGCGGGCGGCGCTCGCCGTCTGGGATCGGACCGCGGGGCCGGGGGCCGGGGCCGGGCACTGGTGGGAGGATGGCGAGATGACGCTGACCGAGTTCCTGCTCGCCAGGATCGACGAGGACGAGGCGGCCTCCGCGGCGTCCGATGACGCGGTTCCGGGCGGTCCGTGGTCTCGGTCGCGGCGGCTGGACGAGTGTGCGGTGAAGCGGCGCATCATCACCCTCGCCTACGAGGCGACCGGGTACGACATGACGGTCGACCTCGAGCGGGAGACGGACGAGCGCAGCGAGAGCGGTGTCGCCTTCGTCGGGGACCGCATCCTCAGGGCCCTCGCGACCCCCTACGCCGAGCACCCGGACTACGACCCTCGCTGGGCGACGGGAACGTGACGCGCGGCCGGTACGAGTGGTGCCCCGAGCAGGACTCGAACCTGCAACCTACGGATTAGAAGGCCGTTGCTCTATCCATTGAGCTATCGAGGCGCGCGCCCATCGTAGTGGGAGCCGGGCGTGCTCGGGAGGTCGGGGCCGTGGTGGTGGACGTGCAGGTCGCGTGGTCGCGCGCCGTGCGGCGCGTGCGTTTGGCGGGGCCCCGTGCAGCCGTCACTATGAACCAGTGAGAACCCCAGACGCCGCCACGAGCGACGCGAGCGCGACCGCCACGGGCCGGTCGCCGGGCTCGTGGAGGCCCGCGCAGGCGACCGAGGAGCTCGGTGTCACGGTCTTCGACGTCGCGCGCGACCTGCGCCGCGACGTGGCGGACGTGCGCCTCCCGCTCGCGATCGACGGCGCGACGGACGCGGACGCCTCGCGGCGTCGGCTGCTCACGCAGCTCGACGAGCACCTGCTGCCGCGGCTGCGCGAGCTCTCCTCGCCGGCGATCGTCGTGATCGCCGGCTCGACGGGTGCCGGGAAGTCGACGCTGTACAACTCGCTGCTCGGCGAGGAGGTGTCGCAGGCGGGCGTGCTGCGCCCCACGACGCGCGAGCCCGTCCTCGCGTTCAACCCGCTCGACGCCGACGTGATCGTCGACGGGCCCGTGACGCGCGTCGCGCGCGTCATCGACCACGACGGCGTCCCGCGCGGCACCGGGCTGCTCGACGCCCCGGACCTGGACTCGCTGCTCTCGGAGAACCGCGACACCGCGAGCCTGCTGCTCGAGGCGGCGGACCTGTGGCTGTTCGTCACGACCGCCTCGCGCTACGGCGACGCGCTGCCGTGGCAGGCGTTGTCGCGCGCGAAGGAGCGCGGTGCGAGCGTCGCGATGGTGCTCAACCGGGTCCCGCGCGAGACGCTCACGACGATCCGCGGCGACCTGCTGCAGCGCCTGCGCGACCACGGCATGGACGGCACGCCGCTGTTCGTCGTGCCCGACGTCGGCCCGCACGAGGGGCTGCTCGACCGCTCGGTCGTGGCGCCGGTCGCGCGCTGGCTGACCATGCTCGCGGGGCCGGACCGCTCGCGCGCGGTCATCGTGCGCACGCTCAAGGGGGCGCTCGGCGCGCTGCCCGCCTGGGTCACGGGCGTCTCGGACGCCGTGGAGCAGCAGGTGGAGGCCGCGGCAGACCTGCGCACGGCGGCGGAGCGGGCGGTCCCGCCGGTGCGCGACGCCGCACGGCAGGCGGCGCTCGACGGCGCCGTCGCGCACGGGTCGCTCGAGGCGCGCTGGGCCCAGGTGACGGGCGCGGAGCGCGTGGACCGCGTCAAGGTCCGCGGCGGCGTGGTCCGGTCGTCGAAGCGCCGGGGCCGCGCGCGCGACGTCGTGCTCGCCCCGCTGCTCGACGAGACGCGCGACGCCGCGCGCCGCACGCTCGCCGCCGACGGGGTGCTGGGCCACGAGGCGTTGCGCGCCGCGCTCGCCGGGGACCGACCGCTCCCGGGCGCCGCCGACGTCCTGCCGGCCGAGGAGGACGCCGCCGCACGTCGCGAGGCCTCCGCCACGACGCAGGTGCTCCAGTGGTCCACGCGAGCGGAGCGGGTCGTGGCCGAGCTCGCGGCACCGACCGCGAGCGACGCGGCGCGGGCCGCGGTCAGGGCTTTCGGGGAGACCGGGCTCGCGGCCCTGCTGCTCGCGGGCGCCGCCGGGAGCGAGGACGCGGCACGGCTCGTGCGGACCGTCCTCGCCGACGACGGCGACGCCGCGGTCGCGTCGCTGCGCGACGATCTCGCCGACCGGGCCGCGACCATGGTCGAGCGCGAGGCGGAACCCGTCCTGACGGCCCTCGCCGACCCGTCGCTCGCGGCGGACGCCGCCGTCGGGCTCCGCCTACGACTCGCCGAGCTGAGGAGGCTCATGTGACGTCCCACGACGCCCAGCTGCGTGCCCGGGTCGACGACCTCGCGCGCGCGGTGGACCTCGCGGGGGACCACCTCGACCCCGCGGTCGCGGCCCAGGTGCGGGACGCGATCGGCGGCGTCCGGGAGCGCCTCGCGCTCGGCGTCGACCACACGGTCGTCGCGCTCGCGGGCGGCACCGGGTCGGGCAAGTCGAGCCTGTTCAACCGGGTGTCGCGACTCGACTTCGCCGACGTCGGCGTGAAGCGCCCGACGACGGCCCGCGTCACCGCGTGCTCGTGGAGCGACGCCGCGACGGCCCTGCTCGACTGGCTCGACGTCGACCCCGAGCGCCGCATCTCGCGCGACGGCGAGCTCGACGCCGAGGACGAGTCGGCGCTCGGCGGGCTCGTCCTGCTCGACCTGCCGGACCACGACTCGATCGAGCCCGCGCACCGCGACGTCGTCGACCGGGTGCTCCCGCTCGTCGACCTGCTCGTGTGGGTCGTGGACCCGCAGAAGTACGCGGACGACGCGCTGCACTCGGGCTACCTCCAGAAGTCCACGGGGCTCGAGGGCTCGATGGTCGTCGCGCTCAACCAGATCGACACCGTGCCGGAGGCGCGGCGCGCGGCGCTCGTCGAGGACATGGGGCGGCTCCTCGAGGAGGACGGCCTCGACGGCGTCTACGTGACGACCGTCTCCGCCCGCACGGGCGAGGGGCTGGACGAGCTGCGCTCGCTGCTCGAGCAGGCCGTCGCGCGCCGCAGCGTCGCCGCGAGCCGGGTCGCGGGCGAGCTCGACCGCGCCGGGGCCCTCCTGCTGGCGCAGCTCCCCGGCGACGTGCCGTGGACGATGAGCACGGCCGTCGAGGAGGAGGTCGACGCGCTCGCCGACGCGACCGGCCTCGCGGCGGTCGCGGGGCAGGTCGGCGCGGCGGTGCGCAACGGCTACGGCCGCCCCGAGTTCTCGCCCCCGCAGCCCGACGCCGTGGCGCTCTCCCGCTCGCGCTGGCTCGCGCGCGCGGGCCGGTCGCTGCGGCCCGGGTGGCAGAGGGCCCTCGACGACGCCGTCGCCCCCGCGGGCAAGGTGGCCGAGGCGACCCGGTCGGCGCTCGCGAAGATCCCCCTCGACACGCGCGGTCCCTCGTCCTCCCGGCCGACGCGGCGCGCGGCGTGGTCGGCGCTCGCGGTCGGCGTGGTCGCGGGTGTCCTCGCCGTGCTGGGGTCGCTGCGCGTGCTCGACCTCGGACGCACGCTCGTCACGGTGTGCGCGGTCGTGGCGGCGGTCGCCGTGCTCGGCGCCGTGGTCGCGTTCCTCGTCGCGCTCCAGGTGCGTCGCACGCTCGCCAGGCGCCGCGAGCAGCAGGTGCTCGCCTCCGGCCGCGGCGCGATCGAACGGGTCGTGCAGGACGCGATGGGCAAGCCCACCCAGGCGCTGCTCGACACGCACCGCCAGGTCCGCGAGCTGGCGCAGTCCGCGCGGGACAAGGAGCCCGCCGCGCCGCTCACCGGGGCGCTACGGCTACCCACAGGCCCGGATCTCGGGGGCCTGTCCACAGGCGGCGGCACGACGACGGACGGCGCCGCCGCCCCGACAGCACCCTGAGGCCGTGGCCGGGAGATGCCCGGCCGCCGACCTCAGGAGGAACCATGCCCGGTGACGTCACGGTCACGCTGACCGGCTTCGTCGCGACCACGCCCACGCTCTTCCGCTCGCAGTCCGGCAACGACTTCACGAGCTTCCGCATCGCGCAGACGCGCCGCTACCTCGACCGCGAGCGCGGCGAGTGGGTCGACGGCCGCACGCTGTGGTTCACGGTGAAGGTGTGGAAGCACGTGGCGCGCAACGTTGCGTTGTCGCTGCACAAGGGCGACCCCGTGGTCGTCACGGGAAGGCTCTCGCTCGACGAGTGGGACGGCCCCGACGGCCCGCGCACCAGCCTGGTCGTGGAGGCGACCGCGCTCGGCCCCGACCTCGCCCTCGGCGAGGCGCGGTTCGCGCGCACGGTCCACCGGCGCGAGGGTGACGGCGCGCGTCGCGGCGAGGCGACCGACGGCGTCGCCGGCAGGGAGGGTGGCGGCGAGGGCGGACCCGACCGGGGTGCCCGGCCGACCGGTGTCCCCGGTGTCCCGGCGCACGACGGCGCGCACGACGGGGGACCCGACGAGCGTGAGCTCGACGACCCGTGGACGCTCGCGGACGTCGGCACGGCGCTCGCGGGCGACGACGCCGCGCCGCCGGAGGGTGACCCCGCGGCGGACGCCGCGGACCGTGCCGAGACGGGCGGCCGGGACGTGGCGGTCGACGAGCCGGCAGCCGTGTGAGCAGCGACCCGCGTGGGCGGCGCTGCGACCCGCGCGGGTCGCGGCGCGGTCGGGCGCGCCGCGGCGGCCCGACCGCGTAGGCTGAGTGGTCGACGAATCCCGTACCTCTCCCGACCGAAACGGTGGAACGACAGGCTGTGGCTGAGTTCATCTACTCCATGTACAAGGCGCGCAAGGCGCACGGAGACAAGGTCATCCTCGACGACGTCTCCCTGAACTTCCTGCCCGGCGCCAAGATCGGCGTCGTGGGCCCCAACGGCGCCGGGAAGTCCACGATCCTCAAGATCATGGCCGGCCTGGACACGCCCTCGAACGGCGAGGCACGCCTCTCCCCGGGCTACAGCGTCGGCATCCTGCTGCAGGAGCCGCCGCTCAACGAGGAGAAGACCGTCCTCGGCAACGTCCAGGAGGCCGTCGCGGACATCCTCGCCAAAAAGCAGCGCTTCGACGAGATCTCCGCGCTCATGGCGGAGCCCGACGCCGACTTCGACGCGCTCCTCGCCGAGATGGGCACGCTGCAGGAGGCGATCGACGCTGCCGACGCGTGGGACCTCGACTCCCAGCTCGAGCAGGCGATGGACGCGCTGCGCTGCCCGCCGCCGGACGCCGACGTGTCGGTGCTCTCCGGTGGTGAGCGCCGCCGCGTCGCGCTGTGCAAGCTCCTGCTCGAGAAGCCGGACCTGCTCCTGCTCGACGAGCCCACGAACCACCTGGACGCCGAGTCCGTCCTGTGGCTCGAGCAGCACCTCGCGACGTACCCGGGCGCGATCCTCGCCGTCACCCACGACCGGTACTTCCTCGACCACGTCGCGGAGTGGATCTGCGAGGTCGACCGCGGTCGCCTCTACCCTTACGAGGGCAACTACTCGACCTACCTCGAGAAGAAGGGCGAACGCCTCCAGGTCCAGGGCAAGAAGGACGCGAAGCTCGCCAAGCGCCTCAAGGAGGAGCTCGAGTGGGTCCGGTCCAACGCCAAGGGCCGCCAGACCAAGTCGAAGGCTCGCCTCGCCCGGTACGAGGAGATGGCGGCCGAGGCGGAGCGCACGAGGAAGCTCGACTTCGAGGAGATCCAGATCCCGCCGGGCCCGCGCCTGGGCAACCTGGTCCTCGAGGCGTCGAACCTGCAGAAGGGCTTCGACGGGCGTCAGCTCATCGACGGCCTGAGCTTCACGCTGCCGCGCAACGGCATCGTCGGCGTCATCGGCCCGAACGGCGTCGGCAAGACGACGCTGTTCAAGACGATCGTCGGGCTCGAACCGCTCGACGGCGGCGACCTCAAGGTCGGCGAGACCGTCTCGATCTCGTACGTCGACCAGTCGCGCGGCGGCATCGACCCCAAGAAGACGCTGTGGGAGGTCGTGTCCGACGGGCTCGACTTCATCAAGGTCGGCAACGTCGAGATCCCGTCGCGCGCGTACGTCGCGTCGTTCGGGTTCAAGGGCCCGGACCAGCAGAAGCCCGCGGGCGTGCTGTCCGGCGGCGAGCGCAACCGCCTCAACCTCGCGCTCACCCTCAAGCAGGGCGGCAACCTCCTGCTGCTCGACGAGCCGACGAACGACCTGGACGTCGAGACCCTCGGCTCGCTCGAGAACGCGCTCCTCGAGTTCCCCGGCTGCGCCGTCGTGGTGTCCCACGACCGGTGGTTCCTCGACCGGGTCGCGACGCACATCCTCGCGTACGAGGGCACCGAGGAGGACCCGGCGAACTGGTACTGGTTCGAGGGCAACTTCGCCTCGTACGAGGAGAACAAGGTCGAGCGCCTCGGCGCCGACGCGGCCCGTCCGCACCGCGTGACGTACCGCAAGCTCACGCGCGACTGATCTGGTCGCACGACGTCGGTCGACGTACGCACCGATCGACTCACGACGCCGGGCAGGACACGTTCCTGCCCGGCGTCGGCGCGTCCGGGGTGCCCGAGGAACCGTGGAAACGCGTTGACGTCGCGCTGCCGAGGTCGGCAAGATCGCGCGGCATGACCGCCGATCTCGCTCCCTCACGCACCCGCCCGGCCTGGCCCGAGCTCCCGACGGCGGTGCGTGCCGCGATCGAGGCACGTCTGGGCGCCGCGGTCTCCGGATGGACGAGCCACGACGGCGGCTACTCGCAGGGGCTCGCGTCGACCCTGCGGACGCCGACGGGCGGCGTGTTCGTCAAGGCGGTCGGGCCCGAGCACGCGTTCACCCGCGACCTGTACCGGCTCGAGGCGCGCGTCGCCGCGGCGCTGCCCGACCGGACCCCGGCACCCGCGCTCCGGTGGGTCCTCGACGCCGACCTCGACGGCGCCGGCGAGTGGGTCGCGCTGGCGTTCGACGTCGTGCCGGGGCGCTCTGTCCGGACACCGTGGCGGGACGACGAGCTCGCGGCCGTGGCCGACCTCGCGCGCCGGGTCGCGGAGATCCACGTCCCGGGCGACACGTCCCTGCCTCGGTTCGCGGACACGGCCGAGTGGCGCGAGTGGGAGGACCTGGCCGACCGGCGACCGCCGGGCCTGGGCACGTACGACCCCTGGGTCTCCGCGCGGCTCGACGACCTTGCCACGCTCGCCGCGCCGTGGCCCGAGGCGACGGCGGGAGACCACCTCGTCCACGGCGACCTCCGGGGTGACAACGCGCTGCTCGTCGAGCCGGACGCGGGGCCTCTCACCCGGCCCGACGAGAGACCTGGCGCGTGGTCCCGCGAAGCGGACGGCCCCGCCCCGAGCGGGCTCGTCGCCGTCGCCGTCGACTGGCCGTACGCATCGCGCGGCGCCGCCTTCTGCGACGCGGTCGGGATGCTCCCCGCCGTGCAGGTCGAGGGCGGGCCGCCGCCGGAGGAGGTGCTGCGCCGCCACCCGCCGCCGCGCGACGTCGACCCTGATGCCGTGACCTGCTACCTCGCGGCGATCACGGGGTACTTCCTCAAGTCCTCGCTCGACCCTGCGCCGCCGGGCATCCCGCACGTGCGGGCGTTCCAGCGCGCGCAGGCCGAGGTCGGGGTCGCGTGGCTCCGGCGCCGACTGGGGGAGTGAGGCACGACCACGCGATCGACCCTCCGCGATCGACCCTCGGAGGGCCGATCCCGTGCCGGGCGGGTCGACCTCGCGCGGCGGGGCGGCCGCCGCGCCGTCGTCACACCGGGCCTGACCAGCGGCGTTGCGGCAGACTGGCGGTATGACGGCCAGCGGTGACGACGGAGACGACGCGGCCCGCTCGGACGTGTCGTCCGGGGACGCCGGTGCCCATGACGTGACTGCTCGTGACGCGAGTGCCCGTGACGCAGCTGCCCCGGGTGGGGCGGTCGCCGCCGGCGCTGCGGCGACGGCCGGTCTCGTCGAGTCCCTGGAGATCCTGCGCGGCCGGCTCGCGGCCGCGCGGCTGCCGCTCGACCTGCCGGGCTCGGTGGCGGCGCGCGAGGACCTCGACCTGGCGGTGCACCAGCTCGACGACTACCTGCTGCCACGGCTGCGGTCGCACGCCGCGCCGCTGCTCGTCGTCGTCGGCGGGTCGACCGGCGCGGGGAAGTCGACGCTCGTGAATTCCCTGCTCGGCGAGCACGTGTCCGCACCGGGCGTGCTGCGCCCGACGACGCGCGCCCCCGTCCTGGTCCACCACCCGCTCGACGAGCGGTGGTTCTCGACCGACCGCGTGCTGCCCGGTCTCGCGCGCGTGAGCGAGCACGGGCGGGGTTCCGTCGCGGCCGCGCGCGAGACGGCCGCACCCCGCGAGACTCCCGGCACCTCGACAGCGAGCCCGGCCGACCCGACGCGCACGCTGCGACTCGTGGCGAGCGACGCGCTGCCGCAGGGGCTCGCGCTCGTGGACGCGCCCGACGTCGACTCCGTGGAGACGGCGAACCGCGAGCTCGCGGCCCAGCTCCTCGCGGCGGCGGACCTGTGGCTCTTCGTCACGACCGCGGCGCGCTACGCCGACGCGGTCCCGTGGGACCTGCTGCACCGCGCGGCCGAGCGGCGCGCGCAGGTCGCGATCGTGCTCGACCGGGTCGACCCGGGCGCCGAGGCGGTGGCAGACGACCTGCGCCGCATGATGGACGAGAACGGGCTGGACGCCGCGCCGCTGTTCGTCGTGGGGGAGTCCGAGCTGGTCGACGGCTTCCTGCCGGAGCAGTCCGTCGCGGAGGTCGCGTCGTGGCTGTCCGCGCTGGGCGCCGACGGCGACGCGCGCGACAGGGTCGCGACCGCCACGCGCGACGGCGTCGTGGTCGACCTGGTGCGGCGCGCGGTCCTCGTCGCCGGCGCGGCCGACGCCCAGGCGACGTCCGACGCGCGGCTGCGGGCCGTCGTCGGGCGCGCCTACGACGAGGCCGCGGCCACGGTGGACGCGGCGACGAGCGACGGCGCGCTGCTGCGCGGCGAGGTGCTCGCACGCTGGCAGGACTTCGTCGGGACGAGCGAGCTGTTCCGCTCGGTCGAGCAGGGCGTGGGGCGCGTGCGCGACGCCGTCGCGGCGTTCTTCCGCGGGCGTCCCGCGCAGGCGCCGCAGGTCGAGCAGGCGATCGCGCACGGCCTGGAGGCCGTCGTCCTGGACGCGACGGACGCGGCCGCGGAGCGCGCGTACGGCGGGTGGCGTGCCGACCCGGCGGGGACCGCGCTGCTCGACGGGCTCGACCTGTCGCGCTCGTCGGCGGGCGCGCGGGCGCGGGTCGCGGAAGAGATCCGCGGGTGGCAGTCCGACGTGCTGGACCTCGTGCGCGAGCAGGGTGCGGGTAAGCGTGGGGCGGCGCGCGCCCTGTCGTTCGGGATCAACGGCCTCGGGCTGAGCCTCATGGTCGTGGTGTTCGCGTCCACCGGCGGCCTCACCGGTGCCGAGGTCGGCATCGCGGGAGGCACGGCGATCCTGGCGCAGAAGCTCCTCGAGGCGGTGTTCGGCGACGACGCCGTGCGGCGTCTGACGCGGACCGCGCGCGAGCGCCTCGGCGAACGTGTGCGCGCCGTCCTCGACGACGAGGCCCGGCGCTACACGGCCCAGCTCGACGCGCTCGGCACGGCCGACGCGGACGAGACGGCGCGCTCGGTCCGGGAGGCGGCGCGGGCGGTCGAGGCGGCGGCGCGCGTCGAGCGCTCCGCGCGGGGTGTGGCGTCCGACGCGGGCCGCACCCCGGTCGGCCGGCACGCCGCGCGGCTCCTGCGCGGCGCGGGCCCGCGGGCGCCGGACGAGCCGGTCGTGGCGCCGGACGAGGACGGTGCCGAGCCCGCGCGGCGCCCCGGGTTCTGGCGCCGCCTCCTCGGTGGTGAGCGCGCATGAGCATCGACCTCTCCGCACGCACGACCGCCCTCGAGACCGCCGTTCGCGCAGGCGAAGGGCGCGTGGACGCCGACCTCCTCGCCGACGCGCGCACCGTCGTCGCGCGTGCCCGCGAGCGCGCGGGGCTCTCGGCCGACCACACCGTCGTCGCGCTCGCCGGCGCGACGGGGTCGGGCAAGTCGTCGGTCTTCAACGCGCTGGCCGGGGACGACCTCGCGACGGTCGGGGTGCAGCGCCCGACGACCTCGCACCCGCTCGCGGCCGTGTGGGGTCCCGCGGGCTCGCCCGCGGTGGGCGCGCTCCTCGACTGGCTCGAGGTGCGGCGTCGGCACGAGATGGGCACGCCGCTCACGTCGGGGGACCCGGGTGACGCGCGCTCGGGCGGTGGGCTGCGCGGCCTGCTGCGGGGGCGGCGCGCGGGCGAGGTCACGAGCGGTCTCGTGCTGCTCGACCTGCCGGACCACGACTCGGTCGTCGTCGAGCACCGTGTGCGCGCGGAGCGCCTGGTCGAGCGGGCGGACCTGCTCGTGTGGGTCGTGGACCCCCAGAAGTACGCCGACGCGGCGCTGCACGAGCGGTACCTGCGTCCGCTCGCCGGGCACGGCGCGGTCGTCGTGCTCGTGCTCAACCAGGTCGACCGGCTCGCCCCTGCCGACGCGGACGCGTGCCTCGCGGACCTGCGCCGGCTCGCCGCCGAGGACGGGCTCGCCGACGCACGCGTGCTCGGGGTCTCGGCGCGCACGGGGCAGGGGTTGGACGAGCTCCGCACGCTGCTCGCGGACGCCGCGGCGCGGCGGCGCGCGGCGAACGACCGGCTCGCCGCCGACGTGCGCGCCGTGGCCCGTCGGGTCGCCGCCGCGTGCGGCGAACCCGTGCCCGAGCGTGCCGCCCGACGGGCGCGCGACGGCCTCGTCGACGCGCTCGAGGCCGCCGCGGGCGTACCGACGGTCGTGGCGGCCGTGCGGGGCTCGGCGGTCCGCGACGCGCGCGCCGCGACCGGCTGGCCCGTCACGCGCTGGGTCGGGCGGTTCCGGCCCGACCCGCTGCGCCGCATCGGGCTGCGGACCGGTCCGGCTCCGGGCTCGGCCCGGGCGCGCACGGCGAAGGAGCTCGGGGCAGGCGAGGCCGAGGTCCGCCCCGAGCTCGCGCGGACCTCGCTCCCCGCGGTCGGTGCGGCGCTGCGTGCCGGGGCGCAGACGGCCGTGCGCGACTACGCGGCGGAGGCCACGGCGGGCGTGCCGGACGACTGGGCGCTCGCCGTGCGGCGTCGGGCCTCCGAGGGTGCGGCCGACCTCGCCGACGCGCTCGACCAGGCGGTCGCCGGGACCGAGCTCGAGGCGTCCCGCCGACCCGTGTGGTGGCGCGTCGTCGGCGCGTTCCAGTGGCTCGTGCTCGCGGCGCTCGGCGTCGGGCTGCTGTGGCTCGCCGCCCTCTGGGGCTTCACGTACCTGCGGCTGCCCGAGCCACCGACCCCCGTCCTGACGCTCGGCGGCCCCGGGGCCCCGGAGATGCCCTGGCCGACGCTGCTCGCGGTCGGCGGCATCGTCGTCGGCCTCCTCGTCGCCCTGGTCTCGCGCGCCGCCGCGTCCGTGGGTGGGCGTCGGCGGGCAGCGCGGGCCCGCCGCCGCCTGCGCGACGCCGTCGGCCAGGTCGCGGACCGCCTCGTGCGCCTCCCGGTGGGCGAGGAGCTCTCCGCGCTCGCGAGCTGCCGCGCCGCGGCCCACGTCGCCGCCTCCTGAGTCCCCCGCCTCTCCGCCGAACACGACCTGAGGGTCGTTCTGGGCGCGACGACGACCTCCATGTCGTTCTCGGCGCGGGGTGGTGTCGTGCTCGGCGGGCCGGTGGAGAATGGTCCCGGTCGGTGACCGGGGCACCCGTGTCCGGCCGTGCCCGTCGAGCGAGAGGACCCTCCATGACCCGCCTGCACGTCCCCGTCTCCCTGCGGTGGTCGGACCTCGACGCGTACGCGCACGTGAACAACGTCGAGATGTTCCGGCTGCTCGAGGACGCGCGCATCACCGCGTTCTGGACCCACCCGGAGGCGGGCGAGGACGCCTGGCCGACCGCGGTCCTGGAGACCGGGCCGGCCGCGACGAGCCACACGCTCGTCGCGCGGCAGGAGATCGAGTACCTGCGACCGCTCGGCTTCACGCGCACGCCCGTGCGGGTCGAGCTGTGGATCGGGCACCTGGGCGGCGCGAGCCTGGAGGTCTGCTACGAGGTGCACGACGGCGCGGCCCGGTTCGAGCGCACCGGCCCTACCTCGGGCGGCGCCCCCTACGCGAAGGCCGCGACGACGATCGTCGTGGTCGACGCGGCGACCGGGGCGCCCCGACGGATCACCGACGCCGAGCGCGCGGCCTGGGAGCCGTACGTCGAGGAGCCGCTCGCGTTCCGCCGCCGCCGCTGACCGTGCGCCGAGGACGTCGCGCGGCAGCGCACGGGACGCTCCCTCGGGTGCGCCAGGCCCGGGTCGTCACGCACGACGAGGGTCGGGTCGGGACAGGGCTTCGGCGGCTCGTGCGACGTTGCGCTGCATCCCGCCGAACACGACGCCGTGGAACGGCTTCACCGACCACCAGTAGAGCTGGCCCGCGAGGCCGTGCGGGTAGAACAGCGCGCGCTGCGCGAAGTAGGTCCGGCCGGGTCCGGTCGCGTCCTCGGGCGCGGGGCCGGGTGCGTCGGGATCGGTCGCGTCGGGGAGCTCGGCGGCGGCCTCGTCGACGCGCAGCTCGAGCCACGCGAGGCCCGGAAGGCGCATCTCGGCCCGGAGCAGCAGACGACGGCCGGGCTCGATCGCCTCGACGCGCCACCAGTCGAGCTCGTCGTCGACGCGCAGGTGCCTCTCGTCGCGCCGACCGCGGCGCAGCCCGGGCCCGCCGACGGCGCGGTCGAGCAGCCCGCGCACGCGCCACGCGAGGGACCACGAGTACCAGCCGCCCTGCCCGCCGATCTCCTCGACCACGCGCCAGAGCACGTCGCGCGGCGCGTCCACGACCGTGCGCCGCTCGTCGACGTACAGCGAGCCGCCGGCCCAGTCGGGGTCGCTCGGCAGCGGGTCCGACGGCGCTCCCGGGATCGAGGCGGACGACCAGCGCGTCACGACCTCGCCGTCGTGGATGCGTTCCAGGGCCAGCTCGACGGCCCGGTCGAACCCGAGCAGGCCCTCGGGCGGGTCGGGGACGTACCTCCGGATGTCGTGCTCCCGGCACACGACCTCGTGCTGGAGCGACTCGACGAGCGGCCGCGCGATGCCCGACGGCACGGGCGTGACGAGCCCGACCCAGTGGCTGGACAGCTTCGGGGTGAGCACGGGGACGCTGACGATCGCGCGGCGGGGGAGCCCGGCGACCTTCGCGTAGCGCTGCATCATGTCGCGGTAGGTGAGGACGTCCGGTCCGCCGACGTCGAACGCGCGCGAGACGTCGGTCGGCATCGTCGCGGACCCGACGAGGTAGCGCAGGACGTCCCGCACCGCGATGGGCTGGATGCGGTTGTCGACCCACTTCGGCGTCGTCATGGCCGGCAGCCGCTCGGTGAGGTAGCGCATCATCTCGAACGACGCGGACCCGGAGCCGAGGATCACCGCGGCCTGGAGGACCGTCGTCGGGACGCCGGACGCGAGCAGGATCTCGCCGACTTCTTTGCGCGAGGCCAGGTGGCGCGAGAGCTCGCCCTCCGGGACGTCCGGGAACATCCCGCCGAGGTACACGACCCGCCCGACGCCCGCCTCGCGCGCCGCGCGCGCGAACGTGAGCGCGGTGCGGCGGTCGCGCGCCTCGAACGTGCTCCCGGTGCCGAGCGAGTGCACGAGGTAGTAGGCGACGTCGGCACCCTCGAGCGCGGCCCGGATCTGGTCCAGATCACCCGCGTCCGCGGCGACGGTCTCGACGTCGTGCACCCACTCGCGCCCCGCGAGCCGCTCGGGGTGCCGTGCCAGCGCGCGCACGTCGAACCCCGCGCGCAGCAGCTCGGGCACGAGCCGCCCGCCCACGTACCCGGTGACCCCGGTGACCGCCGCCCTCACGCGAGCAGCTCCAGGACCTCGCGCTCGGCGCGCGTCTGCGAGCGCGTCGAGCCGATCGTCTCGCCGCGCTCCCACAGGTCGAACAGCCTCGGGTCGATGTACGAGGACCGCGCGACGGCGGGCGTGTTCCCCAGCTCCTCCGCGACGTCCTTGACGATCCCCGTGACGACCCGGCGCCGTGCCCGGTCCGAGGCGGGCGCCGCCCCGGCGTCGGCGAGCGCGCGCGCCGCGAGGACGGTCGCGTGCCACGTGCGGAAGTCCTTGGGCGTCGCGTCGTCGCCGAGCCGCTCCTTGATGCCCGCCTGGACGTCGGCGCTCGTGACGTCGTGCCACGCGGCGTGCCCGTCGGCGCCGTCCTCGCGCCACGCGAGCAGCTCGACGCCGCCGCGCCGCCGCTTGAGGGTCGTGGTGAGCTCGGCGACCACCGGGTCGTCCACGACGACGTCGCGCACCTGGCCCGACTTCGCGGGGTAGTGGAAGTGCACGCTCCCGTCGCGGCGGACCCGGGCGTGCTCCTTGCGGATCGTCGCCAGGCCGTAGCTCCTGTTCTGCTGGGCGTAGATCTCCCCGCCCGCACGGAAGTACGCGAGGTCGAGCAGCCGGAACGCGAGGGCGAGCACCTTCTCGCGGCCGATCCCGGGCTCGGCGAGGTCGCGCGCGACCCGGCGCCGGGCGGCGGGCAGGCGACGGCCGACGTCGAGCACGTGGTCGTGCTTGCGCCGCGCCCGGCGCGCCTGCCACTGCTCGTGGTACAGGTACTGCCCTCGTCCGGCCGCGTCGCGGCCGAACGCCTGGACGTGCCCGTTCGGGTAGCGGCAGATCCACACGTCCTGCCACGCGGGCGGCACCGCGAGCCGCGCGCAGCGCGCGACCTCGTCGTCGTCGGTCAGGGGCAGCCCCTCGACGTCGAGGAACACCCACTCCTCGCCCTTCGGGCGGCGGGAGTAGCCGGGGGAGGTCACGGACACGCGGCGCAGTCGCACCTGGTCAGTGTCGGGTCGTCGGCCCGACGTCGCAGCCCGGGACGGTCCTCGACCTCACCGCGGCACGGCCCGCGCACGGGCCGGATCGCCGCTCGCCGTCGTCACAGCGCCGGGAGACGGACCATGCCCTCCTGCGCGATGGACGCGACGAGCGTCCCGTCCTGCGCGAACACGCGCGCGGCGCCGAGCCCGCGTCCGCCCTGGGCGCTGGACGCCGACTGCACGTAGAGCAGCCAGTCGTCGACGCGCACGTCGCGGTGCCACCACATCGCGTGGTCGAGGCTCGCGATCGACAGGTCGGGTGTGACCCAGCTCGTGCCCGACTGCCGCAGGATCGGCTCGAGCATCACCTGGTCGCACGCGTACGCCATGAGCGCGCGGTGCAGCAGCTGGTCGTCGCCGACGTCGCCGCGCGCCCGCATCCACACCATCTGGTGGTCCTTGGGCTCGTGGTCGGGACCGAGGTAGAGCGAGCCGCCCACGTGCCGCAGCTCGAACGCCGAGTGGTGCGACCAGAAGCGCGCGATCGGGTGGTCGATGCCGCCCAGCACGTCGAGCGCGGACGGCACCTCCTCCGGCGCGGGGGCGTCGGGCATCGGCGACGAGTGCTCGATACCGCCCTGGTCCTCCTGGAACGAGGCGATCATCGACAGGATCGGCTTGCCGTGCTGGATCGCGTGCGTCCGGCGCGCGCTGAACGAACGCCCGTCGCGCAGCCGCTCGACGGCGAGGTCGATCGGCACGTCGAGGCCGCCGGGGCGCAGGAAGTAGCCGTGCAGCGAGTGGGGGAGCCGGCCCTCGGGGACGGTGCGCCCCGCCGCGAGGACGGCCTGCGCGAGCACCTGGCCCCCGTAGACCCGACCCGTCGGCTGGTGCACGCTCACGCCGCGGAAGTGGTCGGGGTCGGCGGCCGACCCGTCCCCGTCGCCGACCTGCTCGAGTTGCAGCACGTCGAGGAGGTGGCTCAGCGGGTTGGGGACCCGCTCCTGCGGCGCGGCGTCGGACGTCGGCCCGGGGGACGTCGAGGGAGACTCGGCGGGCGGCGTGGGCTCGGGGGTCACGGGTGGGGCTCCTTCGCTCGGGCGGCGGGTCGGTCAGTCCTCGAAGGTGTTGAGGAGCGAGTGCGCCGCGCGCTCCAGATAGTCCCACAGCGTCGCCTCCTGGATCGGCGGCAGGTCCAGGGTGTCGACGGCGGCCCGCATGTGGGCGAGCCAGCGGTCCCGCGCCTCGGGGTTGACCTTGAACGGCGCGTGCCGCATCCGCAGGCGCGGGTGCCCGCGCTGCTCGCTGTACGTCGTCGGGCCGCCCCAGTACTGCTCGAGGAACGCGGTGAGGCGCCAGCGCGCCGGGCCGAGGTCCTGCTCGGGATACATCGGCCGCATGACCGGGTCGTCCGCGACGCCCTCGTAGAACGCGTCGACGAGGCGCACGAACGTCTCGTGGCCGCCGACCTCGTCGTAGAACGTGCGGCTCGGGCGGACCGGCACGGCGTCGGTCGCGGGTCTGGTTGCCGGGCCGGTCGTCGTGCCGTTCGACATCCCGGCGACGGGCAGCGACGTGCGGGGGCTGGGCTCGGTCGTCACCGGCCCATCATCGCACCGGGCGCGACCTGTCCGGCTCGCGCACGGCGGCCGGGGCGCACGTCACACGGGGCGGCCAGCGCGGCGCTCGCCGTGACGGGCGCCGCGCCACGCCGTCCGCGTCAGAGGCCGAGCTCGGCGAGCACGGGGAGGTTCTCGCGGACGACGGCGCGGGCCTCGGCCGCGCTCTCCGCCTCGACCGCGAGCCGCGCGAGCCGTCGGCACTCGTCGAGGTCGACCTCGCGCAGCAGCGCCGCGACGTCCGGGATCGCCCGGGCCGTCATGGACAGCGACGACACCCCGAGCCCGACGAGCACGACGGCCAGCACGGGCTGCGAGGCCGCCTCGCCGCACACGCCCACGGGCCTGCCCTGCTGCGCGCCGCCGGCGCACGTCGCCTCGACGAGCCGCAGCACCGCGGGCTGCCACGGGTCGCTCAGCTCGGCGAGCGAGCCCAGGAGACGGTCGGCGGCCATCGTGTACTGCGTGAGGTCGTTCGTGCCGATGGAGGCGAACGCCGCGCGGGCCAGGATCGGCCCGGAGAGCAGCGCCGCGCTCGGTACCTCGACCATGACGCCGGCGACGTCGAGACCGTGCGCGCGGCAGCGCTCGACGAACCACTCGGTCTCGCCCACCGTCGAGACCATGGGCGCCATGACCCACACCTCGGCCTCCTCGGCCGCGGCCGCCTGCGCGATGGCGTCGAGCTGCTGCTCGAGCAGCTCCGGCCAGCGCGCGGCCGTGCGCAGCCCGCGCACGCCGAGAGCCGGGTTCTCCTCGTCGTCGACCGTGAGGAAGTGCAGCGGCTTGTCGGCGCCGGAGTCGAGGGTGCGGATCACGACCTTGCGCCCGCCGAACTCGTGGAACACCGTGCGGTAGGCGGCGACCTGCTCCTCGACCGTCGGGGGCTGCTCGCGGTCGAGGAAGCAGAACTCGGAGCGGAACAGACCCACGCCCTCCGCGCCCGCCGCGGCCGCGGGCGCGGCGCCCGCGGGGTCGCCGACGTTCGCGAGCAGCTGGACGCGGTGCCCGTCCCGCGTGCGACCGGTGCCGTCGAACGTGCGCACCTGCTGCGACCGCGCCCGTGCCGCCGCGACCTGCTCCGCGGACGGGTGCACGACCACCGTCCCGGCGGCACCGTCGACGAGGACGACGTCCTCGGGCGCGAGCGCGGCGCTCGCCCCCGTCGCGGCCACGACCGCGGGGATGCCCTTGGCGTTGGCGACGATCGCGGTGTGCGACGTCGGCCCCGCACCGTCGGTGACGATCGCCAGCACGCGCGCCGGGTCGAGCGCCGCCGTGGCCGACGGCGCGAGGTCGGGCGCGACGAGCACGAACGGCTCGGCATGCTCGGGGACACCGGGCGCAGGGCGGTCGGTCAGCACCGCGACGAGGCGGTCGCGCACGTCCGCGACGTCGCGGGCGCGCTCGGCGAAGTACCCGCCGAGCTCGGTGAACTGCCGCACGACCTCCTGCGCGGCCTCCCACACCGCGCGCTCGGGCACCAGGTGCTCGTCGAGGACGCGGCGCCGCGCGTCGGCGGCCAGGGTGGGGTCGCCCGCCATCGCGGCCGTCGCCTCGAGCACGTCGCGCGTGTCGCCGTCGGCGGCGTCCGCCGCGCGCTGGAGGTCGGCCGCGACCTGCGCGGCCGCGGCGTCGACCCGCCGGGCCTGCGCCTCGTGGTCCTCGCGCGGGCCCATCCGGAGCCCGGGTGCCGGCTCCTCGATCGGTGCCGGCATGAGCACCACCGGCCCGACCACCGTGCCGGGGCACACACCGATGCCCGTGATGACCCGCCGTGCCTCGTCCTGGGTTCCGCCCGTCACGACCCTCGCTCCTGTCCGCCTCGGGCGTGCGACCCGGGTGCCCGGGCCGGTGCGCACGCGTGCCCGCCACCATCATGACCGTCGCACGCGCGCGGCACACGCCTGTTGCGCCGTTGCGGGCCCGCGTCGATCCGGTGACAACCTCGCCAGGAGACTAGGCTGTTGCCAGGTGCACGGCACCCCGACACCCCGGATCCCCCGCGCGGATCCCACCCGCGACTCGCCTCAGGAGACACTTTCGATGAGCACCCCCTCGGACCAGAAGGCACAGCAGATCCTCGAAGCCCTCGGGGGCCAGGGCAACGTCGTCGACCTGGAGCCGTGCATCACGCGCCTGCGCGTCGAGGTCACCGACCCGCAGCTCGTCGACGAGGCGCGCCTCAAGGCGACCGGCGCTTTCGGCGTCGTCCGCTCGGGCCGCGTCGTCCAGGTCATCGTCGGCCCGGAGGCCGACAACCTCGCCGCGGAGCTCGACGGCCTGCGCTGATCCTGCGACCCTCCGGGCCTCGCGCGTCGGTCGGGCGCCGTCGTCGTAGGTGCCCGACGGCGCCACCCGGTTCAGGCGGTCGGCCCGGCGGCCTCGCCGGTGCGGTCCTGCACGACGGCCGCGGCGGCGCCGCGGCGGTCGCGCGCCGCCTGCTCGTCCCGTACGGAGGAGCCCGGGCCCTCGTCGGTGCCGTCGTCCGCGCGGTCGTCGCGCACCGACGGCGAGTGGTCGAGGACGACCACCTGCTGCGCCCCCGCCAGCGGGATCCGCGCGTCCGACAACCCCTGTCGCACGCGCGCCCGCATCGCCCGTGCGACCTCCCACTGCATCGCGGCCTGCGTCTTGGCCTGCACCTTGAGCTGCAGCGCCTCGGCGGACATCGACTCGATGCCCGTGACCTCGGGCGGCTCGAGGAAGTACGTCCCCAGCACGGGGTCGGCGCGCACGTCCTCGGCCGCGGCGAGCAACGTGGCGCGGACCTCCTCGACGTCCGCCCAGTAGGCGACCCGTACCTCGACCATCGCCCGGCCCCACTCCTGGGTCTTGTTCCCCGTGCGCAGGATCTCGCCGTTGCGCACGTACCAGAGCGTGCCGTCGATGCCGCGGACCTTCGTCACGCGCAGCGCGACCTCCTCGACCGTGCCGGTCACCTCCCCGAAGTCCACCGTGTCGCCGACGCCGTACTGGTCCTCGAGCAGCATGAACGTCCCGGACAGGAAGTCCTTCACGAGGCTCTGCGCGCCGAAGCCCAGCGCGACGCCCGCGATGCCCGCCGACGCGAGGAACGGCGCGATGTTCACACCGAGCTCGGTGAGCACCATGAGGACGATCGTCGCCCCGACGACGATGTTCGCGACGGACCGCAGCACCGATCCCACCGTGCGGGCGCGCTGCGCCCGTCGTGCGCTCGCGAGCGGGTTCGCGCGGAGCAGGACCGTGCCCACCCCGGACTCCGCGACGCCCTGGAGGCGCTTGCTCCGCAGCGTCGGCGTCCCCTCGGCGATGTGCTCGCTGACCTTGCGGATGAGCCGGCGCAGGACCGCCAGGACGATCGAGCCGATCGCGACGATGAGCAGGATGCGCAGGGGCAGCCCGACGAACCACTCCAACCAGTCGTCCGGGTTGCTCGGGTCGAAGCCGTTCGCCACCTCGGGCGGGGCGTCCGCGGGCAGCACCAGGGAGGGGGTGAGGAGGGGGAGGAGCATGAGCGCAGGGTACCCGGGGCAGGTGGGCGGTCCCTGGGCGCGCCGGGCGAACGCGCTGCTCGCGGGCCCGCGTTCTGGCAGGATGCAGGCGTGAGCGAACCCCCGCAGACGGACCTGCCCGAGCCGTTGGTGCAGCTGGCCGACGCCCACGGTGTCGCGTCCGACTTCTGGGACTTCGACGGGTCGCGCCGCCAGGTCCGCGCCTCGACCCTCGTCGCCGTGCTCGAGGCCCTCGGCGTCCCGGCCTCGTCGCCCGAGAAGGTGGCGGTCAGCCTCGAGCACTCGCGCGACGACGCGTGGCGCCAGATGCTCCCGCCCACCGTGGTCGTGCGGCAGGGCGACGCCGTCCCCCTGCCCGTGCACGTCCACGACGGGTCCGCCGTCGAGGTGTGGGTCGAGCTCGAGGCCGAGCCGTCGCGCCACGGGGGCCAGTCGTCCGGGCACCATGCCGCCCGGACCCCGCGTGAACGTCGCGACCTCGGCCAGCTCGACGTCTTCGTCGAGCCGCGCATGGTCGACGGCCGGCGCGTGGGGCGCGCGACGTTCGAGGTGCCCGCCGACCTGCCCCTCGGGTGGCACGTCCTGCACGCCGAGAGCGAGGGCGCGCAGGCCCGCGCGACGCTCGTCGTGACGCCGCAGCGCCTCGAGCTGCCCGCCGCGGTCGTCGAGCGGCGCGCATGGGGCTTCATGGCCCAGCTCTACTCGGTGCGCTCGCGCGCCTCGTGGGGCGTCGGGGACCTGGCCGACCTCGCCGACCTCGCCTGGCTGTCCGCGCGCGAGGCGGGGGCCGACTTCGTGCTCGTCAACCCGCTGCACGCCGCCGAGCCGCGGACCCCCCTGACACCGTCCCCGTACCTGCCGACGAGCCGGCGCTTCGTCAACCCGCTCTACGTCCGCGTCGAGGACATCCGCGAGACGGGGTACCTGTCCGCCGCGGACCGCTCGCTCGTGGAGTGGGCGTTCGACCCCGTGCGGGACCTCGACACCGACCCCGGACCGATCGACCGCGACGCCGCCTGGGACGCGAAGAAGGCCGCGCTCGAGGTCGTCTTCGCGGCTCCTCGGTCCACCGCGCGCCAGGCGTCGCTCGACGCGTTCCGTGCCGAGCAGGGCCGAGGTCTGGAGGACTTCGCGACGTGGTGCGCGCTCGCGGACCACTACGGCGACCGCGACTGGCCGCCCGGCGCGTACGACCCGCACGGGCCGACCGTCGCGGCGCTGCGCGACCAGCTCGCCGACCGCGTGGAGTTCTACTGCTGGCTCCAGTGGGTCGCCGACGAGCAGCTCCGGGCCGCCCAGCGCGCGGCGCG
Source organism: Cellulosimicrobium protaetiae (assembly GCF_009708005.2). Classification (NCBI taxonomy): domain Bacteria; kingdom Bacillati; phylum Actinomycetota; class Actinomycetes; order Micrococcales; family Promicromonosporaceae; genus Cellulosimicrobium; species Cellulosimicrobium protaetiae. The sequence goes on along the minus strand of NZ_CP052757.1, from coordinate 3,321,761 downwards.
CGAGGCCGGCATGTCGGTCGGGATCATGCACGACCTCGCGGTCGGGGTGCACCCCGAGGGCGCCGACGTGTGGGCGCACCGCGGCGTGCTCGCCACCGGGGTCTCCGTCGGCGCGCCGCCGGACATGTACAACCAGCAGGGCCAGAACTGGTCCCAGCCGCCGTGGCACCCGCGCGCGCTCGCCCGCGCCGGGTACGCGCCCTACCGCGACATGCTGCGGACCGTCCTGCGGCACGCGGGCGCGATCCGCATCGACCACGTCATCGGGCTCTTCCGTCTCTGGTGGATCCCCGGCGGCGCGCGCGCCGACGCCGGCGCGTACGTCCGCTACGACCACGAGGCCCTCATCGGCATCCTGTGCCTCGAGGCGCAGCGCGCCGGGGCGATCGTCATCGGGGAGGACCTCGGCGTCTTCGAGCCGTGGGTGCGCGACTACCTCGCCGACCGCGGCGTGCTCGGCACGTCCGTGCTGTGGTTCGAGAAGACGGGCGACGGCGCGCCGCTGCCGCCGGAGGACTACCGCCGGCTCGCGCTCGCCACCGTCACGACGCACGACCTCCCGCCGTCGGCCGGCTACCTCGCGGGCGAGCACGTCGAGCTGCGCGACCGCCTCGGGGTCCTCACCGAGGACGTCGCGGACGTGCGGCGCGCAGCCCGTGCCGAGCGCGACGCCATGGTCTCGTTCCTGCGCGAACGCGGCCTCGTCGGGGACGACCCGTCCGAGCGCGAGCTCGTCGAGGCCCTGCACCGCCTGATCCGCAGCACGCCCGCCGTCCTGCTCGGCGTCTCGCTCGCCGACGCCGTGGGGGAGCGACGCTCGCAGAACCAGCCCGGCACGAATCAGGAGTACCCCAACTGGAAGGTGCCCCTCGGCGACTCGTCGGGCAACGTCGTCCTCCTGGAGGACCTCTTCGACTCCGCCCGCCTCCGCTCGCTCGCCAAGGCGATGAACGACGCCCTCTGACCGCCGAGGAAGAACCCCGATCGCGCGAGGTAGAACCCTGGTTGGCCGAGGTAGAACCCTGGTCGCGCGAGGGAGAACCGTGGTCACTGTGCCCGACGGCGGTCTGGTCGCCCTGGGTGGTCGGGGTGGGTGGTGGTGCCGCGTCTACCATCCGCGCCGCTCGTTCCTCGCGTCGCTCCCGCCAGGCCCGCCACGACGCGGCACCACCACCCACCCCGCCCGGCGTCGTCTCGCCCTGGTCTGTGCTCGCCTCTGGCGACTGCCCGCGTGGTGGGGTGCGTCTCGCGTCTCGCGGTCGCGGTCGCGGTCGCGCATGTTACGCACCTTCGCGCGTCGCCGTCGTGGGCCGAACGTCGTGCTCCGCCGAGCATGTGGTCGTGGCCCTCTCCGGCCGCCCGACGAGCCGTATCGTCACAGGGCTCGGCTAGGGACAGGCGCGCGGCCCGTCCCGCGCGGGCAGACGGTTCACGCACACCCTGGTCCGGTGCCGGGCACGGACAGGTCACGTAGGTGACACGGCCGGGTCCCCGGGCCGACCCCGAGCGCGCCGGACCGGCTGCGACGTCTCGGAGCTCTTGGCCGCCCTGGTGGTCGACCGCCGTCGACGACCCGACCGCGACGGGTGAGCGAACGCCGTCGTGCAAGACCACGGTTCTCTTTCGGACGACCAACGTTCCACTTCGGCGGACCAGGGTTCTCCCTCGGCCGACCACGGTTCTACCTCGGCGAGTGGTGGGGACTCGGGAGCAGCCAGTCGTCGCAGGGAACGAGACCACCCCGGTACGGTGCCCTGCGATGGGTGGCGGCCCCCCGCCGTCGCGCCAGGTGTGCACGGTGAACAGGTCGGACGACGAACGCCGGGCCGCTCCCGTCGTGGGAGCTGCCCGGCGTTCGTCGGTGGTGGGTGAGGTCAGGCGTCGGCGGCCTGGGCGGTGAGGGCGCGCTCGACACCGGCGAGGTTCTCGACGACGAGTCGGCGCAGCGCGGGCGCGGCGTCGGGGTTCGCGTCGAGCCAGGACTGCGTGGCGTCACGCAGCTCGGTGGTGGCGAGCGGCGCGGGGTACAGGCCGGTGACCAGGGCCTCGGCGATGTGGTACGACCGCTCCTCCCAGAGCGGCAGCAGCGCGTCGAAGTACGGGCCGACGAGCGGTGCGAGCGCGGCCGGGTCGTTGACGTGCTGGAAGCCGAGCGTCGTGGCTCGGACGATCGCGTTGGGGGCGTCCTCCGAGCCGACGAGCCGGTCGAACGCCGCGCGCTTCGCGTCGGCGGTCGGGACGGTCGCCCGGGCGCGGGCGGCCGACTGCTGGCCCGTCGCCGTCGAGTCGGCGACGAGGGTCGCCTCGATCTCGGCGTCGTCCGCCAGCCCGAGGAGGACGAGGCCCTCGAGGATCTCCCAGCGCAGGTCCGTGTCGATCTCGAGCCCGTCGAGGGTCCGCGTGCCGTCGAGCAGCGCGCGCAGCACCGTCCCGTGCTCGGGCGTCGACGCGAGGTGGGCGAAGAACTTCACGAGCTGGAACTGCAGGTCAGAGCCCGGGGCGGCGTCCTGCGCGAGCGACCAGAGCACGTCGCCGACGTGCGCGAGGGTCTCGTCCCTGCGCTCCGGCGAGACGTACGACTTCGCGGCGAGCGCGAGCTGGTTGAGCGTGGTGCGGATCGTCGTCGACTCGGTCTCGCGGGCGATGTTGCCGAGCACGAGGCGGACGTAGTCGCCGGCCGGGGTCTCGCCGTCGCGCGTCGCGTCCCACGCGGAGCCCCAGACGAGCGAGCGGGCCAGCGGGTCGGCCAGGTCGGCGAGGTGCTCGGTGGCGACCTGGAGCGACGCGTCGTCGAGGCGGATCTTCGCGTAGGCGAGGTCGTCGTCGTTGAGCAGGACGAGCTGGGGACGGTCGAGCCCGAGGAGCTCGGGGATCTCGGTGCGGGCGCCGTCGACGTCGACCTCGACGCGGTGCACCCGCGTGAGGACTCCGTCCACGAGGTCGTAGAGGCCGATGCCGAGACGGTGGGGGCGCAGCGTCGGGTGGTCGGCGGCAGCGGACTGCAGGACGGTGAACGTCGTGAAGCGCCCGTGCGCGTCGAGCTCGAACTCCGGGCGCAGCGTGTTGACGCCCGCCGTCTCGAGCCACAGCGCGGACCACTGCGTGAGGTCGCGCCCGCTCGTGGCCTCCAGCTCGACGAGCAGGTCGCGCAGCTCGGTGTTGCCCCAGGCGTGCTTGCGGAAGTACGCGGCGACGCCGGCGAGGAACTGCTCCTTGCCGACCCAGGCGACGAGCTGCTTGAGCACCGACGCGCCCTTGGCGTAGGTGATGCCGTCGAAGTTGACGAAGACGTCCTCGAGGTCGTTGATCGTCGCGACGATCGGGTGGGTCGAGGGGAGCTGGTCCTGGCGGTACGCCCACGACTTCTCCATCGCGGCGAACGTCGTCCAGGCCTCGGTCCACTCGGTCGCCTCGGCGGTCGCGAGCGTGGAGGCGTACTCGGCGAACGACTCGTTGAGCCAGAGGTCGTTCCACCACTTCATGGTGACGAGGTCGCCGAACCACATGTGCGCGAGCTCGTGCAAGATCGTCACGACGCGACGCTCCTTGACCGCGTCGGTCACCTTGGAGCGGAACACGTACGTCTCGGTGAACGTCACGCACCCGGCGTTCTCCATCGCGCCCATGTTGTACTCGGGCACGAAGAGCTGGTCGTACTTGTCGAACGGGTACGGGTGCTCGAATGCGGACTCGAAGAACGTGAAGCCCTCGCGCGTCTTGTCGAACACGTAGTCGGCGTCCATGTGGTCCGCGAGCGACGCACGGCAGAAGACACCGAGGGGGATCGTGCGGCCGTCGGACGACGTCAGCTCGCTGCGCTCGACGACGTACGGGCCCGCGACGAGCGCGGTGATGTACGAGGAGATGCGCGGCGTCGGCTCGAACGCCCACCGCGCGACCTCGACGTCGCCCGCGCCGGTGCCCGTCGGGTCGGCCTTCGTGCCCAGCGCCTCGGGCGCCGGCGTCGGCTGGTTGCTCACGACCTGCCACGCGGCGGGCGCGGTCACGAAGAACGCGAACGTCGCCTTGAGGTCGGGCTGCTCGAACACGGTGAACACGCGCCGCGAGTCCGGCACCTCGAACTGCGTGTAGAGGTAGACCTCGCCGTCGACCGGGTCGACGAAGCGGTGCAGCCCCTCCCCGGTGTTCGTGTACGCGCAGTCCGCGACGACGCGCAGCTCGTTCTCGGCCGCCAGGCCGTCGAGCGCGATGCGGGAGTCCGCGAAGACCTCCGCCGGGTCGAGGGAGCGCCCGTTGAGCACGACCTCGTGCACCGTCGGGGCGACGAGGTCGACGAAGGTGCTCGCCCCCTCGGTCGCGGTGAACCGCACCACGGTCGTCGACGCGAACGTCGTCGCCCCCGTCGTGAGGTCGAGGTCGACCTCGTAGGACTGGACGTCGACGATCGCCGCGCGCTCGCTCGCCTCGGCGCGGGTGAGGTTCTCTCCGGGCACTGCATCTCCTCGGTCTCGGGTCGGGCCGGGCGGCCTCGACGGCGGCCTGTGGGCCACGGACGATCATCCCACGGGTGCCCGCGCCCGCCCCCGGGAATACCTCCCGGGAATACGCTGCGGCCGCCCGGTGTCGAGACTGGGTGGGCGACGGCGTCGGCCGTCCGCGCGCGCCGCCCTGACACCTTGGCGACCCGGGTCCACCGGGCGCCGCCCACGACGAAGGAGACCCGTCCCGTGACCCTCACCGCGACGTCCGACACCACCGCGACCGAGGACGCCGTGCGCGTCGCCGACTTCTGGTTCGACCCCGTCTGCCCGTGGGCGTGGATGACGAGCCGCTGGATGGGTGAGGTCGAGCAGGTGCGCGACGTCACCGTCCGCTGGCACGTCATGAGCCTCGCCGTGCTCAACGAGGGCCGGGACCTGCCGGAGGAGTACCGCGAGCTCATGGAGAAGGCCTGGGGTCCGGTGCGCGTGGTCACCGCCGCGCGCGTCGAGCACGGCGAGGAGGTCGTCAAGCCGCTCTACGACGCGATCGGGACGCGCCTGCACCCGGGCGGCCGCACGGACTACGACGCGGTGCTGCGCGAGGCGCTCGCGGAGGTGGGCCTGCCGGCGTCGCTCGCCGAGGCGGCGGGCTCCGACGCGTACGACGAGCAGCTGCGCGCGTCGCACGCCGAGGGGATCGGGCGCGTCGGCGAGGACGTCGGCACGCCGGTCGTCGCGTTCGGCGGCACGGCCTTCTTCGGGCCCGTCGTGACGCCCGCCCCGAAGGGCGAAGCCGCTGGTCGGCTGTGGGACGGGTGCGTCCTCGTCGCGAGCACCCCCGGGTTCTTCGAGATCAAGCGCACGCGTACGCAGGGGCCGGTCTTCGACTGACGCGGTCCCGGCCCGGCACCCCGCCGGCGGGACGGTCCGGCCGTCGGCGGGGTTCGACCCGCACGGGTGCCTCGTGCCATGCTTCGTCAGGTTGCGGGCGGTGTCAGGAGCGCCCGCCGCCCGGTCGTGCCGGGCGAGTCCGTCGAGGAGCCCGCGAGGAGCCGAATGTCCCCGAACGCACCCGTGCCACCGCCGCCGCCGCCCCCCGGCGGCGTGCCGGGGCCCGCGGTCGGTCGGCACGACGCGCAGCCGACGCAGGCGTTCGCCGGCCCGGTGCCCGGCGCCGCGTCCGCCGCGCCGCCGTCCTTCGCGCCCACGAGCGGTCCGACCGCCCAGGCCCCCCGCGCGACCCCCGCGGACGGTCAGCCGACCGTCGTCGCGTCGTCGTTCCAGCCCACGACGGTCCAGCACGCCACGCCGATCACGCAGCTCCCGACGGCGGCCCAGCCCGCGGTCCCCGCGCCGTCACCGGTGCCCCCGCAGCGGGTGCGCTACGCGACGGAGCAGGGCGGCTTCGGCGTCGCCGCTCCGGTCGGGACCGCAGCGAGCCGCCCGGCCTACGCGACGTCGGACCCGGCGACGACCGGGTACGCGGCGACGAGCGCCTACACCGCACCGGGTGCTCCCTCGTTCGAGCCGGCGCCGCAGGCGGGCTACGCGTCGTCCGTGCCGCACCAGCCCGGGTCGCAGCCGGCCTACCACCCGCCGGCCGGCGCCTCGACGCCGCAGACAGCGGGAGCGTCGGGCGGGTCCGGCACGCCGTCCCGTCCGCCCGCGGGCCGCGGGAACGGGCGCGGCGCGGGCGGTGGTGGCCGCGGGTCCGACCGGCTGAGCCCGGGCTGGATCGCCTTCATCGTCGTCGACGCCCTGCTCGTCCTCGGGGCGGTCGTCTTCGCGATCTCGCTGCTCGGCGGCGGGGGCGACGGCGACCCCGCGGGAGGCGCGACGACGCCGCCGGCCGCGAGCGCGACGGAGGGTGCCGAGGAGCCGGCTCCGGCCGAACCCACGGTGTCGGAGACGTTCGCGTCCGAGTCGCGCAACATCACGTGCGAGGTGACGGACGTCAGCGCGACGTGCGTCATCGCGCAGCTCGGCGCTCAGCCGGCCCCGGTCGACGGCTGCACCGGTACCGTCGGCTACAAGGTGGTCCTGAACGCCGACGGCAGCGTGGAGCAGCCGTGCGTCCCGGCGGCCGAGCAGCCCCAGGCGGCCCCGGGGGACACGGCGATCCTCGACTACGGCACGTCCAAGACGGTCGGTCCGTTCACGTGCGACAGCGCGGAGACAGGAATGACGTGCCGGGACGACGCGACGGGCAAGGGCTTCACCATCGCCCGCGCGGGGATCCGGACTCTCTGACCCGTTGCCGGGCGACGCCCGGCGACCTCGGCGGCGCACGAAGCGCTCCGCGACGCACGAAGGGCCCGCGGCGGGAGAACCGCCGCGGGCCCTTCGTGCTGTCCGTCACCAGATGCGCACGCGCTCCTCGGGCGCCAGGTACAGCGCGTCGCCCGGCTGCACGTCGTACGCCGCGTAGAACTCGTCGACGTTGCGCACGACGCCGTTGCAGCGGAACTCGTTGGGGGAGTGCGGGTCGGTCGCGATCCGGCGCACGACCTCCTCGTCACGGCCCTTGGACTGCCACACCTGCGCCCAGCCGAGGAACACGCGCTCGATGCCCGTGAGCCCGTCGACGACGGGCGCCTCGTCGAGCGGTCGGCCGAGCGCGATCCGGTAGGCCTTGAGCGCGATCGACAGGCCGCCGAGGTCGCCGATGTTCTCGCCGATCGTCAGCGCACCGTTGACGTGCGGCCCGTCCTCGCCGAGCTGGGCGGGGCGGAACGCGTCGTACTGGGCGATGAGCGCCGTGGTGCGCTTCTCGAACTCCTCGCGGTCGGTCGTCGTCCACCAGTCCTCGAGGCGGCCCGCGCCGTCGTACTTGGAGCCCTGGTCGTCGAACCCGTGCCCGATCTCGTGGCCGATGACCGCGCCGATGCCGCCGTAGTTGACGGCGTCGTCGGCCTCGGGGTCGAAGAACGGTGGCTGGAGGATCGCCGCGGGGAAGACGATCTCGTTCATGCCCGGGTTGTAGTACGCGTTCACGGTCTGCGGCGTCATGAACCACTCGTCGCGGTCGAGCGGCTTGCCGATCTTGCCGAGCTCGCGGTCCTGCTCGAACGCGTGGGCGCGGCGCACGTTGCCGACGAGGTCGTCGGCCTCGACGACGAGCGCGGAGTAGTCGCGCCACCTCACCGGGTAGCCGATCTTGGGAGTGAACGCCTCGAGCTTGGCGAGCGCCTTCTCCTTCGTCTCCTCCGTCATCCAGTCGAGCGTCGTGATCGACTCGCGGTACGCCTCCACGAGGTAGGCGACGAGCTCCTCCATGCGCGCCTTGTGCGCGGGCGGGAAGTGCCGGGCCACGTACTGCGCGCCCACGGCCTCGCCGAGCGCGCCCTCGACGACGGAGACGCCGCGCTTCCAGCGCTCGCGCACCTCCTGGGCGCCCGACAGCGTGCGCCCGTAGAAGTCGAAGTTGGCTTCGACGATCTCGTCGGTGAGGTACGGCGCGCGGGCGGTGACCAGGTGGTACACCATCCACAGCTTCCAGTCCTCGAGCGGCTCGCTCGCCCACAGCTCGGCGAAGCCGGCCGCGAAGTCCGGCTCGCGCACGACGACGTCGTCCAGCGAGCCCTGCGGCGCACCGAGCGCGAGGACCCACGCGCGCCAGTCGAACCCGGGCGCCTCGTCGGCGAGCGCGGCGAGCGTGCGAGGGTTGTAGGTGAGGTCGGCGTCGCGGTCGCGGACGACGTCCCAGTGCTTCGCGGCCAGCCTCGTCTCGAGTGCGAGGACCCGCGTGGCCGCGTCCTCGGGGGCTGCGCCCCACGTCTCGGCGGTGACGCCCGCGAGCGCGAGCATGCGCGCGACGTGCGGCACGTACTTCTCGCGCACCGGGGCGTACTGGTCCTCGCGGTAGTACGCCTCGTCGGGCAGCCCGAGGCCGGACTGGTACAGGTAGGCGACGTAGCGCTCGGGGTCCTTCGCGTCGTTGTCGACCCAGAAGCCGACCGCACCCGCGCCACCCGTGCGCTGCAGCGCACCGAGCACCCCGGTGAGCTCCGCCTGCGTCGTCGCCGACGCGACCAGCGCGAGGTCGGTCTGCAGCGGCGACGTGCCGAGCGCCTCGATCCGGCCGGTGTCCATGAAGCTCGCGTAGAGCGCGCCGACCTTCGCGGCGTCCGCCCCGACGTCCGTGGCCCCCGAGGCCACCTGCTCGCCGAGGTCCGTGATGATCTCGCGCACGTGCAGCTCGGCCTGGTCGTGCAGCGCGCGGAACGCGCCGTCCATGGCGCGGTCCGCGGGGATCTCGTGCGTCGCGAGCCAGCGCCCGTTGACGTGGCGGTAGAGGTCGTCCTGCGGCCGGACGGCGGGGTCCAGCGCGTCGAGGTCGATGCCGGAGCGCGCCCGGTCGGTCGTGCCGGACGGGGACGCCGGCGTGGACGTCGGGGAGGTCTGTGTCATGCGTCTCAGGCTACGGCCTCCCCCCGACGTCCAGGTGTGCCGCTGGGGCATGATGGGCCCATGCGCGTTCACATCGCCGCGGACCACGCGGGCTACGAGCTCAAGACCCATCTCGTCGAGCACCTCGAGGCAGCGGGGCACGACGTCGTCGACCACGGGGCCCACACCTACGACGCGCAGGACGACTACCCGTCCTTCTGCTTCGCGGCGGGCGAGGCCGTCGCTGCCGAGCCCGGTTCGCTCGGCGTCGTGATCGGCGGGTCCGGCAACGGAGAGCAGATCGCGGCCAACAAGGTCGTCGGCGTGCGTGCCGCGCTCGCGTGGAGCCTGGAGACCGCGCGTCTCGGCCGCCAGCACAACGACGCGAACGTCGTCGCGGTGGGTGCGCGTCAGCACTCCGTGGACGAGGCCGTCGAGCTCGTCGACGCGTTCCTCGCCGAGCCGTTCAGCGGCGACCCGCGCCACCAGCGCCGGATCGACCAGCTCGCGGCGTACGAGACGGCGCGCGGCGCCTCCGCCTGACGTGCCCGAGGGGCACACCGTCCACCGGCTCGCGCGCGCCCTCGGCGAGCTGTTCACGGGCGAGACGCTCGCGGTGAGCAGCCCGCAGGGCCGGTTCGCCGCGGGTGCCGCCCTGCTCGACGGGCACGTGCTCGTCGCGAGCGAGGCGTGGGGCAAACAGCTCTTCCTCGGTTTCGCGGACCCCGCGCGTGCCCGCGCCGTCCTCGACGACCCGTCTGCCGTCGCACGGCGCGACGACGTCCGCTGGCTCCGCGTCCACCTTGGCCTCTACGGCGCCTGGACGTTCGCCGGCGACGGCAGCACCGCCGTCGTCCACGCGATCGGCGCCCCGCGCCGACGGGTCGGGGAGCGCGAGACCGTGCCGGCGGAGCCCGTCGAGGAGTCGCCCGACGACGCCTGGTCCCCTCCGGCACCGCGCGGCGCCGTGCGTGCGCGGCTGCTCGGGCGGCACGCCGTCGCCGACCTCAACGGGCCCACGGCGTGCGAGGTGATCACGGGAGCGGAGAAGGGCGAGGTCGAACGTCGGCTCGGACCCGACCCGATCCGCGATCCTCGCCCGGGGGAGCCCGACCCGCGCGAGGAGTTCGTGACCGCCGTGCGGCGCTCGCGGAGCGCCGTCGCGCTGCTGCTCATGAACCAGGACGTCGTCGCAGGCGTCGGCAACATCTACCGTGCGGAGTCGCTGTTCCGGGCGGGGCTCGACCCGCTGCGGCCCGGTCGCGACGTCCCGACCGAGGTCCTCGGCGGACTGTGGGACGACCTCGTCGTCCTCATGCACGACGGCGTGCGGCGCGGCGCGATCGTCACGACGCGACCCGAGGACCGCGACGCGCCGGGCCCGGCGCCGGTCACGGAGACCGCGCCCGGCGCCGGGCGCCGGGTCGTCCGGCAGAACACGGACGGCGACCCCGGGGCCGTGCCGAGGGACGAGTCGTTCTACGTCTACCGGCGCGACGGGCTGCCGTGCCGGGTGTGCGGGACACCCGTGCTGCTGAAGGAGCTCGCGGGGCGCAACCTGTTCTGGTGCGGGGTCTGCCAGACCTGACGGCGCTCCGACCGGTGCGCCGCGTGGCTCAGAAGACCCAGCTGCACACCGGCGCGACGGGCCAGCCGAACGCCGCGCTCGCGCGGGCGAGGGTGCCGGGGGCGTGCTCGGTGACGAGCCCCGCGGCGCCGAGGGCCGCGAGCGAGGTCCCGCCCAGGTAGACGGCGCCGAGCTCGCGCACGTCGAGCGAGAGGTCCGCGGCGTCCTCGGTGCGCTCGGCCGTCGCCTCCCCGAAGGCCCCGGCACGCAGCCGCCAGTGCCCGGCGTTCTCGGCAAGGCGCTCGTCGGTCACGTGCAGGACGACGTCCACGTCGGCCGCGTAGCGACGCGCGGCGAGCGCGGCCGGGACGTCCACCACGCGCACCCAGAGGTTGTCCGCGAGCCGTGGCGCGGCCGACCGCGGGTCCACGAGGAGGCTCGTGACGACGTCGTCCACGGGGAGCATGAAGGGCGTCACCTCGTGCGTGAGGTCGAGGTCGGTGAGGACGCCCCACAGGGCGCGCGCCGCCGCCGCGTCGAGCGCGACGACCTCGCCCGTGCTCACCGGACCGCGCGGGCCGGTGACCTCCCAGGACAGCTTGCGGTGGAACCGCGCGTACCCGCGCGGCTCGCCGTCGAGCTCGACGATCGCGATGCGCGTGGGTTCGCGGTCCTTGCGCCACACCTTCGCGTCGTCCCAGAACGTCGCCTGGAGCTCGGGCGTCTCGCGCGTCGCCCAGCCGGGGCGGTTGATCCCGGCGCCCTGGCCGGTCGCGTCGGCGCCCGCCTGCTCGTGGAGCGCGGCGACGAGCGCGCCGTGGCGTTCGCGGTCGGCCCGCTCGATGCGCACGGTGTGGCGCTCGGCGCCGGGGACGTCGCGCAGCGCGACCCCGCGGGGCACCGTGAGGCGCAGGTCGTCCGCGGCCTTGCCGTACCCGAAGCGCCCGTAGATCGCGGCCTCCGCGGCGAAGAGCGCGGACAGCGGTTCCCCGCGCTCGCGGCAGCGCGCGAGGTGCGTGTCGATCATCGCGGTGAGGATCCCGCGGCGGCGGTGGCCCGGGTGCACCGCGACCCACGTCAGACCCGCGACCGGAGCGGTCGCGCCGGGTACGGGGAACCGCGCGAACGGGTACGAGGCATGCATCCCGACGAGCTCGCGACGCACGGGCCGCGCGCCGTCGACGGGCGGCGCGTCGTCGTCCTCGCGCTCCTGGACCACGCCCAGCGTGCGCTCCCACGTGAGGGGGAACGGGAGGTCGACGAGCTCGTCGACCTCGACGGGAGAGGGGAACGTCGTCGTGTCGAGGTCGAGCACCTCGCGCAGGTCGTCCGTCGTGAGGGGGACGAGGTCGTAGCCGTCGGGGAGGCGCGCGGTGGTGTGGTCGCTCATGCGTCCGATCCTCCCGGCTCGGCACACCTCGCGCCAGGACAAATGCGGCGGCTAGGGTCGGGCCCCATGGCACGAGGCACGCGCGGTCGCGCGACGGGCGGGCGCACGGACGGCCCGGCGCCCGCGGGGACCGACCGCACGGCACTCGCCGCGGAGTACGCGGTCGCCGTGCTCGCGCTCGTCCGGCGCATCCCGCCGGCGCGGGCGACGACGTACGGGCTCGTCGCGGAGATCGTCGCCGAGTCGCTGGGCCGCGGTGGCCCCCGTCAGGTCGGTCAGGTGCTCGCCGGGTCGTCGGGCGTCGACGACGACGGCGCGCCGGTCCCGTGGTGGCGCGTCGTCAACGCGGCGGGTTCACCGCCCGCGCACCACCTCGACGCGGCGCTCACGGAGCTGCGCGCCGAGGGATGCCCGCTGTCGCGCGACGGGCGCCGCGTCGACCTGCGCCGAGCGGTCTGGTTCCCCGAGGACGACACCCCCGCCCGTTGAGTGCTGGGCATCTGTCGTCTGATCCTCCGGGCGGCGACGGATACCCAGCACTCAACGGGAGGACGGGGAGGCGAGGAGCGGGGCGAGCGTCTGCACGGCCGTCGCGTCGCCCTGGACGAGGAGCGTCGTGACGGCGGTCTCGCGCCACGCGACGAGGTCGCGGGCGATCTTCTCCGGAGGCCCGACGAGCGCGACGTCCTCGACCATCGCCGTCGGGACGGCAGCGACCGCGAGGTCCTTGCGCCCGGCGAGGTAGTGGGCCTGGATCTCGTCGCACGCCTCGGCGTACCCGAGGCGGTCGAGCGCGTCGCGGTGGAAGTTGGCGCCCTTCGCACCCATGCCGCCGACGTACAGCGCGAGGAACGGGCGCACCTGGTCCGCGGCCTGCTCGACGTGCTCGCGGACGACGACGGGTACGGTCGCGCTCACCTCGAACGCGGCCTCGGGCGAGCGCTCGGGGGAGCGCTTCGTGAACCCGTCCGCGAGGAGCTCGCGGAACGTCGCGTCCATGCGCGGCGAGTAGAACAGCGGGAGCCAGCCGTCCGCGATCTCGGCCGCGAGCGCGATGTTCTTGGGCCCCTCGGCGGCGAGGTGGATCGGCAGGTCCGCGCGCAGCGGGTGCACGGTCGAGCGCAGCGGCTTGCCGTGCCCGGTGCCCGCACCCTCGGGCAGAGGGAGGGGGTAGTGCGGTCCCGCGGACGTCACGGGGGCCTCGCGGCGCAGCACGTCGCGCACGACCTGGACGTACTCGCGCGTGCGGGCGAGCGGGCGGGCGTACGGCTGCCCGTACCAGCCCTCGACGACCTGAGGGCCCGAGACGCCGAGCCCGAGGACGAACCGGCCGCCCGAGAGGTGGTCCATCGTCAGCGCCGCCATCGCCGTCGCGGTCGGCGTGCGGGCGGAGATCTGCGCGACGGCGGTCCCGAGCCGGATCCGGTTCGTGCGCGAACCCCACCACGCGAGCGGGGTGAACGCGTCGGACCCGTAGGCCTCCGCGGTCCACACGGAGTCGACGCCCAGGCGGTCGGCCGCGACGATCGCGTCCTGGATGCCGTCCGGGGGGCCGGCCGACCAGTAGCCGGTGTGGATGCCGAGACGCATGCGGGCTCCTCCTCGTCGAGGGTCTTCGTACAGGGCGTCCCCGCCGCGCCGGATGCCGAGGCGTGGTGCGTGGCGGGAGGGATGCGGGCGGTACCCGGTCG